>JBAYNU010000001.1:0-149558 GCA_041678665.1 Candidatus Magasanikiibacteriota bacterium
ATTAGTTAAAACACCACAATTATCCCATTTTAAATTCAAATCGCAAAATTGCAAAAAGTTGAATTTTAATGTAGAATTAGATAAAATATTACTAATAAATTTAGGTTAACGCAACAGTAGTGCGGCGTACGTTGTGCAAAATCCTCCGCTCCGCTACGGACATTGTATAACCGCCGCGCATTAGACGAAATTAAAATTTAAACCAAAAATTATGGAGCAATTAATTCAGCAATTCAAGGAGCATGTTATAGAGGTTTCCAAAAATCCAAGTTTCATACATCATAAATGGTTTGCAAAATATCATTTGGAGATTGTCGAGAAAATTGCTTTGGAGCTTTGTGATATTTATAAAGAAGCTGATAAAAATTTAGTTTTGCTATTGGTATGGCTTCATGATTATGGCAAGATACTGGATTTTAACAATCAATATGATGAAACATTGACTCGTGGTAAAGAAAAACTGTCGGAGCTTGGATTTCCAAAGCAATTTTTCGACAATGCTTTGTTATATGCTGAATTAATTGATAGGAAGGTGGAAATTGACCGCGCACCAATTGAGGTAAAAATCATATCATCAGCGGACGGAGCTGCGCATTTAGTAGGTCCGTTTATGTATCTTTGGTGGCATGAAAATAGTTCGAAAAAATTTGAAGATTTGATGACTGATACCGTCCGCAAAGCGATGAAGGACTGGGATAAAAAAATAGTTTTACCTGAGGTGAGGAGCGCCTTTCAAAGTAGACATGATTTTTTGCTTGAACAAAGCGGTCAATTTCCACCTCATTTTTTAAAATAATTTTTGGTTTAAATTTTAACATCACCTAATACGGCATATCTGGTTTCGCTACGCTCCATCCAAATGTTTCACATTTCAGATGATGGGCAAACGTTATGCAAAATATACTTTTCCTTTTCCCGCCATAGGCGGGACATTTTTATATACCGGACAAATTTGATTTTTGATTTTAGTGATTTAGAGAGATACAAGGTGTCCTCGACTAAGGTCGGGGACGATTTATTTATATTTTACAAACAAGAATACGACACATTGACTAACCATTTGCACAATGCTACCATTGCCAATAGCTCTTCACATTCCAACAATTATACGGGGGGAAACCCATCATGAAACATTTAAGACTCGTTTTTTGGGCCCTCCATATTCTGTGGGGGCTCAAGGGTATTTGGCCGACCGACCGATTCCGCCTGTGGAAAAAGTCGATCAATCTCTACTTGGCCTTCCTGGCCTTCACCGACACTGAACGACCTTTTACACAACTGCGTAGTGCGATGCTTTCCGCAATAGTATCAGCGGTCTACGACTACGACAGTGACTGGACGTTAGGCAGTCGGGAAGGGAAAAACTATCTTCCACTCATTCAATTCATCGAGTCAGAAGAAGCGCGTACTCTCGCTGCCAGCCTCTTCGTTGCAGATGTGCAAGAAGTCAAAGGATATTATGAACTTTTGAATAATATTCTTGATTCTTGGAAACACATCAGATTTAATGAGAATGCCATAAAACATTTCCACAAAGAATTACTAAAGTACGTCGAGAAAGACAAGCAACATCGTGGTGAATACAAAAAACAAGAAAACCGTGTGCATATGGTGAATGAAGCCGGTGAATCGGTCGGCGTTCTTTTTGATACCACACCTGCATATTTGACGCCAAAAGAAATGCGGGAGTTGGTGGAGTGGACCATGAGTGCGCTGGAAAACAAAACTTATCATCCCCTACTGACAATAGGTAATTTTTTGATAGAATTTTTAAACATTCACCCGTTTATTGACGGCAACGGTAGAATCTCGCGCGTTCTCACAAATTTACTACTGCTCAAAAACGGCTATGAATACATGCTGTATATTTCGCACGAAAAATTAATAGAAGATAATAAGCCAAAATACTATATCGCGTTGCGCCGAAGCCAAAAAACAATTAAAAAGGACAACGAGGATGTAACGCCATGGTTAAATTTTTTCTTGGATATTGTGCTAGAGCAATCAAAACGCGCGGTGGATTTACTGTCTAAAGAAAACATCGAAAAAATACTTTCACCCAAGCAATTGGCTGTTTGGCAGTATTTGAATACTGTTACCGAGGCTTCGCCGGCGGAAATGTCCAAAGCCGCAAAAGTGGCCAGACCGACCATTAACCAGGCGCTGGATAAACTATTACGCTTGAAAAAGGTTGAACGAATTGGATTGGGCAGAACTACCAGATACAAAAAAATTTAAACGATGTGAGTGGGGGCGCAATTCACCCCTAACCCCTCTTGCGCCCCCTCCTTTCTAAATTGTCGAAGTTAAATAAACATAAACAATTACAGGAGGAGCCAATGCTCCAGCCACCAAATTATATCTGGACATGCACGAAATGCGCGTCAACTATACCACAGTATATAGAAGACGATTCGACCCAATCTATTACTCCGCCAAAATGCCCAAAATGTGGCAAAGATATGGTGGGTGGAGTAATTGTCCATGAGGAACCACATCCTCATCTGGACATAAAATATTAGATCTTTTCTAGGAGGGGGTGCTAACCACCCCCTCCTCTTTTTAAACATTTAAAAAAAATGCCCCGCGAAATTAATCCGAGGGGCAAAAGAACAACGTTACCGAGACTGGGGGGGGGGTTAACCCTCCTCGTACTGAATAAACACCGAGAAGCTTGACTTCTCTTCTCGGTTAGCAGTTCCACACTGGCCCGCAATAACGCAAAGGGCGATGGCGTGGCTGTACTGAAAGGACACATTGAACGCCAAATGGTGATTCTTTTCCCACTCGGCGATCCTCTGTAATAAATCCTCGCGCCGATTCGTTATCAAAATTTCCCTCCTCGTCATTTTATTATCCTTCCCATTTCAGTTTAAAATAATAATTGCTTAGATACAACAATCAAACGCTATATAATAGCATACTTTAAATAAAATGTCAATAGAACAGGGGGGAGCAAAAGAGTTTAAAAAAAGTGCGAGAACAGAACCAAAAAAAGAATTGGACGATGCTGTGGATAACTTTTTTGACACTTATCTAATCTACTGTTATCCTAAATACACAATTTAACTATTATCTGTGGAAGTGAGGTAAATTCCTCCACTGTGCCGCAACGGTAAGGCTCTGACGTAAAGTCGGAGACAAGTCCGGTCTTCAGATAATCCCGCCCTCGCCCCTTTTGGACTTCGGCGAGGCAAGCCCGAGCAGGCAAAAGATTTTTAGCATCTTTCTGTTCGGAGAGATGTTTTTTGTAAGTGACAAAAATATGAAAAATAAAGTATTAATTATAATCTTCCTATTGTTTTTGGGTGTTACTGCAGTGAGCGGTGCATATTTAACAATTAACAACGAACAATTAACAATTAACAAGCCAAACGCGGACGAATACCCCACCCTTAGCCCCTCCCCTAAAAATGAAGGGACAAACGAAGAGATAAATAACCGCGCGGAAAGAGATTCTTCGGTCGTTTCACTCCCTCAGAATGACAGTGTAACACAATCAAATAATAATACAGCCACCGATACTAAATACTTAATACAAAATACTAAATACCTCGTCACCCTCGCCATCAACACCACCGCCTATCCCCTGTCGGTACTACCGTCAACTACCGTCTACGAAGCCATGCAACTTTTACAAATTGATTCTCGTCAGCCATTCCAATTTTCCGCCAAAGAGTATCCGAGCATGGGATACTTTGTGGAAGAAATTAACGGTGTAAAAAACGACACCCGATCCAACACTTATTGGATAATGTATGTGAACGGACAAAGCGCCACTGTGGGCGCGTCGGCTTACATCCTAAAAGCGGGAGATAGAATTGAGTGGAAATTCGAAAAAGCGAAGTTTTAGTATTTTGTATTTAGTATTATGTATAAAGTATTAAGTATACGAAAGGAGTGGAGATTCCTCGCCCTGCTCGGAATGACAATCGCGGGCTCGTTATTTTTTGGCGCGCCGGCACGCGCCGAAGAAATGGCCAGTAGCACTGTTACTACCACCGAAAACATTGCTGTCAACATGACGGTGCGCTACCAAGATCAAATTATTTTTAACGATACAGTAAACATTCCCAGTACAACTGAATTTTTGTATCTAAACGGCGCGGAAATGACAACTGGCACAACCGCCAATACCGCATTGGCCGCCCTAATCAATTCCGATATTGCCAGCGCCAATTTTGAAATTAGCAATATTACTCAATCGTGGGGTTCATATTATGTAAAGTGTATAAAGCTAGCCGATACTACCGCCGCTTGCGATAACTGGCAATACACGATCAACGGAACTTACCCGAGCGTCGGCGCCGACCAATACATCTTATCCGGAGGTGAACAAGCATATTTTTATTTTGGCGACCGTCATCATATTAATATTTCCACCACCACATACTACATGGGCGAAATTGTTACCAGCACAATTTCGGAATATAACTACAACACCAACGAATACGCTCCTTTATCCGAAACAAACTTGGCGCTTTTGGATGGCGCAGATACTGCTTTATCCACTGTTATTTCCAACCCGCTGGGCGAATCATATTTTCCGGTTAATTCTACCGGCACTTTCCATATCGGAATGGAAAATACTTCAATTTTTGGCACATATTATTGGCCTAAAAGCGTCGATTTTAGCGTGCTTGAACCCTTGATAGCTACAACCACGGCGACCAGCACCGAAAGCGCCACCAGCACTGAATCTGACGGCTCTGGCGATAGCAGTGGGGGTGGTACAAGTGGAGGTGGGGGTGGCGGAATTACTTACCAAAAGATTGATACTGCCAAGGCATTGGCATTTTTATCCACCCAACAAACCGATGGAAATTTCGGCTCAAATTTACTCACCGACTGGGCGGCGATTGCTTTTGCGAGTGACGGAACGAATTCTACCAAAGATATAATTAAAAATTACTTAATTGCCAACCCCGATTCATCCGGCGGACTTAATTCGGTATCAGACAACGCCCGTCGCGCCATGACGCTGATGTCACTGGGTGTAAATCCCTACTCCGGTACCGCAATAAATTACATTAAAAAAATTACAGATACTTTTGACGGCACGCAATTTGGCGATGCGGGATTATATAATGATGATATCTTTGCTTTATTGGTCCTTTTAAAATCCGGTTACACACCATCGGAGACCATGATAGCCAGCGACATTAATTTTATTTTATCCAAACAAGGCGTAGATGGATCATTTGGCAGTGTGGATCTGACCGCCGCGGCCGCGCAAGCGTTTGAAATGGCTCCAGACGCTAGTGGTGTAAATACCGGACTGACAAAAGCAAAAAATTATTTACGGATCAACCAAAATTCTGATGGTTCTTTTGTTGGGCCTACCCCCTCCATTTCCACTGCCTGGGCAATACAGGCGCTTTGGGATGACAGTAATAGTTCTGCGCGCGGAAATAATTATCTTTATTCCAAACAAAACAGCGACGGCGGACTTGATGAAAATTCCGATGCCTTTACGCGCGTATGGACTACGGCCTACGCCGTGCCGGCGGCGTTACAAAAATCTTGGGGGATGATTATACAAAATTTTAATAAGCTGGAAACAATAGATAATGCTGGCAGTAATAATGCTTCAGTGCCCACTCCCACTACCACTCTTTTGGTAACATCCACTTCGATGATGATGACAACTAATACGCCGGAAATCAGCGCTTCCTCAACACTGCCTACCACTACTATTGAATACACGACTACTACGATAGAAGCAGACACAACGACTGTGAAAATTACAAATGACAGATTACAAATGACAAATAAATCTCTGGCTGTAAAACAGCAATTACAAATAACAAATCCAAAGATAATTAATACAAGCACGCCAAAAATAACCATTCCATCAACCACGATTTCCGCCCTAAATATTGACCAAATACCAGATACTAAATACCAGATACTAAATACCATCCCCCTCGATACTCCCACCCGTAAAGCAGCCAAAAAAATACTGGTCATTTCCGGTGGTAGCACCATTGCCTTAGGTCTATATTTAGGCTTGAAATTATTACGCGGCGTGGTATAATAACTGCTAATCCATCGTCCATTAATCATACTAATTTATTTTTAAAACTATGAAAAAACAATCTCTGCTCGCCATACTATTTTTACTCGCCTTAGGTATAACCACCAGATTTATCCCCCACCCGGCCAATTTTACCGCCATTGGCGCAATCGCGATGTTTAGCGGATTATATCTACCGCGACGCTGGGCGATTGCCGGACCAATTTTGGTAATGCTGATCAGTGATATTTTTATCGGCTTCTACGCCTGGCAAATAATGCTTTCTGTTTATGCCGGATTTACAGTAATGGGTTTAATTGGCTTAAAAGTTCGCGCTAATAAAAAAATAACCACGGTGATTGGTGGCACTTTACTGGGAAGTGTGATTTTCTATTTAGTCACCAATTTCATGATCTGGGCTTTTGGAACAATGTATGCGCACAACTTTACCGGCTTAATTCAAAGCTACACCATGGCTATCCCCTTTTTCAAAAATAGCTTGACGGGAGATATTGCTTATATAACCATACTGGCAGGCAGCTATGAAATGGCAATGAAAATAGTGAATCAATATTCTAAACAAGTTTCATTACCGAAAAGTATAGCCACTAAATAACTAGCCAGTAAAAATAAATAAAATGCCCGGCATAAGCTGGGCATTTTATTTTTATCCATACATTAATGGTGGAGGCTCGGGTCCTTCTTCTAATATTGAAGCGCCACCGTCAGCTTGCGCCGGATGCGTACCGGCTCGTTTAAACGGACTCGCTTCTAAACTCTCCATAGGTAGATTCATTGGCGGTTCAGCTTTCTTAACACTGGTCTTTTGCACCAAAGGCGCCTTGACCGACGGTAATGGGAAGTGCCAGACACTGGCTAATTCTTCGATATTCAAAATAAACTGGGGACCGCCGGTTTTGGTTCTACGTTTTTTAAAACCACTGGTAAAAATAGTCTTGATCCAGCCTAAGCGCATTTCTCTAAATAAATAAAAAGCTTTAGTCAGTTTGTAAGGCACAATGCCATTGCGACTTTGAATACTAAACTGGCTCATAGCGCCGATAATTCCATCAATACAACGGTCGGGATTATAAATCTCTTTACGCGCAATATATAGAACTCTAATTTTAGTTTTAAAACCAATTTTAGAAATTTTTTGTTCTACCGACTCCACCGTGCTTTTGAGCCCGGGTGGAAGATCAATCATTTTGCCCGGTTCATCCTTTTTCTTATCGACCGTTTCAGGAGCGGCAAAATCCCAATGCCAAACATTAAGCGCTTCTTGACCGATTGCTTGAGGTAAACCGCTCACCGCAGTATACCAAGGATCATGTTTTTCATCTTTATAGGCATTGGCAATTAACTTTTTTACCAACTCTATGCCTTTTTTCTTCCACTTACTATTAGTTGGTGCAATAACAATTTGCATCCATAAGTTTTCACCGGCGCCAATACGAGTAAAATTTTCCAAAATACCACCCAAAGGATCGGTGATACTGACGTCTTTGGAAACAGTATACTCGAACTCCGGATAAGTACGAATGGGAAAAGCATCTTTATCGGCTAGCTTAAAATCTATCCCCATAATATCATAAGTATCATTCGGAAAACGCGTGGGATAATCTTTGACATAATCTTCCACCTCGGTAATTTCAGCTTCGGGATATTGAGCGTAAATGGCCGCTTCTACCAAATCGCGATGTTGGGCTTCGGTGCGAATTAAAAATTGGATATATCCTTCTATACTGACAATCTCAAAACTAAACCATTTTTGTTTTTTGCCCATCCAATATATTTCGCCAATGCGCGGAGTAATGGAAGCGCCACTTAAATGCGCAAAAATCTGCTCTACCGCTTTATGGGTTTGAACAAACAAAGGCGGAACATCCACAGCCAAAATTACCCACTTCCATTGATTC
This sequence comes from Candidatus Magasanikiibacteriota bacterium, assembly GCA_041678665.1. Classification (GTDB taxonomy): domain Bacteria; phylum Patescibacteriota; class Patescibacteriia; order Magasanikbacterales; family GWA2-37-8; genus GWA2-37-8. The sequence continues at coordinate 7,936 of JBAYNU010000001.1, forward strand.
TGATATTTTTTCTGACGATACTTGCGCCAAGCAATTTCAAGCATGGAAACAAAAACTACCGCCGTTATCACCCAGCCAAAAACCGCCATAATAATAGCGGTGGATTGATTGGTTGGTAACGAAAAAACCCAATCCCAAAAAGAAAGGTCGATAGAAAAAAATACCAGATCAAGCACCATATCTTATTTATCCACAAATTTAAAAACCGCGCCGTAAATAACAATAAGACCAAACGCCGTCCACCACATTTCGTGGGGGCCGCTAATGTAACCCGAATAATAAGCTAAACCACAAATAACCGTAGCGCAAAAAGCGACTAAGTGGCGCAAAATAGTATCCCCCATAAGTAAAAATTATAAAGTTTGAAAAGTTATAAAATTATCAAGCAAACTTAACAACTTTATAACTACTATATTATACCACACTTCATAAATTACCCCAAAAGTCTAATATCCACAGACAAAAAAGCGCCACGTAGGCGCTTTTATTTGAAACTGCAAACTTTGTAATTTACAATCAATTACGCAGATTTTCTCTGCCACTTTTCTACATAAACAAGAAGCGGACTGGCAATGAATATCGAAGAATACGCACCGGAAGCAATACCGATGAGCAAGGCTAAAACAAAGTAGTGAATGGTGTTGCCACCAAAAAAATACAAAGCAAACAATGGCAACAAAGTGGTAAGTGTAGTATTGATGGAGCGCATGATAGTTTGATTAAGCCCAATATTTACCACCTCGTTAAACTCGGAAGAAGTATGGCGCAATAAATTTTCACGAATACGATCGTATACGACAATGGTATCATTAACCGAATAACCTAAAACTGTGAGTAGGGCTACCACGAAAGCAATATCTACTTCTACTCCCCAATAATGTCCTAAAACTGAAAACACACCCATTACCAAAAGTAAATCATGAACCAGCGCCACAATGGCCAACAAACCGTACTTCCAGCTTACTACCGGCCGTGAAACTTTACGAAACGCGTAAGCGACATAAGCAATAATACCCAAACTTACCAAGATGATGGCCCAAAGCGCTCGAGTACGCAACTGCTTACTTACTGACGCGCCGATAGTTTCAAATCTTTCTTCACGAATAGTATTATCCACGGTAGCGTGCTTCTCGCGCAGTTGTTTAAGCACCAACTGATGCTGATCTTCAGTCAAAAAAGAAGTGCGAATAATCATGCTTAAATCCCCCGCCGGTTGAATAACCGAATTTTTTAATTCTAACTCATTAAAAGTATTTTGTAATTCCGTCAACGGTGGTCTGGACTTATCAAAACTAATTTCCAAAAGTGACCCACCGGTAAAATCTATACCCGGCTTAAGGCCCCAAGTAAATAACAAACCAACACAAATTAAACCGGTAAGCAAAGTGAGTGCTAACCAAACTCTGGAATATTTAATAAATGGTATATTCATATATTTACTTAATCATTTTCTTATGTCCTAAAAATAACCAGTTGGCTTCTTCCTTGATGAGGCCAAACACGAAACGCATTAAAGTGCGGGTAATGGTAATAGCGGTAAACATGGAAACCAAAACACCAATCGCGAGAGTAACCGCAAATCCTTTTACAAACCCGGAACCGAGCCAAATTAATAGGACACAGCTAATCAAAGTGGTAATATTGCTATCACGAATTGAAGACCAAGCGCGCACAAAAGCCTCTTCCATGGCCGAATGCAATCCCTTGCCCAACGCCAATTCTTCTTTAAGACGTTCAAACACCAACACATTGGCGTCTACTGCCATACCAACGGACAAAATGAAACCAGCCATACCAGAAAGCGTAAGAGTAACGCCAATAATTTTGAAGATAGCCAAACTTAAAGAGGCGTAAATGGCTAATGATAACACTGATATTGCACCCGGTAAACGATAGTAAATAATCATGAATAAAGCCACCAGTAAAATGCCAACAATACCGGCATAGAAACTTTTTTCCAGGGAGTCTTGACCCAAAGTAGCAGCCACTTGCTGTTGACTAATTAACTCCACCGGCACTGGCAAAGCGCCTGAATTTAAACGTTGTGACAAAAGCTTGGCTTCGGTCAAAGTAAAACCACCGCTGATGACAGCATCACCGGAAGTAATAGCTACATTAACAGTAGGCACCGAAATCGCCGCGCCATCCAAAAATATTGCCAACGGCTTGCCAACATTACGAGTGGTAATATCACCAAATAACTTAGTGCCTTCGGCATCAAATTTGAGAGCAACTTCAATTTCTCCGCTCTGCGTATTTTGCGAAACTTCCGCGCGTTTTAATTGCTTACCGGATAAACCGGTGGTTTTCCATTGATCACTCGGAGGCACTACATCGGTTTTACTTTTAGTTTTAATATAAATTCTAGATACATTATATAATTTACTCATTTCTTCACCTTTCTTATAAATAAGGTGATAACCAAATTCAGTTTCTACCGGACCAACAATCACGCCAGGCTTAACATCCCAAATTGCTTGTTCAAATGCGGCCACCATCTGACCCTTACCAAACAAACCTAAATCACCGGCACTTTCTTTTGCTCCCGGTTCAGTGGAATTATCTTTGGTTAATTGAGCAAAATTTTCTACAGTAGCGATCTTAGCCAGCTCTTCAATTTTAGTTTTGGCTTCGGATTTGGTAAAAGTAGCGTTATCACATCCGGTGGCGCCCATATAACAAATGAGCAAATGGCTAGCCGACACTTTCTTTTCACCATCTTTCTCTCCTAGGCGCTTAATGATATTTAATCCGTCATAACTCTTAATTAATTCTTTGCTGGTTTCGCCATCTTGGTGAGCTTTGGCCCACGCATAAATTTCGGGGTAAAGATCCGCTTGAATAAACCCTAAATTACCTTCATTGTTTTTACTTTTTTCATCTTCGGTATACGCCAACACTACGTCATTCCACGCTTTGCCTTGTTTAATTTCGGAAAGAGCCTTGTTGGCTTTGGTGGTGGCAATTTTGTTGTAAGCATCTAAATCTTTTTGCTCTTGGACGGTTAAATCGCGCGCCGGTTCATTATTCTCTTCTTTAAATTCCAAAACCGGAGTTTCACCGATCATTTTGATGGCTTGATTAATTTCGGTAATACCTGGCAACTCCACAATAATACGATAATCTGTGCCTACACGAGTAGTTTGCACTAACGGCTCAGCCACTCCCAAACCTCCGCGCACCCGGCGTTCAATCACATCACGCACGCCCTCTACCGCGTCGGCTTGATCTTTACTGGCTATATTTTCGGTATTTGCTTGATAAATCAAATGCGCCCCGCCCTGAAGATCTAATCCCAAATTAAAACCAGCGGCAGGTAAGCTGGGAACGCCAAGATTGGCTTTATTATTTATCCAGTCAATGCCGCGATTAGCATAGGTTGGTAATACTATAAGCAAACATACAACTAACAAAATAACTGCCCCTGCAGTCCTCCACTTAATTTGACTACGCGAAATATTTCTACTCGCGGGCTGTGCGTACTTGTTGTGCTTGGACATAATAATAGTTATAAGTTCATAGTTCTAAGCCAATAGCAATATAAATAATATTTCCATTGGCCACAAACTATTTACTCTAAACTGGTCATTATTCTATACTATTAACCAATTTTTGGCAAGAGGCTATTTTCCGTGGCACTGCTTATACTTCTTCGGGGTTCCATCGGAATTGGTTGCTCCGCAGGGGCAAGGTTCGTTACGCCCTACTTTGGCCTCAGTCTTGCCGGGACCACCAGAAGCGACTGTATGAATAACCGCGCCCCCTGTAGAACCAGCGTTTTGACCATTAAATTGTTGATTTAAAGCCTCTTCCCCACCACGTAGCACCAAATTCCGCTTCTGATTTTGATGTAATACCGCAGGGGCGGCTTTGATGCCTAAACTGATTTTGTAGATACTATAAACCAACTCTTTTTGAATAAGCGCCAATAAATCGTTAAACATGTGGTAGGTCTCTTTTTTGTATTCCACCAAAGGATCATGCTGACCGTAGCCGCGTAATCCGATGCCGGTACGCAAATAATCAATTGCCACCAAATGCTCTATCCAAAGCGTATCAATAGCGCGTAAGAGCATTTGTTTTTCAATTTCAATCATCAATTCCGAACTACTCGCCGGCTTAACCAAATATTCATTATATTTAGCCTCGGCCATACCCATAATATATTCGATAATAGCGGTGCGCTCTTTAACATCATCAAATTTTTGTTCACCCCGTTTGCCAAATTCCAATAATTTATTTTTTTCTTCATTGGATAAAGGAAAAATAGTTTGCACGGTTTCGGTTACTTCTTGCATATTCCAACCAGCGCTATTCTCGGTGTTGGTATGAAAAGAAACTACTGTTTCAATTTCTTGTTCAATGTAATCAAAGACCATGTCGCGCAAGGTTTTTCCCGCGTTGTCATTATGAGCCCCGCCTTGGCGGGGCGAAGAATCCCTTTCATTATTGGTTGAGGGATCCTTCGTTTCACTCAGGATGACATACTTTTCTCGCTCAAACGCTTCCAAAACCTCACGGCGCTTACCATAAATCACTTCACGATGACGATTTAAAACATCATCATATTCCAATAAATGCTTGCGAGTATCAAAATGAAAGCCTTCCACTTTCTTTTGCGCAGATTGAATAAGTTTGGAAATAGTTTTATTTTCTATCGGCATGTCATCGGGAACTTTTAAAGTTTGCATTACGCCACGAATCTTGTCACCGGCGAAAATCCGCATAAGATCATCTTCGGTGGAAAGATAAAATTGAGTATTACCAAAATCTCCTTGGCGACCAGCGCGACCGCGAAGCTGGTTATCAATACGGCGCGATTCGTGGCGCTCGGTACCAATCACAAATAAACCCCCAGCTTCTTTCACCTTGGCGGCCATTTCGGGATTAGGCGGATTTCCACCTAAAATAATATCCACACCGCGACCCGCCATGTTGGTGGCAAGAGTTACTGATCCGGGCGCGCCAGCTTGCGCAATGATTTCACCTTCACGTTCGTGGTTTTTGGCGTTTAAAATTTCGTGTTTAACCCCCTCACGCTCCAAAAATAAACTTAGAGCTTCATTTTTATCTACTGAAATTGTACCAATAAGTACCGGCTGTCCAGCCCGCTGACGCTCTTTAACAAATTTAGCGATAGCTTGATATTTGGCTTCTTCGGTGCGGTAAATCCGATCGGGATGATCAATGCGATTGTTGGGTCTATTGGTAGGAACCACTACTACTTCTAAATTATAAATTTTGCCAAACTCTTCGGCTTCGGTGACGGCTGTTCCAGTCATACCACCTAACTTTGTATACATGCGGAAATAATTTTGGAAGGTAATGGTAGCCATCGTTTGGCTTTCACGTTGAATTTTAACATGTTCTTTGGCTTCAATAGCTTGGTGTAATCCTTCGCTATAACGCCGACCAGGCATTTTGCGACCAGTAAATTCGTCAACAATCATTACTTCGCCATTCTCTACCACATAATCGCGGTCACGCTTAAAAAGCGTGCGCGCTTTGAGCGCTTGCTCCAGATGGTGCACTGTGCGCATACCACCTTCGGCATAAATATTTTCTACCCCCAACCATTGTTCCATTTTATGAATACCCCCTTCGGTCAAAGTCGCGGAGCGCATTTTTTCATCGATATTGTAATCTTCGTTTTCCGTTAAACGATTTACCAAGTCAGAAAATTTATAATATAAATCTTGCGCTTCTTCGGCCGGGGCGGAAATAATAAGAGGGGTGCGCGCTTCGTCAATTAAAATAGAGTCTACTTCATCTACAATCGCGTAAAAAAACGGTCGCTGAGCCATGTCATCTAAATTGGCTACCATGTTATCACGCAAATAATCAAAACCAAATTCATTGTTGGTGCCGTAAGTAATATCACAAGTGTAGGCTTCTCGACGTGAACATGACTGCAAGAATTCATTCTCCACTTTATACATGCCTTTAAGATCACGCTCTTTATCGGCGACACTGCCTTCTTCTAAACTAACACTGGCAATCTTAGGATGAGAATTGTATTTAAACGAAACATTCAATTGCTGAATCACGCCCACACTCATACCGAGAGCATCATAAATCTGCGCCATCCATACCGCGTCACGTTTAGCCAAATAATCATTCACGGTGACCACGTGTACACCCTTACCGGCCAAAGCGTTTAGATACACCGGCAGAGTAGCCACTAAGGTTTTGCCTTCACCGGTGCGCATTTCCGAAATTTGCCCACGATGCAAAACTACACCACCAATCAATTGAACATCAAAATGCCGCATGCCCGTAACACGCTTGGAAACTTCGCGCACAGTGGCAAACGCCTCTGGCAAAATATCATCAAGGGTTTCGCCTTTGGTTAGACGCGCCTTAAATTCGTCAGTTTTGGCACGCAACTCGGACAAACTTAACTTAACTATCTCTGGCTCTAAAAAATTAATTTTGTCTACAATCGGTTGAATTTCTTTAACGGCTTTCGCGTTCGGATCACCAAAAATTTTAGTAAAAAATGGCATATTAAAATCAAACAAGCCCTAAATAGGACCTGCTTATTATAGCATAATAATTGTTATTAGGCAAGACCATTAACTGATAAATCCTTCTTCAAAAACGGGCTTATTTGCATGATAAAACACCCCCAAAGGAAGTTTTTCGATTTCCTGACATTTGCTAAGAGCAGAATTTAAATTATTACTATCGTAATCATTACCCAGCCAATAAACTTTACTTTTAAAGTATTCACGGGTATCGTTGAGAGTAATGCAGGGTTGAATAATTTCTACAAGCGAAAAGCCTTTGTGGAGAATTGCCTGCTTAATAACTGCCTGAGTGGGCGCCATATCATAAGCATAAGCGCGTGCCAAAAATGTCGCGCCAGCTGACAAAATTAATGGAAAAATATTGATCGGTTCTTCCACGCTGCCATAAGGAGTGGATCGTCCTTTATAACCTTTGGGGCTGGTAGGCGTAAATTGATTATTAGTCAAAGCAAAAATTTGATTGTTATGCACGATCACTGTGATATCGGCATTGCGTTTGGCGGCGTGAATTAAATGTTCCATTCCTTCGGCATAGGCATCACCATCGCCTACAAACCCCACTGCTTTTAAATCGGGATTGGCCAACTTCATACCAATCAGCATGGGGATAGCGCGACCATGCAAACCAATGAAACTATTCAAATTTAAATAATCGGCGATTTTGCCGTGACAACCAATGCCGGCGGCAATAACAAAATTTTCGGGAGCGATCGTCTTCTCCGCAATAATAGCGCCAATGGCTCCTTTGGCCGCCGCCAAAATCGCAAAATCGGAACACCCTGGACACCAAGTAATTTTTGCTTTATTTCCTAAATCCATAAACTTATTTAAACTAATAACTTGATAACTTCTTCCACCTCAAACGGTCGCCCGTCGCATTTTAAAATCTTATTTTTTATTTCCACTCCAGTCTGCTCGCGAATAATACTGGCTAGCTGTCCGGTAATATTTCCTTCAATAACTGTGATGCTTTTGGCGGTTTTTAAAATTTTATTCATTTGCTCTTTGGGAAAAGGCTCCAAACATAAAATTTGAATGGCTAAATAAGATTTTTTGGTGAATTTTAAAGCTTCCAAAACCGCGCCTTTAGTGGATCCCCAAAATAAAATTACATTTTTACTGGTTTTATCACCATAAATTTTGATTGCCTCCTTGGAAACGGCCCGAATAATATCCGGCAATTTACACCAACGTTTATCGTTCATTTTTTGCGTAGTCAAAGCGTCTTCAATAGAAATTCCAAATTCATCATGTTCGTAACTATTGGCTTTGATGACAGTATTGACAGTGCCGGGAAAAGCTAGCGGCGATATGCCATCACGAGTTAACTCATAGCGCTTATATTCTCCCCCGCCTTTGGATAATTTTCCCGATTCAACTTTGGCCTTTATTTTGGAAAAATCACAAGTCATTAAACTTTCGGATAAATGCTTATCCAAAAGCACGATCACCGGAATTTGAAATTTCCACGCCCAATTTAAGGCGCTCATGCCTGCCTGAAAAGCTTCGTCAGCATCTCCGGGCGCCAAAACCAAGCGAGGAAACTCACCGTGACCGGCAAAACGCGCCATTTGCAAATCGGCTTGAGCGGTACCGGTAGGCACACCGGTGGCTGGTCCGGGACGTTGCGAAATTGCCACTACCAGCGGAACTTCGGTAATACCAGCTAAACTGAAACTTTCTTCCATTAAGGCAAAACCACCCCCCGAACTACCAGTAGCCACACGGGCGCCGGCATAAGCCGCTCCAACGGCCATATTTACCGCTCCCAGTTCGGATTCGGGATGAACCGCTTTGAATCCCAGTGCCGGTGGTTTACCGGCCAAATAATGCAGAATAGTTGACGCCGGAGTCATGGGGTAAGCAATATACATTTGTAACCCGGCTTTTAACATGCCTTCGGCAAAAGCCAGGTTGCCATCAGCCAATATTTTATTTTGCACTGTTTTTTTAACTTTTAAACCAAGCGCTAATGAATCTGCTTTAACTTTGGAAATATTTATATCATAGCCAGCTTCGGCTAATTTGATATTCAAATCGGCTTTGCCTTTTTTGCCAAATGTTTCTATAAAAATTTTATTTAATTCCTCTAAATCAATATTTAAATAACGACACAACGCTCCTAGCGCTACGGCAGTGCGGACAATTTTGGGCGCGCCGGCTTGTTTGACTAATTCGCTCATCGGTAAATTAGTTTCCGAAATTACCACTCCCCCTTTTTTAATTTCTTTTTGATGCAAACTAATTGACTCGTCATTAAAAGCTACCAACACATCAACTTGCTTATGATCGCTAAAAACTTTATTGGTGCCAAAACTAACCCGACAATAATTATGGCCACCACGGATGAGTGATGGATATTCGTTGGAAATAAAAACTTCTTGACCATAACGAGTCAATAATTTGCCTAAGCTAACGCCGGCTTCTTTAATACCATCTCCGGCTGCGCCACCAAACATTACGGTAATAACCGCATTTTTCATAAAAATTAATCTAAATACCACTACTTTTAATCGGCTTCCTTTGCTGTTTCTGAATTTTTTTCAGTAATAGCTGGAAAAAAACCTTCCGGATGTGATTCGACGTGTTTTTTAGTAGGTTGATTGGCCTTGGATAAATCAACCCGTTGTCCTCCCTGTCCAGTTTCGGATACGGCCGTAAAGTAACCTCTATCTCTTGGTGTAGTATCCATATCACTAACTTAAAAATTAAATTTATCGGCAAACTGACCAATAACCGGCAACTTTTCTGTTTTGCCACCAGCGGCATTAATAATACCCAAAACAAAAAGAATCAGTATGCCAACATTTAAAAGCCACCCCAGCCACATAAACGTCCACGCATAAAACAATGCATTATTTATAATACCAACAATAATAGCAGCAATAAATAATACTAATCCCTGTTTAACATGAAATTTAACAAATGGATCTTTTTTGGATTCGGTCAGCAGTGGAATAAAAAATATAATATAAGCGACTACTGCCATGACGATATTTTTTTGTCCGCCTGGCTGGGTAGTATGTTCGCTCGATGACATGGGTGAACTGGACACCGGTTGATTTTGATCTGGCATAGATTTAACTTAAAAAATTAATATTGTTATTATATCACACCTTTAAATGGATTGAAACTGGTATGGGTATCATAATAATCCTCCACTTCCGTCTGTTTCAAAAATTTAACTACTTTGTAAGTAATGGGCGTAAACAAAATCTCAATGGCAGTTTTAAAAATATAGTTGGAAATAATGATAGTAATTAGAAGTACCAGCGGAATCACGCCCCCAAATGCGACAATTACAAAAAGTGCGGTATCAAATAACTCCCCCACTATTGTAGAACCAATGGTGCGTAGCCACAACCACTTGCCTTGGGTAATGAGCTTCAATTTAGCCATAATAAAAGCGTTGATAAAACTACCACACCAAAATGCCGCTAAACTGGCAATTACAATACGTGGCGTCAGTCCGAGAATTGCTTCATAAGCCAATTGATTGTTCCAACCTTCGGCCGGCGGAAGCTTGCCCACCACCATAAAAACCAAAGACATTAAAAGCGCACAAAAGAACCCTGTCCAAATAATCTTTCGGGATTGACTATATCCATACACCTCGGTGAGAATATCGCCAAATATATAACTTAGCGGAAATAAAATTGTGCCACCATCAAACGTAAACCAACCCAGATCAAGAATCTTGCTGGACGCGACATTGGAAATTAAAAGCACGGCCACAAATACCATGCCGATGATATCGAGATAACGATAAGATTTCATAGATTATGAACGTTAGATTGTGAATTGTCATTGCGAGGAGGAGCGAAGCGACAACGAGGCAATCTCCTAAAAAACGGGATTGCTTCGACCCTTTGGGTCTCGCAATGACACCTATTCTATCAAAACTATAAACAAAAAACAACCCCCGGCTTCGCTACGCTACGCCGGGCAAGCCCATACTCTACTAAATTAGAGAACAAGCTTGCCGGGCGTAATGAAACGAAGCCCGGAGATTGTTTTTAAGATTGAGAATTTACAATACAGCTTCTTTGGCAGCCTTGGCGACGCGGAACTTTACCACGGTCTTAGCCGGAATCTGAATGGTTTCACCAGTAGCCGGATTGCGACCCTGACGAGCGGCGCGGTTAACTTTCACCAATTTGCCAATACCGGCAATGGCAAAAACTCCACTCTTCTTGACTTCTGTGTACGCCATTTCGACTAAGGCGTCTACTAATCCGACCACATCCTTTTTGCTAAGGCCGGTCTTTTCGGCTAATTCAGCCAACATGGCTGATTTGGTCATGCCTGCCATAAATTAAACGTTAAGAATTAATAAGGTTTGGAAACCTTAGATTTGTTAGCTATATTATACACTGTTTCTAAAAATAGTAAAAACCCTTGTAAACATTGCCTGTGGATAAGTCGACACGATGAATACATGATAAATACGCAATTCTAATAAAAAATGAAAGAAATCTTTTATTAGAAAGCCCGCACCGAAAGGGCGGGCTGACTTCTTTTCCTGATATTACCCACATCCATTGGTATAAAGTGTCGGACTTTTCCAACACTCTTCGTTCAGGGGAGTTTCTTCGCTTACCTTCTCCCCCAAATTATTTACCAGGTAAGAAGTCTCAAATGCCCCATGGCATTTCGGACATTCCATCACGTGATGGACTGTCCGATTCTTATCTTTGGGACGAAATTCTTCTACGTCCCTAGAAAACAACAATTCAACTACGGCACCCCCGTCACAGTAGGGGCACTTATATTTTTTTTCCATTACCCCCCCTTTTTTTTAAAAAAAGAACTGTTAACATTTACATTATACTTAGATTTATCGTAACAGCCATTGTAATAATTGTCAAACAAACTAATCACTAATAATCTGCTTTTTGATCTGCGCTCTGATTGATCGATAATCAGGAAAAGCGCGACTCACTAAATTCCAAAAATTTTTGGAATGGTTAAACTCTCCCAAATGACACAGCTCATGCGCCACGATGTATTCGGCTAGTCTTTCGGGCAGAAATATAATTTTGTAATTAAAATTAAGATTTCCTTTTTTGGAACAACTGCCCCAGCGCGACCGATGATTTTTGATGGATATCCGACCAAACGAAAATTGATAAATTTTATTTATTTTTTCCACTTTGGCATGCACCAACGCGCGCGCTCGTTCCCGATTCTGCAAATACTTACGTCGTTCAAAAACAGGTCGACGACGCCGACGAATATAATAATACACCCTATTGCTTAACAACATGCGAACCTTTCTTAAATAAGCGCTTATAATTGTTCCTCAATTGATGTTAATACCACTGCCAGCCCCTCCTTGCCTTCTTCGGTGCCAAGCGTAACGGATAACTGGCGTTTGCCTTTGGAAAAAGAAAGCATGGCGACAGTGCCCATGTCTGCCGACTGCGCGACTGCCCAACCTTGCTCTTTCATTTTTTTCTCATACAACTCTTTGGCGTCTTTCACACTCGCATTGGATTGTAACACCACCTGATAACCCGCTCCCATCACATTTTTCATCGCTGACATCAATTTGCCATCAATAACATAAATATCCGATGGGAAATCCTTGGGCAAGCTCACTTCTCCGCCCACTTGAATTGATCCTTGATCGGTTTCCAAACTCACGGCTCCGCTCTGCAAATCCACCTTGGCATTACCCCCTAAACTTTTTTCCAACTCTTTTTCGATATTTTTCTCCGTTAAACTTTTTTGACCACAGCCAGACACCAAAAGCACCATGGCTAACGCACCTACAACCAACATTGTTCGTTTGAACATAAAATTTAAATTAAAATTAAAAATTTTAAAATATTATTTATTCAGCAAATCACTCGGTAATACCCATTTGGCCATACCGAGCGCATTACACGCCTTGGCCTGATAACCCACTTCTTCGGCAGATATAGGTTCTCCACCATAATCATACGACCACACGATGCTTTCCGACACCGTGCCCGGAGTTGCCTGACATCCACCCAAATCGGAATATGGGCAAGCATCCAAAGAAAATTTTCCTTCGACACAAGACGATTTCATCCGCTCTTCGGTGAATATTGAACCAACAAAATCTATGCAGGTGCTCTTGCTGTCAATGACGTTACAGCTACCGCGTACTTTTGCTTTTTCTGTGGTTTCGATGAGTGGCTTAACGTCATTTTCATAATTAACGCTTTGATCCGATGGCGCATCGCCGCATCCGGCACCTAAAAAAATTAATGCCACTGGAATTGCTAAAAATGAAAATTTGATGAATTTAGACATAAAAAATTAATAAAATAAAGATTGATATATTATAACATAAACAACGACCAAGATAAACCCATCCTCTCGTTTGACGATTGGTCATAACAAGCACATAATATATACATAGCCAAGTGCTAATTAGTTAAATTATGAATAAAAAAATTTCCCTCATCTTATTATTAGTAGTAGTGCTGGGTCTGGGTCTTGGTATTTGGCTTTCCGCAAAAGGCATTTTGTGGTATCAGGCCACAGCTAAAGAACGCGCGCTGACAAAAGCGCAAAATCAAGCGATTGAAAATATCATCAATGCTCGCAAACAAACAGGGCAAGAAGAAGTGGTCGATCCTTTTGGTGAAGATGGAATCGTACGGGTGCTACTTATCGGTTTAGACAAGCGCGTAGGCCAAGAAAACGGCCATTGCGACGCGATTCAGCTGATTACCGTCAACAACAACGCGGGGTCTATCAGTATTACTGCCGTCCCTCGTGGCACTTATTCACCGCTACCTCCGGGAAAAGGTGTGACTTCATCAGACTATTATGTCTCTAACGCCTGTGGTTTAGGTGGATTGGACTACGGTATTAAACAAATTGAAAAAATACTTGGGATCAAATCCGACTATTTAATAGTAGTGGGTTTTTCTGAAACCTTGGGAATATTGCGAAATTTGCGTTTGCCAACAACCGAAACGCTCCAATGGCTGAGGAATCGCCATGGGTATGCCATTGGCGAACCGCAACGGGCACACAATCATTCCACCTTTATCAAACAAATGCTGATAAAATTCACGCCAGCCGAACCCTCAAACATCGATACAGCGTTACAATATCTGATATATAAAATGGTCAAAACCGATTTGTCATTTACGCAGGCGCAAAAAATTATTACGGCAATTTCCGCGCTGGACATAATCAATCATCCCGAAAAAATCCAATTATCCATGCGTCCGTTTTTTTTGATTCAAGATATCCCCTATGATTCACAGCATATCGACGAATATCTGAACCAAACATTGGGGCCAATCGAGCACTTACTCACCAAAGAAGATTATTCAGGAATAACAGAGGAAGCGGTTCAAGAAAAATTGTTAAGTGTTATTGAAGAAAATAAAAATAATCCCGAATTCATAACTTGGGCTTTCCGAAATAATCTTTGGCTACAAATTGAAGACGACAATAAACGCCTGTCCATTCAATATGATTTATTGACCTCGTATTTACCTTTGCTACCCGATAAAAAAGACCGCGAAGCGACTATCGCGGATTATTTACTGGAAATGGAAAACCGCGCCGAGCCAGTTTGGCAAGAGAAGGCTAGAGAATTACTGAAACAAGAAATTGAATATTAAAACAAACACCTCTTGATCAAGAGGTGTTTGTTGAGTTGCAGGCGCGGTAGGAATCGAACCCACGCTAGAGCTTTTGGAGAGCCCTGTACTACCATTATACGACGCGCCTATATTTTTTTGAAATAACTCCCAAATAAATTTTAATTCATTTGCAACCTTATAATCATGGTATCTTACGGAAGCACACCCGGGATAATCTTTCTTAATCGTAATTCCACTATTTTGTTTTTTAAATACTTTCAAAAACTGACTTTTTTGAATACCGGTAACCTCTGACCAAAAATGAATTTGCTTAATTTCATTATGATATGGGTGTAGATGTAAACAAACTCTGAATTTTTTCTCATCCAATTTAAATCCTTGTCGTAGTAGGTCTAAAAAAGTCTCTATCATTGCTGGATCCGAATTCATAAAACGAATCGCTGAGCAATTTTTTTCTCCTTCACACCAGTACAGCAACGCGCAAGCTAATCTAGCTAAATCACTATTAATTTTTAAACCGCTGATGGTATTATGTGCGTGCGTCTGAATTTCACCGATAACACATTCTCGTTTCTTCCTATTTGTATTAACGGCTTTTATTCTACCATAAATTCTCCTATTTTGCAATCGTTTTTGGGCCATGTCGCTCAAAACAACGCCCTTCACCCATGCCGATGCGGTACTTTGAGAAATATGTAAGTTGATGGAGATTTCTTTTACGGAGAAACCCCCTTTCCTAAGTTTTATTGCCCGCTGTCTTTGTTTAATTTTCATAAAAACGAACCTTGTCTAATGGTTATATTATAACAAGGTTCGTTTCAAAAGACAAACTATTAATTCATTACTTAGTTTCTTTATGCGCCACATGCTTTTTGCAATGACGGCAATATTTCTTCAGTTCCAAGCGGTTCTTAAGCGTTTTTTTATTTTTATTAGAAAAATAATTAACGCGCTTGCAAGAGGTACACTCGAGCTTGATTAGATTATCTCTTTCTTTGGACATACATTATTAGTTAAAAGTTTTAAAGTTATAAAGTCAACAAAAACGACAACCGTTCTTTTAACTTGATAACTTTCGACTTTAAACTCGAACGGTGGGCAGGGAAGGATTCGAACCTTCGAAGGCGGAGCCAACAGATTTCACTTATCCAATAGTTTCCTAATGGCGTGGACTATATCTTTACCCCGCAGGGTATCCTGGTATCTAGTCTCTACGGCGCCCCCGATCGCTAATTAACGGGCGGGGTTCCCACGGTATTGGCATGACCATCTTGGTTTTAGCTTTCACCGTTATCCCAGGAAGTTTATCTTGGAGTTTCCTCTAAGAGCTGCATTTTCTACAGTCTGTCCCCTTTGACCGCTCGGGAACCTGCCCATTCTATAATGTATTTATCATGCTGTAGCAAAGCGATAAAATCTTTTTTAAAAGTTTTTTATCACTATACCGCACATGTAAAACACCGTAAGGCATCTTTCTTTTGCCTTTATTGAAAGTCGAACGAATATATGGTCTCGTAAAAAGACCTTTTTCAACTTTCAATTGAGACGACCAATGATTTATCAGCTGCCCAACATCTTGGTCAGAAAAACAATAGAGATAAAATCTTAATCTTTTTTCGTTTACTCTACAAATTTTTCTTAAAAATTTAAGAAATAATTTTATTACCCCAACATCTGAATTTGCCAAATCAACTGTTACTCCAGTTTTTGCCCCCTCGCCATAATAAAGCATTACTGCTGCGATTAACAATTCGCGATCACTAATTGATAAATTTTCCTTAAAATGGAATGACAACTCTTTCTTTTCAAATAAAATTCTATTCTGCTCTTGTAATGTCTTGCGTGGAACTTTTTGTCGCCTTAATGAACCATACACTTGTTTCAAAGAAATATTTAATTTTGCGGCAACCTCTTGACCCATCATTCCTTTCAAATACAATTCTTTTACTACTCTTTCTTGTGTGCTTGTAACTTTTTTATTGGGCATAAGCAAGTGGTATATAGACATTTACATTATACCTAATAATTTATTAATTGTAAAATAACTAATCAATCTTCGCCGCATTACCGCAGAGCCGTCTCGGGGGTTCGAACCCCGGACCTACAGTTTACAAAACTGTTGCTCTACCAACTGAGCTAAGACGGCGCGGATCTTCCATCCGAGCCGTTGTCGGGACTTGAACCCGAGACCTGCTCCTTACCATTAACGGAAGGTAGGCCATTTTGTCATTTCAACGGCTGTTTTGTTGATGATTTTGGATAATAGCAGATCAAATTTAATGTCGTCGTAACGAGCAACTTTATACAGAAACAGACGGCTAATAGACGGCTAGAAATTTGAACACTGCGAGAAATAATATACCACACTTTCTAACCATTCGTCAAGCGATGGCTACGGAAATACCAACTAATCCCTCCAATATATGCCAATACGCACTACTGTCATAGACCGCACCAAGAAAACCAACCTGCACCACCAAGCCGTCATTGAAACAGCACTGCTCAAGAACGGCTATTGCCCGTATTCCAACGGCTGGATTATGTGTGATTCTGTCTGCCCCAAATGCGGCGAAACCGAGATGATTTATTACGCCGGCTGGGCGCAAATGAACAATAATATCAGGCCGGTAAAGATAGCATCTAATGGCGCAGTGAGCCTAATCCGCGAAGACGGCCTGACAGACGGTATGCTGTTGGATTTAATCCGGGCGTTCCTTTAACGCGCCACTGTGAAGTCAACTTCACATTACCCCCTCATCTTAATTCCAAATATATGTTTGAACTAATCAAGATAATCGACATCAAAGACAAAACCCTGGCTTGGGACCGGGAAAATATTGAGCGATGCGCGAAGAAATTCGGCTGGCAGCCAATCTCGCGGCGATGGATTGCTATCTATTGGGAATGTTCCAAGTGCCGCACCTATGATGTCAAGGGTTATGCCGGCTGGGTAATCAAGCAAGCCAACACTGATCCCCTGCCGGTAATATTTACTGCCGCCGAAGACGGCGTGCCGCTTGCGCCATCGATCGGCGATCTCTATGTGCAGCTCAAACCACTGATGGACGACATCATCCAAGAGCGGATGGATATTTAACTTACCAATATGTCTTACCTGACAATTGACTTAAACGCCGGCCATCCGTCATTCCACTCCGGCACCATTAAAAGAACCCTGTCCGATAACGACTATGCTCCCCTGTCGCGGAACTGGCGAGTGTTCTATTCCGACGATAACTTCAGCGGGCTGATGCTGTTCACCTCTTACTGGGGCTGGGCGGAAAGAGACGGCGTACCGATGCCGGTCGTTATAGACATTGGGGAAGGGACAGTGCGCGAAAACCATACGGAAAACAAAGAAACGCAAGAAATCTGGGATGAGTTGGGGCGAGGATGTATTAAACCGCCGTGAGAATTGCCCGCCCAATACTCGCCTATCTTAGTTTATAATTCTTAAATTTAATCGTATGAAAAAACAAACAGAACGCAACTATTACCAGCTACTTGTTCACCCCCAAAATTATCCGGTAGATATCGAAAACAACAAAACAGAATTCAGGGATCGCTTTTGTATCAACGCCATGCTGTTACAAAGCGACCTGGTGCCCGCCTCCCAATATTGGTATGCCTTACATGAGGAATGCAAATGCTGCGGCGACCCTATTGTGAACGGCTACATTGGATGGATTAAAACGCAACAAAATGATACTGCTGACAACCAATTAATAATCCTGACAGGCGATGCCGATTTTGATGCCGATGATAAAAACAAAATCGGTTCATACGGCCACCTAGTACCCGAAGAGGAATACAAGCACAATCAAAAGCTGATGGATTATTTAGATAGCCTGCTAACTGGCGAGGTAAAACTCGCGGGCGCAAAAGAGTGAAGTTAACTTCACAAAAACAAAACACCCGGCCGGTTAATGGTCGGGTGTTCGATTATCTATAAAATGTAAAAATTAGAATGTTTTCCCGCAATAGCTGCACTTCTTGGCTTCCTTTGGTACTAGTTGGGCGCAGTCTGAGCACTTCTTCTTAACTTTCATCAGCCGTTTGTTGTCCGCCCATCTTATTGCCTTTCGCATAAATATCTTAACCGGAATCATGATGGCTATGAACAACCACAATGGCCAAAGCATTTTGCTTATACCCCAAAACACCGGCCAGATAGTCTTGGCTGTTTCCCATGCGTTGGGCATTTGGAAATATGTAGGCATACTTTAAATTGGTTTATTTAGAACCACTAATTAATAACGGATCAATAATCTTGTGCTCTTCATCTACTTTAGCATAGGGAATCATACTGTCGTCAAATCCAAACCACAAATATATTTCCCTAACGATTTTGAAAGCCACCTTACCAACATCTAATTCGTCAACCTTGAATGATGGCAGTAATTTCATCCAATTGTCGCTAGGGGCAAATGTAAAATCATCCCCAAACATGTAGCCATAAGTTTTCACATCGTGCGGGATTAATCCATTCTTGACATTGCCGAGGTGCATATTGCCCAACCGAACACCGAAGCGCACTTCGGTAGGATTAATTTCGAAGTCTGCCAGCACAACTTTGTAAAAACTGACAAAATTATATACTGCTTCAATCACGGCTAATGACACCAGGGCCAAGGCGTTATCTATTTCGCCTCTTGCCAGGAACTTATCATCAGCCGAACAGGCAAAAATCAGAGTGCCGTCACGATAAAGATCAATCGTTTTCCTCGTCCCATTCGTCACTCGTATATATTCCCCGCGTATTATATGGGCCTGGTCCAATGTTTCTAAACTCCAACCCATATTGCGAATAACTGGCGGGTTTTCTAATCTAGATTTTATGCTATCAGGGGATGAACTAAATACAGTCTTTAGCTCGCTTTGGCCACTCGGATAGGCGGCTAATACAAAATATCTGTTATCACCGAGATTGTTAGCATGTAAAGTTTCGGCTATCCTAGCCGCTAATTGCACCTCCAACTCAACCGCTCTAGTTAAATCTGGCAATGCCGATGCGTCCTCCGACAATAATTCAACCTTATAGTCAGGGCGACCGACGGATGACTCCTTTTGTTTTGTCTGCTGGTTCAACATGGCCTCAATACTATCAAATCGTTCTTTGATATTGCTTTCAAAATTTAGTCCTAAACGCATTATGCTTTGGATGTCTTCAATCTTCTTGGACTCACTTTTGTCGCTGCGTCTTTCCGCATAACCGAAAATAATCGTTGAGTTCTTCTTTGTTCCTACGAACCGGTTAATTAGAAATGGTTTGGTCGAACTATCTTGCGGTGGCACATCTATTATCAGATACCCTTTGCTTGCATCGGTGGTGTGTGGCAGCCACTTTGCCGAAAATCCTTTAATACCTGGGTATATCCAATCTTTGATAATGCCTTCGTATTGACTCGTGTTTATTAAATTCTTATCAATTGGCACCAATTCAACTACCTCGTCACCGTCATATAATTTACTGGGTGCCGTTCTTAACCCAATAATAATATATCCACCATCTAAATTGGCAAAGGAAGCCACATCTTTGGCCAGTTCTTGCTTAACACGATCGTCATTTAAATTATAAATCTGACTTTTGGCGTCAAAATATTCATTCTCCAATTGGCCTAACAACCCGGTAAAATCATTGCCGTCTATTATCTTCTTAATTTCTTCTCGGTTTAACATAACTCTACAAACTCAAATAATAATCTCTGATCTTAGCCGCCATCAATTTGCGGCGTTCCAAAAGGAAGGTTGGATAGTCGTCTATTTCCATCTTATCAAAGCCAGACGGGATACAATTCTGTTTTAAATTATCTTCGAGGTCGCCTGCATCATTGATACCGCCATACTTTAATCGTCCGCCGTTACACTGTTTATATACTTCGGCCATGTAATCCACCGGCGCTTTCTTGCCCACCTTAATATTTATCTCCGACTGGGCGTAAACGAAGTTGGCTATTTGGTTGTATTCGCTACGCGAACTAAACTTCTGCTTCAAATATTCCTTAGGGAAGAGATGATGGATATCACCGCGATGACTGATTAAATTAGCCACGGTAATATCCGATGACAAGAAGCCCAGATCACTGGCCTTGATCTGCGCGGCGAAGAACAGGTTGAGAAAAGGGCTATTAATGGTAGCCTTATCCAACTCCTGAACCAAACGCACATCCCAAAACGCTTCCGATAACTCCGCTGCCTCGATATCCGCAAGCATCTTTTCGGCACCATGGATAGATATTTGTTTGATGTCAAAATCAAACTGACTCTCCGGTGAACCGGAATAGCGCCCAATGAGTAGCGACATCACAAACCAACGCTGGACGCACTTCTCCATTATGCTGGGGTTAACGCCTTTATCCCGCAGTTTTAAATAGAGAATATAGGCAAAATTAAGGGTGTTTTGCGAGTTGATTAAATCACTACAGGTAAAACCGCTGGACTTAATAATCATGACAAAACGCTTGAAATTAGTTTCGCTGACGAAATCCATCACGGCGTCGCGCAACTTCTGAAACGATTCGTCCATGATGTTTTGTTCAAAGGTTCTCGCTTCGAAATTACGACCGGATAATAAACCCACCAGGTCGGCCATCTTACCACGCTCAAATTGTTTGGTGAAACTAACGCGCAAGACATCGCCGTAATCCGGATCGTATAAGTCATCGTTTTCGTCTTTAAGCCATGCTATCTTAGGCAGATACGAGGTGTTCTTAAACTCGGCATCGTTCTCACTGATATGTTTGTAAAATTGCGGCTCACGCGCCAAGTGGCAGAAGTAGTCTACGCACTTGCGCAAGTTGACGCCGAAGTTATCCGCCTTGTCGTATGAGGCAATCTTAGACATGGCAAAGTCGGCCTGACTTAATACCACGCCTTTGGAATTGATGCGGATAAATATCTCGGTGACGGTTTCAATATCCAACCCAGCATCCAACTCAATAAACCCAACTTGCTTGCTTTTAATTTGCAACAGCTTCTCAATATTCTTCTCGATAAGCCTGCGGTCCACCTCGGGATTTCTGTCGCAATAATCGTTCACGTCCTCAAACAACCCGCCGTCTTTGCTCATTAGTTTTGAGATATCTGTAATCCACGCCTTGTCTTTCGCAATGGCTGGTGTTAAGGTAGCAAACTCTTCAACGATGGGATGGAATGCGATATATATTCGTTCTGATTTATAATCCTTGTCTACAATATTCTCACCCAAGATGGCGGCACGCAAAGCGGTGATGCGTTGCTGACCGTCAATCAATACCCGCTTGCCGTTTGATATCGTGCCGTCCTTAAGGCGCACATCCGGGTTCTTCCACGCGATAATATATCCAATGGGATAACCGCGATACAGTGAGTCCATTAAGTCGCGTACCTTGATTGAATCCCAGACAAACGGCCGCTGAATTTCGGGGATGGCGATTTCTCTCTCTTGGACCCAATTTAATATATTACTGACGAAGTATTGGTTAACGGTATACTTTTGCATAGTGAATATAATAAAACGATGGGTCTATTTTACCTCGTCCAAAACCAAAAGTAAAGTTGACCCACCAATACAAAATACCCGCCAAAAGGCGGGCTCTATAACCACGGCCGCGACTAATCTCTACGAGGAAGCCATGCCTTATTTGTTATGTGTTTCTGCTTTTACCTTAGGGTTAGATACTAAGAGTTTTAATTTTGGATTATATACATGCGGCCAGTCTTCGGGAATTTGGTAAAATGTCTTTTCCGAGGTGTCATAAATAAATTCCTTGCGGCAATGGGGACAATAAAAACGATGTTCGCAAAATCCCGGCGCTGATTGTTGGGGGTACATCTGATAAACCCTGGGCTTAGAAAGTTTAAGACATTTGCATTCCTCTTCTGACATTATCGCTTTCTTGACCTCAATCATCGGACAGCCGCAATTACAGCAACCTTTCTTCATGGTCCAATTAGAACACATATAATTATTACTTAGCAATTCTTCGCCTTCCTCCACCCAGCCTTCACCGCCTCGTCTTCGGTGCAAAACCACTTCTCACCGGCTTTCTCGTCGATGATGGTTTGTTTGTAACTTTGACATCCGGGCAGATGGTATATCTTTTCCTTGCCTGAGATGTTGCCTTTGATTACGCATCCGGTAGTTTGGCTAACTACTGGAGTGATATTAGTTTTAGTAGTGGTTGTGGCTTTGGATGTATTGGAAACAACCGGCGTAGCCACGCCTTTACAGGCGGTGTCTGCCCATAGACCGCGCTTGTTATTCTTGGCGTCCAGCTCGGCTTGCCTAAAGTCCTTCTTTTGTTTATATGAATAATTGCTCACCGCGTAAGCATAAGCATAGCCATCGGATATGAGTTGCTTATTGACATTGGTGCCATCTTCCAAATACACATAACGCAGATAACGGCTGTACTTATCTTTGTTGCCAGTGGTGGTATCGCCTTCTAATACTACCTTCTTGTTTAGTAATAGTTCCTTGGTATGCTTGGAGGCTTCCGCACCAAAACACTGAACCGCTTTCCTTGGGTCTTTAATCTCCGGAGTGTCAGTGCCGATCATCCGAATAGTCATATTCTTGCCATTTACTTTAACTTTAAAAGTATCGCCGTCGGTAACATAATACACGGTGCCGGTTTCCTTAACTGTCGGCGCTTTGTTGGTGGCGGCGATAACTGTGGTCTTAAAGCCAGCCAAAGCGAAGACGGCCATGGTTAGTACGAGAATAGTTTGAATGCGTTTGAGCATAAGAGATTAAGTACTGGGTGGTCCAATAATTCTACCTTATCATTTGGCAAGGGTTTTGTAAATACGAAATATTTGTGAAAATAAAAGAGGGTTGCCACCAAGTGTGGTCAACCCCCTCGAAATTCGACCGCCTTCGGCGGAACGAAGGATCAAGCGACAAGGTGTCGAAAGATCCAAGCGTTCCAGACCTCAAGGGTCACTGCTGCGGGAGGAAGCCATACACCGACGCGCAGAGCCGACTGACAACGTCGACATCGTCCGCGCCGAGCCACGCCCCGTCGTCGCTGAAGCCGAGGAAGAGCGCCCGGTAGAAAACACCATCGGCCCCCGGAGCGAATTCGTCACCCGGCAGGTCAATCCAGAGGTCGTCAAAGTGCTGCAACCGGATCGGATTGGTCAGCAACATGGTGCTGCCATCCTTCGCGCCCAGGCCGAATTCGCCGGCGGTGACTTTCTCCCTGGCCCGACGGACCGACGAAACGATGTGCGTTCCGTCTCCCTGCGGATACCGGATGCCGAAGTTCGCCCCGACGATCAGGATGTCGGAATTGGGCTGGCGCTCCACGAGCGCGCGAGTTGCGGCAAGCGTACTGGCCAACTGGCGCAGATGTTGCTCATTGAGTTGCCCCTCGCGGTAGTTGTGGAACTTGCCGCCACGATCCTTCTTGATGGCTTCCAACACTTCTCCGACTTCCTCGCCGTACTTGTCGGAGAAGAACCCCGGGCGGATCAGGGCGAAAGCGCCTTCCACCCAACCGGGATGCGCCAGCGTGGAATAGACCTCGCGGTAGTACCGCAACGCGGCGTCGGGGTTGAGCGTGGGCCAGTGCTTGCGCAGGATGTCGATCTGGTCGGTGATCGCGCCCGGTCCCTTGTAGCCGGAGAGATAGCCGTAGCGCGACCGCGCTTCCTCGTTCTTGTACTTGTTCGGACTGCGGCTGTTGTCGATGAAGTCACGGATCACATCGGGCAAGCCCGGTGTGTCGTTGACCCGCTGGGCCTCCTCCTCGGTGAGGCCAGTTTTGTTGTAGGCCGCTTCGACGACCGAAACGAATTTGAGACCTTTCGAATCTCGCGCCGTCACTGACGGAGCCAATGCTTTTGACATCGGAGCCATCCTTTCCCTAAAATTCAAGTAACCACCGGAATCGTCCGGTTAGCGACTTACCTCTCATGAGGCGAGCATACTGAATACGAATATTAATACTACATATTCAATACGCTTGCCTCATATGAAACAGTATATAATATAGGCTTTCAAGGTACAATTTAACAGTTTAGTATACCAAAAAATCAGGCGTTTGTCAAGGGGTGGTCGTGCACAGAGTTGCGCTTGACAATCCGCTGTGAATTAAGGCCTTATTATGATACCATATTCTCGAGTCTAGGCTAATGTACGGCAGTCCAAGGATTGCCGGCGCCGAACTTTCTCTTTCAACGAGATAACAACCAGGGTCTTGGAGATTACGGTTTCCAAGAGCGTGTTGTGTTGAAGGGATGCTGCTTGCTTTTGTCTAGTGCGGGTTCTGCCATAAGGCAGATGCCGCCGGATAAAATTCAGGGCTGAAAACGCATAGTTCCGCAGCCAGCGGAAAGTAAGGTTTAATGCTCGGTGACCATAGATGGACGAAGGCAAAAATCCGGAAGCCGATGGTGATTTCTACAAGGCGCTCTACCTCAACTTCAACGACGACAAGGCGAAGCTCGACACGAACGATGTCGACAATGTCAATCAGAACTACGCATCGGTGTATGGCTTCCTCCCGAAGCCTCCCTATCATAAGAAGGAGTATCCCCAACGGATACTCTTTCTGTTATCAGGCCTTGACGGAACGGATCCAGCCGCCGAGCTGGCGGCCGACTTCGTCTATTGCTTCGGTGAGTGCCGCATACTTCTTGGCATCAATGGTCTTTACATCCTTCATCAGGCGGACTAACACGCGCAGCAAATTAAGTTTGCCGCTTGTCCGTTCCAAA
The DNA here is from genome assembly GCA_041678665.1 of Candidatus Magasanikiibacteriota bacterium. GTDB lineage: Bacteria > Patescibacteriota > Patescibacteriia > Magasanikbacterales > GWA2-37-8 > GWA2-37-8. The sequence goes on from JBAYNU010000001.1 coordinate 32,765, forward strand.
ATCGGAGCTTTGGCTGGGCGCTGTTCAGTACTGGCTTGCAGAATGTATTCAATAATATCTAAGTTCAATTGCTCGCACCGCTCAAATATGGTGAATCGATCTTGTTTGGGCACGACGGTTTTGTAACTATGGAACAACTTGAATAAATTGTACGCCTGTTGAAAAATTGGGATGTCTAAATCGTTCATAGGTGATAATTAATTATGAAAGTTTATAAGAAATTATTTAACGAGATCGTGTCGCTGGAAAACTTGGTGATGGCTTGGGACGAGTTTCAAGCAGGTAAACGCGCCAAACCGGATGTGCAGGCCTTTGAGTTTATGCTGGAAGAAAATCTGATTGCGTTGCGTAATGATTTGATTAGCAAGCAGTATGTGCACGGACCATATACCAGTTTCTATATCTGCGACCCCAAAGTCCGGCATATCCACAAGGCGACAGTGCGCGACCGCATACTGCATCATGCGGTTTTCCGCATCTTAAATCCCATCTTTGAAACGACTTTTATTCCAAACTCGTTTTCTTGCCGCATAGATAAAGGCACACACAAAGGCGTAACGGCGATTGAGCAAATGCTGCGCCAAGCCAGCCACAACTATACCTCGCCCTGCTTTGCCCTTAAATGCGATGTGCGAAAATTCTTTGACAGTATTGATCACGCAGTTCTGCTTTCTATTCTGGAGAAAAGAATCATTGACCCCGATACTCGGTGGCTCCTGCGCCAAATTGTCCAAAGCTTTACGGCTGGGTGGCACACTCTACTTAACCCTTGTGGAGTGCCAATAGGTAACCTGACTTCCCAGTTGTTCGCCAATGTTTACATGAATGAGTTCGACCAATTTATTAAGCATGACTTAAAGGTAAAGTACTACGCCCGCTATACCGATGACTTTATAATTATTTCCACCGACCGAAATTACCTGCGGGACATTCTAACGCCAATAACCAACTACTTAAATGATCGGCTCAAACTTTCCCTACATCCCAAGAAAGTATCTATCCGCAAATGCCAGCAAGGCGTTGATTTCCTCGGCTATGTTGTCCGGCCGCATCACCTACTGGTGAGAAACAAAACTAAACAGCGCATGTTCCGAAAACTTAAGGATAAAGCAACACTATTTCGCGACGAACAAATTGACGACTATTCCCTATCCCAATCCCTGCAATCATATCTGGGTGCGCTATCGCATGCTAGCGCTTATCACCTAGGCCAAGATTTACAAAACTCGTGCTGGACTTGGACGCATTAATTATGGTAAGGGAACTTTGTCCATCATGTCTTGTATTCGTGCTTCACTATCTAATTTAGCTTGCCATTCCGGGTCACCCATATTTGCCGGCACATGCTCGGTTCTCTCGGTCTCCTCCCACGCAGATATGGCTCTATCGGATACCAGATCATCCTTGTCTGATGGCGTGATGTGATGATTTCCAAATAACGCACTATAAACACCGTAAATAATCAATCCGACAATTAACGCATGGGGCAAGAAGTACAACGACTGTATCTTGTTCTCAATAACAAAATCAACCGCTACGAGCAAAATGATACCCGCGAGAAATCCCACCGATATGATCATGATTATAATCGCGATGTGCATATACAGACATGGGATGTGCTATTGGTTTGTGCCTATCATTCGGTTGGCTACTTCTCGCGTCTTGGCTCCCCATAATCCAGTGGCCGGTTTAATCTTCTCTTTGATTTGAAACTTCCTGACAGCGCTCATGGTTTGCAAATAATAATTGCCCGAGATTGGGCCATCATATAAACCTTGATTCTGTAAGAACTGCTGCGCCTTGCTCACCTCGGCGCTTTTGCGCATGCCAAACCAAAGATTACGATTGAAGTATGGGGATGTAGTGGAAGAATTATTGGCTGTGGTGCTAGGCCCATTTGTTTGTGCAGGCGATTGGCTGACGCACGCGGTACTATTCCATCGGTCAATGTATTTACTATCAAAAATGTCCGTACTACTAAGACTTCGGCTACATTCGTCCGGAGTTTTAACAAACCGATTACAAATCGTTTGCTTAAGCCACTCTTGATTGCGAGGCATAAAACCAAAATCATCGTCATACGCCTGGCTGTTAACATACAAACTAAATGTCCGTTCATTCTCTTCCACTATTTTGCCAGTCGGATCTTTCTTGGCATAGACGGAATACGGCGGAAACTTACCATCAAGCCACTTTGATTTGTCCTTGAAGTTTGGCGTGATACTAAACTCAGCATCAGCGGAGGCCGCGCACTTATCTAGTTTGCCGGTATCAATACCGATCGCAGTCAAACACTTTGCTGAATTATTATCGGAAAGCAAACATTTGAGATAAGGTATGAATTTATCACCCTGCTCTTTCTGTAAACAGTACCAGCGCGTATTCTCTTCCATCTCAGCCAATCCGCAGTTAACATATACGCCGGGCTTAATCAGAATGTCGAACTTATGATTTAGATTTTCCCAAACCGGCAGCAGGACATTCTTGACAATCATCCGATCATATTTGCCAAGGGAACTTAAATACACAGTTACCACCGGCTTATCTGATTTATGCTGGTCACCATTACCGGCTAAAGCGGACTGGGCAGTAAACAGCGAAGTGCAGACCGCTATGATTGCAAATATAATTATTCTGTGTTTGAACATACAAATATTGTTAAAAACAAAAAAGGCTCCCCGTACATCTGGTGGCGCCTTACGACGCCCAGCAGCCTTTCGACTGCCGACCGAATAAACAATACCAGAGACGGAAAGCCATCTCTATGTTTATTCGGATTTGAAGCCATGCCAAGGGTAAGCCCTAGGTTTAGGCTAAGTAAATTGTCGCTATTTATTGTAGCAAAATAAACAAGACAAGGCAACCCGCCCATCCGTGAAGTTAACTTCACATAACCTACTCCAACAAAACAACCGGAGCCGCAATCGCGACCCCGGCTGTGTTTGTTTGGGATTGGCTTACGCTGCCAACAATTCGGATATCGCCTCGCTCGCTTCCCATTTGGACAGGGAGTCAACTTGGCCGATGCGCTCGGCCTGTTCATCTTCGTCGGCAATCTTCTGCCCAATCAGATCAACGAGCAGATTCTTTTGCTTGTCGGTAATGCGATTAGCATCCGGCCGGTTTTCCCATTCGCGGGATCTGCTGTTGTCATACGGGGTGGCAACTGTTATTGCGTCCTCTCGGGAGTTAAGATTGGCAGTAGTATCTACCATCTCCTCGGCCGGTGTTGGTTTGTAACCGGCGAGAACAACCACCCACGCGAACACATTCCTAAGGCACTTAGCCATTGCTCTGGTTTGGGCCATGCTTTTAATTTGGAAAGCTGGCTTATCCGCCCAGTTGTATTCCTCTCTGGAACAGGAAGCTTCGGCCGAAGATATGATCTGTCCGTTCTTGTAAGCCACGGCCTTGCACTCATATCCGAAGGTTTGGCTGTTCTTCATCACCGGCTTGGTCCAATCTACACCCACAGTGGTATTGTAAAACCTCGCCACTGTCTGCCAGTCTTCAAAGCTTAGATATTGCTCGTTGTTAATCACAAACTGTTTAGGTTTGGATTTAATCACGGCAATTAAAGACTTGGCGGCGAGATGCGCGAAGTTAAGGATCTTCTGCGGGTCGCCCTCCACTACTGGTGAATTAACAATGGCCGGCATCGTCATGACGGCGGTGTTAGATGAGGTCATATAATTTAGATTAAACTTGTTGGCCAACTATTACTCCGGTGGCGGAGTATTGTTTGGCCTTAATTAAACGCTGGCATTCATAGCACAGAACCCGCTCGCCTTGATAGTTAAAGTAAGCCAGGATGGGCGTAGTGATTTGGTGCTTGCCGCAACGGACGCAGTACAGCAATGATGATGGCGTATTGCGCCAGTCGCCGCTCTTTAATGTGGCCAGCGTGATAGGGCAAAGGAGTTCAAGATTGTTCCTCTGCCACTTGTTGAGCATCCTTGTTTTGGACATAGATAAATTGGTTAAGAGTAAATGCTAACGCCTGACCGGTACGCAGGTGCAGGCCTCGGGCGGGTTGCCATACCGCTGCTGGATAATCCGGGAGATATGGACAAAGCCGTCGCCGTATTTAACTTGAGCATTAGTTCCAACCGAAAAGCCGAACTGATTTAGGAACTTGCCCTGGATGGCCAGGAATGGCACCGGCGCTCCGGCTTCGTCGTATGAGCGGTAGGAAACTTTGCGCTGTTGTTTTGGTGTAAGCATATGATTGATAGTTAAGTATTATTGAGTGGCTTGTCGACCGGCTGGTTAGGCCAAGCCAATAAGGACTTGTCCCGCCTTTAAACCGTGGTCGCGGACACGCTATGGTAAAACAAAAGAACCGCCCGAGGGTGGTGTCCCGGGCGGCCCGATTGTTTATATAGTTATATTAATTATGCTTTCCCCCTTTATATATAAATATTAGTATATAAAATACTGTGGGGGGTAGCTGGACTGGAAAAATTTAAAAAAACGGTAAACCGTTTGATGGTATTTGTGACGCCAAAATTGGCAACAAAGTGATGTACTTTATGTAGACTAAATGTAGACATTTTATAAACATCCAAATGTAACGGGTACACATAAAATAATTACGCTGAGATTAGCCAAAGACATAAACAAAAGCAAACCAAAACAAACAGAAAACACCTGGCTAGTATCGCCCCCTTCAGTCACCGCCTGCCAGTTTTTCGCAATGCCTCATAGGGCACATGGCATTAAAACCGCTTGCCAACACGCTTTGGTTGTGTTACACTACCGTTATCACTTAAACAATATGATAAATCAAGCGCTTCGTAATCAAATCAAAAAAATAAAGGGTTCGCTTAAAATGCGGCATAACAAAACTTGGACTGGCTTTTGGCAAGCCGGCAAGGCTTTGTATAAAATAAAAACAGACGAAATGTACAAATGCCATGGCAAAGATTGCAGTTTCGACGAATTCTGCCAATACGCTAACATTGGATTACCCGGCCAACCCGAGCATCGCACTGCGCTGGCATCCAAATTAATCACCATACATGAGCAATTGAGAGCCAATCCGAATTACCAAATCGCCGGTATAGACAAACAGCCCGGGCTGGGATACACTGAGGCCTACTATCTTGCCAATTATTTGAAACACAAAAGCGAAGAATACAAGCCGACGGATGAAATCATTAACCTAGTTAGTCTTAAAGGGGCCAACAAAATAAACCAAAAACGATTTATCGAGATGCTTAAGAGTGTTGGATGTAAACACGACAAGCCGATCAAAGCCATGGTGCAAATCACATGTAAAAATTGCGGTAAAACAATTAAAGAATACGAGAAGACCTATACTCCGGGTGAAAACCAACAGTAAACCCTTGTCTAATAAGCCAACCGAACAGACTCAATCGCCGAGTCTGTTTTTATTTGTGCCCTCATGTTGCTGTGGATAACTCATTTAGTATGAATTTAAAGATGCTTAACTAAGCCAAAAAAACAACTCTTGACTTCTATAGCCCTAGGATATAATATTAACCTTGCGACACAACCACGACACAACTAACCACCCAAACATATGCCCATCAAATTCAAGACACCATTTACCGCCCGTATCCGCATTCGTCCGTCACACCTGCTGTCATTAAACAGACGAAAAACCAGCGACCGAGCAAGTCTGGCCGGCACACTGGATATTATCCTGGGGTATTATCTAAACGCCCATAGCGACATGAATCGCTGGCGCTACTCGTTCCGTTCAGGAATTGATTTTGAAAAATAAATAACATCGTTATGATTAACTTCGCTACATTCTATCCCCTCCCCCGCGCCCCATGCCGCCACTGCAGTATGATTGATAGGTTATCCCGCATTGTGAATCCGTCCTGTAGCGCACGCGGCGATCCGAATCAACTAACTTTAAACTATAACTAATTCTTAATACTAAACCTATGCTAGTAAACAAAGCCGACACCGGCCTGGAAAATTTACCGGTGACTTTCGACCAAAACTTTGAAAACTATTACCAAGAATTTATCAAGGAGGAAAAATGTTCGCGAAGGGTAAGCCCGGCCACCATACGCGGATACGAAGGCACGCTCCATGTCTTCAAGAAACTAATGCCTGATTTCCGGCTTGAAGAATTGTCACCAAAAATCATTACTGCTTTTGATGAGCGCCTTGATAGGCGTAAACGCATAGTGGGAAAAGGCCAAATCAAGCAGGGGGTTAAATCTTCCACCGTCGCCACGCACAATCATCGCTTAGATAATTTCTGCCGCTGGATGAAAGCCAGAAAATATATCGCCGAGAACCCATTTGATGAAATGCCAAAAACCCAAGTGGTATATGACGATAAAAAATCCCTTGATGAAAATGTGGTGGAAAGAATCATGACTACAATCGGATTTCAAACAATTAATTTAATTAATATCTAAAAATATGCCGCAAGCCAAATACAAACTATGCCACTGGACTAATCTGTTAATACAGAAACGTAACAGGGCTATTTACTCAACCCTAAAAAACTCTGGAGTGCGCAAGGGGGAATTGCTAGGTTTGCACTTGTGCGATGTCGACCTTAACACAGACACATTAACAGTTAGAGGAAACACCTCTAAATCCAAACTAACTAGGCAGATACCGATTAACTATGAATTGCACAGCAAACTGGAGGATTATATAAAAGAACGAAAAGCGAACAACTGTACGGCTATTGAACTGTGGGTGTCGGAAAAAGATCATAGTAAGGGCTTAACCGCCGCCGGACTTTTGCATATGCTAGATAAAATTCGCAAAAATTCCGGCATGAAATTCCATTTGCATCAGTTTAGACATACCTTTGCCACCAACTTGGTTAAGCAACGTATTGACACACCAACCCTAATGTATCTGATGGGACACACTGACATACGCATGACTGCTGTTTATACTAGAAATATGCCGATTTCCCATGCACGCCAATTTGTAAGCAAAATCTAAACCTAAATATTATTCAGCGGATGCTTAACAATTTGCGCTCGAAGATGTTCAGCCGAGGCTGCGAGATAAATCGTCGTCGTCTTGATATCCGAATGGCCCATCATTTTGGAAAGCGAAAAAATATCGCAGCCTCCCTCGAGCATGAGGGTGGCAAATGTATGCCGCAATTTATGGATTGTGAATTCAATTTCAGAAGCAACCCGCATCTTATCTACTAAGCGCTTTAAACTGATTTCCGTTAGCCCCTGGTTATGATTAAGGGATGCAAAAAATCCCGGGCAAGTTTTATTCAAACGCCGCCGCTCTTTCATATAGCGATTAAGAATATCCGCCAAGCGATACGACATCGGAATGATTCTGTCTTTGCTCCCCTTTCCCTGCCGGACATAGATCGTCAGATTCTCCAAATCGACATCCGCAAGTTTTAACTGCAGCAGTTCTTTCTTGCGCAGTCCGGCAAACAGAAAGGTGGCAAAGATGGCATGGTTGCGGTAGCGCAGGAAGTGGTAATCGTACGGATAATTATACGCCACTTCCAGTAAACGCATCGCATCCTGCTTGGTTAGTTTGGGCGGTAGGCGCTTTTCCAGTTTCGGAATCTCAATATCGTCGGTGAAGTTCGCCTGCATGTGGCCCTCTTTAATACACCAGCGGAAGAATACGGCCAACGTCTTGTGGTAGCAGATAAAAGTATTAGCCGACCACTTGCGCACAGTCCGGCCATGGATAAATAATTCTTTAACTTTGTTATGAGTAATCTGGCTTACATCTTCAATGCCGGCAAACCGGCCGAAGAAGCCTATCACCTGCCGGTAGCGGCGCAAGGTCATAGGAGAGTATCCCTTGAGATATTTAGAATCGTCACAGAATTGACGAGCGAGTATTTGGATATCCATATAACAAAAACACTACAAATTAATTGCAGTGTTCTTGATCAAAATCCGAGCCGTTGTCGGGACTTGAACCCGAGACCTGCTCCTTCGCTTTCACTTTATATTGCTATAAAGGCTGGACTGTATCTTTGGCTTATCCTTTCGGACTTAGCCACCCTTTGTCAGTCTCTCGGGCGATTGCTCGCCACGGTCTTATCCCAGAGGGACTTTAACCGTTATTGGGGATTCATCCGAACATTTCTGTTGGGATGGGCGGGAGTCTTGCGACCCACCATGGAGCTGCTCTACCAGCTGAGCTACAACGGCATTAAACAAAATTGTATGCTTAAATTAAATTATCAATCTGCTATTTCCATCGACCAATACATCATTGGCCGACGATATGTTACGGCACAGAATAGCTCATTCCTCTTTTCACCTTCGCTAATTATAGCAGAAAAAGAGAGATTTGGCATGAGCACATTCTTACCATGGAGCTGCTCTACCAACTGAGCTACAACGGCGTGTGAATTTTACAAACGATCAATACGTTGCAAAAATTCGGATAACTTTCTGTTGTCCGGATTCACCAAACGCAATTCATTAAAATAAACTTGCGCGAGGGACTTGTCGCCACATATTATAGCAGTTTCCACTAATAAGTCAAGATACTTGGGATTTTTGGTTTCGAGTTGCACAGCTTGAAGTATAGAATCTCTTGCCACCAATGGTTGTCCAACCTTTAAAAGAAGCTCTGCCAAGTGATAAAACCGTGGCGCCAGCGAATCGTTGATTACTGTCGCCTGCTGATAATACTGAATCGCTTCTTCAATATCACCTTGACTTTCGGCAATTTGCGCCAATTTAACCATAGTAACATCATCTTCGGGATCCAACTGCAATAAAAATTTGTAAGTCTCACGCGCTTCTTCCAAAGAATTTTTGGCTAAATAAGTATCACCTAACCCGCGATAAGCGGGCGGAGATTTCTGATCAATCTTAATGGCTTTAATAAACAACTCTTCGGCTTGGTTTAATTTACCACTAACCAAAAACTGATCGGCCTCTGTCATGCAAGTGTTAAACTTTTTAATATCCTCTTTGGGAGGAACGGCGTGGAGTTTTGAATCTGTCTGCGCCACTTGATCGTGATACCATAATCGCTCTACCTTTCCTACATATACTCTAAAATTGAATTGCAACACTCGCCAAAATCGCACCACCGGCTGAAGCCGCTTCTTCCAATTTTCCTTCACTTGTTTGCTATGTTCCTCAATGCGCTGGCCAATAATCTGTTGTTTTTTCTTAGATTGTTGCTCTTCGGCCAGGTTGGTTAAATCTAAATTAGTTAATTGAGGAAATTTTCTAACAATAATAAAAACAATTACCGCCAAGCAAACAATAATAGCAACTAAAAAATATATATACATAAAATCGAACCAAATAGCTTAATAATTCATTAATTTACCAACTTTTCTGGATGTTTAATGTAAAAATTTAGTCGATTTTCATTATATCATATAATTATAAAAAAAACCAGCTCCAAATGGATGCTGGACAAGCGCAAAATTCCAACCTAATTTAAGACTTAGTGGTAATCACCCCACGCTCGCCTAACACAACAGTCATACCGTGTTTAATTTGTCCGGATAAAAGCATTTCCGCTAGTTTGTTTTCAATTCTTTCTTGAATTGCTCGCCGCATCGGGCGCGCGCCAAAATCCGGATCAAATCCAACATCGGCCAAAAATTCCAAAACACCATTAGTAATTTCCATGAGTACTCCCTTGCTCTCTAGATCTAAAGATAAACGTTTGAGCATTAATCCAGCCACGGTCTTAATATCGGCGCGAGTCAAAGGTTTAAAAAGCACGATCCCATCAAAACGATTCAAAAATTCAGGCTTAAAAGATGATCCCAGCTCGCCGTGAAGCAAGTGCTCTTTGATGGCGTCGGTAGATAACCCTCGATGTAGCTGTTCTTGCACGTAGGTGGCGCTGGCGTTACTGGTGGCAATAATAATGACATTGGTAAAATCATAAACATGACCGGTAGAATCGGTTAAGCGACCGTCGTCCAAAACTTGAAGAAATAAATTGAGAATGTCTTTGTCCGCTTTTTCAATTTCATCCAATAAAATAAGAGCAAAAGGATTGCGCCGAACCGCTTCGGTTAAAATTCCGGTTCCTTTTTGACCAGCCAAACCAATTAGACGATCAATACTCCCTCTTTCTTGATATTCGCTCATATCTAAACGAATAATTTTATCTTCTCCCCCAAAATATACCGCGGCGATGGTTTTGGCCAATTCGGTTTTACCAACACCGGTCGGACCTAAAAATAAAAAGCTGGAGATAGGACGATTGGTGGAACGAATTTCGGCCCGCGCCCGACGCAAAGAATTGGCTACCAAATTTACAGCTTCGTCTTGACCGATCACGCGTTTATGCATCTGCTCTTCCAAACGCATTAACTTTTCCGATTCATCAGCTGTAACCGTAGTTACGGGAATTTTTGTCTTTTGCGCCACCACTTGGGCTACTTCTTCGGCAGTAACGAGAGCATTAGCGCCTTTTTTGGCAAAAGTATGCACGGCCGCTTCGGTCATTATCTCTAAAGCGCTCCCCGGCAAATAAGCCTCATGAATAAATTTACGTGCCAACTGAGCGGATTTTTCAATCGCGTTATAAGAAAAAAATACTTTCTGTTTATATTCCGCATAGCCAACTTTGGATTCTAAAACTTGAATAGTTTGGTTTTCATCCATTTCTCTAATTTCAACTTTGCTCATTAAACTGCTTAATGACGACCCGGCAAAATAACGTGCGTAATCATCGTTAGTGGTAGTGGCCAAAGTTAAAAATCGCCCATGCGCTAAATACTCTGCCAAAGTGCCGGCCACATCCAAACTTGGACCTTCACCGTCACCAGCCGAAACACCTATTAACTCATGAATATTATGAATAAATAAAATAATATTGCCCGCCCGAGCGATCTCGCGCATAATTCTCTGCAATCTTTCCACTGCTCCGGCCGGTGTCGTGCCGGCAAGTAAAGAAGAGATACTAAGACGAACCATACGCTTGTCTCGCATACGCTTGGGCACATCATCCATTACCATTTTTTGCGCCACTCCTTCTACTATTGACCGCTTACCCACACCATTATCCCCTACCAAAATTATGCTTTGCTGTCCCCCTGCAACCACCCGAAACATTTCTTCGGTTTCTCTTTCTCTAGCCACGCACATATCCAAGTGACCAAACTGAGCCAAAAGGGTAACGTCTTCACTAAAATGATTAAGATACGGAGTCTGCACCGCTGTCATTGCCCGATCCATGCCTTTTTTGGAACGACGTGCCGCTTTGCCTTTAAATTTTTTATACTGCCGATATAAACGTTCGCGAATTCTTCCCCATTCCACGGCGTTATTTAATTTTTGTTTTTGAATGTTAAAATCAAATAAAATTTCCTGAATTTCCTGAGACAATTGCACGCTGGCTACCAAAATTTCAATTATACTCACATAATCTTGGTGGGCTTGGTAAGCAGAATCATAAGCCGCAAATAAACACTGGGAGAAATCCGATGACGGCAATGGCATGATATTACGATCGGAGCTTTTAGAAATTACCTGACCCTTTTCTAATATAGGCAAAATCCGAGTCTGTAGTGAAGATACCGAAATACCCAAACGAATAAAAACGTTACTAATTCTGTTAAAGTTCAAAGAAACATAAAATAAATGCCACACGGTTACTTGGGCATGATTCATTTTATCGGCCAAACGATAGGCTTCGTTCAAGCCCAACAAAGCTTCTTCGGTAAAAGTTTTAGATATATCAAGTCTATGGCGACGAGAAATCTTTTGCGCTGCCGTCCAATCAGGCATCATCCCCTCTTCTACCACCGGAACATATTCATTTATATAATCAAACCGCTCTACCGTCTTTTTTTCTACGCCTTCAATAATTAATCGATACCATAAATACAAAAAACAAACAGCGGTTAAAAAAAATAACAATCCGGTATTATGATTAAAAATACTGGAAAAAAAAGTAATAAAAGAACGGGGGCTAGAAGTAATAATGCCAACATAATCATTTCTGTAAACCAACCAACCAAACCAAAATAAAAAGTTAACGCCCAAAAGGATAGCGGAAATATCGCGAATTCGATTAAAATATCGACGACCGCGTGCCAAAAGTAAATGATAACGAGTAATCGGATAACCCCAGTAAAGCCATCGGCCACGAATTTTATAACCCATCGCCATACCTTGACATTGCGGACATTTGCCAAATCCCACAAAACCCGTAGACTTGCAAGTCGGACAAATAAGCAAATTTATCGGCTGTCTAGTTTCGAAAAGCATAATAACAAAAATTTAGCTCTTTACCGCCAAACTGTTTAACAACCCCCATAATACCACTAATGGTAAGGCGAGCCACACAATAAATAAACCAAAACAAAATACCGCCCACACTAATAAACCAAACAAACGAAAGAATACCTGAAACAAACGCATAAAAAAACTGATAATGCGCCCTTGCCAATCATACTGGCCGTACATGGGAGTAAAAATATTTTGCATCCACAGTCCGGGGGCCAAATCGTCATTACCATCTTTAAATAAATCTAAACAAAAACGCCCAGCCCGTGCCACTCCGCCTGTATACCACCACAAAGGAAAATAAATTATATCCAACAAAGCTTCCACGACAAGTTGTTGAAATACTAATATCCACATAGAACCACAAATTTTAAACCACGAATCTACACGAATATATTATAGCATAAATTGCTACCAACCAAAAGACTGTATAAATATTGATTCGGTTTACGCTTTAATTCATAGTTAATTGGTATCTATTATCGTATATAAAATTTATAATTCAAAAAGCGGATCCAAGTAAATACCCATGTCCGCTTTACCCCGCCCCAGGCGAGATGAGAAGGTCAGACAGGCATCGCGACCTTCTAATATTGCAGGATTATCGAACAGCAACTGTTTCTGCGGGATTGATATGCTGAATCTTTCCCACCGCCACCATTTCCACGTCCTTAGCTCTTTCTTTGATACTTTGAATAGAACTGTAGCTAATACTTTCGGTTTCCAATCTTTGAATTTCAGCGTCTAATTGACTAATATTACTTTCCAATTCATGCAATTTATACCCACTGACCGCCATAGAATTAGTCTTTAAAATATATCCGCCAAAAAATAATATAAATACCGCAAACATTGCGATGCGAGCACGCTGACCATCAACCCAAGCGGGTATAGACCAAGTGCGCAATGAATACACCAAATTATGGAGTTGAGACTGAACACGACGCTTTAAAGACATAAATTACAGAGGGTAAGGAATAAGGAGTAAGGAGTGAAATTTTAACCACTCTTTACGCTCTGCGCCCTACAACTTTTCTACAATCCTCAATTTAGCACTGCGAGAACGTGGATTGTTTTTGACTTCTTCGGCGGAGGCTTCAATTGGCTTTTTATTAATAACCTTTAATATCTTACAATTTTCTTTTTGAAAATATTGTTTAACAATTCTATCTTCGAGCGAATGAAAAGTGATAACCGCCAACCGCCCATTCGTGGCGAGCGACTCCACCGCTTGTGGCAACACGCTTTTTAAAACACCCAATTCATCATTGACGGCAATCCGAAGCGCCTGAAATACTTGCGTAGCTGGATGGGTTCCGCCCGTCCAAGGAATTTCTTTATCAGTATGCAATTTCTCACGATAAACCTGCAAAATTATTGCTACCAGTTGACTGGTGCGCTCAATTTTTGCTATCTGACGTTTGGCTATAATTGCTCGCGTAATTTCTTTGAAAAATTTTTCTTCGCCGTAACTTTTGAATATTTTTGCCAACTCCGCCTCGCTTGATTCGTTTACAATCGCGGAAGCGGTTTTACCTGCCATCCCCGCTTTAGCAGGAATGACGGGTGGAGCATACTGCATATCCAACGGCTCATCCTGCTGAAAAGAAAATCCTCTGCCTCGTTCGCTAAACTGCGGACTCGACCAACCGAGATCCATCAAAATCGCGTCCACTGAAATAAATTTATTTTCTTGTAAAATTTTAGCTAAGTTAACAAAATTATCTCGAACAAAAATTGATTGGCCATTAAAATTGTAAAGATATTGTTTGGCGCGCATGAGTGATTCCGGATCGGCATCAATGCCGAGCAGCTTCCCTTTTGGCCCAATTTTGGCAAGTATCGCTTCGCTGTGCCCACCATCACCCAAAGTACAATCAACCACTCGCGCGCCTAACTTCAAATCCAACCCGTCTACAACTTCGGTTAGTAATACTGGTACATGTCGCATAAATACGCTGTCATCCTGAGCGAAGCCGAAGGACTTAGATTCTTCGACTCGCTTCGCTCACTCAGAATGACGAATAATAATTACACCCCAAGCTCCGCCATCCTTTCGGCAATTTCGTTACTATCTTTTTCGGTCTGACCTTTATACTGTTTCCACCTGGCTTCATCCCAAATTTCAATGCGATTATAAAGACCGGCAACAATCGCGTTTTTTTGCAACCCGGCAAAAGCACGCAAATATTCCGGTAATACCACTCGACCCTGTTTATCAACTTCCACTTCCATAGCACCAGCCAACATTAACCGAGCAAAAGCTCGAGAATTTGATTGCGAAATTGGTAATGTGGCCAAACGTTCGGCTAATTTATTCCATTCGATCTTGGTATACAAAAATAGACAGTTGTCCAAACCCCTGGTGACCACTGCCCCTTTTTTTAAATCAATCCGAAATTTAACCGGTATTGCTAAACGGCCCTTATCATCTAAATTGTGTGAATATTCACCGATAAACATATCGCTTTTTGGTGGTTCCCCACTGTTCCCCACCTGTATCCATTTTATACCACTTTAAAACATTTAGCAACACTTTCGACCAGAGTTATCCACAGGGCTTCGCTATGCTACGCCCTGTAAACAAAATCCAATCTTATAAGTCAGGGTTATTCAACCTTTTTGCTACACAATTATAAAATATAAAATAGACAAGGCGGGTATTGACAAAACACAAAAAATAATGTACAATTAAAAAAATAAAGACCGCGTAGCTCAACGAGAGAGTGCTCGCTTGATAAGCGAGAGGTCGTGGGTTTAAATCCCACCGTGGTCTCCATCCTTAAATTTAATTGCGATCTACTCGCCAAGGGTTTGCCGACCCTATTGCCGACCATCTTGGCGTTTTGCCCGCCGTCTCTCCTGTCGGCAAGGCGGGTAGGTCACAACAGATCTTTCGGCGACGCTGTCGCGCGGTTCCCTCCGATCGGCTTTTAACCAATCGGGCGCGACAGTCGTCAGGCAGTCCCATTCTCCTTGCTTGCCAACAAATTTTCCTTCCGAATTTTGTTGGCGCAACTTGGATGGGGCTGCCATCATTTTTGCCGCTTAACGGCATTTTTTTGTACCTCGCCTCTCGCTAAAAGCGGAGTAAACAAAAAAACCGCCCAATGGACGGACTTATTTTGTCATCCCCGTGTAGGCGGGGATCTGCGATTTAGCAGGGCAGATCCCGGGTCCCTCCAAAGGTGGGCAGGCAAGCCCGGGATGACATTATTTAACTTTCACGACTCACCCCCACCACTATTCCCATTGCCAAAAACATTACCATCACCGACGACCCGCCATGACTAATAAAAGGCAAAGGCACTCCGGTCAGAGGCATAACGCCAACCATCGCGCCAATATTCAAAAAAGATTGCCATAAGAACCAAGTCATAATACCACCCACCATCAAACGACTAAAATCATCCGGAACGGACTTGGCAATACGTAATCCCCGCCAACCGATGAAAAGAATTAAACAAATAAATAAGGAAGAAAAAATGAATCCAATCTCCTCTGCCATAACGGCAAAAATAGAATCCGCATTAACCTCCGGCAAATATTGAAACTTCTGCCTGGAATTCCCCAACCCCAAACCCCACAAACCACCGGAACCAATAGCTAAAAACGATTGATTAATGTGATAACCCACTCCTTTGGGGTCAAGTTCGGGGTGTAAAAAAGTAGTAAATCTTTGCACACGATACGGCGCCGCAAACATTAAGGCGGCAAAAGCGATAATTACCGCCAAACCTAAAACTAAAAGATAAGTTTTTGATAAACGAGCCAAATATAACATTACGAACACTATCACCACCAAAATAGACAAAGTACCAATGTCCGGTTGAAATATAATTAAAAGCAAGGTTGGAGCAATAATTGCCAAAATAGGCATTAAACCATTTTTCCAATCAGTCAGGTCGCGACTCGGATCACTAAGGAGTTTGCTTAAAACAATAATTACCGCCAACTTGGCCAACTCTGATGGCTGAAAAGTATAGCCGGCAATATTCAACCAGGAATGCGAACCATTAATTACGGTGCTTAATCCTTCTACAAATACCAAAACCAAAAGTAGAAGCGCCACTCCGTAAAAAATTCCACTATATCTATGCCAAAATTTTCCTGTAATTCGCATCGCGATCAAAAACAAAACTATTCCGGGCAACAAACCGTGGGTTAATTGCGCTTTGACATAATAATAAGCATCGTTGAATTTTTCATATCCCAAAGGAGCGCTAGCCGAAGCCAAGGCGACTAAACCAAAAACAACTAAGATGCCCAAATAAACAACAAAAGTCCGATCGACGTGATGGTGACGTGGTGAATGTGAAAACATAAAACAATAGCTGTCATCCCGACGCAAGTCGGAATCTTATCGTTGTCATCCTGAGCGAGGCCACAGACTGAGTCGAAGGATCTATTAAATTCGTCAACAGATTCTTCGACTACGTTCGTCGCTATCGCTCCTCTCTCCGCTCAGAATGACAAAAAAATAACATACTAAAAATATTTCTTCTCCATCTCCCCCACCCTCTTATCTACTTCGCTCGCAACCAGTGGCGGAGTAAGATCAGATTTCTCAATTAATTCCACAATAATTTTTATAAAATGTTTGATGCCAGGGATAATATGATTATTTCTATCTTCAGCATAAGAAAATCGAATGTGCCCCTTGGCACCATCACCAAAATCCGGTCCAGCCAAACAAGCAAATCCCCTTTCGTAAAGCATCCAACGAGTAAATTCTTTTTCGGTTTTTAATCCCAAATCATTTTTTACATACGACAAATCCATAACTTTTTGGATGTTGGGAAAAATATAAAATGCACCTTCCACAGGGTTGGGAATAACAAACGGCTTTAAAAGCGACAGGGATTCAAAAACAAACTTACCTTTGCGCTCATATTCTTTCACATCTTCATCAATTATTGGTTGAATTGCGTCGGCAACCGATGGATACTTTATACCATTAACTTCTACATCGCCAAAAATTACGCCGGCACAAATTTGTCCTACGGTATTCACACAGCTCCACTTGTTAATGGCCAACTGACCAAAAATTTTAATAAGCCACTTGGGCGCCACCGCAAACCCCAGTCGCCAACCAGTCATGGCATAGTCTTTGGAATAGCCGTTGAGATTAATGGTCCGCTCTATCATGCCAGGAACGGATAAAATACTAAAATGTTTGCGTCCAGCAAACGTAATCTGATCATAAATGTCATCAAACATGACATAAAAATTATATTTTTTGGACAATTCCGCGACTTCTTCTAATTTATCCTTACTCATCATCATGCCGGTAGGATTTTGAGGGGTATTTAAAATTACCAGACGCACTTTGTCATTTTGTTTTAAAATATTTTCCAAATCATCTACCTCAAATCCTAAAAGTCCATCCGTAGAACGCGCGTACCATGGTAAATAACGATTTTGATTATAAAATCGCGCCAGTGATTCATAAATAGGATAAGCTGGATTTTGCCCTACGATATAATTATCCGGACCGGAAAAAGCTTGGACAGCAATATCTATCACAGATTTTCCACTGGGAGTTAAGATAATATTATCTTCATCAATATTAATACCGCGGGTTTTGTTCCAATGATTGGCGATATTTTTTCGCACGCATGGATAGCCCTGAAAATGTCCATACTTGGTTTGTTTATCTTGGAGCGCTTTGATGGCGGTATCAATAATCGGCTGAGGGGTCTTGGGACCAGTATCGCCCACATGAAATTTAAAAACTTGGGGAAACTTTTTGCTGGCTTCCACCGCCAAAACTTCCGCGCCAAAACCAAACGCAGTCTCGGTGCCGAGGTACTCTAAGTCGGGGTTGAGTTGAATAGGAACATTTTTTAATAGATCGGACATAGATAAATTTACAAATTGCTAAATTACTATTTTAAATATCTAATTTCTGTTGATCGCCTTTTTAATCTTTTCTTTTAAGCCTTGCCCGTCCAATCCGGCCAACTCATACACTTCCTTAGAACTACCAGATTTAAGATAGGTATCAATGGCAATAGTGCGCTTGGTATAATCAGTTGGAAGCAAAAAGGGATACAGAAATCCTTTCCAGCCGGCGTGAAGAGTAACAGTGCAGGCGCGATCTTCGTCGCTAAAAATCTCATCGGCTTTTTTAGGATTATTTTTTCGCAATTCTTCAAACAACTGTGGCGAGGTAACATTCACGATTTTAACATCATATTTTTGTTCCAACTCCGGCAGAATTTCCAGAGTATTTAATAACACTTGCACGCCGGATATTACCAAACAAATTTTTTCCTTACTCCTTACTCCTTTTTCCTTATCATAGTCTTTGTAAACGTAAGCGCCGAGTGTGGCATCACGCGCGGTGGATTTACCCAAACTGCGATCAAGCACAATCGTATCCGGTCTCAATAACGATAACGCGATTGGCTCGCCTTTTTCCAAAGCGTAAAACAACATTTCAATAGTTTCGTTAGCGTCAAAAGGTTTATAAACCTTTATTCCCGGATAAGCACCGTACATACTCATCCAATATAATCCCTGGTGGGTTGGACCGTCTTCACCAGTTTCGGGACCATCGTGAGCCGCCATCATTATAAAAAATCCGGCAGTTTCGGGTTTGAGATGGTTGCCAATAAGTGCTAAGCGCACACAATTGGTCATCATAGAAGAAAATACCGCGTAGGTGCCAAACACTGATACTGGCTGAAATCCGCCCGGCAATAAATCCTGCGTTAACGCCGCCGACATCATGGCCATATTTTGTTCGGCAATGCCAAACCGAATTCCACGACCTAATGGATTTTGTGGGCCAACAATACCATAAACTTTTTCGGCGCTATTAGTGAGCACTGACTTAGCCAAATCCCCGGCTCCAATGTAAAAAAATGCTGTTTCACCCATGAGCCACTTAAACCAAGCGGCGGCGGCTTTGCGGGTAGCCACCTTATCGCCAGGCTTAAAAATTAACTCTGCCGGCAATTCCCCTTCGGGACGCTTTAAACTCACGGGCTTAATAAAGGGACGCTTACCAATCACCTGTTTCATCATTTCTTCAAGCTCACTTTCCGGCTTGATATTTTCTTTCACTACTTCCAAGCGCGCTTGCACATAATTTTCCAAATCCAAACTAAATTGTTCCAAAACTGTTTCAATATCCCTCATCACATTTTCTTTTTCACCCGGAATATCAAATCCCAGCTGTTTCATCAGCTCAACATATTCTTCGTGCTTGGCCACCGTGCCGTGCGACTCGGCTTTGCCAGAGCGCGCGCCATAACCCAATCCTTTTTGACAATGCGCAATTATGACAGTTGGTTTTTGATTGCCAAATCCCACTGCCGCCAAACGATAAGCATACGCCAATTCCAACGGATTGTGCCCGCTCACTTCAATCACATTCCATCCCATCCCCTGCCAATGCGCCAAATAATTTCCATCCATGGCTTCTTCAATAGGGCCATCAATGCCAAAATGATTGTAATCCAAAGTAACAATAATATTGTCGATACCACTGGCAGACAAAACATTGCGCGCTTCATACGTCATGCCTTCTTCGGATTCGGCATCACCCATAAACACCCATGTCTTCATGGGCAACCCGCAAGATCGATGCACTATGGCCATCCCCCCGGCAGCTGACAAACCATGACCGCTTGGACCAGTGGCAACATCAGATAATGGATAATAATTTTCAATATGCCCTTGCGGTCCATCAGGGCGACGAAATCGTACTAGATCTTCTGGAAACACGGCGCGCAAAACTTCAGGCATAAATTGTCTGCCACCGCGACGCAGAGCTTCGTAAATGAGGGATAAGCCGGAATAAAGCATTGGGGAACAATGTCCGGCGCTCCAAACCACGCGATCTCGACCACAATTTTTGGGGTCAAGCGCGTCAAAAGCAATTATTCCGCTTAATACCAACGTCCAAAATTGCTCTGCCTTTCCAGCCGAACCAGGATGACCACTTTGTGCCGCCTCTACACTAGCAAAAATTAATCCCCGTGTCAGGCGTGATAATTCCAAAATTTTATTCACATCCACGCCATCCATGGGTGCTAATTCAGCATCTTGCAAATTGACATAGAAAGAATTGCCTATTATTTTTTTTACTGCTTCTAAATCTTTTAAATCCAACGGGTTTATCATAAAAAATGGGTAAAGAAAAAATCGCTATAAAAGCGAAGGTATTATACCAAAGGATAAAATTGCGCGCAACTAAAATTCTACTTGACCAACCTCTCTATTCCCTGTCCAAACCCGTTAAACTTATAAATCACCGGATTGGTTTTTAAAATCTTTTCCAACTCGGCCGGTGTGGAGCGATCGGATCGATATACCCGACCCACCGTCTGCCCCTTATACCCATATTGTACGGCCAATTCAAACTTAGTCAAAAATGCCAGTACATTATCATTTCCGTCAGGAATCCCATAGAACAGCATATCTCGACCCGCCGGCCACACAGGAAAGTCCCGCAACACCGCCATGCGAATTTGAGTATAAGAATCGGCCACAACGCGATAACGATCCACCACTTGCCCAGTGCGAAAACAAGAAAACGCAAAAACCAAAACCACCAAACACCACACCGACTTTTTAATCCAACCCGGCATCCACTCAATCAAATAATCATAAACCAGAGCCAAAGTGATAAGACAAAAAAACAATGATGAATAAAGAAACCGCGGCGCCACGCCCTTGGTAAACGAAAACGGCGCATACGAAAAAATCGATAACAAAAAAAATAACAAAATTAATTTCCACTGATAGCTAAACGAACGCCACATCCGACGATGAACAAAAACACCTATAAAAATAAGAACCACAAACAAAAGTAAAAATTTGATTTCCCTTGAATACCAATACATCCTTTCAAACTGGTGGAAATTCAAAAAAGGAGCTACCAACCAATTGCTATACTGTGCGCCCACAGAACCAAAGGTGTGGCCCAAAATGAACCAACGGTAAACCAGTAAACCAATCAAAAGCGCAAAACTACCCACTGTGATGCCCCAGGCACGCCGAGTGCGCGGACCTAAAACTAAAACCACCAGTAACAAACCAACTGGGATGACGAAAGAAATTTCGTAAGTCAAAAACCCGGCCAGTGAAATGAAATATCCGCTAACGGCATAAGCGACGGTGCGATGCGAAGCGGTGCAAGCCCGATAAAGTAAATATCCACCAGCGAGCGCCAGTAAAAATCCAAATGGATGTGTGCGTCCCGAAATCCAAGCAACGGTTTCGTGATTAGTGGGAAAAATTGCAAATAAAAACGCCGGCACCATGGCCAGCCAAAAATTGTTGGTGATTTTTTTGGTTATTCCAAAAGCACACCCTGCAACCAAAGTGTGTAAAAAAATATTGGTAACATGCCAACCGAAAGACCATTCGCCAAACAATAACCGACTGGACCAAAATTGCAAACGCATCACCGGTCGTAGGGCATTGCCGTGTTCCCAAGAACCAATAAACAAATGCTTAATTTGCACCCAATTCAACGGATGAATCCAGACATAATCGTCCAAAATAAAAGTGCCACTCAACGCCGGCCAATAAATCATTAAAATAACGAGAAATAAAAAAAAGAAAACAATGCCAGACATTATTTTCTGGTTCTTTAATAATTGCCGCGTAAAACTCGCGGAATTTAGCATAATTTTTGAAATAAATTCGCTTAAAAGCGAAGATATTATACCAAAGGATAAAATTGTATGCAACTAAAACCGAGCCATACAGGCTCGGTGATTTTTATAGCTGATATTCCTTCGTGCCTCTTTTTTCCTTGTGATCATTGCGATCACGACGATGAAATTTTTCTTTATACTTCTTAATCTCACCTTCCATGTAATCGCGCACTTTATCAATCGCTTTATACAAAGTCTTTTCATCTTTGCTGGCAAATAAGTCATTACCAGGAATCTCCAATTTGCATTCACATAAAAATACTTTTCCTTTCAAATGATGGTGATTATCAACGCCCACTGTCACATGCGCGCGAATAATACCGTCGTAAAATTTGTCTAAGCCGGAAATCTTTTTCTCTGTATAATCTTTAATAGCATCAGTTAAATCAATACCCTTACCAGTTAAAATTATTTGCATAAATTAATAAATAATTATAGTTTAACGATTTCTACTTCACTGTCTAGTTCGACTCCATATTTATTATATACCTCTTTGATAACTTTTTCAACCAATGTCAATACGTCGGATTGGGTAGCTCCATTAAAATTGACAATAAAATTTGCGTGCTCGTCAGATATCTTAGCTCCACCCACTGTATAACCCTTTAATCCGCACTGATCAATTAACCACGCCGCCCCCACTTTACCTACTTGCAAAAATTTTTCTGGCAATTTTGATTTATCCCCAGCAAAATCAGCTAAAGATAAATTTTTAAAAAAACTACCGGCGCTGGGAAAACGTGGAAACTTGGCGCTGCGATCCAAAATATATCCTTGAACCTTTTTTAAAATTTCATTTTTGTCACCCGGAATTAATTTAAAATGCGCACGCAAAACTACGGCCGCGCTATGTTTAAAAAGGCTTTCGCGATAACCAAACTCACACTCCTCGGCTTTCAATTCCGTCACTTGTCCGCTTTGCCATACTTCTACTTTTTCCAAATTTTGCGCCACATCTTCACCATACGCGCCCGCATTACCCCGCACTGCTCCGCCTATCGTACCGGGAATACCCGCCCCCCATTCTATTCCAGTTAGTCCGGCTTGGGTGGCTTCGTTAACAATTTGCGCCAAAGATACGCCGGCATCGGCAATTATCTTAATATCTTGTATTTGGTATTTGGTACTTTGTATTTTAATTGCAACTTTGTCTAATCCCTCATCAGGAAACAATATATTGCTACCGCCGCCTAACACAAAAAATTCCACGCCTTCGCCGGATAACCAATTCAAAACCGCCACCAAATTATCGGCTTCTTTTATTTCAATCAAAAATTTGGCTGGTCCGCCGATTTTGAAAGTAGAAAATCTAGCCAAAGAAACATTAGCGCGGACATGACCGTAATTTTTTAGTTGTTCGTATAAAGCATCCATAAGCAAACATATAATACCAATTAATAAAAGATTTGGCAATTTTTGACTTTTTGACGATTTTTTGGTATGATTTGTTAGTTAATATGATTAAATTAATCAAAGAAATCAAACGCAAACTTGGCAAAAAGCGGCTATTTTATATTTGCCGAGATGTGGAACGAGCTGCGGCCGGTCTTCTATTAACTTTGCCGAACTTTTTTGTTATTACTAACGATTCACCGTACGCGCGCCTACTCAAAAAACAATACCAAGATAAAATTTTCTTAATCACAGCCAAAGAACAGTTGAGCACACATGCGATAATGCAACTGATGTCCAACAATTCAAAATCAATAATAAAAACAGGCGACTTAATAATAGTTTTTAAACCAACTAAATACCTGGAAAAAATCTGCCAAGCTAACGGATGGAAAATGTTAAATCCCAGCGCCGAGTTAGCCAATGAAGTAGAAGAAAAAATTTCACAAGTGGAATGGCTTGGACCCTTCAAAAAATACTTGCCAGGCTATAGGATTGATTTACTAAAAAATATCCATTGGAATAACCGATCATTTATTTTACAATTTGCCCATTCGCACACCGGCTCTGGCACAATGCTTGTAAAGACCAAAAAACAACTTGATGAATTAAAGAAAAAATTCCCCGAACGCCCAACACGCGTGGCTAAATTTATTAAAGGGCCACTTTTCACCAACAATAATATTGTATGGGGGAAAAAGATCTTGGTGGGAAATATTAACTATCAGATTACCGGACTCAAACCTTTTACCAACCGTGAATTTGCCACTATTGGCAACGATTGGTTATTCCCTCATAAAATTTTAACCAAATCCCAAATAACTCAATATAATAAAATCGCTACTGACGTAGGGAAAAAGCTAATGAACGATGGCTGGAAAGGGCTATTTGGCATTGACGTAGTGATGGACGAATTAACCAAAAAATTATATTTACTCGAAATCAACGCCAGACAACCAGCTAGCACGACCTACGAAAGCGAACTGCAACACAAAAAGATGATAAATCAAAAAGATGATAAATCAATCACTACATTCGAGGCCCACCTCGCCGCTTTGCTACATATAGCACCAGCCAATTATAAGCTGACCACCATTAATTCTGCCGCCCAAATAATTCAACGCCTTACCGATCAAAAATATTTAAAAATAGCACCGAAACTTCTCGGCTACAATATCAAATCTCTTATACAGCATGGCTACAAAACCATTGTTTATCCGCGTCCCACCGCTGAAGCCGATTGGTTACGATTTTTAGCACCTTGGGGATTGATGGCCAAACACAACGAGCTTAATGATCAAGGAAGAAAAATTATAAATTTCATAGCGGTAACTACCAATAATAAATTTTGGGATAGTCCACGGGCTGGCGTTCTTATGGTCAAAAATGGACAAATTCTTTTGCTCAAGCGGCATAAATTTGGCCAAAACTACTACATCGTGCCCGGCGGTACAGTGGAACCGGGCGAAGACATCAAACATGCAGCCATCAGAGAAACCAAAGAAGAAACGGGCTTAGTATTTAATATTGATGAAAGCCAGCCCCCTATCGTTCTAATCGAAGAAAAACGTAGAGAATATTATTATTTTCCCCAAAAAATTGGGGGTAAGCCTAAGTTGGGTGGCCCAGAAGCCAAAAGTAATGTGCCGGATAATTCTTATCAACTAGAATGGATAAATACCGAAGATTTAAATTCGTTAAATTTAGTTCCCCAAAAAATCAAAGCAATTATCATAAAAAAATTTACTTAAAATATGCTTTCGCCCAAAGCACAAAAATTAATGAACGAATATTTGTCACTACCCTTTTCGGGCGTAGGGTCAGTTCGCTGTCCATATTTTGTTAATACCCGCGTAGAAAAACGCGGCCAAATTCGCTCGCTGGTCGGCAAAGGAACCCCTAAGGAAATTGTGGAAGAGGCGAAAATCATCTCCATTCAATATCACCGTGGCGTATTTGACCACGCTGGTCGCTACTGTATTAACTGCGAACATATTGAAGACAAAAAAGAAGACGCAAACAATATCCGTAAATTTTTAATCGATAGTCACCTAGGCATTGACTGTTCTGGATTGGTCACGCACATATTACGCACCCATTATTTGGAAACGCAAAATATCGACATTACAAATAAATTAATTAGCCACATTCCGGCCAATCTTTTACGAAAAATGATTATGCGTCTGCGACCGGTGGAAAGTATCGGAGTAAAAAGTGGTTACAGTAAAGACGCTAGTACGCAAAAACTCGGTGATGAAATTGCTGGTTATGATTATTCAAACATTCAAGCTGGCGACATTATCATCATGCTAGAAACAGGCCCAAATAAAAAACGAAACCATATGCTACTTATTACCAACTGCGATCACCGAACTATTCAATACGTTCACGCTCGAGCGTGGAGCGGCGAAGGTCAATATGGGCACGGGGTAAACACTGGGGAAATACAAATCCTCACGCCAGACAAAGGGCTGCTCGCACAAGAATGGATCGAAAAGTCCCCTGCCCTATCCGACGATTTATTTCACCAGTCCAATACCAATGAAACTTTTCTGGAAGCAAAAAACGCGAGTGTGTTGGAGATACGCCGAGTAAAAGTTTGATTATTTATTATATACGGCTTCGCTATATATATTCTCATTCGCTCGGAAATAAAAATGTTCAAAAAAATAATTAAATTAATTGAATTATTTTTCTCACAATTTTTTTTACTCACTCATTTCAAATATGGATTTTTGTGGACCATTTTCCATTGAACTATTAAAACAGGCGCTGATTTATCTCATGGCTTCTTGCGTGGGCGCATTTTTGTGGGCGCCACTACTCACCAAAATTTTGTATAAATACAAATTAACGCGACGCGGCGAAGCCGACTACACCCTTTACGGCGAACGCGCACACAAAATCGGTACACCGATTATGGGTGGTCTTTTGGTGGTGATCACCGTTACTGTGATTACGCTTCTTTTCAACTGGCAACGCGCCTATACTTATGTGCCAATGGGTGCGATGGGGGTGGCGGCGCTACTCGGCGCCACTGATGACATTTTGAATATTTTCGGTATCCGCCGACGCGAAAGAAAATTATCGCAAATCTGGACGCTCATAAAAATCCATCGCCACTGGTACGCGCGCGTTTGGTATTTTATCACTCTGCCGTGGCACGTGTTTGCACGTGCGGTCGGAATGTTTGGATCTAAACAAAATCGCGGTGTGCAAGTGCATGAAAAATTATTACTCCAATTTATTGCCGGTGGGATTGTGGCTTATTGGATCTATTTCAAACTGGGCGCGTATTGGCACAGCCTCCACATCCCCTTCGATGGACAACTCTCTGTCGGTTGGCTGATTATTCCAATCGTGATTTTATTTGTAATGTTCACCGCCAACGCGGTAAATATTGCCGACGGATTGGATGGTCTGGCTGGTGGGGCGCTCATCGCTTCATTTGCCGGACTCACTATGATCGCTTGGGCCGAAGGCCGACCGGCATTCACACTTCTCAACGCCACCACTACCGGCGCTCTCATCGCCTATACATATTTCAATGTTAAGCCGGCACGTTTCCAAATGGGCGACGTTGGCAGTCTAGGGTTAGGCGCGCTATTTGCGGTCAATGCGATTGCCATCAACAAAACTTTGCTGATTCCAATTTTAGGTTTCGTTTTTTACATTGAAGCCATCACGGTAATTTTACAAGTTTTATCTCGCCGCTTGTTCGGCCGCCGTTTGTTCAAAATGTCACCACTCCACCATCATTTTGAATTTATCGGTTGGAGTGAGGAAAAAATTGTCACCCGCTTTTGGCTGATCCACTGTTTTATGGTGGTGGTGGGCGTGTGGATGGCGTTATACTAGCTTTTGAATATGAACGAATATTTAAAATGGAATGAACAAATTATCACGGATTTTTCCGACATAAATGTGAGCGATTTGTACGCACATGGTTTTTTGTTTGGCCGAGTGGAAAAGGGGCAAATGTACGAAACCCGCAGTGTTCGGGTGAACTTAAATAAATTTGATTTATCTAGTGAAAATCGTCGAGTGCTACGCAAAATCGAAAATATTCAAATGGAGAAGGTGCTTATTCCCTACTCCGGCTACACTTGGGAAATCGCCAAACTAGGGAAAGATTTTTATGAAACTAAGTTTGGCAAAGGAACTTTTAGCGCGAACAAAATAAAAGAACTAATGACTGACGCGCAAAAAAGTAATTTTAATAAAATACTACTTTACACTAATAACGGCACACCGACAGGCTATGCGATTTGTTTTGAAAACGACGAACTTATTCATTACTGTTATCCTTTCTACGATCTCAAAAGTAACGCCATGAATCTGGGTATCGGTATGATGACCCGCGCGATTGTGCAGGCAAAAGAAAATAACAAACAATATATTTATCTGGGCAGCGCTTCTACACCAGCCGCACTCTACAAAACTCAATTTAATGGTTTTGAATGGTGGGATGGAAAAATGTGGAATATCGATGTAGAGGAATTAAAAAATATTTTGAAATAAAAAAGCCGCAACACTCAAACGTATTGCGGCTATAATTAGGCTATTTTTTATTTATGAAACACATTCACTTCATCGGCATTTGTGGTGTAGGCATGGGGGCCTTGGCCATTATGATGAAAAAGAAAGGCTGGAAAGTCACTGGCAGTGATGCGGGTTTTTACCCACCAATTTCTACCCATCTCAAAAATAATAATATCGAATACTACGCCGGTTGGCATTTAGAAAAAATCGGCACACCCGATCTCGTTGTGGTGGGCAATGTAGCCGGTAGCGAAAATCCGGAATGGAAATATGTGCAGGAAAATAAAATTCCTTATGTTTCATATCCCGAACTAATCGCGCAAGAGCTCGTACGTAAAAATTCCATTGTTTGCGCCGGCACCTATGGCAAAACATCCACCACTGCACTACTATCCTGGATTTTAATCAACGCCAAATATAAACCAGCCTACATGTTTGGCGCACTCTCAACCACCCCCAAACTGGCCAGTGATGACTTAGGTGGTGATTGGAGCGTGCTTGAAGGCGATGAATACAAAACTTCGCGCTGGGACAATCGCCCAAAATTTTCCCATTATTCACCTACGCATTTACTGTTGACAGCAATAAAATGGGATCACGCCGATGTATATCCAACCGAAGATGATTATTTCAATGCTTTCAAAAAACTTTCAGCTTCGATTCCTAACAATGGAACCGCCATTGTTTCTGAAAACATTCCAAACGAAATTGTTAAATTATTAAATTGTCGCATTACTAAATATGGTCGATCAACTGACTGCGATTATCAATATTTAGACATACAACCTACCAAAAATGGATTAAATTTAAAAATTAAAAATAATTCACAAATCTTTGATCTTCAATCTCCTATAATTGGCGAGTACCAGGCGGATAATATTTGCGGCGCATTTGCGCTGGCACACGAAATTGGCATTGCTCCCGAAAAAATAATTGCCAGTATTGCCTCTTTTGCCGGCATCAAACGTCGTTTAGAAAAACGTGGAATTACTAAAAATGGTGGCGTGGTGATTGATGATATTGCCCACTCACCAACAAAAGCTAAAAGCACTTTGGAAACATTGCATAAAATTTATTCTGGAAAAATATTCTGTGTATTTGAACCTAATTCTGGTAACCGCAAAATCGAAGCCAAAAATGGATACAGTCATGCTTTTGATAATGCTAATGAAGTAATTATTCCCCACCTTACGAAACTAAAAAATGACGAGGAATTTATCAACGGCGAAGAATTGGCCGAAATTATTAAAAAAGATAATCCCAACACTCAATATCTTGACAATGACGAAAAATTAGTGCAATATCTACAACAAAAAACACGAGCGAATGATATCGTCGTGTTCTGCGGTAGCCACGGCTTCCGTGGGATGATTGAAGCATTAGTTATAATGTAAAATATAATCTAAAATTTTTCTACCTTCAACTTTATAACTTGTTACTTTATAACTTTCAACTTATTTCCCTTCATCAATAATTTCCGCGGTACAATTTTCACCGACAGCAGTAATGGATAAAGTAATACCGCAATGATCACACTCTACCACATGACTAACCACTAAGTCTGGATAACCGGACAAATTAACGACATTCTTGCATTCAGGACAAACTAGTTTCATATAAAATTAAGCTAATATTAAAGCGAGAATAATTATAACAGAAAAACTTCCTTCTGTCAACCTAAAAGATTATGCTCACCCCGCAATTCACTACAAAAAAATTAGCCCAAACCCTGGTATTAAATCAGGAGCTATACATCAAACGCGAGGACTTGCATCCCTTGGGATCGCACAAAGGACGGTCAATCCCCATAATGATTGACAAATACGCCAAACAAGGCACGGCTGATTTTGTAATTTCTTCTTCGGGCAACGCCGCTTTGGCGGCAGCACGCGTTGTTAAAGAATATAATAAAAAAAATAATAAAGAAAAATTAACCTTAACAATTTTTGTTGGTAAAAATATTAACCCGGAAAAATACGCCGAAATTTTAAATTGCACCCAAGACGATATTAAAAAAAATATTTCTCTACATAAACTTGATAACCCGCGTCAATCCGCTTTTTTGGTGGATCAGAATGGTGATGCCAAACTACTGCGTCAATCTACCGACGATAGCGCGCTGGTTGGCTACGAAGCCTTGGCCGCCGAGCTGAGCACTATTCGCAATTTATCAGCAATATTTATCCCCACCTCTTCGGGAACGACCGCGCAAGGACTTTACAAAGGATTTAAACAACTTAAAAAAAATCCGCAAATACACATCGTGCAAACGGACTATTGCCACACACTCTGTGGTGAAGACAATCTTTTGGAAATCATCAAACCGCCAACCAGCGTAGCCGATGCAATTGTGGATAATGTGGGACACCGAAAACAAAAAGTTTCCGAAATTATTAAAAATAGCGGCGGTCAAAATTGGATAGCAACCAACAATGAAATTATTAAAGCAATAGAAGAAGTAAAAGCCAATACCGGCTTAGAAATCTCACCCAACAGCGCCCTGTCAATTGTCGGGCTAACCCAAGCCTTAAAAGAAAATTGGAAATTTGACGGGCCGGTGGTTTGTATTTTCACGGGTAAATAGTTTTTTAAAATCCGACCTAATAATCGGATTTTTGATAAACAAAAAAGGAAGTTTTAAGGGTAACTTCCAAACCTTTACGCCAATCATCCGTCTACCGGCGACTTACTACCGGAAACGCAACGACCGTCGCAATCATCACAATCAGCACATCCACCGGCATTATTGTTGTCAATCTGATGACTCATGCTGGAAAATATTCCAGTGGAATCACCAAAATTGCCTCCTATATTATCACCGGCCATCCCCACCCTATTATTTTCTGCCGTCTGCCTCATTTCACCCTCCTTATTGTTGGCACATAGCGCCGTGCTATTATCTCACAAAGAACTAAAAAGCCACCATTCACGGTGGCTTGCTTTTACTTCGTAAGTAAATTTAAACAAACCATCGTGATTCGTGGCTCTTAATATTACGAATAAATAATACTTGGTTTGTCATATGTTTAAATTATACCACAAATTTTTTCAGCGTCAATAAAAACTGTGGATAAATCACTCGCTTATTACTACCACTTCATCGCGACCATCAAAATTCACATCAGCGGCGGCTAAACTGTAACTACCACTGCTAAAAACAATGGTTAAATAAAATTCGGATAACTTTTTTCCGCCCCCATCAAAAATCCGCACCAGCGGTTTTTTGGTTTTGGCTTGAAGCGTAATAATCTCATCCTTACCATCGCCATTCATATCACCGCAGGCCACCAAAATACCATCTTTATATTTTTTATCAAAAGGAAAAAAACGTTTTTTGATGTTCTTTAAATTTTTATCAAAAACCAAAACTTCTCCCGCTGCCCCCACACCCACCCCTACTACCACTTCCCCTCCCACTATGCCATCGGTATTGCCAATGGCTAGACTAAAACTACCCCGATATTTATTACCTAAAGGATAAATTTTATCTTTCAAAATTTTTCCGTAATAATTAAATACTTTTACCTGCCCGCCTTGAGGCGCGGCAACTATAATATCTTTTGATTCCGTATTACTTAAATACCCGATCGCCAAAGATAAATTATCCGTCAAATCCGGATTTAAAGGATAATCATTATACCAAATGCCTCCGGCCTGATTGGTAATAGTCAAACGCGGACCTTGTACAGCTACTTTGACAACACTGCCGTCTCCCTTGGTGTCGCCCCGGTATACCCAAGCGCCACCTGCCAACCCTTCTTCAAAAATAAAAAAACCGTTACGCGCCCGATTGCCTTTGATATCAAAAAACCGAGCTAAACCACCATTACTAAAAACCACCTCATCCAAAGTTTTGGCAATTTTTAAAAGCATAATTCCATCACGTGCCGGCAATCTTACTTTATCCACAATTAAACCATTATTAACAGTTTTATCCTGCGTGCCTTTTATTTTTTCAAAATCCCCGCCCAAATCAACCGACTGTGCCTGATTGGTGGAATTAAGCAAAACCACGCCGTTAAAATAATCCCGCCGCCAAATGTCTTCGTTAAAATTATTAACCTGATTTAAAGAATATGCCACGCCGGAGGGTTCGCCTAAATTGACATTATATTCATCATACCACCACGTCTGACCGTGATCACTATTACCATAATCAAAGGAATAATAACCATTACCCAAAAGAGTGCTAAACAATCCATAGCGCATCGCCCGATAATTATTTTGATTACCGGTATTGCCGGTATTAGCGTTAATAATCAAAATTCGCGGTTTGATGGATGCGCTTTGTTCCTGAAAATAATAAATATTCATAGTACCCTTCCAGCCATCCATCGCCGGAAAACTCTCCGACATAATACCATTTACTTGATCGCGATATACATTGCTGGTGCCATTGGTAACCACCAAATATTGTCCGCCGGTCAAAAGCCGCGTCTGATCAAATAGTTCTTTCATACCAGCTTGCCAAATATTATCTAGATTGGCATCGGCGGCACCATCATTATTCAAATCGGCATTTTTGGTGAACCAAGTAAGTTTCTCCCAGCCATTATCATAAAAAACTCCATCCCATTTACCCGAACCCAAAATTTCATTGGACACAAACCGCGCCAAATACTGATTAAATTTTACACCATTGACCGAAGGGCAGACGGAAGAAACATTAAGCATACTGGTTCCTTCCCAAAAGCTTAAACGATTGCCACTGCCATCTTTAAGATACCAAGAACTATCCAGTCCTTGCGCTAATTTTTTACGTAGCGGTCCCCAATTTTGCGTAGCGGCATCATTGCGAATTTCTTCACTGGTAATATAGGCAAGAATAACAATACTGGGATTAAGTTTTCTAAGAAGCGTCAATTGCGCGGGACTGGTATATTGAGTTTCCATGTCCAAAATTACCAAGTCCCATTTGGCTAATTCGCGCGCCTGCGCATCGGTAATTTGATTATGTAAAAAATAATTAGCCAATTTGGGAGCGCTTTCCGCGCTGGGATAAAACAAAAGCAAGGATAAATATAATCCCAAAAATAACATCGTAATGATTTTGTAAATTCTACTCATTAAACAGAAAAAGATAAATATAATCCAATCAAACTTTCTATATTTTTCTCTATCCCAAAATTTTCTTGCGCATAGGCGCGCGCGTTCTCGCCTATTAATCTACCGGCTTCGGGATGGGCATACAAAAACTTAATCGCCTCCGCCAAAGCGTCGAGGTCAGCTGGTGGCACCAATAACCCAGTCTTATTTTGAACAATCAATTCTTCTCCGGCCGGATCGGTGGCCAAAACACAACGTCCACTCGCCATTGCTTCTATTACCACAATACAAAGTCCTTCCCAAAGAGAAGGTTGAATTACCACGTCAATATTATCTAATTTATCGGAAACATTAATCACTGTGCCATGCCAAGTGATTTTGTCGGCAATGCCAAATTTTTCCGCTTCCGATTGTAAAAGTTTGAGCAAACTGCCGTTGCCAAATATTTCCCAGCTCCAATTAATATCCGGCAACTGCGCCAAAGCACGTAACAAATAAATATGCCCTTTTTGTTCTTCAAGCCGACCGACGGTAGCCAATCGTAATTTATCGCCGGCAAATAATTTTTCACTGGGCACATTAAGCCAATTTTTTAAATCAACGCCGTTAAAAATTGTATAAAGCTTTTGGGCTTGAACACCAAAATTGTTCAAACAATAATTATTAACTTTATCGGCCACAGCCACCACCGCATCGGCCTTAGGTAAAATGAAACGCCACAATAAACGCCGTAAAAATGAAGTATTAAATTCCACATTATGCTGGGTAGATATCCAAATAATTTTTCTTCCGGATAATTTTTTAATTAAATACCCAAAAAAATCGCTCGCCATAAGATGAGTATGCACAATATCCGGTTGCCACTCGGTGGTAAATTTTTTTAGCGCTCGCCAAACACCTAACCTCCCGCCCATGAGCGCGCGCGAGCCAACCCAAACTCGCACCCCCAACTTTTCGTATTCTTTTCTAAATAATCCGTCTTCCACGCAACTGGCCACGGCAATTTCAAAATTATCGGTATTCATTAACCGCGCGTAATGCCAAACCATTTTTTCGGCGCCGCCGATTTCAAAACGCGGAATGAGGTGTAATATCTTAACTTTTTTATCCATATTTTTACTCCTTATTCTTTATTCCTTGATACGCAACCGCCAAAGCAATGGGCACCCACATCTTACTGCTATAAAATTGCGTATTAAAAAGCTGGAAAATTAAGGGGCTTAACACCAAAAATAAACACAGTAATTTTTCGGGGGTGAACAACCTGTCATCCTGAGGCGAAGCCGAAGGATCCCTTCGACTTTGTTTAAGGGATTCTTCGCTGCCGCTCAGAATGACAATCGAAGACATGCCGCCCGATACTCTTTTTAAAATCATCCCAATAAACAATCCAAAAGTAATAATACCCAATAACCCCATTTCGGCGCTGAGCTTTTGAACAATTCCCAAAGCATCGGTGGGATCACCAAAATCCAATATAAATGCTCGGTTCTCCCCAACTATGTTTACAAAACCGCCCACGCCATTGCCGATGAGCGGATGCCTTAGCGAGTAATACCAAGCGATACGAGTAATTTCCATGCGGGCGCTATTGGAGCTAGACACGGTAGAACTAGTAAGCAAAAAATAACCCAAATACGCAACAATCGGAACAAAAATTACCAAAAGCCACCACCATTTTTCAGCGGCCTCGCTCCAATTGATACGTGAACGAAAAATAAACCACAAAACGATCGCTTCTACCAAAAAAGTAATCCAACCGGCGCGCGACAAAGTAAGTAAACCGATAATGAGAATAAACAATGCCGACACAAACCAAAACTTTGAAAGACGATTTTTGTACCAAAAATACACTGCAATCGGAAAAGCAACTGTGAGTACTTCGGCTAAAAATATATGCTGATCGCCTAAAGGCATCCAGCTACCAAGTGCAAAAGGCACCGCGCGCCGAAATCCGCCATACTGCCACATGCCCATAATAAGCGATGCCAACCCCATCACAGCCGATAGTAATCCAGCACCCACCAAAATCTTGAGAGAACTTTCCCAAATCTTTTTTGATGAAATGATATTGGCGCCCAGCATTAAATAACCAAAGTAAAATAGTAAAATGAAATGTAAAATATATTTTACTCCCCCACTTTTGTCCCACGGCGCCAGATTAATTATTGAAACAAAAGCGGACAATACAAATAACGCAAAATATTTCCACAAAGGAAATTTCAAACTAAATCCTTGACCAAGCAAAATTCGCCGAACTAAATTTAAACCAAAAGCGATAAGCAGTAACACCGCCCAAAACTCCACCGCCGGAGCATGCATGCGCGCGATAAGTGGATAATTCTCAAATAATTTACGGTAACCACCTAAATAAATTTCCCAGTTAATAAATGGCGACAAAGCCACCAAAACATACCAGCCCCATTCCAAATAATATGATAAAATCCAAAGCCCAACCGCCACTCCCGCAAACACCAAAATCGCCTGGCCTTTAAAATAGACCCAGACGCCTAAGAATGCCAAGGCGCACATAAGCGCAATGAATTTTAGTGCAGTTTTTTGAATGGATAGTGTGGGCATACAACGATGTTATTTCCAGACACGACGTCTGTCATTCTGAGCGCAGCGAAGAATCCCTTTCAAGACCATTCGGCGCTTAAATCTTTCCATGTAGGATTAATGGATTTTATTAAATTTTCTTTAAAACTGCGTACTTTGCCTTTTAGGTATTTCTCTCTTTCTATCGCCTGATTAACATCGCCGTAATACTCATAATATACCAGCCGATGACATCCATATTTTTTTGAAAAGCCGTCTATTAAATTTTGCTTGTGTTCAGACACTCGTCGCTCCAAATCATTAGTTACTCCGATATATAATGTACCACTGTCGCTAGCCAAAATATATACATAATAATCACGGCGTTTCATATGTGATATTAAGGGATTCTTCGCTTCGCTCAGAATGACAATCAATATTGGTGTTGGTTTAATTCTACCAAAAAAACCGTGTTTTGTCCAAAAACAAAACACCACCTAGAGAGAGCTTGGTGGTGGTTTGCGGAAAGTTATCGTTAGAGAACTTCCTACTCAGGCCGTAAGTTTTTCCTCCCCCTCTTAGGGGGAGGACAGAGGTGGGGGTATATCAAATGGTATATACCCCACCCCTTGCCCCTCCCCTAAAAGGGGAGGGAAATTTACGAACTAGGTAGGAAGGAGGGTCAAGTGCTAAACTTGAAACCCTCCGAACCAAGGAACCGCGATCTCGCAAAAGCGAAGGTTGGTATCCTTTTATTTAATTTTCATAGAACTAGAGAGGACGACTTTACCCGGTCGTCCAGCGGGTTGGGATTAAGGATTCATAAAGGGACAGACAACCTGCCACGCGAGCCCTCCGAGAGAAACCCATGTGCACAGATCATTACCACCTTCATCCAGCGTGCCGTCGCAGTCATTGTCAACGCCGTCGCCGACGGTGTCATGCATCGCCGGGTTGTTCAGGGCGCTTCCATCGGTGATCATAGTCTGGGTGTAACCAGACGGGCAGACCGGGGCGGTGGTGGCAGTGGGCGAAAAATCTATTACCAGGAGACGAAGCTCCGTGGCATCATTTTCGCACCAGCGTGCCGGCGAGGAACCGGTGGCTCCATCGTCGTCGCAATCGCCTTCGGCAACGCTGTAACCATCACCGTCGTAATCCGGACCGATAGGTACCTCGCATGTGTTGAGACTCTCACTGCAGACTTCGCCTACATCACACGGATCATCTCCGGCTTCGCAGACACCAGCCTGACAGGTCTCGGCACCATTACAGAACAACGCGTCGGAACAAGGAGTGCCGTCGACCTCATTACTATAGACGCAGGTGTCGACGTTACAAGTGTCAACCGTGCACGGATCGCCATCATCACATTGGGCATCATTGTGGCAAGCCACGCAAATGCCGTCCATCGGGTGACAATACGGAGTCGGGTCTGCGCAGTCGTTGTCGTCCGCGCAGAAATCTTCGTCGATGACGCCGTTGCAGTTATCATCTTTACCGTTAAGCGACTCCGGCACGCCCGGATGAACGTAAGTGGACTCATCCGTCAGCAAGACAAACGCGAATCCTGTGCGACAGCCTTCGACCAGATGACGAATTTCCATATCCTGTGTTGACTCGCGCCAACACAATATGTAATCCTCATCCGACGGGTCATCGTCGCAGTCGCCTGGCAATAACTGTCCGAGGCACTGCTCAATTGCGCTTCCTTCACAGGGAGCCTCTTCACAGTAGCAATCGCCGTCGTCGTCAAAATTTTCCGGCGGGATGATGACTGTCGATTCCGGTTTGCAGACATACGAAGTGGAATCCACTTCGTCGGCATCAAGGATGCCGTTGTCGTTCGAGTCAACGCCGGATTCGAACTTAATGCCACCGAACTCGCAGTTAGGACCGGCGGGTTCTTCGGTCTGTTTAACCAAAGAGTCGTGTCCGTCCTGTCCAGAAGCGCCGGCACATGAATACATGGCGCCGATCACTTCATTGGCATCAAGGATGCCATTGTCGTTCAGATCGATGCCGTATTCTATGCCATTGCCGCCGAACTCGCAGTTCGGACCGGCAGGCTCGACAAATTTGTCGCCGAAAACGGCATCATGTCCGTCTTCCGGCTGACAATAGGCGCCCGAAGGCGGATTGAGAGCGCACACGAAGTATATACAGCCATTCGGCAGTGTATACGACGCGCAATCGTCACCATCCTGTCCGGGATTTCCATCTGCGCCGTTGCAGGTATCATATTCCACCTGCTCTTCGCCAGCGTCCAAGACACCGTTTGAATTGGCATCGAGGCCGCAGACATGGGTCCAGCCACCATCAGGACAATCGGCTGGGTCGGCGGTTACGGGGTCGGCACAAATAGTGTTCAAACCATCCTCGCCATCCTGGCCGTCGGCGCCCGTGCAGGCAAGCTGGCTTCCCATTTCCTCTCCGGCATCCAGCTCGCCATTGGAATTGACATCCAGACCGCAGGCATAGGCAAAACCGCCGTTGGGACAGCCGACCGGATCAACTTCGGGATTGTCGTAATCACATACGGTCGACTGACCGTTTGCGCCCGAAGCTCCGTCCGTGCCGTCGGTTCCATCCGTACCCGCCTGACCCTGGGGGCCAGTGCAAGTTTCCATCTCTCCGGCAGCTTCATCGCCGACGCCATCACCGTCATTGTCATAAGCACAGGCGTAGGCCAGGCCACCATCGGGACAAGCAACCGACGAGTCGAACGCCTCGGGCGATGTAAAATCGCACACGAGACCTTCGCCGGCGCCCAATAACAGACAGTCGGCCTGATTACAGGCGCCATCGTCATTGACGTCCTCAAAGGTGTCACAGACGGCGTCTGAGTTGAGGTCGCACCAGGGTGCCACAGTAGCCGCCTTGGTTTCGTTTCCGAATCTGTCTCTCGGATCGCATCCGAGGACGGCCATCAATACGACTGCCATGATAACCGTCATGGCCACGGTGAGTTTTCTCTTACTCATTCTATTCTCCTTCGCTTTCGCGCTTTGCCGACACCTTGTCGGCGGTTTTTGTTTACCCGTTCAGGGCATTGTCGGACTATCCGACGTTACCCCAAGCGGGGGTTTTCTCCTGATACGGAACCACGAATCTTATTCCACAAATCTACACGAATACGATTTCGTGTTGATTCGTGACGAAAAATTCGTGGTTCCGTATCAAGAGTTTTTTTCAGTTTTTCTAGTTCTAAAATTGTAATGAACATTGAGAGTTTTATCCCTCATCAATAAATTCATCGGCTATGACGGATTGAGTT
Organism: Candidatus Magasanikiibacteriota bacterium; assembly: GCA_041678665.1. Taxonomy (GTDB): domain Bacteria; phylum Patescibacteriota; class Patescibacteriia; order Magasanikbacterales; family GWA2-37-8; genus GWA2-37-8. The sequence goes on from JBAYNU010000001.1 coordinate 71,446, forward strand.
CATTGATAAGGGGCCTAGGGACACGCAATCTGGTTTTTAGAAAACCATCATGCGTGCCCTAGGCGATTAGGTAGGAAATTTACTGGTTGTCTTCGGCAGCCCAAGCACCCTCGATGGCGCCACAGATAATTAAATCTGCGGCCGCCATCACCGCCGCGCCAATGGCAGCGGTTTTTATGCCGGCGTTGGCTTTGAAGCCTTCACCGTCAATCCCGGCGGGGTTGGCTGCTTCGCCAATCCCCCACCCGCCGACTAGTCCAACAAGAATGGAGGCGGGTACCGATATTCCCCACATTAAAGCATGGGGGTGGTCGTCGGTCGGGAGATAGTCCTTCAAGAGCTCGCTCTCCCCTGAGTAATCGGCGAGCAGAGCGGTGCGGCCGTCAGGTCCTGTCGTATACGTGTAAGACATGGATCCGCGCAGGAACCCTGATTTGCCCTTTCTTCCCTTGGGCGGGACACGGGCTTTGAGCTTTCCCTTGGCGTTGTACTCGGTGGCGAACCCCGCGGTCGGCACGGTATTCATCGAATTGATGATACCGGCTTCAGTTGCGGCGAAGCGCGCGACACAAGCCTTGGCGATGCTTTCAGTCTGCATCGCTTGCGCCGAGCATAATCCGCCAAGCTTTTTTTCAAGCTCGTCGATGGCGGTGTTGGTGTCGGCGAGCTTTTTTTCAAGCTCAACGACACTCTTGGCCGCCGCATTAGCCTTCGCTTTGGCTTTGTCAGCCTTAGCGTCGGCGTCGTCGACCTTCTGGTTAAGTTCGCTCTTGGCCGCCGTAATCTGACTGCGGAGGCTGGCCTGGGCGCCGCGCAGGCTTGCAACCTGGTCGGCCACATTTCCGATGGCGCTCACTGCCACATTAGCAGTGGCGAGCGCCTGGACCGCGCACGACGGCTCGTCGTCGGGGCAGTCCTGGCTCTGTGCATACGCTGTCGCCGATATGACGGCGAACAGCATGGCAAAAATTATACTTTTCTTCATTTTCATTTCTCCTGTTTCTTTTAATTTTTGCACGCGCAAGCGATTTTCGCCGCCTGGCGCAGTTCTTCTTCAGTAGTCAGCCCACGCTCCAAGAGCGCGGACACCTTCGTCTGTTTCAGCCGTCCTATGACGGCTTCAACGCAGCCATCCGTACAGCACGGTTGCTGTGCGGACACCGTCTGTTGCGGATCCGGCGGTTGGATATACAAAATATTTGTATTTGTATTTGTCGCCATTTTACCACCATCGCCGGGGACACCATCGTCATACGGTGGATGTTCGACGTCGCCGTCGCCGTCCGGCTTGGAGACCGGCTGGGCGTCAACCTTAGCTACAGCACCGGCGTTGACGTTGGCGTCTTCGATGCCATCCTCCGGCATGCACATAAGTTTTTCGCCATCGACGTCGACATCACTTTCTTTTTCGACTTCAGTGTTGCCGTCTTCGATTTTAACAATCGGTAAAATGCCTTTTGTAAAATCGGCAGTTACGCCTTTTGTTGGCGGAATTGTTACTTTAGCGGGCCAAATGAGCCAGCCAACATACAATACCACGGCGATTAATACTAACCACGCCAATACTTTAAAAAACTTATTCGTATTCATCGTCATCTCTGTCTCTCCTTCATGTTTTGCCGACACCTTGTCGGCAATGTTTAAGTTAACATCCCATTTCGAGCGAATACCGGACATTAACAATAATAATCTCCAGCTGTCGCTCGAAATGAGGATAATTTTCCTACCTAAATTGTAAAGAACGTCATTAGCCGTCCTTAGCGCAGAATCCTTCCCGCCAAAAGTAGGCAAGCGTCTACGCTTAGGATAGCAATTATTGGACATCGTTCAGTTTTGTTATATTTTCCGGCGCTTACAAATTAAAAAAACTCTCACGAGAGAGTATCTTGGGTCTGCTGGCACTGATAACTCATGCCCTCTCTCAAAAGCACGGTCACACAATGTAACAGAATAGTATAGCACAAAATGGCTATTTTGTCAATAGCGCCCGCCCTTGCCTTATCCACACCACTAAATATTGGCTAACATTAGCAAAAATCCCCCGCTTATTGGCGAGGGATTTTGTTAAAACAAAGCTTTTATTACCCGGCAATTACACTTTTCCTGAACTCTTTTAACAAATCACTAATAAACCGGCTCCTTTCTTTATACGTCAAATAACTGTCATTGGTATTGGGTAAAAGGGTATTTTTCTTGATTTCGCCAAAATTTCGCATACCATTTTGCTCCAAATCTTTCTGAAAATCAAGTAAATGTTTGTCTTGGGGGTATGATAAATTATCACGCAAAGCATCTTGAGCATTTTGCCATCCGTCTACCTTGCTTTTAAGCCAAGTATCAAATTTCGCTTGATTGGATTCGTCTATTAATACGCCATATTTTTCAGTAATAATTTGACGCAGACCGGAACCGTCCTCACCCAAAATGCGCCCTTGAAAATCCAAAGCGGTCGCATATTTTTGCAACATATTTTTATCGGCGGAATTCCAATCCAAACTGCCGATTGATTTTTTAATTTCGGCGTAATTAAACGGGGTATTTTTAATTCTCTCCGCTGCCAGCTTTTCTGCTTCCACTTCTGCCGTTCTCTCCCCTGCTTTATTTTTGCCTTCCCCAAACTCCCGTAGCGCCGATAACTTATCCGCTTCTTCATCAAATCCAAAATCGCGTAATTTATCTTCAGTGTATAATTCTTCCAAAGGCTTACGCAATCCATTAGAGAACGACTGCATGTCGTGGTGAATTTGATTATACAAAAATTTTGCTTCCGGAGAATTGTGGTCCAAAGATTCATAAATCAAAGCATTTCTGCCAATGGAATTTACATTACCTTGCACCCATAATTTGCCCATATCACTATCCGCCTGCAAAGCTTCCAAACTTTTATCGCCAAAATAATTATGCAAAGTTTCGGGCACTACATAGGTATCACCGGTAAAATTGTAGCCACTCACCCGACCATCGGGAGTATAAGAAAATTTAACCTTACTACCATCAGGCAAAGCATATTCACCAGCGCCACTCAAAACCACCGCCGCCTCACCCACGCCGATATGCGTGGGAACGCCAGGTGGTAAATTTATCGAATTCTTGTCACCAACTAACGGATGATAAATTCCTTTATCTATCGTTCCGGACAGATAACCTTTTTCATTGTAGGTATAGACTGTATCGCTGGCATCGCCATTATAGGCGCCAATATAAATTTTATGATCGCCGTATTGATAAATATGATAACTATTGCCGTTCACTGTAAAATCCTGCTTACTATCTACCAAATAGCCAATCGCGTCTTTGCCATTAAGCGAACGATGAAACTCAATCCGATCGCTAAGCTCTACTGGTTTGGTTTTTAATACCGGGATTTCCTGTTCCGATGTTTTAGACGCTTCAGTTTTGGATTGTTCGTGTATAGCACCATGCCCACCCCTAACATGCGGTAAATTTTCCGCATCCACCAAACGCAGGTGTGGATTGCCTTGCGCGTCTTGGAATAATTCTACTTTGGTGCCCACCGGCAAACGATTGAGATCTATCCCCTGCTTTTCCATTACTTTCACTTCATTCATTTCCCATTTTTGCATTTCGGCTCTAGACCACGATTTACTGCTATCATGCTTAAATAAATCATCGTGTGTCTTCTCCAATTGATGGGCGGCGTTAAGCACGTGATCATTTTTCCACGACACTCCCCAATTTTTCACTTCACTTGGGTCTTTGAGCGCGTAGGTATCCAAAGTTTTGCCGGTATCGGCACTGGTAGACATAAGTGTTTCGGCTGGCGCCGGACCAAAATTGTGAATATCCTCTACCGAACCAGTAGGTGCGGACTTAAGACCGATACCCATGCCAGTTAAAACATTAATAATTTTATTAAAAGAAAAATCGGAAGTGGACTCTGGTTGAGTTAATTCATTTAGCGGGGGAACCGCCGACTCTTTGGGCAACAGAGGCGCTGGCTCGACTGCCGGAGCTGAGGTTGGAGCTGGCTCATTAAAAGATGCTGTCAAATCACCAATCGCCCCTCGGGTGGTTTCTATGCCGGCATGCGCCGCTCGCCCGACGAGAAAGGAAAATGCCGTCATACCCACGGCGCCCACTGCTGTGTAAATACTCTGCTTAATCTTCTGCCCTTTGGTTTTTTGTAGTCGTTCCATTTCTACCGGGCGGCTCTTTTCCAAATCTTCACCAAATTTCTTAACCATTCTTAAAGCATCAAAAATTTCTTTAAAATTCGCTTTTTCCACATCGGACTTGCTTTTTATCTCTAATCCAATATTTTCCGCCTCACGAATTACGCCTTTAGCAAGAGAAGCTAAATTTTGATTATTACGCAGAGCCAAAAATTCATCACGTCGCACACCCGCGCCGCCGCGCCCGGATAAAGTAATATACAAACGGTCTAAATCATCTTCTAAATCATCCTTAGACATACCCTGACCAGCAACATAATCTTTCAATTGCTGATGAAAAAGATTGAACTGCTTAATTAATTTATCTTCCGCTTTAGCAATTTGTTGGCGTTCAATTCCGCCCTCGGCTAATTTATAGCCCAAAACACTGCCACCGGCAGCACCCAAAATCCCCCGCGCAATATCGCTGTTGGCAAAAAATGCTTCACCGACCAAACCACCAACCAGCCCGGCGCGCATCACGCCTTTTCTACCACTCATTGATTGGAAAATTCCATCAATCACTTTGATAACTTTGGGATTAGTATCGCTGACCGCGCCCGCCTCGTGCGCAGTTTGTCGTTCTTGCAGCTCAAACAATGCTCCGCGCAAAGCGGCCTTGTCGCTCTCGGACACTTCCACACCTTTATCTTGCGCCAAACGTTTAAGAGAATTATAGTAAATCTTTTTAGATTCAGCATTAAGAAAACCTTCTACTTTTGTTTCACCAATAATCGCCTCCGCTTTTTCCTGGGTTTGATTAATATCCGCCATACCTTCGCTAATTGCCGAAGCAAGCATCCACTCTGATTCGGTTCCAAATTTAACGCTCCATTCTTTTAAGATTTTTTTATTTTTAAGCTCGTGCTGTAATTTGTAACCGCTTTCCAAATTACGATAATTCTCCACGCCGGTGGCAGTGGCTTGGTCTAACTTTTTGGAAAATCCCATCTTAGCCAAAATTCCGCGCGCTAAACCACCCACTATTCCACCGACCGCCGGCAATACCAGCCCCGCAATCATAGTACCCGGTAAAAGTAGTGCTCCGGCCGTCGTAAATGCTAAACCAACCCCTCCGACACACGCCGCGGTAATTACCATGCGCGTAATAATTGGCTTTACCGCGCCGCTTTTCACCACACTTTTGGATTTGTCCCAATATTTTTTCCAAAACCCGCTATCCTTATTGACAATATCGCGCTTAATCTGTTCTTCGGCATTTTTCATTAATGCCGGCGCGATTTTTTCCGCCAACTTCTTTCCCCACAAATCTTTAAAGCTATCCCAATCTTTAATTCCACATTCACGCAATTTTTTGATCATGGCGGGATTCGGACGAACATTATCAAAAATATTTTTTAAAGAATCCAAGAATAACTTATTCGCCTCGGTCGTCTGATTACCATTGCCAACATTTTCCAAAGCCGCCGCATAATTATTTTCCATTATCTGACGCACTTCGTTACTACGCCCACTCACCAATTCCATAATCACACTGGTAGAAATTTCGTAATTATGTTCTGATTCTGGCTCGACTGTCGCCGGGGTAGCCTGAAAATCCAACTTAGCTTTTATCTTTTCAATCTCCACTTCGGTATCATTAAGCCATTTCCATGAGCTCAAACACAATTGATTTATATCTTTATCATTTTTCGAAAACCCTTTAATACTATCAGACACGCTCTTTATTTCTTCGGGCCAATCACTGCGCAGACGCGCTGGCAAGTTATTGATTGCCGCTAACAATTCATCGGATTTTTCGAGCAATTTAGTTTGTTCTTCTTCAAATTTAAACTCCAAACTGGCGGGATCAAGTTTTTCCCATTCCGCTATTACTTCTTTGGTTATTTTACCGGTAATATTCTCAAAATCCGGATCGCTGACCGGCCAATCTTTACCCGGTCCAAGTTTTTTTTCTGCCAACGCCTGCCGACGTTTTTGTACTTCGTCCAACAGCTTGAAATTTGGAAAAAATGCCTGAGAAACTTTTCTTTTTATTTCGTCATCTAGGCGCGCTTCCGCTTCTTGATAAATTTTATAATAAACCATCTCATCCGTGCTAAGAGGGGCAATTACCGGTTCTGGACCAGTTGGTTCCGGCGGACGGTTAGGTCGACTATTATTATTGCGAGGACGCCAATTTCTATGCTTATCCATTTGCCTATTCCAATCTTCATTAAGCCTTTTAGTGCGATCGTGTTCTTGATTAATTAATTTTTCTTTACTGCCAACTTCATTTTTCAAAACTAAAGCGAAATCTTTTTTGCTTTTTGCATCTTCAAAAGAACCAAGGCTGTCTATTTCTTTTTTAATTACGCGCAATTCCTTTTCTACTTCCGCTTCCAATAATTTAACTTTTTCCAGTAATTTGGCCAAATCGCCTTCGCGCCCATGCCAAATTTTAACGTCATCTAATCCGGCTGTTTCTTTGGCTATTTTTTTATTTAAATTGTATAATTTGTTAAGCAAATTATTATACTTATCATTTACGGTATCCTTCAAACTTTGTAGAACCACCTCTATTTTATTTTCAACTTTTTCAGTATTGGCTTTGGCTTCTAGTAATTCGGAAGAGACATTGTATAATTTATCGCTGCCGCCACCCACTTCGTGTAAAGTATATTCTACCTCACCATCATTTTTGTTTACTTCTACCCCGGCGGCTTTATATCTTTTTCCGTTAAGTTCAAACTCCTTGTTTACAAAATCGCCAATTTTACGAATGGCGTATTTGGTAGACACCGACTCTGCGCCGTTTGACCCAATTATTTCCATTTTTAAAACATCACCGGAAATATTACTATTATTCAGGTCGTTCTTTAATTTTCCTCTTTTCCAACACAAGTTGACGGAGTCAAAAAAAGCCACCGTGTCGTTCTTTTTAAAATCACGGGGGTTAATATTGTTTAAAGATCCAAATTCCAAATGCCTCCCTAATTCGCTGGGTTTGGACATATAATTATAATTTATCTATAAATTTACGCACACTGGTTTTTTTAACTTCATTTTTTAAATCATCCAAAGTATTAGCGATAATCCTGCTTTCTTTTTCAATCGTATCTGTTTCTTGTAAAAATCTTTGATAATAATAATTAAGCAATGCGGCCACATGGCTACCCGCCTTGGATGTTTCTTGATTATCATTAGTCACTCCTTGCATAGATTAACTGCGCACCGCTTTTAGCGCTTCTTGCATTTCCGCAGCGTATTTATTTAAAGTATCTTTAACAATGCTTTCAAAATTTGGAACATTTTTCTGCCAAAAATTCCACATCGCCTCGGGGTCGACTTCTGGCTTAGCAGTGAAATCTACTAGTTGCTGGGCGGTGGCTTCGCTAAGATGTGGCATAATTGCCGAACCCAAACGCCTTTGCGCCTCAACAATAAATTGTGGCACTAATTCTTGGCGCACGGTACTGCTTAAATCATCGTAACCGGCCAGTTTAAGCTGTTCCTCTATGAAAGCCTGAAGAAAATTGACTTCGGACATATAATTAACAAATTAAACAAAAAATTTATAAATTCTTACCATAGCTGGCGTGTTTAAAAGAATGGCTAACCATAAAGGAGGCAATTAAAACGCCTAGCAAAAATCCGGCTAAAATATTAAAAATATAATTTGGTCGCCCGGGCAAGCGCGATACCAAAGGATTATTAACTGCTTTTAAAGCAACATCCCCACCCACATATTCCCACCCTCTGCTTACCAAAACATCAGTCGCCGCTTTTGCCAAAGCCAAAGTATCTTCTTTAGTAATACTATAAACGGTAAGATTCATCAATCCGGTGTTATAAATCATGCTTCCAGAAATATCTTTCTGCCATTGTTTGCGCGCGTCACGCTCGCTAAGAGCGCTCCATCTTTCTTTGTCAAAATTAATGGCTGATTCCATTACTTTGTCGTAAAAATCGGTTGTGGCCACCACTTGCGATAAATTCTCGCCAATGCGTTCGGCGGATTTGGATTGCGTATAAGGGTCAACGCCGTTACGATCGCGCGAAATAATTAAAACCTGCGAAGTGGCGCTGTAATACTTTGGCAAAAACAAACTCACCACACCAACGGCGAGACCGAAAATAATTCCCCAGGTGATGATGATACGAAGATGCTTCAATAATACGGTAAACATACTTATCTAAATTACAAATATAAAATTACAAATCACAAATAAATTATAATATCCAAATTTAAAATCTAAAACTTTGTTTTCTCAATAATGGTGGAAATGATTTTAACCAACTCGATAGTTTCTTGCAATAATGGCTCAATTCGTTTTTTAAAATTAGGATTCGATTCAATTATTAACTCCAGCCAGTATATGGTTTCCTTGCCTTCTTTGCGACTAATTCGCAGTCTAAATTGTAAATCTTTTTTGGTTTCTGTTTCGTTTGCCTCCCGATAATTTGCACCAATCGAAGTCCCCGAACGCATTACTTGGTCTACCAATTTATTGTTTACGATACTACAGGGTAACGACTTACACATCCGGATAATTCTCTTGCCAAATTCCAATGTCCTATCTTCCAAATCGTAATGTTTTGAATTTGTCATTTTATAATTTGAGATTTATTTGTGATTTGTAATTTAGAATTTAAAATTTAAAATTTATCTTATATTTGCACCGTTGGCGCTTCTAATTCTATCGTCTTTCCCTCGCGCCATACCCTAAGCGGAATGGTTTTACCACTGCTAATATTATACCATAAATTCTCCGGAGTAACAATTTGCCCATTAACCATAGTAATAATATCACCTACTTTAAGCGCGCTTTTACGACTTTCTATCTTGCTAACCATAAAACTGTTGCGCTGGCGTTCACTATTTATTACAATCGGCTGTTCGCTATCAAACCAACCACTAACGCCCAAACTGGAATAAATTACCTTTTGTTGATCCAAAACTGTCGGCATAATCCGCGCTAAGTAGCTTGCGGATAAAAACATATTATCCAAAACTGTAAATCCGACTAATCGACCCTGCCTATTTATAACCACCGAACTGTTAGCAAAATTGCCATTCAAAGAATAGAGGTAGGCTGGAGCATTGTCTAAGTGCGGTCGAGGCAAAGCGTTCCAAATACTGGCGACAATCGCACTCCCACGCCAATTGCCATTTTCATAGACAAAAATATCATCTGTCAAATTTGTTTTTTCCACCAAACTTACCACTTGAAATTGACCGCCAACCCTTTGTTTGTCGGCTTCTTTATTTAGAGAAATTTTAAGGAAGGTTAAACCGGAACGCGCGTCTGTTAATATTTTTTCCAATTCATAAACCGATCCGCTAACAGTAAGCACCCGAGCGCGCTTGAGATTTAAACTGGGCTTGGGCAAATACATCGCCAACCAACCATCCGAACTAATAACCACCGCCTCGCCTAATTTGTTGCTAATATTAAAATAATTATTATCTCCCATTATCTCAATACCGCTGTAAACCGACACTACTCTTTCGGAAATTTCTCTTTGTACCTTTTCTTCCAATTGACTGCCAGACCAAGCATACCTAGTTTGTTGAGCGACGATCCATGTATCGCCACCGCCATAACTGGGCCAGATCCAACCCAAAACAATACTGGCGCCGGTGATACCGGCCAGCAGACCAAAACCAGTCGCCGCTAAAAATATTTTTATTCGTTGCAACTGATGGTGATGTTTAACTTCACAGGTGGGAGGTGGAAGGTGAGGAGGAACTACCATAGACAAATAAATTTAAAATTCTAAATTACAAATAAATCTCAAAATTTTGAATTTAATATTTATAATTTGTCATTTATTTAAAATTTGGAATTTCGTCACTTCCATCTCACCACCAAAAGTAAAAACAACAGAATCGCCAAAAAATTAGTCGCCAAAAACCAATACTGTTTTTTCCAAACTATTCCTTCTTTGGATAGATGAAAACGAATCAACAACCACAAAACATACCACCACCAAATAATTAATAGACCATTCACCAAATAACCCAAAGGCCAAAAAGTTATCACTCCAATTAATTGGAGCATCAGCAAAAAAATTACCCCTATATAAATAAACAATCGCCGCGAAAATTCTATGCCATATTCACGCCACCACCACCAAGCCACCAAAGCGCAAATAAAAGCGCTGCTGATTGTCCATAAAAAATTATTAACCCCATAAAATAGCTGAAACGTTCTCAACGCAAAAAAACCGCTCACGATACCCATCAAACCAAAAACCGAAAGCAAAAACCGCCACCGCCGGTAAAGCTTAAACTCAAATGATAATTCTGCTTCTTTAGTGGGTAAAAACCAAAAACTTAAAGCTGAAAAAGCTACAAACGCCGCCCCTACCATGTCCCAAATTATGCTCCATTCCACAAATATCAACAGCATCAAAGAACCGGCGGAAAACAGAACCAAAGAACAAAAATGCGACCAGCGTTTAATTTTGGAAGAAAAATAGACCAATCTAATTAATATCGCCCATATACCCACACGAAACACCGCCCACAACAATAACATCCACCAAGCGTTCAATCGCACCACCCACCACAAAAATATTAAACCCAAAAACAAATCCAGCCCGGCCGCTAAGCGGGGGTGCAAAGAGATATTTTTTCTTAAAAAAGTCATGGGGATATTATAGACAAAATTAAGTTAGAAGTCAAACTGAAATAAACCTTATTAAATTCCAAATTCAAAATAACAAATATCAAATAAATTTCAAATTATAAATATAAAATTCAAAATTTTGTAATTTGTTATTTTGGATTTGTAATTTAATCAGTAGTTGCTTTTTAGCCAAAAACATGATAGATTAACCCCATTATGTCCGAACTAGCTAACAACCGCAAAGCTTTCCATGATTACGAAATTCTCGAAAAACTCGAGGCTGGTTTGGTATTGTCTGGACAAGAAGTAAAATCAATCAAAAAAGGCCACGCCAGCCTCAAGGGTTCATTCATCACCTTTCGTGGTGATACGCCAATTTTAACCAACGCCAACATCTCCAAATACCAACCGGCTGGCAACCTGCCCGATTACGATCCGCTTCGCCCAAGACCCCTTCTTTTGCACAAAAAACAGATCGCTTATCTTAAAAGCAAAGTCCACGAAGAGGGCTTGACAATTATACCTATTTCGATGTATACTAAGAACCATCTTGTAAAAATCGAGGTAGCGGTGGCTAAAGGCAAAAAGAAATTTGACAAGCGTGCCGCCATCAAAAAACGCGACTTGGATCGCGAAGTAAAGAGAACCTTAAAAACTTAAATTCCAAATATAAAATCACAAATAACAAATATTCAAATCGTAAATTTGGAATTTGTAATTTCGAATTTGGAATTTTATAATTTGGGGGTGTTCGTTTCGACAGAAACCTAGGTCATGTCCGCAAGCCGAGGAAGCCCTTTACCTCGTAAATCACATGGGCATCATAATAAGTGCTAACTTATTATCCAAAGTAAAGAACGTAATTGTCACCGCTTTTGGCGGCGGCTGTTGCAACTTTGCTCCGACTTTGGCCTAAGGGCCAATTCGGCATCGCCTTAGTAATACTCAATAACTAAATCGCGGTGTAACCCATTGAGCGTAGATTAAAATCAGCTGTCAGTCTGATATTAATCGAAATTAATACTGACCCGCTCACTGGAATTTTGTTAGTTTAATATCCTTTGAGTCAAACTTTAAACCAACTAAACTTGTAGACGGCACGGTCGAAGTTATCTGGACGCGAGTTCAACCTCGCCACCTCCACGACGAAGTTGAAAGTTATAGTAATACTGAAATGCCGTCGGGTTTTGCAAATAAAAATTCTTTTTATTTGGCTCAACCCTAGACATTATAAAGTATAAAGTTATAAAAAATGTAACAAACATAATTCACATTCCGCCAACTTTCAACTTTACAACTACATTATGCGCATATCGCACAAAAAACGTAAACCAGAACCAGCTAAGCTATATTTTTTTAACGAGGGCATTACCGCACCTCAAGTTTTGGTTTTGGATTCTGACAATTCCAACATCGGCACTATGAAAACTGGCGATGCCATTCGACTGGCCAGAGAAAAAGAAATGGACTTGGTAGAGATTAACCCCAAAACTACTCCTCCGGTTGCCAAAATTATGGACTTTGGGCAATTCAAATACCAGCAAGAAAAAGAAATGCGCATTCGCAAAGCTCATCAACATGTGGTAGACACCAAAGGCGTGCGCTTATCACTGCGCATCGGAACCAACGACATGAATATTCGCAAAGAACAAACCTACAAATTTTTAAATGAAGGTAACAAAGTAAAAGTAGAAGTGATTCTGCGCGGACGCGAAATGCAACAAGGCCCATTAGTAATTGATTTATTAAAAAAATTCATTGGCGAAGTTTCTGCCGAAGTGCCGGTACGCTTTGAGCAAGAAGTCGAACGCCAAGGAAACAAAGTCACGGCGATCATCGCCAAAACATAAGCTATTTACTTTTTGACAACTGTCATTCTGAGCGAAGCGAAGAATCCCTTCCATTCACAAATCAAGAGATCCTTCGGCTATGCCTCAGGATGACAAAATAATATATATGTCCAAACTAAAAACCCACAAAGCAATCGCCAAGCGATTCAAAATAACCAAGAATGGCAAAATCATCAAACGCACCAATGGTCAAGGGCATTATAATTCTCGGGAAACCGGGAATACCCGCCGCAACAAACGTTCTGATGTGACTTTTGACAAGAGCATGGGCAAGCACGTTACTCGTCGCCTCCCCAACGCTTAATTTATTTACAATCCTGATACCTAAAACCTATCAGCTATAAGCTAATTTATATGACTCGTATCAAAGGTGGTTTACTGCACGCCAAACGCCGCCGCGGCATTCTCAAACATACCAAGGGTTACCGCTGGGGCCGCAAGAGCAAAATTAAAGTGGCCAAAGTGGCTAAAATGAAAGCCGGCCAACACGCTTTCCGCGATCGCCGCAACAAAAAACGCACCATGCGCGGACTTTGGAATATCCGCATCAATGCCGGCGCGCGCAAACTAGGTTTATCTTACAGCCAACTGATGAACAAATTAAAGAAAGCCAATATTGCTATTGATCGCAAAGTGCTCGCAGTTCTCGCCGCCGAACATCCGACTGTATTTGCCAAAGTAATAGAAATGGCTAAGTAATTTTAGGCCCCACCTGTCATTCCGACCGAGCGCAGCGAGCGGAGGAATCCCTTAGCGCATTGCCTGTCATCCTGAGCGAAGCGAAGGATCCCTTCCACTGTGGATAAACCCACGCCCCCACAATTGACAATCTGAACCTTTCTTGCTAAAATATCCGTATACAAATTAAAGACCCTGAGTGTGTTTGGCAATGGCAATAGCGTCCCCTCCTTCGCTTTTGTCCATCTGCCGGACACACCCAGGGTCTTTGTGTTAACGACACGATTGCCGCCTGTCATTCTGAGCGGAGCGAAGAATCCCTTTCGTTCACAATATTATTAATTTAAAAAAATACCCAGCGTCCTCCGTACGCTGGGTTTTGTTATGATTTTAATTTTTTCGTTGTCTACCAACCAAAGAAGGGCGATGGCGGCATTCCCAAGCCGATCTTGCCACCGGCGCGACGTTTGTCGCGCGCTTTTTTCTTGCGCTGACGCTTGCGCGCCCATGCAGTAGGAGTTCGAGATCCTCTGGCCACGATACCTTCTCGCTAGATATTGACACCGAAGGCGGCGGGGTTAAGACCTTCGAGCTCCGGCAGAATGAAAATGCCATCCTTGCGGATGAGCACGTCGTCAAACCAGATCTCACCTCCGCCATCCTTTTTGAACTGGCGAGTAACGAGATCCCAGTGCACTTCCGACTTATTGCCGTTCGGGGCTTCGTCGTACGAGTTGCCCGGAGTAAAGTGGAACGACCCGGCGATCTTCTCGTCGAAGAGGATGTCCAGCATCTCGCGGTTGATTTCGGGATTGACGCCCAGGGCGAATTCACCCACAAAGCGCGAACCCTCATCGCGGTCAAATATGCCTTTGAGCTTGACGGCATCACCAGTTTCGCAGCTTTCCTCAACGATCTTGCCGTTTTCGAAAACCAGTCTCACGCCGCTGAAGTAGTTGCCTTCGTAAAGCGTGGGCGTGTTGGTCTGGAGCACGCCATTAACCGAGTCTTTCACCGGCGCGGTGAAGACCTCGCCGTCGGGGATGTTCAGTTTGCCGTCGCACTTAATGGCCGGGATGCCTTTGATGGAAAAGCGCAGGTCCGTACCCGGTCCCTTGATATGCACACAATTGGTGTGTTGCATCAGTTCGACCAGCGGATCCATGGCTATGGAAAGCTGGCGATAGTTGAGCAAGCAGCAATTGAAATAAAAATCTTCAAACTGCTGTGTGGACATCTTGGCAGCCTGCGCGAACGACGAATTGGGGAAGCGCAACACGACCCAGCGGGTCTTCGGAAGTCGCACCTCCATGTGCACCTTCTTCATGATGGTCGACGAAAAAATTTTCATCCGGTCGGCCGACACATCCGAAAGGTTGAGCGCATTCATGGATCCACGGATACCGATGAATACATCCATATTCTCCATACGCGCCCGCTGGAACGACGCCTCCAGATCGTACTGCTCGGCGAGAGCGCCCATGTGCAAGGCGTGATCAACCTCGTCGGCGTGCAGGTGCGTGAACGGGAACCCACCTACCGCGTAGACCTGGCGCACCAGTTCTGCCACCATAGGATAGGTGATCGGATCGGTTGCTTCAATAAGCACCTTATCGTTAGGCTTCACGCCTGTGGCATAGTCGACTATATTTTTGGCCAAATAGCCAACTTTTGGATCCAACATCTCAATTCCTCCCGCCCCATTTAAGGGGCTGCTAAGTTTAACTGCCTAACTCACACAATCTTGCGAACCGAAATTTACTTTCACCTCCCTTCTCGGTTCTAAACTGTTATATTGTTAAATAAAAAGAACTTCTTTAACTTCAATTTATGAATCCACCCTACCAAAAAAAGAGTGGCGTGTCAATACGAAACTTAAGACAAAAAACCACCTCTTAAGGTGATTTTTCTAGCGGGTCGGACGGGACTCGAACCCGCAACTTCCGCCGTGACAGGGCGGTGCTCTAACCAGTTGAACTACCGACCCACGGTAGCTGCAAAGATTATACAATATTTTTATTCAATCGTCAATAGGAATACATGCTCTGTACGGTTCCCCTTCCACTATCCCCAAATTCATGCTAAAATATCCCAATAAACTTACCTTATGCTTAGAACAATTATCATCTTTCTAATAGCTGGGGCGATTGTGGGGCTAATGGTGTACAGTTGGAATTTCAACAAATCATCCCCTTCTCCTCAAAATAAATCCGCAGCTGATTGGGAGCAAATACAATCTCAACAACTAGAAAAATACAGCCAAAGCCTAACCGGCGCCTCTATTGACTCTTCCACCCTCAAAATTAATATCCCTAATTCACCAACCGTATCTACTCATTCTATGACTATTCAAGAAAAATTATCCACTCCGGCGCCGACTCAAGCGGTAATTGATATTAATAAAATTTATGGCGCAATTTTACACACCTCAATGGGCGACATCCAAATTGCGCTTAATGCCCAAAATACTCCCAACACTGTAAATAATTTTGTTTACCTAAGCAAGTTAGGATTTTATAACGACACCATTTTTCATCGTGTCATCAAAGGATTTATGATCCAAGGCGGCGACCCCAAAGGCGATGGCACCGGCGGGCCTAATTATCGCTTTGCCGATGAAAAATTCACCGGCGAATATGATGCCGGCACTGTGGCGATGGCCAACGCCGGCCCCAACACAAACGGCAGTCAATTTTTTATCATGCATCAAAAATATAACCTTCCCAAAAATTATACCATCTTTGGTAAAGTGGTGCGGGGCATGGAAGTGGTAGATAAAATTGCCACCGCCGAAGTGGAAATGAGCGCGAGTGGCGAAGATTCTCAACCGGTGAATCCGGTGGAAATAAAATCGGTGGATATTGTGGAACAATAAAAAAGAGCAGGGTGTTATCCTGCTCGAGTATTGTGGGCGACTCTAATTACCACCCTAGAACAGCGGCCCTTCCGTGAGAAAAATCTCGCCGAGATGGGAACGTAGTTTCCGGAGCCCCCAGACCTTGCGCAGATCGCAGTAGTGTTCCTCTTTCCAGCCGGGGCAAAAAGCGTCGGCGAGGCCAATCTGAAGCTGCATAAGCTCAGCGAACTTGTTCATCCCTGCGATCGGGTCAAGATCGGGCTTAAACAACTCGGCAAGCCCCGCGTTAAAGGCCTCAATGGCCTTGCGCTGGACTTCCTTCCGCGTTGCCTGAGCCGCTTTCCTCTTTTTCCACCATTCAAACATGAGCTCCTCCTTTGGAATGAGTTGATGATAGGGCAACTTGCACACTTCCTCTTACATAAAGGGCAATATATAAATCTAACAGAAAAACCTGTAAATGTCAAGTATTCAAAACCCGAGCCATTGGCTCGGGTTTTTAGATTCTTCGACTTCATTCGCCTACGGCTCATTTCGCCTGCCTGCCGGTAGGCATGGCTCAGAATGACAGTTACTTACTAACAGCGAATTCACTCACCCACCCCAAAAACTTATCAAAATTTTTCTGGTCGCCTTGGAACTCAATGATTTTGTCGGTATTTTTTAGACCATTGGGATAAACTTCCAGCACATCATATTTATTTTCACCGGTTTTTAAATCCGTATCCGACAGCCTACGCGCGCTGTAATTATAAAATTCGGTGGTGGTAATAGTTGCTTCCGGCACCGGATGACCCATTTTTTGTACAAACACCATAAAATATTCCTTACCATCGGCCGACGCGAATTTCACCCCATCTTCCCAATGGCTCACTTGCCAAGAGCGCGGATATTTTATAGCCATCTTTACAAAACTATCTTCATTATAAGTGGTTTCGCCGGTTTGCACTTGCGCCAATTTCGCATCTAACTCCGCCCGGATTCTATCTTCGGCTGTTCCCAAATCACTCACCACTTTTGCCTTAAAATCATCAAGCATCGCCTGCTGATTAATCGCCTGACAAGTATAACCCGAAAGGCCAAGCACGAGCCCCAAGACGCCAAAAATTAAAAGTAATTTGGAAGCCATAGCAACATTAAATTTAGAAGTAAATTTGGTACCAAGTTTCTTTTCCATATCAGCAATACGTTGTCTGGTTTTAAGAACGGTGTCGGGATTGAGAGATATACTATCTATCCCCTCTTGCACCAAAAATTCGGCAAATTCGGGATAGTCGCTGGGCGCTTGTCCGCAAATTCCTACCTTGCGACCATGTTTGTGGGCGGTGCGGATAACATCGCGAATTAATTTTTTTACGGCCGCATTTTTTTCGTCATATACATGACTGACGAGCGCGCTATCGCGATCCACTCCAAGTGTAAGCTGGGTTAGATCGTTACTGCCAATACTAAACCCATCAAAAATTTCACTAAACTCATCGGCCAAAATCACATTGCTGGGAATTTCGCACATTACATAAACCTGCAAACCATTTTTGCCCCGCTCCAAACCAAATTCTTTCATGGTCGCCAAAACTTTTTTACCTTCTTCTACGGTGCGACAAAACGGCACCATCACAATGACATTTTTTAGTCCCCAATGCTCACGCACTTTTTTGATTGCCTCACACTCCAATTTAAACCCGGGCTTATAAGCCGGATCATAATAACGCGAAGCCCCCCGCCAGCCGATCATGGGGTTTTCTTCTTTGGGTTCATAATCATGCCCGCCAATTAAAGTGGCATATTCATTAGTTTTAAAATCCGACAAACGCACGATCACATCACTCGGCGCAAAAGCCGTGGCGATAAAAGCAATACCTTCGGCCAACTTATCTACACAAAATTGTGATTTGTTATCGTAACCAATAGTCAACTCGTCAATTTTATTCCTTACTCCTTTATCCTTAATCCTTTCGTAGTTCACCAAAGCCATTGGATGGATCTTGATAAAATTGGTAAAAATAAATTCCTCGCGCGCCAGCCCCACCCCGCCATTGGGAATGGCAGCCAGTGAAAATGCGCTATCCGGATCGCCCACATTCATCATGATTTTGGTACGCGTGGATTTGATTTGTTTGATCTCGTGCTTTTCCACCTCAAACGGCAAAAGCCCTTTATACACATACCCCACTTCACCCTGCGCGCACGACACTGTTACCGGCTCGCCGGCATAAACAAGCTTGCGCGCGCCTTTGGCGCCCACAATACATGGTATTCCCAGCTCGCGACTCACAATCGCCGCATGGCTGGTCTTGCCACCCTGCTCGGTAACAATGGCCGCGGCAATGCGCATAATGGGCTCCCAATCGGGGTCGGTAATGCGAGTAATCAAAACTTCGCCCGGCTTGAATTGTTTCATTTGTTTGGGCGAGTTAATCACCCGCGCGCGACCATGACCAATTTTTTGCCCCACACTCGCGCCGGTCACTAATACTTTGCCTGCCTCCTTGGATTTGAGACGATAATTTTCAATTACATTAATTTTTGCTTGTGATTTTACGGTTTCTCCACGTGCTTGTACGATAAATAATTTTTTGGTTCTGCCATCGAGCGCCCATTCAATATCCATGGCATGGCCATAATGCTCTTCGATAATCATGCCCCACTTGGCCAGTTGAATAACTTGATCTTCGGTAAGGCAATATTGTTTTCGATCCGACACTGCCACCTTTTCTTGTTTGGTACCTACCTTACCATAAATTAACTTGACCTCTTTTGAGCCCAACCGTCGGCTAATAATTGATTTAAAACCTTTTTTCGCGCCTTCTTTATATACATAATACTGATCCGGCACTACCCGGCCCTTAACCACATATTCACCCAAACCATAGGCGGCGTTGATTAAAACCACGCCTTTAAAACCGGATTCGGTATCCAAAGTAAACATTACGCCCGAAGCGCCCATATCGGAACGTACCATCTCTTGCACGCAAACCGAAAGCGCTACCGCCGTATGCTCAAAACCCTTGGCCTCGCGATAAGAAATCGCACGGTCGGTAAATAGCGAAGCAACGCATTTTTTGCAGGCTTCGAGCAATTCTTTTTCGCCACGGACATTAAGATAGGTTTCTTGTTGTCCGGCAAAACTGGCATCAGGCAAATCTTCGGCGGTAGCCGAAGATCGCACCGCCACATCGATGGGCTTATTCTTACCAAGTTTTTTATAATTTTTAAAAATCTCTTCTTCTATTTCTTTGGGGAATTCGGCGGACAAAACCATCTTACGCACCTTCTCACCGGCAACAGATAGCGCGCGTAAATTTTTCACATCCAATCCTTTGAGCGCTTCTTTGATTTTTTTATCCAATTTATTTTCTTTGATAAACACCCAATAGGCATCACTGGTCAACGCAAAACCATTGGGTACAGGGACACCCTTTTTAGCCAACTTAGCATACATCTCGCCGAGTGAAGCGTTTTTCCCGCCCACACTAGGAATATCTTTGATTGTCAGATCTTTAAACCAACGGACGAAGTTCATAAAGTTTAAAGTTGAAAGTTATAAAGGCGCGAGTTTTTTCTGTCTCGCACTTTAAAACTTTATAACTTGATAACTTTCAACTATCACATTATATCACATTTCCCTTTTTATTAAAAACCGGCTGTGGGTAAAGTGTGGACACAAAAATCGCCCCTTCCCTCCAAATCATTCTCCTTAATTCCACGCCTACTTTGTCACAGCTACATCTTTTTTCTTTCCGGCCGTAAGCAAATAAACAATCTCCAAAATTCCGAGCGTGTTGATTATCATAATAGCGATAAACCAACCTAATTGATTATTACGCCCAGCACGCCACAAAGCAATGCCTTTCCAGATAACCGACCAAATCATAAGTATAGGCATAATCAGAAGTATAAACGCAATCCAACCAACCCCGGCCGATTGCGCCTGCCCACTCGCTAAATAATCTTGCCACATATGTACAAAAATTAAAAATTAATACTTTCATTATACACCAATTACCTCTTTTTCCAAAATCTATCGCTTCTTTTAAGGTTCGCGATTTATCAAAAATTTTTCGTCCTAACGAACAATTCGATGATAAATCTTGCTCATGCTAATTTTTTGTTTACCAACATCTCAACTATAAACACTAAAGCCACAAGTACCAAAAGCACAGTCACCTTGCCGATGCTTTGCAAAAACAAAGTGGTAACACCAAATAAAATCGCAACTAAATAATAAAACAAAACCGCCCAACGCTGACTAAAACCGGAATCAACCAACCGAAAATGTAAATGCTGTCTATCCCCTTTTGAAATTGGTGTGCCGTGACGAGCGCGGGTAAAAATCACCCAGGCCAAATCCAAAATCGGCACCGCCATAACGAGTAGCGCAGTGGCAAATTTCCCACCCGAAATTACCGATAAAACTCCGAGCATAAATCCGAGCCACAAACTTCCACCTTCGCCCAAAAATATTTTAGCCGGATAAAAATTAAATAGTAAAAATCCTAAAATTGCTCCAGCCAGCACTAATCCCACCAAAGCCACATCACTTTGGTGCCACCGCTCGCCATTGGCAATAAAAAATATCATGAGCGCGGCTATCCCCGAAATGCCACTGGTTAATCCATCCAGACCGTCCAAAATTTTGGTGGTATACATCATTCCCAAAATCCAAAGAAAAACGATTGTATCAGCAATAATCGCTATGGGTCCGATACGCACAAAATCCAAATACCAAACACCTCCAAACGGATTGGTAACTTTGTCTATCCCCACTCCACCAATAATCACTAATAACACCACTAGAGCACTAATTGGCAAACGCCATTTATAGGATAATTTATATTTATCATCTAAGGCGCCGATAATAATTAAAACCAGTCCACCGACAAATACCCACCATAATTTTTCCACCGCCAAATTTTTGCCGATCAAATTGGTAAAATAAACCAAGTAGGCCATTACCGTCCAAAAAGCCAAAAATATCGCCAGACCACCAAGCAAAGGCACACTACGACCGTGACGCTTACGCGCTTCATTCGGGGCATCAATTATCTTATATTTAAACGCAAAAAAACGGACAAGCAATGTCAGTAATATGGATAATACGAAGGCACTTATGAAATACAGCATATATCGTTGTCATTCCGAGCGGAACGAAGTGGAGTCGAGGAATCCCTTTCCGTCAAAGGCGGACCCGCCTATGGCGGGAAACTACTACATCAAAGGGATCCTTCGGCTTCGCCCTTCGGGCTCCGCTCAGGATGACAGACAAAGACTAAACTTGCGCCGCAATTTTTACAATCTCCATCCACTCATCCAATTTCGCGCTGGCACCACCCACCAAAACACCATTGATATTTTCTTGTTTTAAATAATCTACGACATTACTGGGTCGCACACTACCGCCATACAACACCACCGGAACAACACCCTTGATTAATTCCGTCGTAATCTTTTTTACAAACACATGCATTTTTTCCGCTTCCGCGCTTTCGCAAGCCTCACCAGTACCAATTGCCCATACTGGCTCGTAGGCGATAATTAATTCCATTCCCTTGGACCATTTAATATCTTCCAGGGCTCCGCGCAACTGAATTTCAATCACTTCTTGGGTTTTACCTTCGGCGCGTTCTTTTAGGGTCTCGCCCACGCACAAAACCGGCGTTAAACCAGCCGCCAGCGCCGCTTCCATTTTTTGACGCGTTTCGTGATGAGTTTCATGAAACAAATGCCGGCGCTCGCTATGACCAATGAGCGCATATTCACATCCGACCGCTTTATACATCTGAGCCGAAACTTCTCCGGTGTAGCCACCCTTGTCCACCCAATACAAATTCTGCGGACCAATGCCAATCCCAACATCGCGTAGCACCTGGCTGACCGGATACAAACTTAGGGCGCTCGGAAAAACTGCCATCTTAATATTTTTTTCAAACTTTTTTGCTTCCAGCGCAATCGCATTGGCCAAAATATTACTTTCGTTATAATCCAAATACATTTTCCAATTGGCAAAAAGATAATTTTTATTTTTATGTTTTGACATATTTTTGTTGTCATCCTGAGGCGTAGCCGAAGGATCCCTTGAATCGTGAACGGAAGGGATTCTTCGCTCCGCTCAGAATGACAATTGTTAATTGAGTAATTTAATGATCTCATTTTCTTTTGCGCTACCAATTACCGCCAGGCGCGCCTCATTCCAAACAAACAGTTTCTTGGCTAATTTCAAAACATCGCCAGTGGTAACTTTTTTAATTTTTTGGAGCACCTGTTCGTAGGTTTCAATTTTTTTACTAAACCAAAATTGTTTGGCAAACCAATCGGCCACGGCATTGCTTTCTTCCATTCCCAAAACCATCCGACCGGAAAAATTGGATTTGGCTTCGTGTAACTCTTTATCCGAAACTGGCTTAGTGGCTATCTTGTTCAGCTCTTCTTTTATTACTGCCACCGCCTCATCAAGACGAGCCGGATCCAAACCAGCCTGAATCTGCGCTGTGCCTACATCGCGAAAACTATTGCCCCCAGTATGAATCATATAGCACAGACCCCGTTTATTGCGCACTTCTTCAAATAGACGCGAACTCATCGTCCCTCCCAAAATATTTAATAAAACCGATTGGGCATAACGGTCGGGATGGTTGTGTGGTAGACCATGAAAACCCAAAATTAGATGGGTTTGATCGAGCGGCTTTTCTTTGTTTATTATTCTTTTTTTAAGCGCGCAATTTTGTGGCCAAGAAAATTTAGCAAATTTCTTATAATCAAATCTTACTCTGTCATCCCCATGAAAGTGGGGATCTGCCCTGTTGAGTCGCTGATCCCGATTTTCATCGGGATGACAACGCTCAAAATATTTCAAATTTTTTGGTAATTTCTTTTTATCCACATCGCCTGCTACCACCAACACCATATTACTCGGCTGATAAGCCGCCTTGTAATAATTTACTAAATCTATGCGAGTTAGAGCACGAACACTACTTACGGTACCACCAACATCTATCCCCAAAGTATTACCGCCAAAAACTACTTCATCAAACAACGAATCAATCTTCATGGTAGGATTATCATCGTACATACGCAGCTCCTCGACAATCACGCCTTTTTCTTTTTCAATTTCTGATTCATTCATTAAAGAATTAAACAACATATCCGACAGCATATCAAAAGCCAACTCACTCTGTGCCCCATCAATTTTAATATAATAACCAGTGTGATCTTTGGAAGTGTAAGCATTATATTCCGCGCCGGCCGCGTCAAGCTCGCGCGAAATTGCCTGCGTATTAGGTCGACGCTTAGTGCCCTTGAACATCATATGCTCGATAAAATGTGAGCCACCGGAAAGCGCCGGCATTTCATAACGCGAACCAACCGGAAACAAAGCCAGCACGGTAGTTGCTTTCGTGCCGGCCACAGGAACGGTAATTAGACTGATGCCATTTTTTAACTTACTTAACTGATACATAATTATTGTTCTTGTGGATGTGCTTTGGCATAAGCAAAAAATCCCGCTTGTAATTGATCAAACTTTAATTGATCTGATTCTGATAAAACAATCTTAAGCTCAATTCCTTGCGTTCTTTGATCAATAGTATATTTACCCTTACCGATTAATTCATCGGCTCTTGCCAGAAGCAATTTATATTCTTCATCAATCTCTGTTTCGTTTTTCGAATCTCTGGCTTCATCTTTTGATAATATATTGCCGTGCTCACGATAATACTCTTCTGTATATTCTGACGGAATCCTACCACCCTTGCCAATGAATCTCTTGAGTGAATTAATATATAATGATACCACATCTTTGTGTGGCTGAAATAATTTATCTCCACGATTAAAATCATTTTGTTTAAAAATAAATACACCATCTTCTTTTACATATAAAACGTCCACATTCCAATCATGCTCAATTTTTTCAATAGTATCCCTTATTTCTTGTGTGGCTTCTTCGACAGTGTGTTCGTATTCCCTCCTCGATGAAGATTTCTCTGACATATAAATATAATTAAAAATTAAACCGCTCCTTTAAATAATTATTCAATTCTTTAATCTCTACTCGCTCTTGTTTCATCGTGTCGCGATCGCGCACGGTAACTTTTTTGTCCTCCAAAGAATCAAAATCCACAGTCACACAAAACGGCGTGCCAATTTCGTCTTGCCGACGATAGCGCTTTCCAATGCTTTGAGTTTCGTCATAATCCACACTGTAAGCAGTGCGTAAACCCGCGGCCAAATCTTTGGCCACCGCAGATAATTGCTCTTTTTTGGATAAGGGTAAAACCGCCACTTGAATAGGCGCTAAATGTTTGGGAAATTTCATGACAATTCGCTTTTCGCTTTCGCCTTCTTCGGTGGTCGGCGCTTCTTCTTCGTGATATGCCTCAAATAGCGCCACTAGTAGCATGCGATCAATACCAAACGTTGGCTCAATCACATGAGGCAAAAACTTTTCTCCCGACACCGGATCGGTATAATGCAAATCTTGACCACTCACTTTTTCATGACGCGACAAATCAAAATCCGTGCGATAAGCAATACCGTGGAGTTCGCCTAGGCCAAACGGATACTTATATTCAATGTCCACGGTGCGCTTGCTATAATGCGCGCGCTCGCCATCAGGAATCTCATGCCAAACCAAATTATCCATATTCACCTGCATCGCATCTTTCCACCAACGTTTAATTTCGCCGAGCCACATCTCAAACACTTCTTCCCAATCTTTTGGATTAATAAAATATTCTAATTCTCCAATCTCAAACTCGCGCGTGCGAAAAATAAAATTACCGGGAGTAATTTCATTACGAAAACATTTCCCAATCTGCGCAATCCCAAACGGCAAACGACGACGCGTAACATTGAGAATATTTTTGAAATTCACGAACATACCGCCGGCAGTTTCGGGACGCAAATAAACGGTGGATAAATTATCTTCGGTGATGCCAATAAAGGTTTTAAACATTAAATTGAAGTTCTTCGGGGCAGTAAGAGCGCCGTCACAATCAGGGCAATTTATTTCTTCGATAGTTTTTACCTCGTCTTTCTTGTGATCGGGCTCAATTCCGGTAGCGGACAACAAATGGTCAACTCGAAAACGATGGTGGCACGATTTGCATTCTACTAGTGCATCGGAAAAATTCTGCAGGTGTCCGCTCGCCTCCCACACACGCGGATTCATAATAATAGCGCTATCTAGTGGAACCATGTCTTCACGCTCTTGGACAAAAAACTTCCACCAGAGTGACTTGATATTTTGTTTGAGCAAATGCCCCAGCGGGCCATAATCCCAACTATTCGCTAATCCTCCATAAATTTCCGACCCCGGGAAAATAAACCCTCTCCTTTTACAAAGTGATACAATTGTTTCGATATCTACGGACATAAAATATTAGTTCATAGTTCTAAGCCAATAGCCAATAGATTTGCGACTACTGGATGTGAACTATTGGCTACGAACTTTAATTACACGGTATGAATTTCTTCTTCTTTCTGCTCTCCAATCTCTTTAATCTTATCGTTAAAATCTTTTACCATTTTTTCCAAATCATCCAACAACTTAAATTTTTCATCTTCGCCGATTGATTTTTCTTTTTCTTCCATTATAGCCATCTCTTTAGCTTCTTCCCGCACTTTACGAATAGAAACGCGCGCGGCTTCTAATTTTTGATGTAAAACCTTAATAAGTTCGACGCGCCGTTCCGAAGTAAGATCGGGCATGGTAAGACGAATTATCCGACCATCATTTTGCGGATTAATACCCAAACCAGAATCGCGAATTCCTTTCTCCACTGCCGCAAGGATAGTTTTGTCCCATGGCTCCAAAATCAATGTTTTGGCATCTTGCACCACAATAGATGCCACTGCCTTAAGCGACTGATGAATGCCGTAAGCTTCCACCATAATGCTTTCTACCATCGCGGAAGATGCTCTGCCGGTACGGAGTCCGGCGATATCTTGCTTTAAAAAGTCTACCACCTTAACAAAATCTCCTTTAAAATCATTAATATTCATACAACTATTAATTTTAAAACTTTATAACTTTTAACTTTATAACTAATCAACTATCCAACAAAGTAAATCCCAAAAATAATTCACTGGTTTGATTTGGATGAACAAACATCATTGCCGGCACCGTATTAGTGGGTAATTTCTTGGTTACCCAATTAACCCCGCCGTCCACTGACTTATAAAAAGTCGAACGAATGTGAGTATTTTTATCGCCCAAAAGTGTTCCGGTATAATACATTTCTTTTTGATTTTTTGGGTTCACCGCAAACGCGTAAATATTCACATTGCCTGGAGGAGTTAACAACTTTAATTCTGACCAAGTAACGCCGGCGTCATCAGATCGCAAAATACCGTATTTGGAAATCCAAAATAAACCATCCGATTGGGCTGGGTTAAGGATTAAGCGATAAAAAATCTTACTATCGCTAAAAGCATTTAAATTTTTATTCAAATCAACCCAGGTAACACCACCATCGTCCGATCTAAACAATCCGTTGCGATAAGAAGCCACATAAAGACGCTTGGCCGCTTGCGGATCTACCGCTAAATGTTGCAATTCAAAACCAAAACTCTTTATAGTGCGCCAACTCTTGCCGGCATCACTGCTAATAATAATATCTCCGCCTAATTCGGCTCCATAAACAATGCTACTATTACCATAATCTATACCTAAAGCCACAAATCGTTGATTGGGGCGCTGTTCGGAATAAATCAAATTCCAAGTACGAGAACAATCGATTGATTTAAAAATGTACTGACCATCACTGGCATACATGGTGCATTTATCTTTAGGGTCAATGGCAAAACCATAAATAAATTTTCCAGCCAAAGATGGAATCGCCTGCCAGCTATCCCCACTATTATAAGTGTAATACATCCCTTGACCACGCGTAGCCATATAATAAGCATTGGGATCAGATGGGTCGTTATACAAACGAAAAACCTTAATTCCCGACATGTTCCCTACTCCTTTGGCGGTTGGTAAAGCATTGATTGCTTGCCAAGTCTCACCTTTATCAACTGATCGAAACATGCCCATTGATCCTTGAGCGGAAGATGAACCGCCGCCAATTGAAATACAAGAAGCGCCGGTAATAACGAATAACGCTAGCAAAGAAAATAAAATACCTATCTTTATCTTCATATTATTATATATTTAAATATAAATTTAAAATATTCAACTTATAATATCTTCATTTAAAATTCTAATATCGCTTCTTCAATTAATAATCTGGGATTAATATTTTCACCCATTAATTTTTCCGCTTTACCTAATCGATCAATAATCATTAAAATTTTATCTTCAGAAAAATTAGTATATTTTATCAGATCACTTTCTCCGCTTACTCCCGCCCCAATTGTTAACTTATAAAGTAAAACATCACGCCAAACCACTTGCCAAATTTTCAAAATGTTTTGCCACCGCCCGCGTTTCATTTGCGTATCATCGTCTTTTTTCCCAAATAGCTCTTCTACGGCCGCCAACTTAGCATAAAACGGAGAACCAATCATTGAATGTAGGCGTTGTAATTCGTTGTAATAATCTTGACGCATGGACGGATCTTGCCATAAATTAATAGCTCTGCCGGGCCGGCCCCAAGATAATTTAGCGATCGTGGCGGCTAATTCTTGCTCACAACCTAAATTTACCATGGCTTGACTAATCTCTTCTGTTGCGACCAAAGAAAAATAAATAATTTGCGCTCGTGAACGGATAGTTGATAAAATCGCTTGTTCATCGGTGGTAAGTAAAAATATTATACATTGTTGTGGCGGTTCCTCCAAAACTTTCAGAAGAGCATTGGCTGCTTCATCATTAAGTAATTCTGCCTCGTCTATTAATACTATTTGGTAGCCACCCAACCAAGATCGACTACGCAAACGCTCACGCAATTCTCGTGCTTGCTTAACGGTAATATCTTTGTGTAATTTCTCGGTTTTTTCGTCTAATATACGCGCCAAATAAAGATAATCCGATTGACTGACTAACTTCTCTACTGGAACATGCAAAAGCTGACTGGCTAAATATTCGGCCACCGCACGCTTACCAACTGCTTGTGGCCCAACCAAACAATAAGTATGACTTAAATTTCCGGTTTGAATGGCGCTATTAAAAAACTGAATAATTTTGTGGTGACCAATAATACAGTTCTTTTCATTCATATATTTGCTAGGTTCGCTCCAATAGACAGTCAAATTTGATTTTCGTCGACTGCTCACAAATCATAAAAATATTATAGCAGAAAGCCTTAATTTTGACAACAAAAAACCCGCTTTCGTTTACTAGCACTCGGCGGGCTCTATTGTCGATAAAAGCCGACTAACGGCTTGGCTGATCTTACTTCGTCGCCATAATACTTCTTTTATAATTTTCTAAATTCTCCAGCGCAATTCCTGTACCTTTGGCTACACACAATTGTGGCTCTTCGGCTATGTAAGTAGGTACTCCAGTAGCTTGGGCAATCAATTCATTAATATTACGCAGTTGAGCAGAACCCCCAGTAACAATAATACCCTTATCCATCACGTCCGCCGAAAGCTCCGGCGGAGTCTGATTCAGGACTTCCTTTACAGCATCAATAAGTAAACCCAAATCATGCTGTAAAGCTTCGGTAATGTCATCAGAGTTAACAGTAATAATCCGCGGTAAACCGGTTACCATATCACGACCCTTAATCTCTACCGTTAATGGTTTATCCATATATAAGACGGAACCAACTTTAATCTTTATCTCTTCGGCGCTGCGCTCGCCCAAAGCCACATTGTATTTATGACGAACATAATCAACAATAGATTGATCAAACTTATTGCCACCAACTCGAACTGATCCCCAAGCCACGATACCACCCAAAGAAATAACTGCTATTTCAGCCTTACCGCCACCGATATCTATCACCAAATGTCCAGCGGCAGCCCCAATCGGAATATCCGCCCCAATCGCGGCTACGATCGGTTGCTTAATAATATAAGCCGCACGCGCGCCAGCCGCCAAGGTAGCATCAATCACCGCTCTTCTTTCTGTGGAAGTAACTCCGGCGGGCACGGCAATCATCACTTCTGGCCTAAACAAGCGCATGCCGCCTAAGGCTTTATTAATAAAGTACCTAAGCATCGCTTCGGTAATATGATAGTTAGCAATTACCCCCTCTTTTACCGGACGTTGAGCGATAATCGTATCGGGAGTGCGGCCAATCATATCCTTGGCTTCAAAACCAACCGCCAATACCTTACCATCAGACTTAGACAAGGCTACCACGCTGGGTTCGTTGACTATGATTCCTTTCTTGGAAACATAAACTAAAACGTTATTTGATCCCAGATCAATTCCAATTTTTTTGACAAACATAAACAATCGTTAAAACATAAAAACATTAAAACATAAAAACAAACCACCTATTTACTGCCCTTATGTTCTAGCGTTTTAATATTTTAGCGATACACTAAACTCCCTATCAACAATCAAATCCTTTGTCAAATCATACCGATTGTCACCAAACTTAGCGGTTGGCTCGGCTGGACTGGCGACTATTACCTTTTTACCAAAATCTAAACCAAGTGTCAATTTTACCGCTAAGCTACCCAACTGTTTTTGTACCAACAAATTATACTTTCCGGTTTTAAATTGTTCATTCAGTGGTTCGGGTAAATAATATTTGAAAGATAACTCCCCGGTTTTACCCGGCTCAATAGAAATAAACGCCCCAAACCACTGCCGACCATTTTCGATACCTTGATCAACCGGACCAACTTCCAAACTACGATCAGTTTTCATTGCCCCTTTGGCACTAATTAGCTTACTACCAAAAGGCACGTATAGTCTAGCATAGCTACGATAACGGCTAGTACGCCAATCAAACTTGCCATTGTGATCATAAGCCATCTTGGCTTCGGCCACCAAACCAGAAACAGTGGAAGAAATGCTATAGAAAATTTGTTTATCTACTGCCAAATCGGTTTTCAAAGCTCCTAAATTGGCATCTACCCACAACAAATAATCGCCACTACTAGCGCGGGTTTCGCCCGACCATCCTTGCCGTGATAAAATTGTTTGAACCTCCGGTAAAGACGAATATACCATAACCTGTTTCTCGGCAATCATTTGCTCCCACAAAGCATAATATTTGCTCCAATTCAAAATAATATCAAACTTCATTTTGCTAATTAACGCCTGCGCCACACTGCCGAGCAAATCTTTGCGATTGCTGCGCTCAATACCTTTGTCTTTGTACCCATATTCAACTTCATACTCCAATTTTTCTACCAAGTTATCACTATTAAACTCTATGCCGTCAATTTTTATCGGGCCGGTCATTTGTAAAATTTTAGAAATTACGGTCGGAGTAAAACCAATCACTCCATAAATATCATCTGCCGCCACCCCTTTTTCTTTGCGGTAAAGATCCAAAGAAACAGCGCTTGATAAAGCAAAATCCGGCGACCAGTTGCTATCACGGAAATACCACTTTTCAGTCTTTAAATAACTAGCAATCGGCACTGGCGGTAAAGGCAAATCTACATTTGATTGACTGTAATCCAATATCTCGGTGCCTTCCGTCTTAATAATTTCCGGCCTAGCTTTATCCACTTTTATCACCCCATATGATCCGATAAATCCGCCGCCCGGCCTTAATTCGGTATTATTTAAAAACAACAATAAATAATAACGAGGAGATTGAAATCCTAACAAATCTTGAAAAATGTTTTCCTGCTGAATCGTGCCGTTGATAGTAGTTGTTTGCGTTTGAAATAATTTACTTACCAATGTTTTCTGTAAATTACCGGCATAATACCAAAAATACCATCCCCCGGCCAAAAATAATAAAACTACTAAAAATATAATAACCAATATTTTAATTTTTTTCATAAAAAATACTATAATCTTTTTTTTGCCGATACGTTAAATCCTAAATACTTTCCAAACATTAAATGAGTAACCGCGTCAAGGCACGGCAAAGCGGAGAAGAAAACCAAAGACACCGGAAGCAAAAGCCATTGAGCAATCATAAACAAGTATTTATGGGGCGAATGATGACCGGGACGAACGGGCATAATAAGCATGCTCATGACGGTAGATACGAACAAACCCAACATGGCTAAACGCATTAAATTTTCCAAAACAAACGGCGTGTTAAAAAATAAAGCGCTTTGACGAATTTCGTCGGGAGCAATCCAAAGTGGCAACCGCCCTAAGATTGTAATGAGAATAGCCACCACCGCCCAACTCCATTTTCCCTCCCATTCGTGAAATAAAACAACAAATTTCTTCCAAAGACCAATACGCGGATGTAGCCGATATTGCCATAATAAATAAGGAATATGCTCAGTCCCCCATGCCCAGCGCCGTTGTTGAAAATATAAATTTTTCAAACTGCCTATTAATTTATTATCACGCACCGTATCCATTGATACCGGAATGTATAGGGGAGTCACCTCATAGTCACCATTATAATGTAACCAACATTGAAAAAATATTCGTGAATCTTCGCTAACGATATTCTTGGCATGACCACCGCAATCTATCAATGCCTTAAAGCTCATGCTATGAGAAGAAAAGGTTACCAAGTTATCTAAACGAGCCAGGCTAAAAAGCATCCAGAAACTGGTACTGAAAGCCATAATACGTAATACCGAAGGCGACTCCCATAAATTATTATTATAAAGAGTAACCGGCTGAAAAGAACTGCGAGTGGGGTTAGGATGAAGACAATAAGTGTAAGTTAGATGAGCAAAATATTCTTTATGCACCACAGTGTCGATGTCAAATATTGACACAATAATATTGGCGTAATCCCATTTTTTTTGATCGGCATATTTTTTAAATTCCCATTCGGCAAAATGAATATTAGAACCCTTACCGGAAATTTCACCCGGCAAATCAGCGGGATGAGTATACAACAATAAATCAGCAAAACGTCCAGAAAAATTTTGCTGAATTTTTTCTTTCACTGTCTGCCAATGATCCCCATTTCGCTGTTCACCTGAAATTATAATATAAAGACGCTCAACTGGATAAGAAGACGCCAAAAGACTAAGCAAGGTGGCCGCTACCACCTCATAAGATTCATTATAAATAGGTAAAAATATTACATTAATCCGCTTAGACCAATCCGGTATTTCTTTTTTTAATTTCTCCAACCAATTTATTCGAATTGACTTGCGAAAACGCCACCAAGACAAAATTAAATAGAATGAAAAATAAACTACTCGCAAAACCCAATAAACATCAAAAATTAAAATGGCATAAATCATCCAAAGCGGTTTAATAAAAGATAAAGCAACACACCCCAAAAGAGTAAACCAAATACTGGCTCCGGGAAGTATCTCGTATAAACGATAACGCTGATAATCGGAAAACATCGTAAAAAATTAAAAATCAAACTGCAAACGACTATACTAATTTATCTTTCTGTTTACCAATGCTCGGTTCGGCGCTGTACTGAGCGCTAATATATTTACCAACTGGCTGAATACTTAACTGGCCTAACCAATCTTCTTGAGGAGTTAGCACTCCCAACACTGGAATTTGCAAGGTAAAAGACAAAATATTAGCCATCGTCACGGCAATACGCGTAGCGGTGAATTTACCCCGCCCAACTACTACCGCCAACCCAGATATTTGATACGGTGTAATTTTTAATTTGGCCAATAACTTATCAAAACTAGCCAACAAGGTGACGTTTTTAAATACCCACTCCTTTCTAGTGCGACCAATTTGCGCTTGCCAAATAATCTTAGTATTCTCCGAATTATCAAATAACAAATACATACGGATTATTTAAGACGATGATTGTCAACTACTACTATATGTTTTGCTTCTAAAATGCCATACAAAAAACGATCACCAATTTCGCGTCTTTCTTCAAATTCCTTGTCAGTCATTACCGTATAACGAATAGAAGCGCTAACTACTTTCTCAAATTCTTTTACCGACTTAGCAAGTAAATTTTCCTTAATTTCTCCCACGATCAACATATCGGTGGGGCTATGTTCATCGTTGGAAAAAATTCCGGAAAGCAAAAAGAAATTTAGCTGACCAATCCTCTTCTTTAAAGAATTAATAAACTCCTGCTCTTCCAAAACTTGCGCTTTGAATAGCAGTGCCCTTAGCTCTGGAACTAATAAATTTCCACCGTTAAGCTTGTAGTATTTGGAACGTTCGGTGCCGGTTTTCTGCTCATTATCAGCAGAGGTCTCGACAACCACTACGATGCCAACTGTCTCCAAATTAGAAAGCTCGCGCCTAATGGTATTTAATTGCAAATTGGCCATTCGCGCTAGTTCCCGCACATAAAACGATTTGTCTGAATTGCGGAAAAAAATTTGCATTAATTTTACTCTGGTCTTTGAACCAAAAATGTGTTCAAGCATATTTTAACAAATTAAAACTGATAATTAACGCCCTTAAGCCGCGCAATTATTTAAACAAGCAACAGCTTGTCATGCCAGACTCCCTTTACGCTCTGCTTAGCATATAGTATAATAGTTATAGCTTAAAAAGTCAAAATATATGAATCATGTTTTGCGCCTCCACGAATTCTTCGTTGAAGGCAAAAATCAACAAAAATCACACGTGCTGTTACACATTACCGAGCCGGCCACCGAAACCGAAAAACAAAAAGGATACTTTTTTGCTGTCTGCGAAATTAATAATGGCGACATTAATAAAATTCTTAAACTGCAAGAGATTATTGACCAAATAGAAAATGAATATTATGAAATTTCTGCCGGTGATAATAATGACATTTTTGAAGCCACCTTGAACAAGGTTAATCCCGCCGGTTTCTCTTTGCTCAAAAATGATTTAGTACTCAATTGTTTGGTGGGAGTAATCAAACAGGCTGAAATTATATTTTCTTTCTACGGCCAACCGGTATTGGCGTTATTTTATAAAAATAAACAAGGTCTTTATCAAAAACTTGATTTAATTGAATCTAATCAGGAAGAAGAAAATACTACCCTATTTTCTCAGGTCATCCAAGGAAAAATAAGCCCGGAAGATCACCTTTTTGTTGGAACACCCCATATTCTAGATTACTTTAATTTAGATAGAATTGAAAAAATTATCACTACCCGCCCCGCTCGACAAAGCGCCGAGCATTTAGAAAGAGTGCTAACAGAATTAAAAAATGGTTATTCTTTCGGCGGTTTAATCATTAATTTGCATCCCCAAGACGAAACCACTGGCAATCGCGCAAAAATTCTACCACCCCAAGAAGGATCAGCAAAATCTCTAAACAATTTTTTTGACACTGAAAAACAAACTGCCGACATTCTTTCCCCTTCGGTTATGCCTAAAATGGGAAGCAAACTAAAAAGCTTTTTTCATTCCGCCAAAAATTCTTCTACATCAAATACTAATATCAGCATTAAACAGCAACCTGCGGAAATTCAATCTACCCACCTACGTCCGCACCGCTCCAACAGAAACAATACCGACACACAGAATACCATCGCCAATTTAAAAATATACACCAAAAAAAGTGCGGTTTTAATTGGGCAAGGGTTGATTTGGATAATTATGGCCGTCTGGACCATTGTTTGGCAATTCATCAATTTAATTGGTCTAATATTTTTGATTATTACCAATATTCAGAATCGCCGACAAATGATCCTGGAAAATTGGCGACGGGGGTGGAACGGATACAAAAATAATCTTAAACAACTGCCGCTAACTACTAAAATTCTTTTGGGGTCATCTGCAATTGTCGCCTTAATTTTTATTTCTAGTATAATCTACTTACGCCACCAACAATCTCAAAAAGCTAACCAACAAATGTTTAATTCCTATTTGGAACAAATCACAGCCAAAAAAGATGCCGCCGAAAGCGCGCTTATATACAATGATGAAAATGCAGCCTTAATTCAAATCCAAGCGGCCAATCAACTACTAAATGAATTGGATTGTAAAAATAAAGATAATCAGAATGATTGCGAAAAAATAAAAGATTCTTTAGAACAACTGGCAATAAAATTACGCAAGATAACTATTGTTAATCCCCAAATATTATTTGATTGGTCTAGCGAAATAGAAAAACAAAAATTAACTGCATTTTTGAAATTAGGAACAAAAATTATTGCTTACAGTCCAAACACTTCATCTTTGTTTATTTATGACGCCCTAACAAAAAACAACAAAGTGTTACCGATAAACATTATTGGCACTGCCGGTTTGGAAGCAGCAGCTGTCCCCAAGGAAAATGATTACGCTTTATTTGTTTATAACAAAACTTCTCTCATCCGTTATGATCCTACCGATAATTCAATCAAAAATATTGAAGTATCCTACCCTAATTCGAATGCTGAAATAAAAGGAATAGTAATCTACAATC
Source organism: Candidatus Magasanikiibacteriota bacterium (assembly GCA_041678665.1). Classification (GTDB taxonomy): domain Bacteria; phylum Patescibacteriota; class Patescibacteriia; order Magasanikbacterales; family GWA2-37-8; genus GWA2-37-8. The sequence continues at coordinate 106,903 of JBAYNU010000001.1, forward strand.
GCCGTCTTTATTCTTTAGACGTATTTAATAACTCCATTTACCGCCATGATTCAATCAAAAATGGCTTCGCCCAAGGAGTGCCGTGGTTGAAAGACAATAATACTGACCTGAAAAATGGCGTTGATATTACTATTGATGGCGACTTATTCGTACAAAAAAGCGACGGTAATATTGTCAAATTTAACGCCGGGGTCACTCAGCTATTTAATATCCAAGGACTGGATCCTGTTCTAACTTCCGCCAACGAAATCTGGACTTACACCGATTTAAACTATTTATATATTCTTGATACCGATAATAATCGCCTAATATTATTGAATAAAGATGGGCGAATAAAAAACCAAATTATGGCGGAACAATTTGTCCACCCCGATGACATGATAATTGACGAACCGAATAACCGCGCTTATATTTTGGACGAAAACAAACTCTACCAAATTAATTTAAAATAATAAACAAACTAATTCTTGACCCAATGGTCGGGATATTGAAACGTCCGGTTAATCCTAATTTTAAAATACCCAGCTTATAGCTGGGTATTTTAAAAATAAAACCTAATGAAATCTATTGCAAAATATCTTCCACAATTTTTACGATTCTTCCGGGATCGGCAATCGGCAATAATTGGTGTAGTTGCCGACCCAAAATCCGCCGACGTTCCGCTAATAAAACCACCTCTTTTGTTTGCTGGGCCAATTTTAATCCGCTGTCTACTTTTTCGTTTATAATCAATGCGGCATTACGACTAGCAAAAAACTGAGCATTACTTTCCTGATGACCTTCTTTGGGTAACAAAATCGCCGGTTTAGACAAAAGGGCCAACTCAGTAATAGTGTTAAAACCAGCTCTAGCCACAACCACATCAGCTGCCGCGTAGGCATATTTCATTTCTTTGGTAAAAAAATCAAAAACATGGTAATTGGGAAAAACCCCGGCAACACGCCTAGACAATTCTTGCGGGCGTTCTTTTCCCACCAAATGTATTACCTGCCAGTCCTTAGGCCAAGCCGGCAAAGCTTCGGTGAGTATTTGATTGAGACGAGCCGAGCCAGTACCTCCGCCTACTACAAATATCACCGGCGATGCTACCGGTAATCCAAAATACTTTTTACCTTCCGCCGAACTTATTCCCGCGAGAGAACGTGCAGGATTGCCTAGCCACTCGGTTTTACGAGAAGAAAAAAATTTAACGCAATCAGCTAACGCCACGGTAATTTTACGCGCCGCTGGAGCCATCAATCTATTGGCTAACCCCGGCGCAACATCTTGCTGATGGATCCATGACGGCACGCCTAATATCCAACCAGCCCAATGCAATGGCACACTGATAAAACCACCAGCGGAAATAAGTAAATCGGGTTTTTCTTGCCAAATCAATAATAACGACTGAAAAAAAGCGACAATAATTTTAAAAAAATCAAAAAAATTCGATAAAGAAAAATAACGCCGCCACTTGCCGGCGCTTATAATGAAATAAGGAATATCATATTGTTCTAACAAAGTTCTCTCTGGACCATCGCTACTGCCAACCCAGATAAACCGAGCATGGGGATATTTTTGAATAAACGCTTCTCGAATGGCTAGTAGCGGTGTTACCGGACCAAGTGTTCCCCCGCCTGAAAAAACAATTTTAACATCATCCAACTTATTATCCTCAATCACACAAATAGGATATTTATAAATTAAAATTTAATAATCTCTTAATTTTGCCATGATATCCGATTGCTGAATACGCTCCAAAGCTTTAGCCTCAATTTGCCGAATACGTTCACGAGTAACACCAAATTCCTGCCCTACTTCTTCTAAGGTGTGGGTCACGCCATCCGTTAAACCAAACCTCATTTCTAATATCTTTTGTTCACGCGGGGTAAGATTCTTGATGGCATCTTTTACATAATCGCGCAAAATTTGCAAAGCCGCGCTCCGATCGGGTGAAACATTTTTAATATCTTCAATAAAATCCTGAAGTGAAGTATCATCATCGTCGTCTCCCACCGATACCTCCAAAGATACGGTATCTTGGGAAATTTTCATGATATGTTTAATCTTTTCCACTTCTTCGCCCATTTCTGCCGCCAATTCCTCTGGGGTAGGATCACGCCCCAAATCTTGAGTTAAACGACGAAATACTTGTTGGAAACGATTGATGGTTTCTACCATGTGCACCGGAATACGAATGGTGCGCGACTGGTCGGCTAAAGCCCGAGTAATCGCTTGACGAATCCACCAGGTAGCATAGGTAGAAAATTTATACCCCTTGCGATGATCAAACTTTTTTACCGCCCGAAATAACCCAATGTTACCTTCCTGTATCAAATCCAAAAGTGACAAATTTTTACCAACAAATTTTTTGGCAATCGAAACCACCAAACGTAAATTGGCTTCAATCAGCTTTCTGTCTGCCGCCTTATCACCTCGTTCTTTGCGTTTGGCCAAAGACACCTCTTCTTCGCCCGACAAAAGAGGAATTTTGCCAATCTCGCGTAAATACATTTGAATGGAGTCAGAAGAAATTTCGCCTAAATCAAATGGCACATCCATGTCGGGCTGAACCCCTTGAAACCCTTTGAGAGTTTCAACATTCTCGGCTTTTACTCCCAATAAATTACTCTGCGTTTCCACTACCGCCATACCATTTTTTTCTACCACATCCAAAAAACCCTCAAATAAATCCAAATGATGTTCTGGCCGAGGGAAAAGCTGATTAAGTTCAATTTCAGTAATAAACCCTCGATTACGGCCTTTACGAATCAACGTCCAAATCTGTTCTGGTGTTGGTTCAACAATTACTTCGGGAGAAATAAGTTTATTTTTCTTAGTCTTGTCTTTATGGCCACGCTTCAAGACAAGCTGGCTACGCTTACCAACCACCTTGTTTTTTTTCTGCACCAAAACTTGCCGAACCGGCTTAACTTTATTCTTGGAAACTTTTTTTATTTTAAAATGACGAATTTTTTTAACTAACTTTTTAGACTTAACCTTCCTTTTAATGGGCATAGTAGTATAAATTATAAATTTTGTAATTCATTTAATAAGCCGTCTAATTGCTCTTTATCTGGCATCTTTTCCGCTTTTTCTAATTCTTTTTGTATTGTTTGCCGTCGTTTTTTCGTCCATTCAATTTTGGCCTGATTCACCAAATCCACCGCCTCTTTTCGAGCTTGTTCATCGGTAAAATCACAAAAATCCTTTTCCGCTTGAAGCAAAAGGATATCAAGCAAACCATCGGTGGAAATCTTTTGATATTGCTTTTCCAACTCCGACACGTCTATGACCTTAGTATTATACTGTTTAGATACCAAATCGTAAAGAGCTTGATGCTGAGGAGACAAATATTCCGACTTCAATTGTCCAACAAGCCAACCAAATACCGCTGGAAATTTGAGCATCAAAGCCATCAAGGCGTCACCTATCATGGTCATCTTATCTTTATTCTCTATCTTAGCTGCTGGTTTCTGCTCTGGTTTAAAACCAACATGCTTGATCTTATCGGCAATAATTTTTTTACTCTCCTCGCGTAAAACGGCGGTGTCTATGTCTAACTCGTTACTTAATTTTTTAAGCCAATCGTCACGTTCGACAACGTGCGGTATGCGTAAAATCTCTGCGAGCAAAATCTCGGCGGCTTTTTGTTTTTGAATAGGATCATGCTTATTATATTTGGATAAAGTACCGGCAAAATACCATTCCATAACCCCATCGGCATTTTTTACGGCGTCAAACCAAACTGAAGAATTAATTTTAATACACTCATCGGCATCTTTGCCAGCACCAGTGGGGATAGAAATAACTCGCACGTTTAATCCTTCTTCCAACGCCACTGCTATCCCCCGTTTGGCGGCTTCCTGTCCAGCGCTATCCGCATCAAAAGCTACCGCCACGTTATTGGTATAGCGTTTAATCAATTTTACTTGCTCGGCGGTCAAAGCGGTACCCGATGAAGCGATTACATTTTTCATACCCGCTTGATGACAAGCGATAACGTCCATTTGACCTTCAACAATTACTGCTAAATCACTGGATTTAATTTCCATTTTAGCTTTATCCAAACCATAAATTACCCGCGACTTATCATAAGCCGAAGTTTGCGGAGTATTAACGTATTTACCGCCAGAATGATCAGTCTCTACTAAAACTCGACCCGTAAAACCAACCACATTGCCGTGGGCATCCCAAATTGGAAACATTATCCGTCCCCGAAAACGATCATAAAACCCCTTACCAGCGGGAGCGTTTTCTTTGCGAATAGTGAGCCCAGCGGCCACTAAATCATCCACACCAAAACCCTTTTTAATTAAGTACTGAGTCAAAAGCTCCCATTGATCTGGAATAAATCCAATTTGCCATTGCGCAATTGTTTCTTTTTTTAAACCACGCCTATCCAAATAAGCCCGCGCCGAAAGCGCCGCATTCATCTCCAATAAAAAACGATGAAAAAAAATCACGGCCGCTTTGTTAACATCCAAAATTCTATTTTTTTGACTCTTGTCAATTTCACTACGAAAATTATCCAGCTTTACCCCCGCACGTTCAGCCAAAAGTTTGAGTGCTTCCGGAAAATCTAACCCTTCAATTTCTTGAATAAAAGTAAAAACATCCCCACCTTTGCCACAGCCAAAACAGTGCCAAATCTGTTTGTCGGGATGAATCATAAAAGACGGCGTCTTTTCGTTATGGAAAGGACACCGTGCTTTATAATTCGCGCCTGCTTTTTTAACCTGAATATACTCGCCAAGCAATTGCACAATATCAATCCGATCCTTAATTGTACTCACGTCGGTCATACTAAATTATCTACCTTAATCAACAAACTCGAATCCGGCTATCATTTTATCAAATGCAGCAATATAATCACCGGTGTCGTTGGTAACAAAAAACACATATACTCGATTATTTTTCTCGGCAAAGATATAGCGCTCCGGCTTGTTACGTGTACCTTTATAAAAAGTAAGATAAACGCTCTTGTGGTCGGACAACAAGGTTAAGCTCTGAAAATATTTTAATTTACGTCCATTAAAAGCGCGCTCTGACTCTTGGGCAATGGTACTGCTAGTAATTCTTAATCCGACTGTTTTATCATCTGCGTCTTTTCCGCAAACAAACAACTCCACATCCACCGGTGGATATACCTGATCGGAATTATTTTTGAATAAACAATCATTGGGATAAATTAGTTTAAATTTAAAACGCTCGTTAATATATGTTTGTCCGGTCGGTTTAATAACCCCACCATTATTTGAATTACTATTAACCGTTTCATCACCTTGATCACTATCTACCGCCGGCAATTCATTAGCAAAAAATTTCATTGATCCAATAATGCGATTAAATAAATTTAGCGACGTGTCGGTCAAATCATTGCGCCCAATAGAAATATAAATGTAATAATCCTGATCTTGGTTGATAAAATAAGCCGGCCCAGGCACAGCTCCGGCCCAATCTGATTTTTCCACTTTGATTGCACTTCGTCCGCCAATATTTACCGACGTACGTTTGCCGTTGGGCAGCAGTCCTGTTTTATTATTACTATCAATTTTGCTGTCAATCCAGGCGATAAAGTTAGTCGTGGTATTTTTCTTTATGCCGGCACGAATTTCTATCCCCAAAAAATCAGGTGGACATTGCACCCCGATACAATCCGCGTTGCCTAATTTTACACTTAAAAAATCATCGGAAACACTCTCGTTTTTGAACCAATTTGAAGGATAGTCAAAACTAACGCCATATTTTTTGTTCTCATAAGTTCGCCAACCGCTCACCGTAGAAGGACTGTCTGTGCCACCAGTATCTAATGATGTGGAATTTTGCACATAAAGCGAAGTGCCTTCGTTGGAACATGATGCTCCCATAAATAACAAAACACCTAACGCCAAAAATAGCAGGCTTAATTTTTTACCCATCATATAATTTATTTAGAAGTTACAGTGTCATTTTACCTTAAAACCCAACCCTTGACAAGACCGGCAAAATGTGCTTAATAAAAATGCTTTTAGCTAAAACCAGCTTTATTCACGCCTTAATGCGTCAATCGGATTTAAAGCTGAGGCCTTGCGGGCGGGATACAACCCAAATATTAAGCCAATCACACCCGAAAATCCAACTGCGAGAATTATAGAAGAAATTGGTATAGAATAAACCCAGACAAAATTATAATAAATTGCGATGAAATAAATAAGTAGCGCCAACAGAGCGCCTAGAATAATTCCCACTACTCCCCCGCTAATAGTAAGTAAAACCGCCTCGGATAAAAATTGCCACATAATATCACGCGAACGCGCGCCTAAACTTTTACGCAAACCAATCTCAAATGTCCGCTCGGTTACCGACACATACATAATATTCATAATCCCTACCCCGCCGACTAATAATGACACGCAAACCAAAGCAACTAATAAAAATGTCAGTCCATTTACCACAGTGGATAACATCTTGACCGCTTCTTCCATAGTATTCACGGCAAAATCATCTTTGTTGGGATCAGTAATATCGTGATTTTCACGCACCGCTTCCTCTAATTCAATCACCGTTTGTTTAATTTGCGAACGATCTTTTGCTTTACCTACAATTTCTAAAAAATAATCCACCCCCAAAATTCGTTTTTGCATAGTTTTGGTGGGTAAATAAGCCACGGTATCAAAATCCATGCCCATAACGGCGCCACGTTTTTTAGCCACGCCCACCACTCGAAATGGCTTGCCTTTGATATAAACCGTTTTTCCTACGGCCTCATCATCGCCAAACAAATTATCTTTCAACGACGACCCTAAAACCGTCACTTGCGAAAGCGATTCTTCTTCGGATTGCGTATAAAGCCGCCCGGCCGACAATTCAAACTTTTCCACCTCTTGCAAATTATAACCTTCACCAAAAAGCATGGCAGTTTTGGTTTGATCTTGATATTTAATTACCGCCTGACCCATGACAATACCGTAAGCCGCCATAATGTTAGAATTTTTCCGCGTCGATTCCAAATCCTTCTCCTTTAAGGTGGTAATAGTAATACCTGTAGCCATACCCATGGCATTATCCGAGCTAGCTTTTTTAGTGGACGGCACTTTTACTTCTATCGTGATGGTATTGGGAGAGAATGTTTCCAGCTGACTCATCACCATTTTATCTAAACCTCGCCCAGCCGCCATAATTGCGATTACCAAAGCAATACCAATGCTCACCCCGATAATCGTCAAAATCGCACGAGTTTTCTGCGCGCGTAGGGATTTATAGGCGAGTTGTAAAGGTATTAAGTTCATAGCCAATAGTTCACAGCCAATAGGTTGGCGACTATGAACTTTTGGCTATTGGCTAAGAACTACTCGTATCTTAGCGCCTCAATCGGATCAAGCTTGGCGGCGCGTTTGGCCGGGGAAATTCCAAAAATCAAACCTACACCGACCGACACTAACACCCCCATCACAATTGAAGAAAATGAAACAGAAAAATCCCAGCTATAACCCATGCCCTGCGCCACTTTGGCCACGGTGTAAGAAATTAAAATGCCCAAAATAATTCCAATCACCCCACCGATAGAGGTAATCATGATTGACTCTACCAAAAATTGCGAAGTAATATTTTTATTCTTCGCCCCCACTGCTTTGCGTAATCCTATTTCACGCGTGCGTTCCTGCACAGCCGCAAGCATAATATTCATAATGCCAATTCCGCCCACAATAAGAGCGATCGCCGCTACCGCCGCCAGAAACATCTTGAGGGCATTGGTTATAGAAGTTATGGCATCCAAACTCTGTGCCATTGAACGCACCGAAAAATCATCATCTTTGGCATTTTCAATCTTATGTCTTTCGCGTAAAATAACCTTGGCATCTTCCATGGCCGAATTAACATTGTCGCCAGTGTCAACTTTAAGCCGCGCAAAACTAATATGGTTTATTCCAAGTAATAACTTTTGTGCCGTATTAAGTGGCACAAAAATTTGGTCATCCTGATTTTGCATACCACTACTACCACGCGCCTTCATCACTCCGACAATATTAAAAACGGTTTTTTTAATTTTAATATCCTGTCCCAGGGGATTCTGATCGCTAAATAAGTTTTTAGCTACCGTACTACCAATTACCGCTACTCGCGCTACACTCCTATCCTCATCCTCGGTAAAAAATCTTCCTACTCCAATAGACGCGTCTTCCACATCCGGATATTGACCGGATACACCAGTAAAATTGGTATCGGTTTTTTGATCGCCCCAGGTGATGGTATCAGTCCCTTTTACATAACCGGTCGCCGCCAAAATATGCGGGTTATTTTTTGTCACCGCCACTATATCGCTTTCTTTAAGAGTGGTAATTACAATCCCCATAACCGAAGCTGGGGGGCCTTTTTCATCCGAAGCACCGGGTAAAATACCAATAAGATTGGAACCCATGCTTTTCACTTGATTAATAATCAAACTCTGCGCCCCTGCTCCCACTGACATCACAATAATCACAGCCATTACGCCAATAATAATTCCGAGCATCGTTAAAAATGATCGAACCTTATTGCGCCCGATTACATGCCAGACACTGTGAATTTCTTGAAGTAAGTTCATGAAAACATTAAAACATCAAAACATTAAAACAATTTCTATTTGTTTTAATATTCTTGTGTTCTCGTGCTTTAACGATTATTTCACCAGCTCACTCGCTCCTTTTGCGATTTGTCGATTAATCACCTGCTCATCACTTTCAATCACACCATCACGAATACGTAATATTCTTTTGGCATGCTCGGCGGTATAGCGTTCGTGAGTAACCAAAATTATCGTGTGTCCACTTTCATTCAAATCTTGCAAAATTTTCATCACCGCGAGACCGGATTTGGAATCCAAATTGCCAGTCGGCTCATCGGCAAAAATTACTTTGGGATCGTTCACTAATGCCCGGGCGATCGCCACGCGCTGTTTTTCACCACCCGAAAGCTGACTAGTGTAATAATTCAACCGATGCTCAAGTCCAACAGAAATTAATGCTCGTTTCGCTTTAAAATTACGCGCAGTTTCACTGTCACCTGTATAGACTAAAGGTAAAGCCACGTTTTCCATCACCGTGGTCCGTGGCAAAAGATTAAACGCTTGAAACACAAACCCGACTGCCTTGCTACGCATCTCCGCTAGCTCATCATCAGTGAGTTCGTTTACTTTCTTATCATCAAATAAATACTCGCCACAACTAGGCTTATCCATAAAACTCAAAATATGCATGAGAGTTGACTTACCTGAACCAGATGGCCCCATAATCGCCACAAATTCACCCTTTTCAATCTTAAAATTCAAATCATGAAGCACGGGTGTTTCCACCTCTCCGCTCACATAGGTTTTACAGAGATCTTTAATACTAATTAACATATTTGGTAAATTGCTAAATTTCTATTTTAAACAATTTAATAATTTATTTTATTTAGTCCCCACAATCACTATGTCCCCTTCACTTAACCCTTCCAAAATTTCCACCTTACCGTCGTCAGCTTTGAGGCCAATCTGCACCGGCATATCTTTGGCTTCTTTGCCAATCAAAATTTTTACATACTTACCGTCGTTAGTGCGGACGGCGCGGGAGGGAACATACAATACTCCTTCGCGTTTTTCCGTCGCGATTGTCACATTAGTGGTCATCCCAGTCTTGATTGGTTTATCGGTTTCGTCCAAAGATACTTTAATTTTATAATATACCACATCTTGAATTTCGGTGGAGGCTGGCTCAATGGAAATTACTTTACCGCCAAATTTTACATCGTCCCCAAAAGCATCCAAAGTAATAGCCACCGCATCACTCAAATTTAATTTAGACACATCCGTCTCTGGAATGTCTACCTCCACTTCAAAATGTGGAGTAATCATTTCAATGGCAATATCGTTGGCCGAAAGTAATTCACCAACTTTCTTATTTACTTTGGCTATCACGCCATCAATCGGAGCACGCAAAACCGCCTTACCATAATTAGCTTGAGCTTGCGCCAAAGCCGCCCGCAAAGGAGCTAGATCCACTTCACGCATAGGCTCAGTTTTATTGTTGTAATTAGCCACAGCTTGATCGTATACCGCCTGTTTAATGGCAATTACACTACTAGCGGTTGCTTTAATATTTTCCAAATCACGCACCGCTTTATCATAAGCAATCTGATAAGTAGTATAACTATTTTTAGCATCCGTTAAATCCTGCTTCTTGCCAATCAAAGTAGTATACTGGGTAGAAATAGCCGCCCGACTGGCTTCGATAACGGTTTTTTTAGCATCCAATGCTGTCTGAGTCAATGATCCTACCGGGGGTGTAGCGGCGAGCACATCAGAAACCTTAAATAACAAAGCGCTCATTTGTTCTAAGCTGGAAATAGTTAAATCAATAGCTAAATCCACTGAGGCGTGATTACTGCTGGCAGTCAAAATTATCACTGCACTACGCGCTTCGGTACGAGCGTTCTTAGCTACCGAATATTGAGTACGCGCGCTATTCAAATAATTACTATTTAAGATGGATAAATAACCTTCAAAATCATCATTACCCAAAATATTGTCAACTCCCAAAATATTATCCGCTTGAGTAAGTCCATCATCGAGCTTGGATAAAGTGGACTGCAAGGCAGCAACAATATTCTCATAGGCCTGACTTACAATTTGACTATTTTCTCCACCTTCCGCTAATTTTAAATTATTTTTAGCTGTTTCTACCGCGGATTCATATGAAGTGATGGAGTTGGCAGTGTCAGCCTTGGTTTTATTCAAATCAGCCAATGCCTGTTCGGCCAATGCTTTATAATAAGCCCTTTCTTGATCATTAGCGCCGGCAATTTTTTGATTCAAATTAGCTTGAGCTTGTGCCACGGCAGCAGCAAGTTCGCTGGCACGCAAAGATGCTAAAAGCTGACCAATTTTAACAGCCTCACCTTCTTTTACTTTCACTTCACCCAAAGTACCGGCAGTCTCAAACCGTAAGGATAGGTCATTAGAAGATTGAATTTTGCCGGTAGCCTCCACTGTTTGTGCGATATCTCCACGCGCTACAGTAAAGGTGTCGTAGTTGGGAGGAGTATTAGCTTTTTTATATTGACCATAACCAACCCAAACCGCGATCAAAACCACTATAGTAATAATCCAAAACTTTTTAGTTTTATAAAACAACATATAAATTTAATTTATAAGTAATATTAATAATGTTTATTTCTTAAGAGCCTTGGTAATTGACGCCATCATAATCGACATCATTTTATCAGGTACTAAAACCAAAAAACCGTCATGCTCAAAAATGACAAAACGATCACCGGTTTTTATTTTTAAACTAGTACGCGCTTCTTTGGGTACAACTATTTGCCCGCGCTCGCCCATGGTAGCCGACCCACATACGGCGCTAAATAGATGGCTGGATTTATGACAATTTTTCATAGTAAGTATGATAAATATGAATTATCATACTTATCATACCATAATCAATCTATTTTTATAAGCCGCTTATCCACAGGATCATCCGACCTTGGAAATAGAAGATTTTTAAATACGTTCCCGCTCGCTCGCCTTAGCCAAATATTCGTCCTTAATTTTTTCAAAATACCCTTTGGCCGCTTCAAATTCATTAGGAATAACCCCTTCCAAAATCGCCTCTTCAATCGCCTCTTTGATAGCGCCCACCGTTGGCCCGGGCTTGAGTCCGGATGCCGCCATTATATCTTCTCCGCGAAATGGTGACTGAAAGGCGCGTAATTTATCTTTTTCGATCACTTCGTCGATGCGACTGCGTAATTTTTTGTAATTATTTTGTCGTTTTTCCAATTTATTTGGATTGCCAGTGGTAATATCCGATACACCCAAAATCAACAGGTCTTCGAGTTCGTCGCCTAAATTTACGATGAGTCTCCGCACGGCGCTATCGGTAATGCCTTCGTCCATAAGAGCAATCGGCTGCTGATGATAACGCACTAACTTGGATAAATATTTATAATCGTCTTTGGAAAATTTAAGCCGCCGACAAATATCACCAACTAATTTTTTACCTAAATGTTCATGCGCGTGAAAAGTCCAGCCAATTTTGGGAAAAAACTTTTTTGTTTGTGGTTTGCCAATATCGTGCAAAAGTCCGGCCAAGCGCAAAATCGACTTGGCGCTGCGCAGGGCAATGTTATCCACCACTTTAAAAGTGTGAATCAAATTATTTTTATGTTGATGTCCCCAAATTTCTTCCACCCCATCAAGCGCCGACACTTCGGGTAATATCAAATCCATGAGATGCGTCTGAAACATCAACACTAATCCGGTCGCCGGCAAGTTGGTTGCCATTAATTTCATTAATTCTTCCTGAACGCGTTCGGCCGAAACGATTTTGATGCGTTCACGATTGCGATAAATGGCCTCCAAAGTCTTGGGTTCGATCGAAAAATTTAATTGCGCCGCGAACCGAATGGCGCGCAACATACGCAAGGGGTCATCCGAAAATGTAACGTCGGGATCAAGCGGGGTGCGCAAAATTTTATCTTGCAAATCCTGCTGACCGTTGAATTCATCAATAATAAATTTCTTCCAAGTTTTCTTGCTTACCGCTTCGACCGGTAGCGCCATGGCATTCACTGTAAAATCTCGACGACTTAAATCATCTTTTAATGTTGCCGCCCTCACCTTGGGCTTGCGCGATTTTTCATGATAACTCTCGGACCGCGCCCCCGCGAATTCCAAAACAACATGGTCATCGTCGCCATCTTTATTCCTTACTCCTTTGTCCTTATTCTTTATCACATACCGCGCCGTGTCAAAATCCGAAAATTCAACCAAAGAACCCACTTCTTTTAATTTTTTGTCCAGCGCCTGGGCAAACGCCAATCCACTACCCTCCACAACAAAATCAATATCCTTATTCTGTTCCATGCCCAAAAGCATATCACGCACAAAGCCACCCACGGCATAAACCGGAGTTTTTTCTTTTTTGGCCAAAACCGCAATATCTTTGAAAATCTTAGCTAATTTTACTGCCATATTGGCTCTATTCTACAGTATTTAGAGCTAATTGTCCACACGCCGCCGCGATGTCTTGGCCCTGGGAGCGGCGAATGGTGGTGGTAAACCCACATTTCATTAGGCGCTTATGCCAGTGGTCGATGGTGGTTTCGCCCACAATGTCATTCCCGCGCAAGCGGGAATCTGCCATGTCGTTGCGCGGATCCCCGCTTTCGCGGGGATGACAAGTCGCCGGAGTGTTGAGTGGTATCAAATTTATCCTCACCTTGCCCAACTTACTCGCGAGCTTGATGAGAGCTTTCAAATGTTTCTCGCTATCATTTTCGCCCGGCACAATCGTATACTCCATTCCAATAAACTGCGTGCGACTGCTAAACCGCTCGTGATATTTTTTACTCCACTCAATCAAAAATTTAAGAAAATCCTTTTGATGCGATGGAATTAATTTTTTGCGTTCTTCTTCAATTGGATTATGAAGCGAAAGCGCAAACCGCACCGGCGGCCAATCTTTATCCACTACCATTTTTTCCATAACCGTTGGCACACCCACAGTGGACACGGTAATCTGGCGCGGGCCCATTTCGGTGTATTTTAAAATTATATTCAATGCCGCTTTGACATTTTCATAATTTAAAAGTGGCTCACCCTGACCCATCAGAACGATGTTGGAAATTCGCTTGTCATTCTGAGCGGAGCGAGCGAAAGCGAGCGCAGTCGAAGAATCTAAATTGCGTTGCTTATCAGATCCTTCGACTCCATTCGCCTTCGGCTCATTTCGCTCAGGATGACAGTTTGACAAATATTGTTGCCAAAACCTCACCTGGTCCACAATTTCTTGCATCGTCAAATTACGTTTGAACCCCATCTTGCCGGTAGCGCAAAACGTGCAACCCATCGGACAACCAACTTGGGTAGAAATACAAATGGTATAGCGTTCGTCTGCTTCTCTGGTTAACTTTTTATTTTCACGCCCCATTAGCACTGTTTCAATACAAGCGCCATCACTCAATTCCAACAACACCTTTTTTGTCCCGTCAATCTTACTTATCTGCATAGTTTTTTCTTTCGCTACCATCCACGGCTCGCCTTTTAATTTTTCCCGCAAATCTTTGGGCAAAGTGGTAATTTCAAAATACGAAGAAACGCCCGGAGTAAACCAAGCGCGATAAATTTGATCAAGCCGATATTTGGGTTGATTGTCTAAAAGCTGAGATAACATAATTATTTTTTCTTCGCTACCACTAAACTCACTGTGGCCATTACAAAAATCGGAATCAACACTAGCTCCAAATATACATAGGAAGGTATGGCAACAAAATGGAACACACTGCGAATCGGGGCAACTACCAAGGCCAGAACCAAGAGCACTGCCAGAAGCCCGACAATATACAACATCAAACGATTACTTTTTATTTGCGACCATTCACGACTAAAAAATGTAAGGAGTATTTGCGACCACACCAGTGCCGCAAACGCCACTGTGCGCCCAAGATCTAAGTTGCTAACACGCCAGCCAAAATAATAATAAAACCCTAAGCTCACTGCCAGTATCCCCGCTCCTTGCCAAAGTATCTGCCACCACAAACGCGGATTGACAATCGGCTCGCTTACCGGACGCGGCGGTTCACTCATTAAATTGTGACGCGCTTTTTCCTTTTCAAAACCCAACACCGATACCGGATCACAAATAAGTTCCAGAAAAATAATGTGAATCGGCATAAATATTAATGGCTGTCCCAGAAATAACGGTACCACCGCAAGTCCAATAATCGGCAAATGAAACGAAAATAAAAACATAAAAGCATGGCGCAAATTGTCATAAATTCTACGACCTTCTTTTACTGCCGAAACAATAGTGGTTAAATTATCATCCAAAAGCACGATGCCCGACGCCGATCGGGCCACTTCGGTACCACGTTGACCCATGGCTACGCCAATGTCTGCTTTTTTCAACGCCGGCGCATCGTTCACTCCGTCACCAGTCATCGCCACCACCTCGCCATTCTTTTGTAACGCTTCCACAATACGATACTTATGTTCCGGACGCACGCGCGCAAAAATACTATGATCTTTTACCAAAGCACGCAAATCGCCCTCGCTCATATTCTCAATTTTAGCGCCACTGATGATTTCTTCGTTATGTTTTAAACCAATATGTTCGGCAATACTGTGAGCCGTCAATTTATTGTCGCCGGTAATCATAATAATGCGAATACCGGCATTCTGACAAATATCAATAGCTTCTTTTACACCGGCACGCGCCGGATCACTCATCACTAAAAATCCTACAAAATCCAAGCCGGTTAATTCCAATTGTTTTTTAGGTTCACATTTTTTTCTAGCCACACCAATTACTCGCAGGCCTTCGCTGGCTACCTGTTCATTTACGGTCGTCAAATGCCTTTTCTCTTTTTCTGATAATCCGCAACTACCTATTACCGATTCGGGCGCGCCGGCAGTATATTGAAAACAACTACCATTCTGATCTTGCCACACATGGTGTACCATTTTGGTTTCGGCGTTAAAAGAAAAATCTGCAATGAGCGAATGGGTATTAAAAAAATTATTAAGATCCACTCCTTGTTGTTTGGCAAAATTATGCATTTCAATTTCGATTGGATCAATCGGCACGCGCTCCAAAGATAAAAGCGATGCCGTGATTAAAGATAGCAAATCTTGGCGAGTTTTCTTTCCATCCAAATTAATAAATTTATCATTAAAAAAAACTTTAACCAGAGACATGCGTCCCTCGGTTAAAGTGCCAGTTTTATCAGTAGCAATTACCGTGGCGCTGCCCAGTGTCTCCACCATCTCCATTTCGCGCACCAAAGCATTTTGTTTACTCATTCGCCATACACCCACAATTAAAAATACCGAAAATACCACCGGAAATTCTTCGGGGATTAAAGACATGGCCATAGTCAGACCACCTAGAACTCCTTCTTCCCAACCATGAAATATAGTTAAAATACCAGCCACCAATACCGCCGCTAGTCCTGCCCCGATAGCAATACCGCGCACTAAATGATGAATTTTCTTTTGTAAAGGAGTTTGCTTGGATTCAATATTGGCAAGCAAGCTTCCCAAATGACCATAGGCTGTCGCAATACCGGTTTTTTCTACAAGCAAATAACCTTCCCCTGAAGTAGCGAGCGTTCCCTGAAACAAATAATGCTCTTCGGCGCTTGAATTGGTAGAAACGACCTCGGCTTTGACTACCGAAACCGATTCCCCGGTAAGCATACTCTCATCTACCTGAAGACCCGGAGAATTTAACAGATATCCATCAGCTGGAACTTTATCGCCCGCCGTAAGATACACTAAATCGCCCGGCACCAAATAACGCACTTCCACTTCTTCTAATTTACCATCGCGATAAACTCGGCAATGATTGACAATTAATTTGTCCAAAGCAGTAATAGCGGTATCAGTGCGCTGCTCTTGTAAATACTCAAAAAATAAAATCGGGATAATGGAACACATCAAAATAATGGCGTCAACCTTTTCCCCAATAAAAAAATATATGATAGCAGCAATAAAAATAAGAGCTATCATAGGCTCAGAAACTATTCCCCACAATCGATGCAACCAAGTTTTTTTCTTAGAATGCGGACGCTCGTTGTAACCGTATTTCGCCAAAGCAGCCTGCGCCTGCACACTAGTAAAACCATGGTAAGTGGAACGGATAGGCAAAACACTATCTAAAATATTGTTCTGGTTCATAAACCTAATACCTAAAAGCTAAAAGCCAATTTATACCTTTTTCTGTCTCCCTGCCCTCTTCTCGGCTGTGGCTTCATCTATCCACCCTTCTTTAAATAATTCCTTAACTGAATTTTCCATAGTAATCATTCCTTCTTTAGCCCCCGTTTGAATCACTGTTTTGAGTTGATCAATTTTATTTTCTCGAATCAAATTGGCGGTCGCCGGAGTATTTACCAAAATCTCGCGCGCTGGCACTCGCCCGCCATCTTTAGATGGAAGTAATTGTTGTGCCACCACCATACGTAAAACCGAAGCTAGCTGAATCAAAATTTGTTTTTGCTTTGTTCCGTCAAACACATCCACAATACGCTCCACAGCTTCAGCCGCGCTCGGCGTATGCAAGGTAGACAAAACCAAGTGACCAGTTTCGGCAGCGGTAAGCGCAGTGGCAATCGTTTCGGAATCACGCATTTCACCTACATAAATAATATTTGGATCTTGACGTAGCACGTATTTAAGCGCCTGAGCGAATGACTTGGTATCAATTCCGACTTCACGCTGTTCAATTAGGCTTTTCTTGTCCTCAAACATAAATTCAATTGGATCTTCAATAGTTACAATATGCGCTTTGCGACTTTTGTTAATCTCTTCAATAATCGAAGCGATCGTTGTGGACTTACCAGAACCAGTCGGACCAGTTACTAATATCAAACCATCTAAAAAATTCGGAATTTCCAAAAGCGGGGCTTCAAAATGCAAATCTTTAGGATTAGGAATCTCGGCTGGAATCAAACGCGCTGCCAGACCAATCTTTTCAGCCTGCTGATGCAAATTCACACGAAAGCGCGCCCCATCAATTTCATAGCCAAAATCAAACTCTAAGCTCTCACGATATTTGGCCAGCTGTTCTTTATTTAATAATTCCATGATGGCTATCTCTAGATCTTTATTGTCCAATTTTTTTTCTGCCAATTCTTTAAGTTCTCCTTCGATCCTAAGCATCGGCAACTCCCCGCCCACTAAATGCAAATCCGACGCCTCGGCCTTAATGGCCTCTTTAAAATAATTTTGGATGTTTAACATAAATTATACATTAAAATATAAAAACACCAGAATATCAAAACAGCCGACTAACTCTTCGATTAATAACTATATTGCTTGAATGAACTAAAATCCTTTATGTTCCAAAAGTACTGTAAAAGTACGAAAAATAATTTTAATGTCTTGCCACAAAATTTGCCACGAATTATGTGTGCGACAAAAATTAATATACTGCTCGTCCAAATTCCAAGGGTCTTTCACTTCGTTAAAATGTCCTTTATAAGATTGAAACAAACCGGTTAATCCTCCGCGCATCGCTTTTTTAACAAAAATTCCTTCGGCTAGTTGTATTTTATAATCTTTTTGGTTAGGCGGCCGCGGTCCTACAATACTCATTTCGCCCTTAAGCACATTCCAAAGCTGGGGCAATTCGTCCAAATAAACTTTTTTAAACAATCGTCCGACCCGGGTCAAATTTTGCGGTTTAGATTCTATCCGAGCTGTTTTAATAAACCCTTCCTGTTTCATTTCATCTTCGTAAACTTTGGGCCAACAAGTGCGAATTTTACAAAATTTAAAAGCTTTGCCACCTGACACCCGCTCTTCACAATAAAACCACTGGCCACGCGCTTGGGAATTGAAAACGCGCTCCATGGTAAGTAATAAGAAAAAAACAATAACAACGGAGATAATAATACTAAACTAGCTAGTGCCACCACAATATCTAAAATACGCTTGGACAACGGGATGGGAACAAAATCATTAACAGTCAACATAATGATAATATTCTATCATATTACACCTAAAACTCCAATAGATAAGACGATTTGCCCCTAACCGCAAAAAGTGCTAAAATCTATTCAACTATGACTACCAATTTTCGTAAGCTAAAATCCCAAGAAGAAATTTTCAACAAATTTATCCGTCGCTTATCACCTCAGGCACAAACAACTCTAAAAGCGGCCTTTAAATTATCCAAACACGCCCACACTGGTCAAAAACGCGACGAGGGTGACCCATATTTTATCCACCCCCTACGCGTGGCAAATTTTTTAATCAAAGATTTGAAAGTATTCAATCCTGATATTATTTCTTCAGCTCTGCTTCACGATGTGGTGGAAGATACCGACGTGCCGTTGTCAATTATAAAAAAACAATTTGGAACGCGCATTGGCAACTTAGTAAAAAACCTCACCCGACCCCGACCCAAACACGAAACCGAAGATCATAAAAGAAAAGGTAAACTAAAAAAATATTACGCACTTTTAAAAGCCGACGAAGATACCCGACTCATTAAATGTGCCGACATGCTCGATAATTTACGCTCCATGCATTTTGTCCCCAAACACCACCCCACTCGCCGCAAATTTCCGCGCTGGCTTGAAGAAGTTAAAAAATATAATTTGCCTTTAGCACGCATCACCAACAAAACCGTTGTTATTAAAATGCAAAAAACTTTTAACCAAACCAAAAAATACTTATCAACAAAGACTACTCACACTTGATTTTTTCTATAAACATGATATAATCCTAAAAGTTTAACGGGGTGTGGCCCAATTGGCTAAGGCGCGTGATTCGGGTTCACGAGATTCCGGGTTCAAGTCCCGGCACCCCGACTAAACTAAAACAACGCTTGTTAATCAGCGTTGTTTTGTATATAATACCAACACTAAACTAAAACATGAATAAAAAAATCATCATTCTTCACGACTATTTTCTCTACAAAGGCGGCGGCGAGCGGCTGGTAATTAGCATGGCCAAAAACCTTGGCGCCGATATTGCCACGGCCTTTATTGCGAAAGACGCCTTTGATCCACGCGGACAAATTCCAGGCCGAGTGTTTGAATTATATCGCGAAAAAACATGGTCGCGCATGCCGGGCTTTCGCTATCTACAGACACAACTATCTTTTTTATTCAAAACCAAATTCCTAAAAAATTACGACACTGTCATCTACAGCGGCGATTGCCTAATCGCGGCTCTGCGCGCCACCAACGCAAAAAATATTGCCTACATGCACACTCCCCCGCGCCATTTGTTTGATTGCTACCAAGAAAAATTAAGCGCTTACAGTTGGTGGAAAAAAATATTATTTATCCCCTTTGCCGCCTTCAACCGCTGGCGTTTTCGCGCACTGTCACGCAAAATGGATAAAATCATTACCAATTCCCAAAATACCCAAGCGCGCATCAAAAAATATTTAGGGCTTGATTCAACGGTGGTCTACCCCCCTTGCACCACTTTGCCCTTTAAAAATCTGGGTCAAGGAGATTACTTTTTTTCCTGGGCACGGCTTTATTCCATCAAACGCATTGATTTAATCGTGCGGGCTTTCACTCAAATGCCCGATAAGAAATTAATCTTGGCCTCGGGCGGACCGGAATTAGAAAATATTAAAAAATTGGCCCAGGGACACGACAATATTACAATCGTCGGCTGGATTAACGACGACCAGCTTTTGGATTATTTGGGGCATTGTCTCGCCACTGTTTATATTCCGGTGCGCGAGGATTTCGGCATGAGCCCAGTAGAAAGTATGGCGGGCGGCAAACCGGTAATCGCCAGCGCCGAGGGCGGGCTACTGGAAATTATTGAGCATCAAAAAAACGGCCTGATGATTCCGGCCGATCCTCTAATTGACGACTTGATTAAGGCGGTGAAAAAAATGACACCTGAAAAAGCCAGATCAATGGAACAAAACTGTTACGCTACCGCGCGTCAGTTTACCGAAGCGCAATTTGCGGATAAAATACGGCAGGCAATCATTACCGCCTAAAATTAATCTTAAATCTCACTATAACTCTTTACCAAGCGCTTTAATTTGCGCTTCTTTTTGACGTTTAATCCTAGTGGGAGAGTGATTGATTTTGTAAGCATCTTCATGTTTGCCCCATAGTTTTTCTACCCAATCTTGGTGTGTTAAATACCAATTAATTGTCTCCGACATCCCCACTTCAAACTGCGCGCGGTCGTACTCCGGTTTCCAACCCAATGACGTAATTTTTTGAGCGTCAATAGCATAACGCAAGTCATTGCCAGGACGATCTTCCACAAATTCAATCATATCGGCGGGCTTATTCATAAGCGACAATATCATCTGGGCGATTTCCATATTATTGCGTTCGTTATCCACGCCCACATTATAGACTTCGCCCGCCACACCATTACGCAACATCAAATCCAAAGCACTACAATGATCGCGCACATAAATCCAATCGCGCACATTTTTGCCATTGCCGTGCAAAAGAATCGACTTGTCTTTGAGCAAACGAAAGATTGAAGATGGAATCAATTTTTCCGGATATTGAAACGGCCCGTAGTTGTTGGAACAATGTGTCACCACTACCGGAATTTTGTGAGTGACAAAATACGCATGACATAACATATCACCGCCCGCTTTGGCGGCGGCATAGGGCATATTGGGGCAAATGGGCGTGCTTTCGGTAAATCGACCGGGATCGTCAAACGCCAATGATCCATATACTTCGTCGGTGGAAACATTCACAAATTTTTCTATGCCAAAATTTCGACAAATATTGAGAAGCATCAAAACCCCAAAAGTATTGGTCATGACAAATTCGGAGCAATCGCCAAAAATCGAACGGTCCACATGAGTCTCGGCCGCGAAATTGATAATATGGTCAATTTTATATTTGGCCACCACTTCGGATAGAAGCTGATAATCGCAAATATCACCTTTGATAAAAGTATAACGGGTGGAATACTGTAAATTTTCTTTGATATCGCGCAAATTATCTTCATTACCGGCGTAGGTCAACTTATCAAAATTCACCACCTCGTCATAAGAGTTGGTCTTTAATACATAATGAATGTAATTGGAACCGATAAATCCGGCGCCGCCGCAAACTAATATTTTCATAAACAGATAATTTTTACCACCACAGAAGCATTCTAACTAAAAAATAATAAACTGTAAATATTACATTGGCAACTAACACTATTAAGCGAGACGCGACCAATCCCCCGCTGGATATTATCATGGCGGTATGACACATAAACTCACGATCGCTAACTTGCCGCACAGCTTGAATATTATGACGGTGAGCCAACCAGATCTTCCAATTGGCACGCGTAAACCAGTATGTCCAAGCCGCAAGGTATTCTTTTAGCCACCCATTCCGCCAAGATAAAAACAACAAGCCCAAATCGTATACCAACTCCAACGGTAAAAGCAAAATCAATGTCGGCCATTTGTAAAAAACAATATTCAAAGCGTAGCGATTTCTTTCCAACCAATAATACTTGGTAACGCTTTTTAAAAATTCATATTCATGATAAAAAATCGCCTCGCTACTTAAAATAATTTTATATCCAAACATTCGTAGGCGCAACGAATATTCGGTGTCCTCATGATACATGAAAAAATCTTCATTCCAATAACCATGTTTTTTCAAAAGATCACAGCGCATGAGCGCGGCCGCCCCCGAAGCGTAGCCAATTTCTTCGGTCGGTAAAAATTCATGCTGAGCCAATGGCTCTCTAAAAAATCTACAAAATCCCACTCCCAAATAATGCCAACTATTACCAGCACTATTAATCAAATTTGTTTCTGGATACAAAAGCGTTAACGCCTGCACTTCGCCAATTTTGTCATCATTTTGCATCACGCTCGCCAGCTTCTCTATAGCCTGCGGATGCAAATAACCGTCGGCATTATGTAAAAAAGCGTAATCAAATTCATGCTCCACCGCCCAACGCATGCCCGCGTTGTTAGCGCCAGAAAAACCCAAATTTTTTTCTTGCTCCAACACGGTAGCGGGTGGCAAATTTCCCGTGGCAACCAAACGCTCGCGGATAAACGGCACCGCCGAAGGTATGCCTTCTTTGGGATTATAAACCACGAGCAAATGTAAATTATCCCTACTGTAAGTTTGCGCGATGATACCAACCAAAGCACGGTCCAAATAACGCTGAGGCTCGTCACCCCAAAGCAAATAAATTATGGCGATTTTTTTCATGCTAACGATAATATTTATGATTACCTCTCCATTTCCAGAAATATTTCAGCCAGCTAATTAAATGGTGACGTGCATAACGATTCTTGATAAGGGCGCTTATCACCCCATGAACCCTAGCCGAAGCCCGCCCGTGCGTATGTTTTAAGTAAACATCGCTTACATAATATACCGCCCAACCTTTTTCCCACATCCGTCGACACCAATCGCTATCTTCGGCATACATAAAAAACCAATCATCAAAACCGCCTACTTCATCTACTGCTTGGCCGCGCGCCATCATCGCCGAACCCATCACCCAATCCACTGGCATAGTTTCTTTATGATCAAAATCTTTCATTAAAAATCGATCGCTCATTTCTTTGCCGCGCCCACGACGACCCCACTGAGTGCGCGAAAATATTGGCTGCCAAAAAGAGGGAAAACGATAGCAAGAATACTGCAAATTACCGTCAGGGTAAATAATTTTAGGGCCGACCATCCCAATCTTGGGGTGAGCCTCCATAAAATCATATAATTTCCGCAAAAAATTTTGACCAATCGGAAATTCAGTATCGGGATTTAGCACAAAATAATATTTCGCCTTCACTTCGGTGAAAGTTCGATTATGAGATCGGCCAAATCCAAAATTTTCTTCTTGTTTAATTATTTTTAAATTAGAAAAAGCCCTAGCCAACGATTCCACTTCATCGTTAGACGCATTATCCACAATCACAAAACCCAAATTCAAACCGTTATTTTGAGAATCGGCCAGCAAAGTTCGAATCGCATTTTCAATTTCTTTCTTTTCTCCGGTATTAACCAAAGAAACACAAACATCCAACATATCTTTACTTTAAAAACCAACGCCTAATCCCCTTCCAATACATTCGCCGCGAAGCCAAAATACTCCGGCGCGCGCTTCTTAAATCAGACCAATGCGTGATAATCTCTAGCCAACCCCACAATACAACGCGAGGGTTAGTTAAAAGCAAATAACCACACTTTTTTAGCTCGTACCAAAATATCAACGGCCAATCCCAAAAAATATTTTGCCAATACTCATTTTTAAAAAGCGTGCGCAAATGATTTTTATAAGAATGATAACGCACAAAATCGGATTGTTTAACTTTGTTTTTTAAAGCCGCCCAATCGCCCATTTCTTTGGGTCCGGCGCCGGTGCGATTATGATAAGCCACGGCGTCCAAAATCACATATGACATATAACCGGCATTACGCAAGCGATATGCCAAATCCAAATCTTCTTTATAAGAATGGTAGGTCGGATCAAACAAATTATCACCCGACAATAAAATTTTATCGGTAATGGTCTTGCGATACATGGGTAAAGCGCCGGATACACCAAACACTTCACAGACGCGCTTATCGTATAATTCGCGCACATTGGAATTGACGCTGTCTTTGGTCCATTCTTCGCGCGTCAACCATTCCACTGCGCGGCGATTACGAAATAATCGAATTCCAATAGCGTCAATTTGGGAAGTAAATCCAATTTGAGTCACTTTGGCCATCTCCGAACCGGCTTGAATAGCGGTCGCGACTTTTCCAAAATCCCAGCGCATCAAACGCGGAGCTACGGCGGCAGTATCAATATGTTTGTCCAAAAAATTTATCATTTTTTCCAAAACATCCGGCATTAAATACATGTCCGCGTTTTGTAATAAAAATAAAGGAGTCTTCGTCTGTAAATATGCCTGATTATGCCCCAAAGAAAAACCGACATTTTCTTTATTTTGAATAATACGATACTCAAAACCACTGCCGGCCAGTTCACGCTTGATAATCTCTACCGAATTGTCAACCGAAGCATTATCCACCACGATCATTTCCCAATCCTTAAAAGTTTGATTCTTAAGCGACGACAACAAAAATGGCAGATACTGACTGCTGTTATTTATAACTAAATTAATTGATAATTTTGCCATATTATTTGAAAAAAAACTCGCTAATATCGGTCAAAAGCACGCCTACCGGCCGAAACAAACTAATCCACATCCACTTATACCATGGCTCCCATTTCTTAAAATACTTTACCATACTAGCAGTAAACCAGCGCTGTTTCAAGCCCGAGGGGAGACGCTTAAAATTTTGTCCAACATAATCTACGCAACTCGCTGTCGGAGTATACCAAACTTCGTAACCATGCCGATACGCCTCACGGCACAGATCCACATCTTCAAACCAAATAAAATACCTAGGGTCAAATCCAAAACCCAATTTTTGTATAAGTTCCTGGCGCACCAACATAAATGACCCTCTTACCGAGTCCACTTTTTGCTCGCACTGAGGATCGAAATCCACAAATAAATAACGCTTAATCAATCCTGGAAAAAAATGCGGTAATTTTAATAAAATAATAATTTGATCAATAATTCCCGGCCAATGCCGCGGACTAGCAGATGCCTTAAAATTATTCTGCTCATCAGTTAGCTTACAACTTAAAATACCTACCTGTGACCGAACACGTAACCAATCAATTAAAATTTTTAACGAATCCGGACGTAAACGCATGTCTGGATTCAAAAACAAAACAAAATCCCCCTGCGCCAACTGAACGGCGCTATTATTGGCCGCGGCAAAACCAATATTTTTACCATTTTCCACCATTTTTACTGCTGGAAAAAGCATCTTAATCTCCGCTACTGACCCGTCAACAGAACCATTATCGGAAATTATTTGTTCGTAATTTAAACCAGTACAGCCATTTTCCATGGTAGCTAATTGACCCAAAATTTGTTCACGATCATTGGTGTTAACTGTAATGACACTCAAATCCATAATTTTATCCTTTTAGCTGCTCTTTAAAATAATCCACGTATGGAATAGTGGTAGGGTCAATTCCTTCAAGCATAGCCGAATAAAAACTCAAATAACTGGAAAGCGTTAATAATTCACAGACTTGTGACAATTTACTTTGGCTCTCGCACTGATAAGAAAAAAATTTAATATCATTTTTCTTTAAAATTTCTTTGGTCACGACAAAACGTTTCTGAACACGCGTGTCATACAATTTGGATTCCAAAAACACAAAGGCTAAATCATTCTTATTACTCTTAGGATACATCATGCCTTCCAAAAGATGGTGATTGAGTTCGGGAATGGCAAAATATCCGGCGAATCGTTTGGCAGTCTCATTCATCTGATTGGCAGCTACGTGGGCGCTGTGTAATAAATGTTCCGAAGACACAAACCAAACAGTTTTGTCATATAAATCATTAGCTAATTTCTTGGCAAAATTAGCCTCTCCAATCACCGTGGTGCCAAATTCAAAACTAAATTTTTTAATAACTTCGACCGCTCTGCCCAGCTCCGGCTCGCTAATTTTGATCAAACCGGCTTTGGATAATAAAATCAAACTGCCAAAAACAGAATAGCCCAATCCCATCCGCGGCGAACGACAGGGATTGTTGTTGGTGGTATAAATAAAAGCCGGAAAGCTATTTTTCAACGCCCAATCAGTCAAGGCGCCACCGCTGGAAATAGTGACAATCTTTGCTTGCCGCTTTTTGGCTTCCTCTACAGCGCTTAACACTTCTTCGGTGTTGCCAGAATAACTGGAGGCAATTACCAGCGTATTTTTAGTAACTAAATCGCCTACATGATAATTATTAACTATTTCCAAAGGCACCGGTAATTCACGGTCAAACGCGGACTTAACCAACAACATGCCCAGGGTTGAACCACCCATACCCAACAAAACTACATTGCTAATTTTTTTATACCCCGCCGGCAATTTAAATTTCTCTCCCAGCCCCCACACTTCTTTTACCTGCTCACCCAAAAGTTGAATGCTTCCCAGCATGTTTTTGCTGTCTAATTTTTTGATTTGTTGGATGTCGTCTAAAATACTTGGCATAATTTTAATATGTCATTCCCGCGAAAGCGGGAATCTAAAGATTATCTTAAAGGGATTCTCCGCTTCACTCAGAATGACAACGCGTCGCATAATTTTTCATTGCCTCTTCCACTGCCTCCTCAACCGGACGCATCGCTATTCCCAACTTTGGCAGATTAACCGAAGTCATTACATTATTTGATCGCTTTTTGGCGGCGATGCCTAATTTCACCAAATCCTCTTCTTTTATCCATTCACACTGATGCTGGGAGTCAATATATTTTTCATAAAGCGCGATAATTTGTTTATGCGTGATTGATCCAGGATTG
The DNA here is from genome assembly GCA_041678665.1 of Candidatus Magasanikiibacteriota bacterium. Taxonomy (GTDB): domain Bacteria; phylum Patescibacteriota; class Patescibacteriia; order Magasanikbacterales; family GWA2-37-8; genus GWA2-37-8. The sequence continues at coordinate 133,720 of JBAYNU010000001.1, forward strand.
GTGCAATGAAAAATACCTTCGGCTTTTTTTTCTAATAACGCGCGGAATATCTTAATCATATCCGGCACGACGGTAACGCTATTTTCTACGTCTACCACCCGAGAAAATTTGGATAACTTATCTATCAGGTTGCCGGGGAATAATCGATCATCAATCGGCAATCGAATGCGCGCGACGGCGACATTGGACAACGTGGACAAAACTAAATCAGCCGCATATTTGGAACGCGTATAAACCGCCGTCGGATTGGCAAAATCATTTTCATCCCACGGACCGCCATGAGGCGAAGCACCATAAAAAATACAACCTGTACCCATGTGCAATAGGTACACTCCCCGTTTTTGACAAGCGCACGCGATGGTAATCGGCAGTACGGTGTTACCCTCAATAGTTTCCACCTGATGTGTTTCGCACCAATCGACATTGGGTTTGCCCACCACTCCGGCGGCATTCAACACCACATCGGGTCGATATTCATCCAAAAGGGCCAAAACATCCGCCTCAGTTTGAATCTTTTTATCCGCGATAACCGAATCCGGCCACTCCTCATGACATCTTCCGCCCAGCCAACCTTTGCCGATAATTAAAATTTTCATATTTTTATAAATTAATAATTTTGAATATTACCAACGTGTTCGCGATGTTAGTATTAAATCTTGACGCTCAAATTTTTATCTACCACCGTAGTCTTGATACCTAATTCAGCAATCAACCTCTTTTGCAAAGATTCAGACGCGGCCGGTTCGCCGTGATTGAGATAAACTTTTTTTGGCAAAGATTTTCCGCCGCCAATCCAATCCATCAATTTTTCTTGATCGCCATGGGCTGAAAATGCGCCTACTGCTCGCACGTGACACTTAACTTGCACTCTCTCCTTCATGACTTCTACCGGCGATTGTTTGTCTAAAATTTTTCGACCTAAAGTGCCATGGGCCTGGTAGCCAATAATAAGTAAAGTACTACTAACGTCGGATAAATATCGAATAGCGTGATGCAAAATTCGCCCACCATTCATCATGCCGGCGCCAGCAATAATTATTTTTGGTCCCACCACTTGATTAATTCTTTTGGATTCTTCTGAGCCCAAAGTAGTTGTTAAACCGGGAAAATGAAACAAGTCGTCACCGGATTTTAATAATTTTTCAGCCTCTTCATCGTAATAACGAGTATACTTACGATAAACGGCGGTAGCGTGGATAGCTAGAGGACTATCCAGAAAAATAGGCACCCGTGGCAATCTTTTTTGACGATCAATTAACTCGTTGAGGTCATACAATAATTCTTGGGTTCGTTCAAGCGAAAACGATGGAATCATCAAAGTACCACCGCGCTTCATGGCATCAATAATTTCATTCTCCAAAATTTGTCGACGTTCCAAATCGCTTTCGTGTAATCTGTCTCCGTAAGTGCTTTCACATACCAAGGCATCAACATCAGAAGGCAAATAATCCGTATCGCGTAAAATTGGAACATCCACATTGCCGATATCGCCAGAAAAAATAACCCTCTTCCCGACGGCATTAATTTCCACAAACGCCGACCCAAAAATATGTCCAGCGTCGTAAAATTTGATTTTAACTTTTGACCCACCACTTGATAATTCAAATTCCTCATGATATTCTATTGGTTTAAATGCCTGTATTACCCCGGCGATGTCGGCGGTATCATACAGAATCGGCGAACCGAATTTTCGATGATTATATTCCATGATTGAGAGCGCATCTTCCAAAATCAATTGGGTAAGTTCGATGGTAGCCGGCGTAGCATAAAAATAACCGGCAAATCCACCTTTTACCAATAAAGGCAACCGACCGGTGTGATCAAGGTGAGCGTGAGTAACAATCACCGCTGATAAGGCTTGAGTGTCAAAAGGCAAAGGATCACTATTCTTGCCTTCGTTAAAATCACTGCCCTGAAACATTCCACAGTCGATCAAAATTTTGAATTCATTGGTTTCAAGCAAACTACACGACCCGGTAACTTCCCGCGCCGCGCCGAAAAAGGTTATATTCATATAAAGTCATTATATCATAATTTATACTCTATACAAATCACCCTAAATCTGATATTATACAGACACTAATTAATAATTAACAAATCGACCAATTGACTTGTTAATTGCTAATTGTTAATTGCTAATTTTGTTATGCGCAAAACCATTGAAAATATCGAAATTGTTGAACCCCCAATTCAAGAACTTACCAAAAAACGCAATGGTTTTTTCCGCGCCTGCCTACTTAGTTTCTTTCTGATGATTTTAATTATCATCGGTATTATTGCCGGCTTAAGAATCTCAATGGGTCCCGGCCCCAAAAATATTCGCTCGTTACCCGTCAATTTTCCGGTTGACATTCCAATATACGATAAAGACAATATTGAAGGTATCACATTTATTTCCGGTAAATACAAAAGTCGTGGAATGGAAATCGCCGCTTTTTTTCCTAAATTAATTCTTACTCCCCTACTGATAAAATTGGATCCGGAACAAAACCAATCCACTTCTACCAACAAAAAATCATTTAGGGATTTTTGGAAAATACTCACCATGCCAGTCGGCGATAGCCGTGATACTGTCCAAATTGAATGGCGCGACGTTGATACTTCTCCCGGCTTCCTGATTTCTTATTATAAAAATGAACTAAAGAAAAAAGACTTTATTATTGATTCGGAAAGCGACGCTAAAAATTATAAACAAATTACTTTTTCTCGCCCCGATGAACTATCCGGCACCTTATATGTCGGCTGGCTACTGGATAATAAATACCGCGTTTCTTATATGGCGCTTACCTTAAATGTTAAAACCGACTATACCGCCACCACAACCAAATTATGATAAACCGGGTATTTAATTTTACTTCTAACTCCGTTACCGGAGCGGCGATTATCATATCGGCCGCTTCGTTGTTAAACAAATTTATCGGAATTGCGCGCGATCGTACTTTAGCACATGCTTTTGGCGCCGGACCAATCATGGACGCTTACTACGCCGCCTTTAAAATTCCAGATCTTATTTATAATTTGCTGGTAGTAGGCGCTCTTACCGCCGGATTTATTCCGATTTTTACTAAACTTTTTCAAAAAGACGGCAATAAACAACCCGCTTGGAATTTGGCTAATAACGTCTTAAATATTATCGGAACAAGCCTAATCTTATTATCTTTGATTGGAATAATTTTTGCAATACCACTTAGTAAAGTTATCGCGCTCGGCATGCCAACAGAAAATCAAAATTTGGTAGCAATGTTTATTCGAGTAATGTTTATCTCTCCGGTGCTACTAGGAATCTCGATGGTGGTAGGCGGCATACTACAATCTCTGCGAAAATTTGTACTTTATTCATTGGCACCGATATTTTACAATCTGGGTATTATAATCGGGGTATGGTTTTTGGTTCCGACCGTTGGGTTGATTGGTTTGCCGATAGGGGTGGCTTTGGGTGCTTTTATGCATTGCGCTTTACAAATTTATGGAGCATACAATGCCGGCTGGCGGTGGCACTGGCGATTTAATTTAAAAGATCGCGACACCCTCACTATCGGAAAATTAATGATCCCACGTACTATAGGATTAGCAATTTCCAATCTTAACAATATCATCACTACCATCCTAGCTTCAATTTTGCCAATTGGGGCAATTGCCACTTATAACTACGCTGATAACTTGCAATGGGTACCAATCGGCATCATTGGCATACCATTTGCGCTGGCGGTATTTCCGGTATTGTCAGAAAAAGCATCGGCCAATGATAACGCGGGATTTGTAAATAATTTAATGAATACGGTACGCCAGATTTTGTTTTTAATTATTCCGCTATCGGTAATCTTTATGCTTTTACGAGCACAAATTGTCCGCGTAATTTTGGGCTCTGGAAATTTTGATTGGACCGCCACTATCAATACCGCCGATGCGTTAGCTTTTTTTTCTCTCGGACTTTTTGCACAAGCACTTGTCCCTGTCCTCACACGTGCTTTTTACGCTTTAGAAAACACTAAAACGCCTTTTATTATTGGAATGATTTCTGTATTAGTAAATATTAGCGCCTCACTTTTATTAATGAATAAATTGGGCATTTCTGGGTTAGCGCTAGCGGCTTCGATTGGAGCAATTATCAATATGATTCTATTATTTATTACTTTACGCAACAAAACCAAGGGATTAGATGAATTACGCTTACTTAATTCATTATGGAAAATATCCCTAGCCGGGCTAATAATGGCAGTGGTGGTACAGGCGCTTAAGTATCCGTTGGCCGATTGGTTTAACTTAGATTATTTTTGGGGAATCTTTGGTCAAGGGGCAGTGGCTGGAACAACTGGACTGATTGTATATTTTTTGGTATGCTGGGGCCTGAAATCCGAAGAATTTTTGGCATTAAAAAATTCGTTTAAAAAACGCTGGCTGAAAACTGAGAACGTTCCAGTAGAAATAGAAACGGAGACCAGAAATTAAATTATTAAAATGAACGATCAAATTCGAAACTTCTGTATTATTGCGCATATTGATCACGGGAAAAGCACTCTCGCGGATCGCTTCTTGGAATTAACCAAAACTGTGAGTAAGCGTGATATGAAATCGCAAATTTTAGATAGCATGGACTTAGAACGCGAACGTGGGATTACTATAAAATTAACACCGGTAAGAATGAACTACTCCCTACTCTCTAAATCCTATACTCTCAACCTCATCGATACTCCTGGGCATGTAGATTTTAATTATGAAGTATCCCGTTCCTTGGCCGCTGTAGAGGGTGCAATTATTTTGGTTGACGCTACTCAAGGCGTGCAAGCCCAAACTATTGGTAACTTATATTTAGCTTTGGAACAGAATCTAAAAATTATCCCGGTGATAAATAAAATTGACCTACCTATTGCCAATGTAGAAAAAACTAAAGCAGAAATTATTCACCTTATCGGCTGTAAAGAAGAAGAAATAATTTTGTGTTCAGCTAAAACCGGACAGGGAGTAGAAGAAATATTACAAACAGTTATCAAGTGTGTTCCTCCACCCCAAGATAATTCTGTTAATCAGACCCGCGCGCTAATTTTTGACTCTCTTTATGATGAGTATCGCGGAGTGGTGGCAGCGGTAAGAATTGTGGACGGTGAAATTAAAAAAGGTGATAAAATTTATTTGATGTCCACTTTCGCTCCGGCCGAAGTATTGGAAATCGGTTATTATTCTCCCAAATTCTCTCCTCAGCCAAAACTTAGCAACGGTGAAATCGGCTACATCGTTACCGGATTAAAACAAGTTACCGACTGCCGAGTGGGCGACACTATTACTTTATATAATAAAGAAAAAAGTACCGGCTTCGCCGCTACCGCCCTACCGGGATACAAAGAAGTCAAAGCCATGGTATTTGCTGGTATTTTCCCCAAAGAAGGAGATGCTTATGGAGAATTACGCGATGCCATTGAAAAGTTAAAATTAAGTGATTCTTCTTTATTCTTTGAACCCGAACATTCACATGCATTGGGATTCGGATTCCGTTGCGGTTTTCTCGGCATGCTACATTTGGATATTTTTCAAGAACGTTTAAAACGCGAGTTTGATATTGATATCATTATTACCGTACCTAGTGTTGCTTACCACATTATAAAAACCAACGGCGAAAAACTTACTGTCAAAAGTCCTCAAGCCATGCCTGATCCGGTACAACTCCAGGAAGTGTCGGAACCTTGGATGACTTTAGATATTATCACCCCCAAAGATTACGTGGGTGCCATTATGGGATTGGTTTCCGAACGTAAGGGTCGATATATCAATACTGAATATTTAAGCACCGGTGCCGATCAGAGAGCCCTACTTCATTATGAAATTCCTCTAGCATCACTAATCACGGACTTCTACGACAAACTCAAAACCGTTACTTCTGGTTACGCAAGTATGAACTACGAATATACAAACTATGAATCAACTGACGTGGTAAAACTAGATATTGCGGTAGCCGATGAGCCAGTGGAAGAATTATCCACTTTGGTATGGCGTGATGAGGCCTATAAAACCGGTAAAAAAATTGTGGAATCACTCAAAGACAGTTTGCCCAAACAACAATTTGTGATAAAATTACAAGCAACCATTGGCGGCAAAGTGATTGCGGCCGAACGCTTATCCGCTCTTCGTAAAGATGTTTTGGCAAAAATGAGTGGTGGAGACTACACTCGCAAAATGAAATTACTGCAAAAACAAAAAAAAGGTAAAAAACGTATGTTATCGCATGGCAAAGTGGATATTCCAACGGAAACTTACCTGGCGGTGTTGAAACGGTAATCCTAAGGAGTAAAAAATACTCCACAAATTACTCCTTATTCTTTATTCTTTACTCCTTTTATATGCGTCACAAAACCATCAAATCTCTCTGGGTATTGGTAGCAGTTATCGGAATAATTGCGATGATCTTCTTTACCATCATGCCGGCATTTTATTAATATGCAAATTTTACGTAAGTACCAACTAGACATTATCTTTCTTTTTTTTGCTCTCCTACTTATCGGCTGGACAATGTTTTATTTCCTCCAATCATTGGGGGTTGACCCACACAACTATGAGTGGCATATTATTGCTCCACTTTTGACTGTTTATACTATCAACTTAATACGCGTACGCTCGACCATCGCCATTGCCGACCGCCGTTATCTCACCGGTAAATCTCTCGCCTATTGGATTACCTTAGGAATAATATTTTTTGCCTCTTACGAAACTCCCATCCCAGCTTCGGACTACTGGTCAATCAACACACTTTTTTTGGTCTTCACTCTCTTTCTCGCAGATAGCTACTGGGATTTTAAAAGATTAACAATAAAAAATTTATTCAAAAAATAAAATATACTGTGAAAAAATGGATTACACAACCACTGCCACCAAAAGAATTTACCTCCGCACATCCAGAATTACCCGCCATCGCTACGCGGCTTCTTTGGAATAGAAATTTGCGCACCCCCGAACAAATTGATGAATTTTTAAATCCGGATTATACATCCGATATTCATGATCCGTTTTTATTCCGCGACATGGAAAAAGCTGTGACGATTATTTTTGACGCCATTAAAAATAAACAAAATATCACTGTACATGGCGATTATGACGCCGATGGTGTATGCGCTAGTGTTATTTTAATTCAAACGCTTTTAAAACTTGGCGCCAAGCCATTTACTGAAAAAGAAAATACCGAGGGCACGCGCGTATTTCTCCCCCACCGCGAGATTGATGGCTATGGACTAAACACCAACACCGTTAAGCATCTACACAAAAAACACAAAACAAATTTAATTATCACCTGCGATTGCGGGGTAAGTAATTTGGAAGAAATAAAACTAACTAAAGAATTAGGAATGAAGATTATTATTACCGATCATCATGCTGTACCGGCAGAAATTCCACTCGCCGATGCCATCATTCACCCCAAATTACCAAACGAACCATATCCGGACAAGGGGCTATGCGGCGCGGGGGTGGCGTTTAAACTGGCCCAAGCGCTACTTAAAAAATATTGTTCACAAACCAATGGCAAACTTTCGAGTGAAGAATCGTGCGAAGGGTTTGAAAAATGGCTCTTGGATTTGGTAGCAATAGCTACGATTGGAGATATGGTGCCTTTAATTGGTGAAAGCCGCACTCTCACTCGCTATGGTCTCACAGTATTAAATAAAACCAAAAATCTTGGATTAAAAGAACTGTATGCTGTGGCCGGCATAGTTGACGAAAATGGTAAATTTAAACACGCCTGCGATCCACACACCGTTGGCTTTCAAATTGTGCCCCGCCTCAATGCCGCCGGCCGCATGGAACATGCCACTGTGGCTTTTGAACTACTTATGGCTCCCGATCAAAAATCCGCCCAAAAATTAGCCGAACAATTAAACAAAAACAATTCTGATCGACAAAAGCTGACCGAACAAATTGTTAAATCTGCCCACGAACAGATAGAATCAACCAATCAAAAAAGTAATCCCATTTTATTTGTTTTTGACGAAAAGTGGACAACGGGTATTTTAGGGCTAGTGGCCGGTAAACTAAAGGATGAATTTTATAAACCGGTTTTCGTACTTGGCAAAAACGCCGAAGGGAATATTGTTGGATCAAGTCGTGGTATTTCGGAATTCAATATAATCGTCGCTTTGCAATCCATGCCGGAATATTTTATAAAATTTGGCGGACATCCACAGGCGGCCGGACTCTCAATAAAAGACAACGCCACTTTGGAAAACTTTAAGGCCGCAATTATCGCCCGCGCCCAAAAAGAACTCTCCGGAGTGGAGCTGGTTCCACAAATCGAAATTGATGCCGAGGTTGACTTGGAAAATGTAAACTGGAAACTTTATAATCTACTACAAAAATTTGAACCATTCGGCATGAATAACCCCGAGCCAACCTATGGTGCTTGCGGTCTCACGCTCGTTTCCGCCGATCCGGTGGGACAAGACGGAAAACATCTACGCCTCATGGTAAAACACAATTCTCACACGGTACATAAAACCATCGCTTTTGGCTTTGGCGACACCAACCGTCATCCCGCCGATTGGAAAAAAACCCTTAAACCAGGTGATAAAATTGACTTAGCTTTTACTATCGATGTAAACGAGTGGAATGGCAATCGCGAATTGGAATTAAAAATAGAAGACATAAAAAAAGCACAAAATTAAAAATCGTAGATAAATATCTACGATTTTATCGCTAATTATTATATTTACAACACCGTTGGTGTTGTTTTTTGTTTGGCCTTATTCATTATCACCACATGCAATATAAAAGCTAAAAGGAAGAAACAAGCGCCATAAAAACAAGGCGTCAGAAATGGATTGACTACCCCGATTGCGCAACCGGTAGTACAAGCACGCTTGTTAAGCCAATCGTTTAATTCTATGCCAAAATTACTCCAGGCAAAGATTGTTCCGCTAAGCAAAATTACAAATTGAACCCAAAATAATTTTTTTAACATAAAAATTATAAGATACTAAAATAAAAACGCCAATGATGACGTTTTTATTTAAAATTATTTTTTCTTGATATCTTTTTCTAGCTCACGCCATTTCTTCCGCAATTGACGAATCAACTGATCTTTCATATCTTCAGCTAATTCTTTTTTAGTACTATATTCAGCTACCGCCCGCTCTACCAAAGCATCCCACATTTCTTGGGTTGGTCCTTCTAATTTTTTTATACTCTCTTTAAGTTCATTATAAAGCGGATTCAAGTGCTCCATTAATTTGGCGCGCATTTCTTTGCCTTTAGGAGTCGCATTAAGCCACATCAATCCGGCGCCCAAAAGTCCACCAAATAATAAGCCTCTTTTAAAATTACCCATACATTTAACTTAAATATATTAACTAACTGCCGCATTCGGCACTAGCATTTCCCGATCCAACGCCGGCGCCAAATCCGGCTGAAGCCGAGGTAGAATTTAACACCTGAGAACATTCGGAAGGGGCGCCGTTAAACGCGGCGCACACTACTTGCTTTATTGCCTCTGGTGATCGGCCTGAATCAACCTGGTTGCCATTTATCACCAAAGTCGGAGACCCCTGCACTCCATATTTATTATTCAAATCTTGATGAATCGGATACACCGGATAAAGTCCGGATAACCAAGTGCTTTTGTCATTATATTTATCTAATATACCAAACTTTTTATTGGTGCTGTCCACGCAGGCATTCAGCTTGCTCACACTAACTCCAACTGATGATAAACACGACTGATAATCTCCACTTACAGTAAAACAGTCCGCATAAGCCAAATACTTGTTGGCTTGCTCGGTTTCAATACAATACTGGCGAGTATTTTCTTCTACCTCTGGTAAATCATGCATTGCGTAAGAAACAAACTTAATACTAAAATCCGCTTTACCTTGGAGTAAATTCCATACCGGAGTAAACGCTTTTTGCATCTGAAGCCCATAAGGACAATAAGACATAATGAATAACTCCACTTGCGGCTTATCAGATTTAGTGACAACCGGAATAGTTTCCGACTGCTGTTGGTTTAACTGAGCGTTATTATTCGCGCCACCAGTAACTGCACTGTTCGCATTCTTGTAACCAAAATTTATGAATAACATTATAATAAAACCGATCGTGCCGATAATTAAAAGCCCGGCCACTGCTCCTACCACTAATGCACTTTTTGGTTCCAAGGAAGCAAAAAAAGTTTTCTTTTCTTCTGACATAATCTAATAATATTAAAATTAAATTTTAATTAATAAATTTTGGCTAAAATTTGGTAAAAATTTATATTAGCCTACTATTTAATACTGTAATTCTATCACATCATCACAATGCGTCAAGTGGATAAATAAAAAAATTTCTAATCTCTGACTTCTGATTTTTTATTTTCTAAGGCCATACCCCTAATAATCTTGGTTATTTTTTTATCCATTCTTTCCACTTTAACCATTAATTTAAAAAATAAGAAAAACAATAACGCCAAAGCTAAATATACTACCGCATCGGCACCGCGACCCACACCTAGTAGATGCGCAAAATACATGGTCGAATCCGGTTCAAACGCCACTACCCCTACCAGCATCCAAAATATCAACCAAAAAATTAACCAGCTTAAGGTGATGTCACCGCCACGATAACGAGAAACTACTTTGATCACTGCCAGAAGACAAAACAAAATTAGAATAATTTGAATAAGAAACATATTCTGAATTTATAATATTTATTTTTATTTAATAAACCAATCAACTACCAGATCTTTTACTATATTTACCCCTTCTCCAATCCCCTGCCCGAATTCATGATAACGCACTTCCACCGGAAATTCTACAAATTTTAGATGATATTTTTTAATCTGACGAACAATTTCACTATTATGCGCCATACCAGCTTGGGTAATTCTAATTTTTTCCAAAGCAGGGCGCGACAAGACCCGAAAACCATTATGCGCATCGGTGAGTAATACGCCGGTAAACATAAAATTTATCCACCTGCTGACCGGTAAAATAATATAACGTTTAACCCAAGGCACTTGCGAACGATTGTCCAAAAAACGCGAACCCAACACTACGTCAGCTTGATTACTTTTAATGATATCAATCGCCCCGCTAATATCCGCTGGATTAAACTGATCATCGGCATCAAAATGTACCACCGCCTGAGCGCCGTGATGACAAGCGAAATCGTCACCGGTTTGAAGCGCTGACCCTTGCCCACAATTTGCACTATGACAAACAACCTGCGCTCCAGCACGCCTAGCAATATCAGCAGTATTATCAGTCGACCCATCATCCACCACTAAAACATTGCGCCATCCTTGTTCAAAAAGGCCGCGCACCACGCGACCAATTTTATTTTCTTCATTATAAGCGGGAATAACAATAAAAATCATAAACAAACAACAAGCTTGAACGGGTAATTATTTATTACCGTCTAAAATCAGCGCTTCTTTATTCGCTACCACATAATCAACCGCCCGCTGTAAACCGTCTTCTAAACGCACAATCGGCATCCAACCCAAAACATCTTTGGCATAAGAAATATCAGGAATGCCCTTGGCAGTTAAAAATAGAAGAGGCTTTTCAAACACCAATTTTGATTTGGAGCCAGTAAGCTTAATAATCATATCCGCTACTTCGGCATAACGATGCGACTCATCGCCGCCTAAATTCACCAACTTAACATCCGGTCCGGCCGACATTAAACGCACTACACCATCTACAATATCGGAGACATAACAGAGCGAAGTGGCAAAATTTTTGTCTCCATAAATTACCAAATCATTCCCTTCCAAAGCATTAATAATAAAATCAGGAATTAATTGCTTTTCAAATAACCGCATCCGAGTACCATAGGTAGTAAATACACGCGCAATCTTAGCGTCAATGCCATAAAATTGACGGTAGGTTTCTACAGAGGTTTCAGCGAATCTCTTGCCTTCGTCAAAACAAGCCCGCTGTGACAAATGATCAAAAGTTCCCAAATCCGTTTCCTTAAAAACTTTTTTGGCGGGCGTAGAGGGACCGTACACCACGGCACTGGAAGTAAATACATACCGCGCATGATATTTTACTGCTAAATCCAAAGTATTAATCATGGACGAAGAATTAGACCACAAAGCTTGCATTTTTAATTTTTCAAAATCCTTAGGATTGGTGGGGCAAGCCAAATGATAAATCTCTTGAATTCCTTGATATTTCAGTTTAAATTTATCTAATTCGGGAAATTGTTCCAAGTCAATCGGTTTGTTGATATCATAATTAATAAATTCAAAATCGGGATACTGCAAAAGATGATCAATATTTTGCGGCGTAGAATTGGAAAAATCATCCAAACAAATAACTTTCGCTTCTTTCAAAAGTCGCTCGCATAAATGCGAACCCAAAAAACCAGCACCGCCAGTAACCAATACATTTTTCTTTTCAAAAATTTGATTGTCCATACACAATTAGCTTTTAGACATTAGCTTTTAGCTTATAGGTGATAAAATCGTAAACCTAAAAGCTATAAGCTATAAGCTCAAAGCTTAGTCAATTATACCATTCTAGCCTCTTACTCGTCAATTTACCTTTGACTTTGATTTTGACTTCAATACTGCCTCCATCCAACGCTACCTGCCAACTACTAGCTTTGCCTTTTAACTTAGCACTGCGCAATAATTCTCCGGCCAAGCTGTACTCTTCCCAAATGGTCTCGCTAGTCTTGGTTAGATATTTATCTATCACGAGCGTCAATTGCCCGACAGAATCCTTGCCGACAACCAATTTAGATATTACGCCCCCTTTAAAATTTTTCAAAGAAAATTCACGCCAAAAACTACCATCATTTTTTAATAGACGAATGTAATAATACGGCTTACGTTCAATCAAGACAGCCAATTCTTTTTTAAACTGATTGGCAAAGCTATCCGCAACCATACTAACAATTTTTGCCTCATTCACTATCCTCCAAAATATTTTTTCCGTGCCGGTAGTAAACCAAATTTCGTTACCCTTAAAACTAAAAACATAATCGTCAAACTTGCCACCACTGTTGTAGGCAATCGCTACCGAACGACCGACGTTTAAGCGCTTCAAAGTACTGGTGCCAATAATTTCTTTATTAAAATCAAAAATATTATCAGCATTATCTAAAATATTGGCAATAATTTGACGTGCGCTCCATTCTGGATGCAACGATTTTATCAAAGCCACTGTTCCCGCTACAAAAGGCGTGGCAAAAGAAGTGCCGCTCCAAGGACCACCAAAACTATTTTTATAGCCATAATCCGGCGCGTATCTTTCAGTACTATAAATTTTCTCCCCGGGAGCTGCAATATCTATACAACTGCCATAATCCGAAAAGTAACTTAATTTATCCAAAACATTTACCGAAGCCACACCCAGTATCCAATTTTCTTTGTCGCCTTTATCCAGACACGCTGGGTAAACCGGATTTTCGTCTAAATTATATCCGTCATTCCCGCCGGCCGCCACCAAAATCGCTCCTTGATCATAAGCCCAACGCATAATGTCTTTGAAACCTGTATCCATTTCGTGACCAACAATACTCATACTAATAACATGCGCTCCGTTCTTTACCGCGTAAACTACGGCTTGTGAAATTGCCGAATAAGATCCGGAGCCAGAACTATCTACCGCGCGCAAAGGCATAATTTTTACATTCCAATTTAAACCAACTCCATTAATATTATTATTCCCAGTGGCTCCAATAATTCCGGCAATGAGAGTGCCGTGACGCACGGCCTCTGGATCATTAGTACTTTCAAAAACCGAAGTGCGCACATCGTTGTTATCTTCCACAAAATTCCAGCCATTTATATCATCAACAAAACCATTATTGTCGTCGTCAATTTTATTATTGGGAATCTCGTAAGGATTTATCCAAATATTTTTCTCTAAATCAGGATGCCAAGTGTCAGCACCAGTATCAATAATCGCCACCACCACCTTGGAAGATCCAAGAGTGTAATCCCAAGCCACTGGCGCCTTGATTTGCTCATAAAATTTAACCTGGTCGCTGTAGCCAATATCACTGGGTACTCTGGCCATAACCAAACCAGGCGTGAGCAAAAATACTCCAACCACCAAAGCGGTTATTGATTTTCTAGCCAAATTATGATACATTATGATAAGTTAAAAGTTATAAAGTTTAAAGTTGAAAGTTAGCGTTTTTAGACCTTTATAACTTGATAACTTTAAACTTTCAACTCATTATACCATGCTCAACCGTCTTAAACAAATTACTTTAATAGCCGGGGATTTGGTTGCCCTACTTTTGGGTTTATTTTTGGCGCTCTCTGAACGTTATCTATTTTCTCATGGCTCGCCCGACACCGCTTTGCTTTGGCCGATGCTACAACTTTTTATCGGCGCCGTTGTAGTAATGTTTGTGGCTGGCTTATACGACATCGGACAAAATCGAAATAATCGCACCTTTTTTCAAAAAATTATTATTGCCGGCGGAAGCTGGATTATTCTTGGTATTTTGTATTTTTACCTACGACCAAGCATCGGCGTCAGCCCCAAAACAATTCTAATTTTAACCGCTCTTAATGGTTTTGGTATATTGACTCTTTGGCGCTACCTATATAATCGTTTTCTGTCTACTGGTATTCTCAAAATTAATGTGGCTTTTACCGGAGTAACCACAGAAATTTTGGAATTAATTAAATTAATTGAAACCGAACCAGCGCGCGGTTACCAAGTCATTGGTTTTATTTCCGCAGAAAGCTTGCCTGCTCAACTTAATCATTATCAAACGGCGCCTACTTTAAAATTACTTTTGCAAAAAAATAACAGCCAAGTACCCCAAATTATTGTTACCGCGCCGATGCTTTACAAAAATGTCCAACTTCTAAAAGAGCTCTACGAACAGTTATTCTCCCAGGCCACGGTTGTCACTTTGGCAAAATTTTACGAAGAAATAATGGGTCGTATTCCCCCGTTTACTTTCTCGGAAGGGTGGTTTTTAAATAATCTAAATGAACAACAAAAAAAAATATATGACCGTTCACGTATTATCATCGACTCTATTTTGGCGGTAATAATGGCAATATTTTTTGGCATCACTTTTCCTTTTATTTATTGGGCAATTCGGTTTACCTCACCCGGTCCAATTTTTTTTCGCCAAGCACGTGTCGGTCGTAATGGCACTATTTTTTACATTTATAAGTATCGCACGATGAAGGCGTTAAACGCCGATGGTAGTGCCGAAACCGACGGAGCGAAATTTGCTGCTAAAAATGACATCCGCATTACTGCTGTGGGAAAATTTTTACGCCAAACCCGCCTAGATGAAATTCCTCAATTTATTAATATTTTTAAAAATGAAATGGCCATTGTTGGTCCTCGCCCCGAACGCCCCGAATTTGTGGCCGAACTTACCCGCCAAATGCCGTTCTACTCGTTGCGCCACCTGATCAAACCCGGGCTCACCGGTTGGGCACAAGTACAAAACTCGTATTATAGCACCTTGGAAGAAAGTCTGCGCAAGCTGGAATACGATTTATTCTATATCAAAAACCGCGCCTTCTGGCTCGACATGGCCATCATCCTACGCACAATCAATACCGTGCTCGGCATGCGCGGACGATAGACCCTGTCATTCCGACCGAGGCTAAGGGCCGAGCGGAGGAATCCCTTTCGCCTACTGTCATTCTGAGCGGAGCGAAGAATCCCTTTAACTTAAAAACATTTATAATTTTCACATTTATGTCCGAAATTATCACTACTTACGAAGTCCGGGATCCAAAAATTCCGATTCCGATGAAACGTGATGGTTACCGTTCGGTTTCTAGTTGGTATTTTCTAAACAATTCGGGCAAATCGGCCTGTTTTTTAATTGTCATTTGTAGGGAATATTTGTGATTAAGATATTTAAACCTTCCCTCGCAGTCGGTA
>JBAYNU010000002.1:0-93665 GCA_041678665.1 Candidatus Magasanikiibacteriota bacterium
ATGCCGTCAAACGCTATGTCGAAAACCAACAACACCACCAAGTCGACGTCGAACAACTCAAATTCCCAAAGCTGGCGTAGCCAGCAAGACGAAACCCCCAGCGATTAGCTGGGGGTTTTCATTCCAATTTAAGCAAGGACAACGTTGATGGCGCGCGGACCCTTTTCGGCCTGTTCGACATCGAAAGTTACGACATCACCGGCTTTTAAGTCGGCGAATTGAATGCCATTTAATCCGGTCTCATGGAAGAATACGTCTTTAGAGTTATCTTCGGGAGTAATGAAACCAAAATGCTTATCGGAAATAATACTTTTAATAGTACCTTTCATAGATAAATTATTAGTGAACAAATACAAACTATATATCACGAAAGAAGGTCGACTAATTTTCTAAGGATATTTTGTAGATTTTTATTATACTCTAATTATCAAATTCTGTCAATCAAATTTTAATTAGCATCTCCAATTATTTAAGTGGCCTAGATTTGCCTAGTTGATTATTATATGATAATATAACAATAATCTTATATAATTAATTAACCAAAAAAATATGCATGGTTACAAAGATAATATAGAGAAGTTAACGACGGAAAATAATAATTTTCGTAAGGTGCTTTATACCGGGCATCACAGTCAATTAGTGCTTATGGCTTTAAAACCAAACGAAGAAATTGGCATGGAAGTGCACGCGGACAACGATCAGTTTTTTCGTTTTGAAAGTGGACAGGGAAAAGTGATAATTGACGGCAATGAATATGTCGTGGCTGATGGTGATGCTGTAATAGTGCCTTCGGGCGCACAGCATAATGTAGTCAATACTTCCGGTTCAGAAATGTTAAAACTTTATACTATTTATTCTCCAGCGCATCACAAAGATGGGATTGTACGCGCTAATAAAGAAGAGGCCGAAAGCAACGAAGCCGAGTTTGATGGCCAAGCTACAGAGTAATTTGTTTTATGAGTTACATTAAGTTTTTTAAGGATATAAATAAGTCCAGTGTCGAGATTGCCGGTGGCAAAGGGGCGTCACTGGGAGAGATGACCAAAGCCAAAATTCCAGTACCGGGTGGTTTTGTCGTGCTGGCTAGCGCTTTTGATAGGTATTTAGAAGAAACAGATTTGAAAGAGGAGATTTCTGCGCGTTTAAAAGAAGTCAATCTCGAAGATACCAACACTGTTGATCGTGCCAGCAATGTTATTCGCGATGTTATTCACGATCGACCTTTTCCCAAAGATTTAAAAAAAGAAATCTTGGCGGCGTATGACAAATTAGGCGCAGAATATATAGCGGTACGATCATCGGCTACCGCCGAAGATGGCGCTGTGGCCAGTTGGGCGGGGGAACTCGAAACTTATTTAAATACCAACAGGAAAAATTTAATTGCAAGAGTTTGTCAGTGTTGGTCGTCTCTTTTTACTCCGCGCGCGATTTTTTATCGCCACGAAAAGAAATTAATTGATCATTATGTTTCCGTGGCGGTGGTCGTGCAAACAATGGTTCAAAGCGAAATTTCCGGTATTGCTTTCACGGTGCATCCAGTTACCGAAGATCCTAAGCAAATGATAATTGAAGCGGGCTACGGATTAGGTGAAGCAATCGTGTCGGGGCAAATTACGCCGGATAGTTATATAATAGATAAAACGGATTTTAGTATCATGGATATTAATATTGGCTCGCAAACACGTAAATTAATTAAGTCCAAAGGATCGACAAAATTAACTAATCCTAAAAGCGAGGATAAATCTAACGCGTGGGTTGATTTGGGTAAAGAAGGCGAAAAACAAAAACTTACCGGCAAACAGATTGTGGAGCTGGCAAAAATTTGTAAAAAAATTGAGGATCATTATAAATTTCCTTGCGATATTGAATGGGCTTTTTTCGATGGCAAATTTTACATTACTCAAAGTCGTCCAATTACCACGCTTAAAAAGTAGGGGGGCTTGACAAAAAGGCGATTTTGTGTTATAATTAAGCGCGTAAGGAAATAATAAATTTATTTAATTATTTCCGAACAAGCGATAATTATATCATTTAGATATAATTATCCAACAAATTGGGCAACCCAACTTACCAAATAAGCCAAAGTTCCCAAGTAGGTCGTTTTATTAACTATCTCAAACAACATTTTGGGAACAAACAAGAACAAATCTATGGCTTTTGGTGACAGACAAATGTATGATGTGGATTTATCCTGCGCTAAATGCGGGACCCATATCTCACAGTTGCCGTTTCAACCGTCCGGTGATCGTCCGGTTTACTGCTCCGAATGCAATCGCGCTTTCCGCGCGACTCGCGATGGAGGCAGTCGAGGCGGTTTTTCCCGCGGTCCGCGCGCTCCTCGTCAGATGTTTCCGGTCAATTTGACCTGTGCTGACTGTGGTGCCGCTATTACCGAGCTTCCTTTCCAGCCTTCTGGAGACAAGCCGGTATACTGCAAAGATTGCATCCGCAATCATCGCCGCGCTTAATCTTACTGATTAAACCAAAAACACCCCGATCTTAAGTCGGGGTGTTTTAGTTATAAAAAAGTCAATAATCTTGAAAGATGTTATTTTTTAAGGTAAGATATGCCTATGTTTAAGAATCAGCCCAAAATTTTGGTCGCTCTATCGGGTGGGGTGGACAGTTCTGTTGCCGCCGCTCTTTTGGTTAAAAAAGGTCATGATGTAACCGGAATGTTTGCGGTAAATTATCAGGCTTCGCTCTCCGAGCTACGCCCGACAAGTTGTAATGCTTCGTTTACAGGGCGTAGAGAATCGAAGCCCTGTTGGCAAGGAGATTATCAAGACGCATTGCGGGTTTGCGCCAAACTCGGTATCAAATTATTGCGCTGGGATTTTAAGCGCGAATATAAGCGAGATGTTTTAGATTATATGTACCACGAATATCGCGCCGGTCGGACTCCGAATCCGGATGTTTTGTGTAATAAATTTATTAAATTTGGCGCTTGGTTGGATCGAGCCAAAAAAGAAGGTTTTGATTATATTGCGACCGGACACTACGCGCGCACTGAAAAGAATAAGGAAAAAGGAGTAAGGAATAAACGAGATATAAATTTACTCCTTACTCCTTACTCTTTACTCCTTGCGCGAGACACCAACAAAGACCAAACTTATTTTCTCCATCAATTATCTCAAGCGCAACTCGCTCACGCGTTATTTCCAATCGGCGATTATACTAAGTCCGAAGTCAGGGTGCTCGCTAAAAAATTTAAACTACCCACCGCCGAAAAAGAGGAAAGTATGGGAATTTGTTTTGTAGGCGAAGTGCCGATGAAGGAGTTTTTGCAAAAAGAAATTAGGCCACGCCCGGGAAAAATTATTTTGAATGGGGAAATAGTAGGCGAACACAGTGGTTTACCTTTTTATACCATTGGTGAACGCGTTGGAATAAATTCCAAACCGTATTTTGTTGCTGATAAAATTTTGAAGAGCAATGAATTAATAATCGCCAAGGAAGGTGACGCAATTTTATTTAAAAACGAGATTATAGTTAAAGATGTCCGCTGGATTGGCGGACAGCCGTTCAAATTTCCTTTTAAATGTATGGCGCGATTGCGTCATCGTCAGCCGTTACAGCAGTGTGTTGTTGAGTGTTTCGAACGCAGTCGTTTGCCTGCCTTTGGCGGAAAGGATCTGATTATCAAATTTGCTATTCCTCAACGCGCTATCACCCCCGGACAATTCGCCGTGTTTTATAAAAATAATGTTTGTTTGGGCGGGGGAGCGGTGAAATAAAAAGCATCGGTTGTGGTTCCGATGCTTTTGTTTTTTCTTTCCTCCTTCCTACTCTCCTATTTTATGACTATTCCTCCGATGACGGCATCGGGGTGTTTGTAAGAATCGTTGAGATTTAAGATCCATTTTCTCTGCACTAGCTGCGCAGGGGTAACCCCCGCCTTGTTGGGGAATATTTCATAGATGTCCAGGTTAAATTTTCTGAACTCTATTTCCTCCACATCCGCTCTTACAAAGAGCGATGTGAATGGCTCAATCTCTACCCCTACAGATAGCCCCACCCGTAGGCGGATAACCCCGCTACTCATGGGATATGTTTTTTCTCGGAGTTCGCTTTCGAACCCCGGAAATCCTACGAACAATATCATTTTATCCATTTTTTCCTCTGTCTGGTTTTAAGCAGTAAACCATCTGAGGTATTGCATACCCCCAGTTGACTTCCACAGTTATGAGGGAAACTGTCTTCCGTGATTTTTTGTGAGGGCATACGGCGACAAAGTACCGCATGCATTCACCCGTCTCTTCCGACAAGATGTTCAGTAGCTCTCCCCAGGAGAAGGGGAGGCTTAAATCTCCTCCTACCGGAATATGCTCGTTTGGATGTGCGCCACTTTCCTCATCCAAATTTATGAGTTCAGCTGTATCTCCAAATTTTTCGAGCATAAACTTAATTATTTCTTTCAGAGTAATGTCGCAAGAAATAATTAAAAGATTTATCCAATTTTTTTCAAGGTTCATTTTTATTTCCTCCTAAATTGAACTATTCTTACCCTAATTTATTTTCTTGCTTTTGTCAAGCCATTGTGATAAAATTTTAGGGTAAATATTTTGATTGAATTATGGATTCTAAAACTTTGCGGCAAAAATATCTGGACTTTTTTGTTTCCCATGGGCATAAAATTGTTCCCAGCGCCTCTTTAATTCCCGAAAATGATCCTACGGTACTTTTTACCACTGCCGGTATGCATCCTTTGGTGCCATATTTAATGGGCGAGAAGCATCCGGAAGGCAAAAAATTAGTTAATGTTCAAAAATGCGTCCGCACTCAAGATATTGATGAGGTAGGGGATAATCGCCATGACACCTTTTTTGAAATGCTTGGTAATTGGTCGCTCGGAGATTATTTTAAAAAAGAAGCGATTGAAATGAGTTGGGAATTTTTAACTTCATCTAAATGGTTGGGGCTTGATCCAAAAAAATTGGCGGTGAGTGTGTTTGCAGGTGATGAATCTGCGCCACGCGACGAAGAGTCGGCGAGTATTTGGAAAAGATGCGGTGTTTTAGAACATAAAATTGCTTATTTGCCCAGAGCCAACAATTGGTGGGGGCCAGCGGGACAAACCGGACCATGCGGGCCTGATACGGAGATGTTTTATTGGAAAGGGGATACCGAATTTCCGCCGGAGAATAGCAATCCCCAAACCGATGAAGATAATTGGTTGGAAATTTGGAACGATGTTTTCATGGAATATAATAAAACTGCGGATGGAAAGTATGAATCATTGGCAAAAAAGAATGTTGATACCGGCATGGGCTTGGAGCGAACTTTGGTGGTATTGAATGGTTTTGTTGATGTCTTTCAAATTGACACTTTTTGGCCATTGATTCAGAAAATTGAAGAAGTTTCCGGGCGTGAATATATTGAAAATATCAATATTACCAAGGCTATGCGTGTAATTGCCGATCATATTCGCACTGCCACCATGATTATGGGTGATGATCGCAAAATCGCGCCGTCCAATGTTGACCAGGGCTATATTGTGCGTCGGTTGGTTCGCCGCGCCGTGCGTTATGGCCGCGAACTGGGGCTTAAAGAAAATTTTTGTTCGCAGGTAGCCGAAGAAGTCATCAAAATTTTTGCCGATGTTTACCCGGAAATAGAGCGCAACCGCGAATTTATTTTGGTAGAAATAGCCAAAGAGGAAAGTAAGTTTAGAAATACTTTAGAAAAGGGAATTAAAGAATTTGACAAATTAACAATTAACAATAAACAATTAACAATAACGGCAACGCAGGTTTTTGATTTGTATCAGAGTTATGGTTTTCCAGTTGAAATGACAGTGGAGTTGACCGAAGAGAGGGGATTGAAAGTAGATGTAAAGGGATTTAAAGAAGAAATGAAAAAACACCAGGAACTATCCCGTGCCGGAGCTGAACAAAAATTTAAAGGCGGTTTGGCTGACCACGGCGAGATGTCAGTGAAGTATCATACTGCTTGTCATTTGTTACTGGCGGCTTTGCGAGCGGTATTAGGCGAGCATGTAATACAGCGGGGGAGTAATATTACTGCCCAGCGCCTGCGTTTTGATTTTTCTCACCCGGAGAAAATGACCGATGATCAAAAAAAACGTGTAGAAGAGTTGGTTAATTATGCTATTACTCATGATTATCCGGTGGATTGCGCGGAAATGACCGTGCCCGAGGCCAAAACACTCGGCGCTATGGGCGTATTTGAAGATCGTTATGGCGCTAAGGTAAAAGTATATTCGGTGGGTGACCCCCAAACCGCGCCCGCCGCTCATGAAAATTCTCTCACTTTTTCCAAAGAAATTTGCGGCGGACCCCACGTAGAGCATACCGGCGTGTTGGGTAAATTTAGAATAAGTAAAGAAGAATCCGTAAGCGCGGGAGTGCGGCGCATTAAAGCGATTTTAGAATAATTTTTTTTAAAATGTTTTCAAAGTTACTTGATTTTTTTTGGTCTTTGCGGAAACAGTTTTTAAAGTACGCCATTACTGGCGGGTCGGCGTTTATTTTGGACATGGGTACTTTGGTACTGTTTAAAGAAATATTTCATCTGCGTCCGGTGGTGGCGGTAATCATAAATCAGCCGATTGCTTTAATTTATGTCTTTCTTTTAAATAAATTTTGGACTTTTAAATCATCAGGGAAAATTCACCATCAAGTTATCAAATTTCTCGCGCTCTACGCCGGTAATTACTTGTTTGCTATCATTTGGATGTGGTTATTTTCGGAAAAATTAGGATGGCATTATCTAGCAATACGCATGGCTAATATCATTTTAGCGGTTAGCTGGAATTTTCTTTTATATAAGTATTGGATCTATCGAGAGACCCCTGTTAATAACCGAGCGTTTATACCTATTGACAAAATAATTTAATTTAGGTATTATATACCGCATAACATTTTATCATGGTTAGTAAACAAGACATCATCGAACTTAAGGGTAAAATCACCGAGCTTTTGCCGGCTGGGACGTTTCGAGTGGAGCTCGAAAGTGGACAAGCAATTGTTGCTCATTTATCGGGTAAAATGCGTCTCAATAAAATTCGGTTATCAATTGGAGACCAGGTAAAAGTAGAAATGACGCCTTACGATTTAACCAAAGGGCGAATAAATTATCGGTTCTAACAAATTATTTAACACAATATCAACCAGTGCGGTGTAGTCTCAATTTAGGGCCTTATGTCCAAGCGAGACGTGGATATCGCGGCAGTGGTTGGTGTTTTTTGATTACAATAATGCTAATAGCTAATAATTAACGTACTTATTAGTTTTGTACCATTAAATAATAAGTATAATTCTCGCATTTTATGAAAGTTCAAGCATCTGTAAAAAAGATTTGCGCCAAGTGCCAAGTAGTGCGCCGCCAAGGTCGGGTGCGTGTTATTTGCGTTAATCCCAAACACAAACAAAGACAAGGATAAAAATTCTAATCTATAAATTTTCAATATTATGCGTATTGCTGGTATCAACATTCCTAAGGAGAAAAAAATCTTATATTCTTTGCCTTATATTTACGGTATTGGGCCAACTTTAGCCGCCAAAGTTCTTAAAGCTGCCGGCCTTGATGGTAATATCCGCACCAAAGATCTAAGTAGCGAGCAGGAAGATAAATTACGCGCTATTGTAGAAAAAGGCTACAAAACTGAAGGCGACTTACGTCGTGAAATTATGGCTAATATTAAACGGATGAAAGATATTAAATGCTATCGTGGTGTTCGTCACATGAAGCATTTGCCGGTACATGGTCAGCGTACCAAAACCAATTCACGCACAGTGCGTGGTAACGTGCGCAAAACTGCCACTTCCGGTAAAAAATTGTCTACTCAAAAAACCTAGCATCACGATTTTTTATACTAATCATACGAACCAATTAATAAATTTATGACAGAAGAGCAAAAAAAACCAAATGAGCCCATCGTCAAAAAAGAGGCTGAAGTAAAAACTAAAAAGAAAAAAGTTGTTAAGCAAATACCCCGTGGCAACGCCTATATTCAAGCTACTTATAACAACACCATCGTTACTATTACCGATCCCAATGGCAATGCTTTGGCTTGGTCTTCAGCCGGCATCGCCGGTTTTAAAGGACCAAAAAAGGCTACTCCTTATGCGGCTAGTATGGTGGTCAAAGCGGTGGCAGATAAAGTAGCTCCTTATGGAATCAAAGAAGTTTGCGTATTTATTAAAGGTATTGGTGGCGGGCGCGAGGGAGCGATTCGTGCTTTTAATATTAATGGTTTAAATGTGGTGGCTATCAACGAAGTTACGCCGATCCCGCACAATGGTTGTCGACCGCCCAAACGTCGTCGCGTATAAAGTTATAATTATTTTATTATGTCTAAAGTTTACGATTCAATTTGTTCTCAATGCCGCCGCGCCGGTCAGAAGTTATTTTTAAAAGGAGAGAAGTGTTTAGGGCCAAAATGTCCGATGATTAAAAGAAATTTTATTCCCGGACAGCATGGTCCGACCGCCAGAAATAAAAAGTTATCTGGCTACGGCAAACAACTCCGCGAAAAGCAACAAGCCAAAAAAATGTATGGCTTGCGCGAAAAACAATTTGCCAATTACGTATCCGAAGCTTCGCGAAAAACCGGTGATACCAGTAAATATTTTGTTACTTATTTGGAATCACGTTTGGACAATGCGGTATTTCGCATGGGCTTGGTAACGTCTCGTTCAGCTGCGCGCCAATTGGTTAGCCATGGCAATATCACTGTTAACGGTAAAAAAGTAGATATTCCATCTTACCGTGTTTCCGTCGGAGAAGAGATTGCCCTCAAAGAAAGCATGAAAAGCAGAAAATTGTTTGAAAATATTTTTGAACGACTGTCTAAGATAGAAGCGCCGTCATGGATGCATGTTGATGCTAAAAAGGTATCTTTTAAAGTGTTAAATACCCCAACTTTAGATAGCGCGCCATTTAACTCCAAAGCCATCATCGAGTTTTATTCTCGTTAGTAATTTTCGCTTTTTTGTGGATCAATTTTGTCAATATATCTAAAGATATATACTCATTCGTTCGGAAAAGATTAAACACATTTAATCTTTTCTCTCACTTATATCGTATATGGAAAACCTGCTTCTGCCATCCAAAGTGGAATTTATGGAGGGGGCCACTCCAAATTCCAGCACGGTAATTATCACTCCGTGTTTTCATGGTTACGGCACCACTTTAGGCAACAGTTTGCGCAGAGTTTTGTTGTCTTCTTTACCGGGAGCAGCCGTTGAAGCTTTCAAAATTAAAGGCGTACAGCATGAGTTTAGCACTGTAGAAGGTGTTAAAGAAGATTTGGTAGAAATAATGTTGAATCTCAAGCAAATGGCTGTTAAGGTTTTTACTGATGAGCCGGTAGTCATTTCTTTAACTAAAAAAGGACCGGGCAAAGTTACTGCTAAGGATTTTGCTCCCAATGCCAATGCTGAAATTTTTTCCAAAGATTTGGTAATTGCCAATTTAACTTCCAATAAAACTTTAGAAATGGAAATAATTGTAGGTAAAGGACGAGGATTTAGACCGGTAGAAGAGAAGGACCGTAAAAATTATGATTTAGGCACTATAGTAATCGACTCTATTTATACTCCAATTCGCGACGTCGGATATAAGGTAGAATATACCCGCATGGGCGATATTACTAACTACGAAAAACTAGTTTTGAATATAGAAACCAACGGCACTATTTCGCCTTCCGAAGCCTTGCATCAAGCCACCCAAATTTTAATGGATCATTTTACTATTGTTTTGGATTCGGTAAAAGATAACATTACCACCGCAAAATTTAACACTGTTAAAGAAGCAAAGGTAGTAGTTGAGAATAATGTGGAAGAAAAAGAGGAAAAAGTTTCCAAAGCTAAAATCAAAAAAGAAAAAATCATTAAGGAAAAAGTTAAAAAATCTAAGAAAAAATAATTGTAAAATAATATTTTTGTATTATGAGACATCAAATGAAGAAAGTTACTCTGGATCGTAAAGCTGCGCCGCGTCGAGCTCTTCTTTGTGGTCTGGTGTCCAGTTTGGTTTTATACGAAAAAATTACTACTACCAAAGCTAAAGCTAAAGCGATTAAACCGCTTATAGAAAAAGCAATTACCAAGGCTAAGAAAAATGATCTTGCGAATCGCCGTGCTTTATTGGCTCAACTGCATGCTAAAAATGTAGTTAGTAAACTCATAGAGGTTTTGGGGCCACGTTATACCACTCGTCAGGGTGGTTATACCCGCATTGTTAATTTGGGTAATCGCAAAGGCGATGGCGCGCAAGAGGTGGTAATAGAATTTGTTTAAAAGGGTAAATTTAATCTTATGTCAAAACGAAAAACCATAAAAATTGATGCCCTCGGTCAAGTGCCGGGTAGGTTGGCCACTCAAATCGCCACTATTCTTATGGGCAAAGACAAAGCAACTTATGCCCCGCATCTTGACGCAGGTAGCATCGTAAAAATTGCCAACGTTGGT
The DNA here is from genome assembly GCA_041678665.1 of Candidatus Magasanikiibacteriota bacterium. Lineage (GTDB taxonomy): Bacteria > Patescibacteriota > Patescibacteriia > Magasanikbacterales > GWA2-37-8 > GWA2-37-8. Next base: position 10,437 of record JBAYNU010000002.1, read on the forward strand.
AAAGTAAAATTTACCGGAAAAAAGATAGATCAAAAATTATATCGTCATCACTCCAATCATCCGGGTGGTCTCAAAGAGATTCCCGCTAAAAAAATGTTGGCTGAAAATCCAGAGCGTATTATTATTAGAGCAGTGGAAAAAATGTTGCCAAAAAATAAATTACGCGATCTTAGAATGGCACGCTTAAAATTTGAATAAACCATTTTATTTCACTCATTCATTTCGACTATGACTAAAATAAATAAGAACCCGTCAGTTTTTAGAGCCGTGGGACGACGTAAAACCGCCAGTGCTCGTGTTAAAATTGACAAAGGCAGTGGTAAAATCATCGTCAACGGCGTAGATTACAAAATATATTTTCCTCATTTTGAGCTGAATGAGTCAGTGTTGGCTCCTTTGAAGGCGGTAGGAAAAGAAAAAGATCTAGATGTGTCAGCAAAAGTTTCTGGCGGTGGCAAGAAAGGTCAAGCCACTGCTGTTCAACATGGGATTGCGCGTGTTTTGGTGATTTGGAATGATGAATTTCATAAGACTCTCAAAACACAAGGGTATCTTACTCGCGATCCTAGATCAAAAGAACGAAAGAAATTTGGTCTCAAAAAAGCCCGACGCGCACCACAGTGGTCGAAGCGGTAAAAAATATTTTCAAATTCACCCCTTACCAAAGGGGTGTTTTGATATTGACATGCGGTTACTTTCGTGCTACTGTATTTTTGGTTTCTTTCGATACTAACTTTGAAAAATCATGGAGGGTGTTATGAAACAACAGCTGTTGATTCTGACGACGGCAGAGGAGAAGGCTGATCGGTTGAACCCCTTTCTCGGCTACTTGGCGAGATTCTTTGAGAGGCTGATATTTGCTTACGAAGAAGATGCCGCCAAGATTTCCCTGGCCGAGCGGCCGGATATGGTGTTATTTTTCTTCTTTGAATCCTCGCCGTACCAGGATCCCGAGTTCGCTCAAGGATGGAAGTGGCATACCATCGACCTGCTGAGGTGGATACGGAAGGGAGAGCAAGGGGAATGGGGACTCCATGTCCCTGTAGCCGTGATTAGGCACGAGGCCGGTCACGACCGGTGGGAAGATCAAATCACGGGAGAATTGGGAAACTTTCTTCCCCCCGGGTTTATTCTCACCACCTCCGCTGGAGGGAACACGGCAGAAGAAATTCTTGCCATGCTGAATTCAATCCTCAAATAGCAAGTACACGGTGATTGCCAGCCACCGGGCGTTCATAGCGCCCGGTTTTTTTGTTGTCAAAATAGCGGAAAAAAGGTATAATTTTATCATGTCCTACACCGTCGCCCAAAACACCTCCTTTCTAACCATTGCTTCGGTTTTACAAAAAGCCATTTCTTTTGTTTATTTTACCATCATCGCACGCCTGATTGGAGTAGAGAACACCGGCGTGTATTTTTTTGCCATTGCTTTTACCAGTATTTTTTCCGTGGTGGCGGATTTTGGTTTGGCTTCGGTGCTCACGCGCGAACTGGCCAAAGACCAAGGGCGTTCGCAATCGTATATCAATACCATCCTTTGGTCAAAAATTATTTTTGGTTTGGTGGCCTACGCGCTCATAGCGGTGGCCGTCAACATTTTAAATTATCCCACTATCCTCAAAGACCTCGTTTACCTGTCCGGCATTACCATGTTTTTTGACAACTTGCACATGGTGTTTTACAGCGTATTTCGAGCGCACCGCAATTTGGTTTATGAAGCCATCGGGCTGGTCGGATCGCAAGTACTCACTCTCGTTATCGGTACGGTGGCGCTATTTGGCGGGGGAGCACTCTACTGGCTTATTTTGGCCTACACCATTCCCGCCATCATCAACGCCGTTTATTCCGGATTTTTCGCGCGCCGCAAATTCGCGTTGCGTTTCAGTTTTTATTTTGACCGCGCCGTATTCAAATTATTTTTTCTCATGGCCGTGCCGTTTGCCTTAGCCGGCATCATCACACGTCTGTATGCGTACAGCGATTCGCTTATCATGTCCAAATTGCTTTCCGCCCGAGAGCTGGGGTATTGGAGCGTGCCGTACAAAATCACTTTCGCCTTTCAATTTATCCCTATGGCGTTATCTGCCAGTATTTATCCGGCTTTTAGCGCGTTTTTCTTACATTCTCCTCATAAAATTTCCGATTTATTCGCCAAATCTTGGCGCTACCTGTTTACTATTGTTTTTCCATTAGTTATTGGCATTATTGTTTTGGCCAAGCCGACAATTCATTTACTTTATACCCCAAGCTATAACGCGTCTGTTCCGGTTTTACAAATTTTAGTGGTTGGTTTAGTTTTTATTTTTCTTAGTTTTGTTACCGGTGCTTTTCTCAACGCCACCAATCGCCAATCCATTCAGACTGCTTTGATGGCCATCGCTTTAGCCATCAATTTAGCTAGCAATATTATTTTGATTCCACGTTTTGGAATTATCGGCGCCGCCATCTCCGCTTTAATTAGTAATTTAATTTTGTGGTTAAGCGGGTATATTATCGTTCAAAAAATAGCCCGTATTAATAGCGGTGAAATTATAAAATATTTTTTACAAACATTTATTCCGGCGGTAGTAATGGGAACGGTGGTATATTATTTGAGTGCGCGCATCTATTTTATTTGGACCATACCGATAGGAGCGGTGGTATATTTTATATTACTGTTCTTAACCGGTGGAATAAATATTGGATTATTAGTAAAAAAGTTCAAAGATATTAAGTCTTAAATTTTGATTATGAAAACGCTCATTGTTACTTTGGAATACCCGCCTACGATTGGCGGAATTGCCAGTTATGCTTATAATTTTGCCAAACATCTTAACTCCGCCGAAACTATAATTTACGCCCCCCTAATTCAAGGAGCGAAACAGTTTGATGCGCAAAGTTCGCTTACGACTTATCGTCGTCGTCCTTTTTTTTGGATTATTTGGCCTCACTGGTTAAAATCTTTATGGCAAATTTGGCGGATTGTCAAAAAAGAAAAAATTGAAATAATCCACGTTCACCATGTTTTACCGATGGGTTATATTGCTTATCTAATAAATAGATTTTTAAAGATACCTTACATTATTTTTTTGCATGGCAGTGATTTGCGTTTTGCCACCAGTAGTCAATTTAAACGAAAAAAATTTGGTTTTTTGTGTCGATCTGCTCAAAAAATTGTGGTTAATAGTCAATTTTCAGAAGCTCTGTTGAAATCCCTGGTAGAACAATTGCCGACAGTGGAAGTGCTGTATCCTTGTCCAAGCGATGATTTTGTTGCTGCCACTTATTTGCCGGAAGAAATTAATAAAATAAAATCCCAGTTGGCTTTAAATGGAAAAAAAGTTATTATTTCCACCGCGCGTTTGGTAGAAAGAAAAGGGCATGCGTTGTTTATTCCGGCATTAATAAAAATTATTAAGGAAGTTCCTAACGCAGTTTGGTTAATAATTGGCGACGGTCCAGAAAAACCAACAATTGTTAGTTTCATTCAAAAAAATAATTTGCAAAGCGTGGTGCGTTTTTTACCAAGTCAGCCACCTTCGGAAGTGGTCAAATTTTATCATTGCGCCGATGTTTTTGTTTTATTGACACACCAAGATAAAGACGGAGTGGACGAAGCTTGGGGGATAGTGTTTATGGAAGCCGCAGTCAGCGGATTGCCGGTGGTAGCCGGAAAATCAGGGGGGGTAGGGGAGGCGGTAGCCCATTTGTCTACCGGGTTAGTAATAGACGCTCACAATACCAATCTGGTAGCTACTTCAGTTATTGAATTGCTAAAAAATCCTGACTATGCCCATCAGATGGGGTCGGCCGGAAAAGAGCGAGTAAAAAATGAATTTACCTGGAAAAATCAAATGAAGAATTTCATTGAAAATTGAGACTGTTTTATCGCGACCAATCTTATCCACAGGTTAAAATTGACCTAGATTTATTATGTGATATACTAAATTATAACTCACACGCGAGTTGTTTTTATTTGATTTATTTTTTATGCAAGACGATCCCCAATATTTATCTGTTGATAGTTTAGAAAATTTAAAGAAGGAGTATGAGCTTTTAAAGGTAAAAACTTTACCCGAAATTGCCAAGCGTATTGATGAAGCCAAGCAACAAGGCGATCTTTCGGAAAACGCCGAATATCATCAGGCGCGTGAAGATATGTCTTGGGCTAAAGGGCGTATGGATGAATTGGAATCTATCATCAATAACGCTCAAATTATCACCAAAAGTTCTCAAAAACAGGGTAAAATTAATGTCGGTAGCACCATAGATATAAAAGTAGGTGACAACGAAAGAAAATACACGATTGTAGGGCAGCAAGAGGCCAACCCGTCCAAAGGCCTGATTTCCAATGAATCTCCCTTAGGAAGGGCATTTTTAGGCCATGAAGCAGGTGACGAGGTGGATGTGGTGGTCCCGGCAGGCAAGCAGACGTATCATATTATCAAAGTAAGCTAAAAGAGATTTTCTTTGCCGCCCTTTTGATAGGGCGGTTTTTGTTGAAAAAAAATGTTATTTATGATAGGATATAAAGAGAAGAGACATTTAAACTATTTAGAAATTAAAACAAATTTCATTGTTTTTTAGTATTTTTATAAAATATGGCTTATTTAAAAGAAGACGCCGTGCGCCTGCAACATTTAGAAAATTTACGCGCTCAAAAAATTAATGTTTTTCCGGCTAATGTTACTACCAAACAAACATTGGCTCAAGCAAAAGATAGTCCTGTTGGTGGCGCTGTTCAAGTTGTTGGACGGTTAATATCCAAAAGAGAAATGGGCAAGATAGCCTTCTCTCATCTTAAAGATTTTAGCGGTCGGCTACAAGCTGTATTTTCAGAAAAGGAGTTAGGCAAAGAGCAGTACAAATTATATGCCAAAGATATCGATGTGGGTGACTTTGTTTCTGTTGAAGGAGAAAATTTTGTTACTAAGGCCGGGGAAATATCTATTTTAGTAAAAAAGTTTTTAATTATTGCCAAAGCTTTATTACCACTTCCGGAGAAGTTTCACGGCTTAAATGATACTGAAATTCGTTACCGTCAGCGCTATTTAGATCTTCTGGCTAATGAAGAATCAATGCAGATTGCTAAAACCCGTAGTTTATTGGTGCGTGAAATTCGTAATTATTTTGACAATCATGGTTTTTTTGAAGTAGAAACGCCAATTTTACAAACTCTTTATGGTGGCGCCAACGCCCGGCCGTTTGTCACCCATCATAATGCGTTAGATATTAATTTATATCTGCGTATTGCCCCCGAATTATATTTAAAGCGTTTAATTGTGGGCGGGTTTGAAAAGGTTTATGAAATTGCCAAATGTTTTCGTAATGAAGGTATTGATCAAAATCATAATCCTGAATTTACTCAAATCGAATTCTATTGGGCCTACGCTAATTACACCCAATTAATGGATTTAATGGAAGATTTATTGCCTAGATTAATTACTGCTGTAGGATTACCTACAAAATTTAATTCTGACGGTCAAGAAGTTGATTTTACTCCGCCTTACCCACGCGTTACCATGCGTGAAATTATTAAAAAATACGCCGGCATTGATATTGAAGATTATTCAGATCAAGCGAGCATGCTAAAAGTGGCTCAAAAATTGAAGGTGGATGGAGTTGATAAAACTACCGGAAGAGGAAAACTGATTGATGAAATTTACAAAGCTTATGCTCGACCCAAAATTGTCAATCCGATGTTTATGATTGACCATCCGGTAGAGTTGTCACCTTTGGCTAAAAAGAAAGCTGATAACCCTAATTACGTAGAACGAATGCAACTTTTATGTGTTGGCGGTAATGAATTATGCAATGCTTTTTCCGAGTTGAACGATCCAATTGATCAAGAAAATCGGTTTCAAGAGCAGGATCGTTTGGCCAAGGGAGGAGACCAAGAAAGTATGCCTTACGACGAAGATTTCATTATTGCCTTAAAGCACGGCATGCCGCCTACCGCTGGACTCGGGATGGGTATCGACCGGTTGGTTAAACTACTGGTGGGGGCGCAAAATTTAAAAGAAGTTATTCTTTTTCCTACTTTAAAACCAGAAAAATAGCGTGCTCTCAGAATACGATGGCTGACGAGCGATTGTAAAAAAGTAAATTATTATGACTAAAGTAATGGTGTTTGGCACTTTTGATATTATTCATCCTGGACATATTCACATGTTTAAAGAAGCCAAACAGTATGGTGATTATTTGGTGATAGCGGTGGCACGCGATCAAACCGTCTGTGATATAAAAGGAAAAACCCCCAAATATAACGAGAATATTCGCTTGCAAAATGTGTTAGAATTACACTTGGCCGATAAAGTTCGCCTGGGTTGTTTAGAAGATAAGTATCAGGCCATTCGTGAGGAAGACCCGGATATAATTGCTTTGGGGTATGATCAAAAAGCGTTTGTGGATAATTTGGCATTGGTGATTCGTCCTGATGCCAAAATTGTGCGTTTGCAACCGTATTTACCGGAAATTTATAAAAGTTCCAAAATGATTAAATAGTAATTATGCAAAGGATCCTTATTGCTACCACTAATCTCGGTAAGTTTAATGAAATCATTTCTGAATTTGCGGATTTACCCTTTAAATTTGTAAGTTTGCGAGATTTAAAAATGGACAAAATTGATTTGGTCGAACCTTATCAGACTCTTTGGGAAAATGCTATATATAAAGCTAAATTTTTTGGCAAAAAAAGCGGATTGGTAACCATTGCGGAGGATACGGGGTTTTTTATTAAAGCTCTAAATGGTAGTCCGGGTATCGCACCCAAACGATTTGCTGCCACCGAAGAAGAAAGAATTAATAAAGTCCTCAAAATTTTACGCGGTATTCCCCAAAACAAACGCCAAGCATATTTTCAGACCGAAGCTTGTTTGTATGATCCCAAAAGCGACAGCTTTACAATTTTTACCGGTAAAGTTAGTGGCCTAATAACCGAAAAAGTTTTTGGAAAAGCCAGTCCGGGGTTAGATTATGATGCCATTTTTTATTATCCGCCCTTTAAACAAGTTTTCGCCAAAATATCGTCAGAGCAAAAAAATTTAGTTAGCCACCGCGGTCAAGTAGTTCATCAAATAAAATATTTTTTAGTTAAAAATTATGCTTTGCGTCATATTGTGGTGGCAGTGGGAATATTGGTTAAAGATAAAAAAATGCTCATCACCAAACGCCGTGATTCTCGACCGCAATTTAACAATCGTTGGGAATTTCCCGGTGGGGCGGTGGATGACGGTGAAAATTTAGAGTCTTGTCTTAAGCGCGAAATCAAAGAAGAGACCGGTTATCAAATAAAAATTTTAAAACAACTTCCTGACTTAATAGTGCGTTCGGAAAGTAAATATGGCTACCAAGTTTTTCTATGTGTTTTTATCGCCGCACCCATTTCCGGCAGGTTGCAAATTTCAGCCAACGAAAATACCGCTTCGCAGTGGGTATCGTTACAACAATGTTTAAAAAAGAAATTTTTACCACTTAATAAAATGTTTATTAAGAAAAATTTTAATATTTTAAAAGAGTATGTTAAAATAAAATGATATGTTAGATATTAAATTCATCAAAGAAAATTTATCATTAGTAAAAACCAATTGTCAAAATCGTGGCGTCCAAGTGGATGTCGAAAAAATATTGGAATTGGATGGTCGCCGTCGAGAAATTTTGAAATTAGCAGAAATTTTACGGGCACAGCGCAAGCAAACTTCCAAAAGCAAGCCGAGTGAAGAGGAAATAATTAGAATGCGCGCCATTGGCGACGATATTAAAAAGCACGAGGCAATTTTAGCCGGGGTTGAAAGTGAGCTTAATGAATTAATGCTTAAAGTGCCCAATTTAACTCATCCTGACAGTCCGATCGGGGGAGAGGAGGATTTCAGAGTTGTTTACCAGAATAAAGCCCCGAAATCCTTTAAATTTACGCCTACAGATCATGAAACTTTATTGCTAAAAAACGACTTAATAGACGGCGAACGTGGCACCAAAGTATCAGGGGCGAAATTTTTCTTCTATAAAAATAATTTGGTACGAATGAATCGAGCGCTAATTAATTATGGCATTGACATCGTAACAAAACGCGGCTATATGCTTATGGAAACGCCGGATGTAGCTAAAGATTTAATTTTGACTGGCGTGGGATTTAACCCACGCGGACCAGAGACGCAAATTTATTCCGTAGAAAATAGCGACTTGAGCTTGGTCGGCACGGCCGAAATTACTATGGGGGGTTATCACGCCGGTGAAATTTTGGATCTATCCAAAGGTGCCAAAAAATATGTAGCCCTATCACATTGTTTTCGTACCGAAGCCGGCGCTTATGGCCGAGAAAGCAAGGGGCTATATCGTGTTCACCAATTCACCAAATTAGAAATGTTTGTATTTTGTAAACCGGAAGAAAGCGAAAAATATCACCAAGAAATTTTAGATATTGAAAAAGAAATTTCTGATGGTCTAGGGTTATTTTATCGTGTAATTGACATTCCAACCGGTGATTTAGGTGGTCCGGCTTATCGTAAATATGATATTGAAGGTTGGATGGTAATGAAAGGAGAAAGGGGGTCGCAAGGCGGATTTGGAGAAATCACTAGCTGTAGCAATTGTACCGGCTACCAAGCGCGCCGGCTTAACATTCGCTACCGCAAAGATGACGGATCGACTGATTTTGTTCATACCTTAAATGGAACGGCAGTCAACAATAGTCGTTGGCCATTAATTATCGTTGAAACTTATCAAAATGAGGATGGCACAATTTCCGTGCCCAAAGTCCTACAAAAATATTGTCACCTAAAAAAATTATGATTAAACAATTGACATCTAAACAATTCAAACAAATATTTAGTGCTGTTCCACGATTATGTGTTGAGGTGATTATTCAAAGTAACAAAGGAGTAATTCTGACCAAAAGAACCATACCTCCGGCCATAGGTTTTTGGCATGTACCTGGAGGTACAGTATTAAAAGGTGAGAAATTGGAAGCCGCTGTCGTACGGGTGGCCAAAAGCGAGCTTGGATTAAAAGTAAAAGTCATTAAATTTTTGGGGGTTATACAATACTCATTCAAAAATTATTTTGGCTCTCCCGTGGGCTTGGCATATTCTGTAAAAATTATTGGCGGAAAATTTAATTTCGATAAAAAAGTCGCCAGTGACGCTAAATTTTTCAAAAAATTACCCAACAATACTATTCCAGAGCAAAAAAAGTTTATTACTAAACATATCAAGCTGTAATATGCTCTCATGGGTAGAAATTGATTCTAAAGCTATCAAATACAACCTAAAACAATTCCGGCGCCTGATCGGACCCAAGGTGCTTTTAATGCCGGTGATAAAAGCCAATGCCTACGGGCATGGATTTTTAGAAATTGCCAAAATATGCGCAGAAAATAAGGATGTGGATAGAATTTGCGTGGTCAATTTAGACGAAGCGGTGGAGCTAATAAAAAATAAAATTAAAAAATCAATTCAAATTTTAAGTTTTTATGAATTAGATAATAAAAAAATTTATCTGGCCGTAAAACACAATGTTATTTTTCCGGTTTACGATATTACCCAAGTAAAATTTTTGGATCGAGTAGGGGAAAGGTTAGAAAAAAACATAAAAGTTCACATTAAAGTGGATACTGGGGCCGCTCGGTTAGGCATATTACCTAAACAAGTAATAGATTTCGTTAAAAAAATAACTAAATTTAAAAACATAAAAATAGAAGGAATTTTTAGCCACTTTGCTTCCAGCGAAGATGATAAAATTTATACCGAACACCAGTTAAATATTTTTAATAAAATCACTGAGAAGCTTAAGCAAGATGGTATAAACATACCTATTAAACACTTTGCTTGTTCAGCTGCTGGTATTTTGTATGCGCAGAGTCGTTTTAACGCTATCCGAATAGGTGTAAGCATGTATGGGTTATACCCCGACGAGCTATCTCGCAAAAAATTGCATCTTAAGCCGGCCTTATCTTGGTTTACCACCATAATACAAATCAAAACCGTTCCCGCTTGGACGAAAATTGGCTACGGCGGCTCTTTTACTACCAAAAAAATTACTAAATTAGCAATTATTCCAGTTGGATATTGGGACGGTTACGATCGTCGTTTGTCCAATAATTCCGAAGTAATAATTAAAGGCAAAAAATGTCCGGTGCGGGGTAGGATTTGCATGAACTTAACCATAATAGATGTTTCGGCTGTAAAAAATATTAAGATAGGGGAAAGAGTAATATTAATTGGTGGCAAAAAAAATTGCTCTATAACCGTCGATGATATTGCCCATCATGCCACCACCATTAATTACGAGGTGGTTGATCGTATCAACCCACTGCTTATTAGAGTAATAAAAAAATGAGATATTTTCGTTCACAAGGAGTCCATCGGCAATTCGCCCCTTACCAGAGTAGTTGGCGTCGGTTTTTGAATAATCTACGCAAAAGAAACAGAGTGGGCGCTGTGCCACAAAATGAAACCCGCACCAGACGTAATCCCTTTCGCCCAGCAGCCAAACGATCGTCTGTTGGTTCTAGAATAAAATTATCTATTTTCTTAGCTTTAATTATATTTATAGGTTGGATAAGCGTGTTGGTTTATTTACCTTATTTTACTATCAACAAAGTAGAATTTAGCGGATTAAAAATAATAAAACAATCAGAAATTGAGCAGGTTATGAAAGACGAATTTTTAAGCCCGAATAAATATTGGCCACGTAGTAACTATTTCATTTTACGCAACAAAAAAGTAGCCGCCGTTTTATCTCAGCATTATTCACTAAGTTCTGTTAACGTTACAAAAATTTTCCCTAATCAATTGAATATTTACTTGGAAGAAAAAATCTCCACTGTTATTTATGATAATGGTAAAGAATACGTAATGTTAGATCAAGAGGGGGGGATAATTAAGTACCTAACCAAAGTAGAAGATGATGAAATAATAAGCCGAAATGTGGAATTAAATGCAAGCACAACTCCATTAGCTACTTCGTCAAATTTTAATTCAATTGCGTTAGATTCTGCGACCGCATCATCATCGCCGCCAGTTATTGAGCTTGTACACATTCCTAATTATAAAAAAATAAAAAGTGAATTTGGGTCATATCCAATAATTTATGATACCCTGTCCGTTAGCAACCCTAGTTCCACGATAGTTTTGCCTCCAGAGGTGATTGCGGGAGTAATAAATTTCTACACTCAAATTGAGAAGCAGGGGATAGGCCAGATTAAGTATATTATTAAAAGCAATCTGTTAGCTGGCATGCTGGCGAAGACAGATAAAAAATGGGATATTTATTTTAAACCCACCCAAAGTATTTCTGAGCAGATTAATAATCTTAAACTGATATTACGCGAAAATAAACCCACTGCCTATATTGATCTACGTTACGGGGGGAGAGTGTATTGGAAGTAGTGGTATAAGATTTGACATAGTATTAAGGGTAATATATAATTGAGTATAATAACTCTTACACTCAATTATAGTACTCAAGAATTAAGTCAAAATAGTATTTTTACCAGCTATGCACAGATTACCCTATCAGGACGACTTTATTTTAAACCTGCGAGCAAACAACTTTTCCGAAGAAACCGCCTATAATTACGAGCGTGATTTGAATACTTTTGAATCTTTTCTTAATAACGATGTTAAAAAACCGTTTGAGGATGCTACCAAAACCGATATTTTGCGTTTCAAGGCCTATCTATCTTCCACTGACCGCAAAACTGCCACTGAACATCGTTCTAAACAAAAGCTAGGTAGTTTTTCTATCAACCGTATTTTATCGGCTCTGCGATCGTATCTAAAATTTTTAGAAGATATGGATCGTAAACCGCCCGTATCTTCGGCTACGGTCAAATTATTAAAAACCGAGAAAAAGAACGCTCGAGTGCCAGAATTTGAGGAAATTATAAAAATAATCGAAGCGCCAACTAAGTATGAGGACGATGAAAAAGTCGCCCTACGTAATCGCGCCATGCTTGAGACACTTTTTGCTACCGGTATGCGCATTTCGGAGCTTTTATCGCTTCGGGTGCGTCAAATTGACCAAACCGGACGGGTATATATCATGGGAAAAGGGAAAAAACAACGATTTGCGTATCTCACTCCACGCGCTTTAGCCCATGTAAAAAATTATATCATCAAGCGCAACAGCACTTCGGAAATGTTATTTGTTCCCTACCGCGGACGAAATAGTCAAGAAAAGGACAAAAAAATCTCCGCCAATTATTTACAATTCAAAATAAAACGTTACCGAGAATTGTTGGATGTAAATATTCCGGTGAGCGCACATACTTTACGCCATGCCTTTGCCACTTTTATGGCAGAAAAAGGCGCCAATCCGGCCGCTATTCAAATTTTGCTTGGTCACGAGTCTTTGGATACCACCACGCGCTATGTTCATGCTTCCGACAGATACGCGGAAAAAACTCACCACGAATTTCATCCATTATTTAATAAATAAAAACAAAATTTGTAAAAAATTATCTTATAAAATATACTATCCGGTGAAATAAGAAAGGGTGGTAGATTCTATGAATGACAAAAACCTGACCGAAAAAGGTCAGGACATGTTGCAAATCGCCTATCTTACAACAACCCGTCGCAACCCGTGGCCCGGAAGCTGGCGGGGTAGCAAACCAATGGGAGGGCGGTATCTCTTTGATCCGCCATCACCCAAACGCTCGCCCCCCGTCAAATCAAACAATGGAGGAACAACCAATTTCGAAGGAGAGGAATAAATTCAAGTGGGTACACAGATTTCACCGGCTGTTTACCCACTTTTTTATTTTACAAACTCGCTTTTATAATTAAATCAAGCATCTCCGTAAAGTTAATCCCCGCCTTACTAGCCGCCTCGGGAAATAAAGATGTTTGGGTCATGCCAGGGATGGTATTTGTTTCTAAAATATACAGATTGCCATCATCGGCTACAAAAACATCAGTTCGCGACATACCGCGACAGCCGAGCGCAATATGACATTTGATAGCTAACTCTTGGATAGCGTGATTAATTTCGTGAGGAAAATCCGCCGGACAAACATGAGTTGAGCCCCCGGCGGCATATTTTGACTTGTAATCGTAGAATTCTCCTAAGTTGGGCAGAATATGCGTTGGTGGCAGGGGTATCAACTTACCTTCTTTTTCAATCACACCACAAGTTGCCTCTTGACCACGGATAAATTTCTGCATCATGAGCCACGAGTGCTGCTTGATGGTTTTCTCAATGGCCTTAATCATCTCTATTTCGGTTTTAACAATACTGACTCCCACAGCCGATCCTTGATCAACCGGTTTGACTACGCATGGCAATCCGATTCTTTTTTTGGCATCAGACAAAATCTTTTCTCGGGATTCTTTCCAATTGCGTTTTTTGAAGTGGATAAACTGAGGAAATGGTAAACCATTAGCAAAATATATTTGATTGGCAAAAACTTTGTTCATGGCTAGGGCGCTCGACATAACTCCGCATCCGGTATATTTAACCCCCAAAGCCTCAAGTAATCCCTGTACTCCCCCATCTTCGCCAAAAGTTCCATGTAAAGCAATAAAAACAATATTTATTTTTTTACTTAGATCATACAAATTTAGCAGCTTACGTTTTTTATTTTTTAATAAATAAAATTTGTGATCTTTTCCCATTTCTATAGATAAAATGTTATACTTTTCTTTGTTTAAATTGTCACAAATCGCCTTGCCGGTAATCAAAGATATCGCTCGTTCAACTGACGCCCCGCCCATTATTATTGCAACTCTTAATTTTTTAGGCATAAAATTTAATTAAGTTACTACATCACTTTTTGTTATTACCCGTCAAGAGTTAATTAAATAATTCATTGGATCAACCGGAATGCCGTTTAAACGTGTTTCAAAATGAAGATGTGGTCCGGTAACAAACGGTCCAGATCCAATCTTGCCCGGTGTGCCGCCGGAATAACCGATGATGTCTCCTTTGCCCACAAATTGATCCTCAGAGACGTTGAGACTACTCAAGTGCCCATAAAGAGTAGACAGGTCGCCGGAATGTACTAAAAGGATGTAGCTATAACAGGACGCAGTAGTGCACTTTTTTGCTCGCCCCACGTATCCAGCCGCAGCCGCATGTATTGCTGTTCCTTGCGAAGCGCGAATATCTATACCACTATGTTCAAATACATTACGAAACGGGTAGTCCGGTTCGTGAAAGGTAGCGGTAATATAATGACTAGGTACAGGCCAAACAAAGTTAACCGAATCGGACTCGTTAATTTTACTTTGCTGTTCTAATTTTTTTCTCACTTGGTCCTCATAATTTCTCACTTCATTTTCGATTGATTTATATTGCTGCTTTAAGCTTTCTAATAAAGTTTTATACTTTGCTTCGGATGATTGGGTTTGCACCAAAAGTATCTTTTTGTTTCCAGTTTGTTCACCTAAAGTTTTTCTTTTGTTTTCCAATTCTATTTGTAAATTTTCATGAGTTTTTTTGCGTTCATTAACTTGCGCTTTTTTATTATCCAAATCTTCTTTAATTAAACGTAAATTTTTAACTGATTGACCCAGATCGGTATAGATATTTTCCAAATATTGAACTTGATTATAAAAATCTGAAAAGCTATTATTAGTAAACATTATTTCTAAATATTGTTTTTGATCTTCCGCGTAGACCCCGCGAATAATAGCGGCAATGATATCTTTTTGTTTGTCTATTACCGCTTTTTTGTCGTTAATAGATAATTGTAAAGCCTCGATTTCAAGTTGGGCTTTATTAATTTCGGTTTGGGTAAGTTCGATATCAGCATCGGTTTGGGCAATACGATTATCCAGAATACTTAATTGATTTTTAAGTGAAGTCGTTTCCAGCTGTTTTTGATTAATATTGCTTTGATATTTAGCAATAGTTTCTTCCAATTGTTTAATAGTTTCTTTACGCTTAACTATTTCTTCGTTTAGCCCTGCTATTTCTTCGGTATTACCACCAATTTCAGCCTGTGCTAAATTAATTTGATAAAAAACAAAAAATAGAGTAAATAATAACCCGGATAATATTACCAATGAGTCTCCTTTTTTCATTTTTATGATATTAATTTTTTAATAGCTATTTTGATTCTGTTTATAGTTTCGTCTTTTTTCAGAACTTCAGCAATTTCAAATGGCCCCGGTGATTTATCTTGTCCAGACAGGGCAACTCGCAGAGGCCATAAAATCTCTCCGTTATTATAATTATTTTCTTTAATCCACTCCCCTATTTTAATTTCTAAATCACTCTTATTCCAAGATTGAACACTAAAAGTATTCAGCAACTCTTCTAGGCCCGGTAAAACTTTTGTCACAGTCTCCATATTACTCTTTTTCCATACCAAAAGCGAGCTGTCATATTCTGGTAATTCAAACACAAATGCTAATGCTTTCGGCAGCTCCGCGAGTGTCGCGACTCTTTCACGCTCCAATGGTAACGCCTTTGTTAGTTGTTCATTATTAATTGTTAATTTACTGGTTTTAAAAAAAGGTACCACTCTTTCCACTAAATTTTCTAACGGCAGGCGTTTAATATACTCTTTATTAAACCAATCCAATTTTTCCAAATTAAATACCGCTCCGGATTTATTTACTTTGGCAAAATCAAATTCTTTAATCAAATCCTCTAAAGTAAAAAGCTCGCGATTGTCTCCCGGATTCCAACCTAAAAATGCTACAAAATTTATAACTGCTTCCGGCAAATAACCTTTTTTAATATAATCCTCCACCGCCACATCACCCTGGCGCTTGCTTAACTTGGATTTGTCGAAATTCAAAAGCAGGGGCAAGTGAGCGAATTCGGGCGGCTGCCAGCCGAAATATTTATAAAGCTGTAAATGTTTGGGAGTGCTGGAAATCCACTCTTCGCCACGACTGGCGACGGTAATCCCCATTAGATGATCGTCCACTACTACGGCCAAATGGTAAGTGGGAAAGCCATCGGATTTAATAATTACCTGATCATCAACCAGCTCATTTTTTATTCTGATTTCCCCACGAATTAGATCATTAAAAACCGTTTCGCCGAATTTTGGCATTTTCATGCGAATAACATGCTTTTCGCCGCCCGCGATACGTTTTTTGGCTTCCTGAGGATCAATGCCGGCGCATAAACCATCGTATCCGGTTGGTATTTTATTTTTCTGCTGCTTTTCTCGTAATTCCATTAAACGCTCCGATGAACAAAAACAATAATAAGCGTGACCTCTATCTAATAATTCCTGGGCATATTTTTGATAAATTTCCAAACGTTCAGACTGTATATATGGTCCACGTTTACCCACCTGCGCCACACAATTGTCATTCTGAGGCGCAGCTGAAGAATCCTTTTGGCTTTCAGGTGACAAGAGATCCTTCCCTGAAGGGGTCCCTTTGGGATGCCCGCTCAGGATGACATTATCAGCGCTCTTTTTTAAAACTACGCCCTCATCTGGAACCAGGCCGGCCCAAACTAAGGAATTTAAAATATTTTTTACGCCATCCTCGACAAATCGCTCGCGGTCGGTATCCTCGATACGCAACAAAAACTGTCCGCCGTGTTTCTTGGCGTAAAGATAGGCATACAAAGCCGTGCGCAAACCGCCAATATGCAAATAACCGGTGGGACTAGGAGCAAAACGAGTTCTAATCATAATATTTTGATTTTATCACCAACCAAGTAAATACTATGGTAGCATTTATTATTCTAATTAATCTCTTAGGCTGAATAATTAGTCGATACATCCATTCTAACCCAATTCGGCGTAAAAATAAAGGGGCGCGCGGCACGGCACCGGAAATATAATCAAATGACCCTCCTACCCCCATTGCAATTTTAACCTTAGGGATTTTAGCTAAATTTTCGTGGATCCATTTTTCTTGCTTACTCATACCAAAAGCAACGAAAAGAATATCCGTACTAAAATTATTTATTTTATTTAAAATTGTTTCGTTATCAGCGATTATTAATTCGTAGTTATTAATTCGTAGTTCTTCAATCTTCGGGCCCTTGTTGTATCCCGCGATTTTTAAATTCGGAAATTGCTTCTGTAAATTTTCCGCTGTTTTTTTGACCACATCCTCACTGCCTGAACCAAGCAAATATATACTTTTTTCCTGTTCTGCCGCTAATTTACAAATATCCAGCATAAAGTCTACGCCGGTCACACGCTTTAAATTAAAAAACAATTTTAACCCAAATCCATCGCAGGTATTAACATCGCCAGTATTTAGTACTTGTTTAAAATATTCGTCTTTCTGCGCGCGCACGATCATTTCGGGATTAATGGTGTAAATTTTAGCCTGCTTTTCGGAGTGCAAAAAATCTTTCGCTACGTTAATAGCTCCATCTTTGGTATAACTTTCCACTTTTACCCCAAGCGCAAACATGTAATTATTTTTTTTCACCTTTAATAATATATAAAGAAACCATCACTACCAAAATCGTTAGAATTAAAGCATACAATAATTTAGCCAATGCTCCGTCACCGCTAGCCAACGGAAAATATTTTTCAATCAAGGACTTAACGGCTTCGTTCCATGCCAGAGATACTATCAAGCCAAGGCCAGCCATGATGTAAGTGCCGATTTTGTGTTTTACCTCCAAGCGTACCTTTTGGGCTTCGGATTTAATGTCGATAGTGGGCATAATTACTTTAATTTAAATACATTAATTAATTTTTTGATTTGCCTAACAAATAAAACATTGAGAACATTGGGAACAAATTTATAATAAGCGATATTTAGTAAAATTAAAATTACAATCACTATCGCATCGTAGCTCTGGCGCATCCAATAATTATCTTCAAGTCGCACCCACATGCCGAATTCATCAAAAGTCAAGCCCAAGCCGACTCCATAAAAAAGTGCTGACCAACGAAAAGCATCTGATTCTGCCGGCGGACGACGTAAAAGCAGATACAGACCAACTATGCATAAAATAACCACACCGTAAGTAAAATGATGAATGTGGACACCTTTAACAGTGAGAAAAAGATTGGGCATTAAATGGCCAAGCACCAAATATACCACCAGACGCGAGGCGGCGAAGGTAATCAAAAACGCAAAAGCAACCAAACCAATGATGCGCTTGGAGGTGATTGACTGATTTTGAGTAACGAAATTCTTCATAGAAATAATGCCTACATTATACTAGATTTTTTATAAAAAAACAACCCGATTTAGTAAAGACTAAAGCGGGTTGGAAAGCTTCTTAGAATTAACACCCAAATCTGTAAAGCCAGTATACAATACCGGCGACGACTGGAACTAGCAAAAGGCCTGCAAGCCTACTTTTCCAATGGCGTTCTCATACGTGCCTTCCTTTCCATAAAAAGAACGACTTTTTCGATATTTGTGCTATAATACTAGTATACTTGACATATTTGTTCAGTATGGTAAAATATTATCACTCTCAGTGGTAGAGTGATAAATCCAAAACGTTTTGAATTTTGATATTTATATTTTAAATTTATTTAGAATTTGTAATTTTGAATTTATAATTTAAATATGCCTCCTCAAAATTTTACCAATAAATCCCAAGAAGCCATCCAGCGCGCGGCACAGATCGCCACTCAAAACGGCCAATCTCAAGTTGATCCGCCACATTTGTTTTTCGCGTTTTTAGACGACGAGGAAGGCGTGGTGGTTTCTATTTTGCGCAAACTCAATGCCAACCTTATTTCCATCCGCGCCGGTATTCAAGCGCTCATCGACCAAATGCCCAAAGGCACTTCCCTGCCTCAAGGCGGTGTTGGTCAAATCATGCTTGGCCAGGCGATGTTATATATTTTCAATACTGCTGGACAAGAAGCCCAACGTATGGGTGATGAATTTATCAGTTTGGAACATTTATTTTTGGCGTTTCTTACCGGCAAGAATCCCATCAGCGAGCTTTTAAACAAACATAATGTTAATTACGATCAAACCTTAAAAGCTCTGTCATCTATTCGAGGCACACAAAAAGTGGATAGCCCGGAGCCAGAGGCCAAATATAATTCTTTAGAAAAATATGGTAAAAATTTGACTGACTTGGCACGGAAAGAAAAAATTGATCCGGTAATTGGACGTGATGACGAAATCCGCCGTGTCTTGCAAATCCTTTCTCGTCGCACCAAAAATAATCCAGTATTAATTGGCGAACCTGGCACCGGTAAAACTGCCATTGCCGAAGGATTGGCCCAAAGAATTGTGAACGGTGATGTGCCAGAATCGTTAAAAAATAAGGAAATAATCGCTTTGGACATTGGCTCGCTTTTGGCCGGCACTAAGTTTCGCGGTGAATTTGAAGATCGTCTTAAGGCCGTGCTAAAAGAAATTAATGCTTCAGGCGGAAAATTTATTTTATTTATCGATGAACTACACACCATCGTAGGCGCGGGCGCTACCGAAGGCAGTATGGACGCGTCCAACATGCTTAAACCAATGCTCGCGCGCGGTGAGCTACATTGTATCGGCGCTACTACTCTTAAAGAATACCAAAAATATATCGAAAAAGACGCGGCCTTGGAACGCCGTTTCCAACCGGTAATGGTTGCCGAGCCTTCGGTGGCCGATGCTATCGCCATCTTGCGGGGCATCAAAGATAAATATGAAATTCACCACGGTGTGCGCATTACCGACCCGGCCCTACTCGCGGCGGTAAAACTTTCCGACCGTTATATTAGCGATCGCTTTTTGCCGGACAAAGCGATAGATTTAATAGACGAAGCGGCCAGCGCTCTGCGCCTAGAAATTGACTCCATGCCCGAGGAACTAGATAAAATGAAACGCCAAGAAATTAAATTTGAAATCGAAAAACGCGCTCTCAAAAAAGAAACCGACGAAGATTCCAAAGCGCGCCTCGCCAAAATAGAAAAAGAGTTGGCGGACATGAAAGAAAAATCTTCAGAACTCGAAGCTAAATGGAAAAATGAAAAAGAAATTATTACCAGAATTCACGACCGCAAAAAGGAAATTGATACCTTTAAACAACAAGCAGAAATTGAAGAACGTAGAGGCGACTTGCAAAAAGTAGCCGAAATTCGGTATGGTAAAATTCCTTTATTGGAAGGAGAAAATCGCGTTGATGAAAAAAAATTAATTGAGTTACAAAAGAATCGTGGAATTTTGAAAGAAGAAGTCTCGGAAAGAGATATCGCCGAAGTAGTGGCACGCTGGACTGGCATTCCCACCTCCAAAATGTTACAAGATGAGTTAACCAAACTTACCGAAATGGAATCAACGTTGGAAAAAAGAGTGGTGGGGCAAAAAGAAGCCCTTAAATCAATGGCTAATTCGATTCGGCGCAGTCGCGCTGGCATTTCTGACCCCAAACGCCCAATGGGTTCGTTTATCTTTCTTGGGCCAACCGGTGTGGGAAAAACCGAACTGGCCAAAGCGCTAGCGGAATTTTTATTTGATACCGAAGATGCGCTGGTACGCGTGGATATGAGTGAATATATGGAAAAACATGCAACGTCCAAAATTATCGGATCTCCCCCCGGCTACGTCGGCTTTGAAGAAGGCGGACAACTCACTGAAATAATTCGCCGTCGACCTTACGCCGTAGTATTATTTGATGAAATTGAAAAAGCGCACCCGGATGTCTTTAATATCCTTTTGCAAATTCTTGATGACGGTCATATTACTGATGCCAAGGGACGCATCGTGAACTTCAAAAACACTGTAATTATTATGACCAGTAATATTGGCAGCCAGGAAATTTTGGATTTCAATAAAAAGGGTGAATTGGGCTTTGGTAAAAGTCATGCTGGTAAAAAACAAAATGAAGACGAAATTAACAAACGAATGATGGATTTGTTACGCGAACGCTTTAAACCAGAATTCATCAACCGCGTGGATGAAATTATTGTTTTTCATTCTTTAAACGAAAAACAAATTGAAGAAATTGTAAACATACAATTAACACAAGTGCAAAAACGATTGGATGATAAAAAAATAACTTTGAACGTGGATGAAGCGGCCAAAAAACATCTAGCCAAAGAAGGCTATAATCCGGACTTTGGCGCGCGTCCACTAAAACGGCTCATCCAAAGCGAAATTTTGGATGAACTGGCTTTGCGGATTATCGAAGGCAAAGTGAAAGATGGGCAAACAGTGAAAGTGGGTATGGAAAAGGGTAAGATTGTGGTAAAGTAAACTCTATTAAAATACAGGAGGGACTTTTCTACTGTGACAGACGTTGGTGTGAAAAAGAAAAAAATATAATAAAAACGAGCAGTTTTAAGTCATGCTCGGGACTTTTCTCATTTCTTACACAGCATGGCGATAAATCTCATTAATAATCTCATAAAGATGCCGGGCTTCTTCGGCATCCTCTGCCGCTTTTTTTATAGCGGCATAGTTTTTTGCCGCTAGATTCTTCAGAATTTCCCCAGGGGACATCTTAATATTACGATCGTTATTGAGCATCGTCAAGATGAATGTGTCCCCTTTCTCCAGTTTTTGCCGCAAATATGGCAAATCTGTATATAGCTCACAAGCCCTATTTATAAACTCTACTGGAAATTTCATTTTCTCCTCCTTTAATGTTAATAGACCCTAATAACATTATACAGATCCCAAACCAATTGTCAAGGGGGTTTATAAAATAACTACGGGGGAAATAAGTATAATAATTTTGTTAATCAAAAAAATACTATAAAATCTTGGTTTTTTGTTAAAAACATTGTATAATACTGATAGTAAATAAAAAATCAAGTTAAAAATAATATGCTCCAAATAACTCCCTACGATCCATGCGGCCATACAAAATTAGCGGTTTCTGATTTTAAAAAAAGCTATACTTTTTATAAAGAAATTTTTGATGAGCTCGAATACCAACTGGTTTCAAATAAAGATGACCACGCTACTTGGGCTAGCCCAGATGGATACGCTATTTTAATAACGCAGGCCAAAATAACCAACTACCCATACAAATTTGGCGCTCCCGGACTGCACCATCTTTGTTTAAAAGCCCATTCAGCGGAATTAGTGGATAAGATATACCAACTTTTACGGAAAAAAGGTGTTTATATATTTGACACCCCTCAAAAATATCCGGATTATACGGACAAATATTACGCTGTATATTTCGCTGATCCAGACGGAATAAAATTGGAAGTAGCTTATTATTGAATTCGTATATTCAAAACCTATAATATTAAATTTTATATGGATATCAAAACAGCCATCGCTCAACGCCGCAGTATTCGAAAATACCAAGACAAAGAAGTGCCCAATGATTTGATTGAAGAAATTATAGACGCCGCACGTTTGGCGCCGTCGGGAAAAAATTCTCAACCCTGGCGATTTTATATTGTTAAAGATCGCAAAATTAAAAACGAGTTCAAAGCTAATAAAATTTTTACCCGGGATTTCGTATATAATTCTCCCGCGTTTATTATCTGCTGTGCTGATCCGAATGTCTATCAGCACCACCCCGAAGAATTTGATAATCAAAATGACATTCGCGCCAACCGCGATCTAGCTATTGCGTCGGCATTTTTGATATTACGCGCGACCGAATTAGGGCTTGGCACTTGCTATATCGGCTCAGTAAATCGAGATAAAATTAAAAATATTTTAAATATCCCCTCTTCCTATCTGGTTCCCTATGTTATTACTGTGGGCTACCCAAATGAAAACCCCCAACCAACGCCGAGAAAAAAACTGGAAGAAATTGTATTATTATCATAAAAACTAATTATGTCTTTGGTCCCCTACACAAAAATCGAAATAAAAGAAAATGGCGAACCGATGGTTGACTTGGATAAGTATGATTTTTTATTAGAGCCAAAATATTTTCAACAAGAACTTTCCCCTACCCCCAAAATGTATTTACGCGAGGGGGTGGCTCAAAAATTGTTAAAAGTACAAAAATCTTTAAGCCCACTACGCCTAAAAATTTGGGATGCGTTTCGATCGCGTGATGTACAAAATAATATTTACCAAAAATACTGGCAAGAATTTAAAATAGCTCACCCCGAGTGGGACAATCTTACTCTGGAATTAGAAGTAGGTAAATTTGTTTCACCTCCATACCAAACAGAGAGAATTCCTCCGCACGCTACCGGCGGCACGGTGGATTTAACTTTGGCTGATGAAAATGGCCACGAACTGGACATGGGGACAATATTTGATCATTTTGGACCCGAAGCACAACCGGAGTATTTTGAGACACATGCCGGCAATCCAACGGCCGCAAAAAATAGAAAAATTCTGCGAGAAGCCATGAAAGCCGAGGGTTTTACAACGGATCAAGACGAGTGGTGGCACTTTGATTATGGCAATCAAATGTGGGCGCTAAAAAGCGACCGGTCACCAGCGTTTTATGGAGAAGCAAATATATCAAAAATGCTTCAAGAAATTAGCGCTGGCGGAGTGGTGGTAAACAATGATAAGGTGCTGGTTGTTTTTCAGGACAAAACTCAAACTTGGGCCTTGCCCAAAGGACATATAGATGAAGGAGAAACACCAGAAACCGCCGCCCGCCGAGAAATTTATGAAGAAGCCGGCATCACCGACCTAATTTTTATCAAAGAGCTAGGTTCTTACACTCGTGGCACCAAAAAACATCCGGATATCAAAAAATTTATTACGATATCACTGTTTACCACCAATCAAAACGCACTGCAACCACTTGACATAGAAAATTCTGCAGCCAAGTGGGTGGATATCGAAGAAGTAGCTGATTTATTGAGCTACAACGAAGATAAAAAATTCTTTTTGAAATTTAAAGACTCGCTTGATAAATAAAGCTTGGTTCTTATCTCAAAACATGGTATAATAAAATCGGACTTATTTAATCCGGTTTTTATGTTTAAACGAATATTAATTGCCCTATTTTGTCTGTTGTTTCCGGTCTTGACGTTGGCCCAGTCTGATTTCAACCCCAACTTCATTATTTCGGATACTGAAACGCAAGATAGCAATTGCTGGACCCGCAACGATGTCCAGCAATTTTTAACTGCACGTGGCAGTTTTTTGCGTAACTATACTTGCGCCGATGCCAGTGGCACCACCAAAACAGCGGCCGATATTATTTACGAAGCGGCACAAACTTATAATATCAACCCTAAATTTTTATTGGTAACCCTGCAAAAAGAACAAAGTTTGGTAACCGATGACTCGCCTTCGCAAAAACAATTGGATTGGGCGACTGGGTATAGTGTGTGCGATTCATGCTCAATGGACGACCCGAATTTACAAAAATTCCGCGGATTCGGTAAGCAAGTGGATAACGCGGCGGGCTTAATTCGCTGGTATTACGACAATAAAGACAATAAAAGTTATATTAAGAAAAAAGACGCGCCCGTAATGATAGATAATACCCAAGTAACCCCGGACAGTTGGGCTACGGCATTTCTTTACACCTACACCCCTCACTTGCACGGCAACAAAAATTTTTGGCGCATTTGGGAAACATGGTTTGGCCAAGTTTATCCCAATGGCACTATTTTTAAAACAGCATCATCGAGCGAATACTGGATGTTGCAAGACGGTAAGTTAAGAAAATTCAAAAATACCACCGCGCTCATTACCCGCGCCGACCCCAAAATGGCTGTGCCTATTTCTGAAACGGATCTATCCAATTACCCAGCTGGTTTGGAAATTTCTTTTCCCAATTATTCTTTGCTAAAAACTTCGTCTTCATACTATCTGCTTGACTACGACACCTTGCGTCCGTTTGAAAGCGAAACAACGGTGTTTAAACTTGGCTTTAACCCGCAAGAAGTAATTGATGTAACCGAAACGGATTTAGCTGGATATTTGGTCGGTGCCACCATCACCGCGTCTTCCACCGCTCCCACCGGTATTATTTATTATGTGCCGGAATTAAAAGAACCCTACTATTATATCAAGGATGGGGTGGCGCGAGTGATTATTGACAAGCGCGTGGTAGAAGTCAACTTTAAAAAACTTAAAGTGGAAAAACGCGCGATTAAAGATTTACGCAAATTTACTTTGGCTAATGATTTAATAAATTTTAAAGACGGTATATTACTAAAAGCTAAAGAATTTAAATCCATCTATGTAATTGAAGACGGCCAGGCGCGCGCCATTGCTGATAATGATACCTTCAACGCCCTAGGATATAAACACGAAAATATTATCACTGTCCCACTCACAACTCTTATGGCCCTGCCTCAAGGCGAGCCGTTATATTTAAATACTTCCCTACTCTCTAAAACTGATAAATTTCTAGGTGATTCCGAGGCAAACGTTGATGATTTGTTTGGATCCAAACTGCCGGTGTATTTAATTGCCGAATATCCCAGCGGTCGTATTATTTCCGGGAAAAATATTGATACTCAACGGCCAATTGCTTCAATTGTAAAAATTCTTACGGCTTATGAAGCTTTAAATCAAAGTTTTGATTTGAAAAAAACCACTGTCTATAAATCCAAACTTTACGCTTCCGAAGGCAACCCGCTCAAATTTAAAGATGGACAGAAAATTTCCAATAGTGATATTTTTGCCTCCATGCTGGTAATTTCAGCTAATACTTGCGCGCGTATAGTGGCGCAAACTAGCGGGTTAACTACAGAAGAAGGTTTTATCCATGCCATCAACAACCGTTTAGCTGACTGGGGAGCAGATAATTCCAAAATGGTCGAGCCAACCGGCCTTGATCCAAACAATGTTTCCACAGCCCGAGATTTACTTAAGATATTTGTCAAAATCCTTAAAAATGATATAATTAAAGACAGTCTAGATGACGTCAATTACAAGCTAAATACTATATTTTCCGGCAAAACTAGACGAACCATTACTAACACCAATTTACTTTATCAACAAAAAAAACTACCTTATAAAATTTTAGCCAGTAAAACCGGCTACATTGACGAATCGGGTTCGAATTTAATAATACTTATCGAAGATCCGAAAACAAAAAAACAATATGTAATCATCACTTTAGGAGAATCAAATTATGCCAATCGCTTTGTCGAGCCGGATAAAATGGCCAAATGGACCATCAATCAAAAATAATTTTTTCAAAATCTGTTACCCAAAACCTGCCGGCAGGCAGGGCTAACAGCTATTAACTAAACATATGTCTCTCGTTTTCGCCGCTATTGCGCCTCATCCGCCAATCTTAATACCCACTATCGGCCAAGAAGCATTGAAAAAAATTAACAAAACCAAAAGAGCTCTTGAACAACTGGAAGAAGATTTATATTTGAGCAAACCCGATATATTATTGGTAGTTGCTCCTCATAATAATTTGATGACCGATGCTTTTACTCTCAATGTTTGCACGGAATACGAAACTGACTTACGCGATTTTGGTGATTTATCTACCCGTCTTAAATTTAAAGGTGATATTGGCTTGGCCACCAATATTTTGGAAGCCAGCAAGGATACCAACGTCCCCACGGTAATGTTTAGTGAAAGATTAATTGATCACGGGGCAACAGTGCCACTTTTTTGCCTAGCCAACCATATTACCAATGCCAATATAATTCCGGTTGGATTCGCGACAGATTTGGGTTGGAAAAAACATGTTGATTTTGGTACGTTGATAAAAGATCAAATCATGAACACCAACAAGCGGGTGGCGGTAATTGCTTCGGGTGATTTATCGCACGCCCTCACCTCTGATTCACCAGCTGGATTCAATACCGCCGGCGTGGAATTTGATACTAAAATTCAAGAATTTCTACCCAATAAAAATTTAGTAGGCATGATGCAGTGGGAAGAAAAATTTATCAAAAATGCAGCCGCCGATGCTGGTTTTCGTACCATTCTTATTCTTATGGGAATTTTACATGATGTTAACTATACCTACAAATCCTACTGCTACGAAAATCCGTTGGGGGTGGGATATTTAACAGCGAATTTTGTGTTATAAAAACACTACTCCCTCCCCTCTTAGGGGAGGGATAAAGGGCGGGGTATTTGGTTGGCCTTTATACCCCCACCTCTATCCTCCCCTTAAGAGGGGGAGGAAAACTACTCTATGGACGGCATTAGAAACATCTTGACAAAACAGGCAAAAGATGCTATTAAACCCAATAAAAACATCCACTCCGAGGCTCATTATTGGGCCGACGTAATATCTTCGGCTTTTGGGGAACGCAAAAAATTCGGAATGTATTTAGGGATAATTAAACGAATTGGTGTGTCAGAAGCGCGCCGAATTTTTTCAGAAATTAATGACAGCCATGTGGCCAGCCCAGCCAAATTATTTTTATGGAAAGCGAGCAAGAAAAGTTTGGAGTCAACAGTTCAGAGCCAACAAAAAATATGATTCTAAAAATCACCACCGAACCCAATCCAATTTTGCATAAAGTCGGCGCGCAAATAGCCCCGACTAATTTAATATCGGGAAAATATAATCAATTAATCGTCGACATGGTCGAAACAATGTATGCCGACGATGGTGTTGGCATCGCCGCACCCCAAGTTGGCCAGTCTATTCAATTATGCGTGATTGCTAAACAATATAACCCAATTGATGCTAAACAAGACTTAATTTTAATTAATCCGGTCTGGGAAAAACTATCCATTCTCAAAAAAACTGATGAGGAAGGTTGTTTGTCTGTCCCTAATATTTACGGCAAAGTTAAGCGCTATACAAAAATTAGAGTGAAAGCGTTTGACCAGGCCGGTAAACCCATTAGTTTTATTGCCAAAGACTTCCCTGCTCGTATCATTCAACACGAAGTCGACCATCTCGATGGAATTTTGTTTATTGAGAAAGCAAAAAATTTACATAAAATAGAGAAGGAATAATCAGTTATGTTTTTGTCTTTTACCATCATCGCTATTGGTTCGGCCTTTTTTGCCGCTATCGCAAACATCATAGCACGATCCTTGTTAAAAAATTTGAGTTCGCGTGATTTTGTTGGAATAAATTTTTTAACAATGGGCGCAACCATGGTATTGGTCTCGCCTTTTTTTTATCATTTTCAAGCGACCATTTGGTTAATAATTATCTTGGCCGGAATGGCGCTCGTCGACACGCTCGCTAATTATCTTTATTTTAAGACCTTCGAAAATACCGAAGCCATCATAGCCACCCCCATTCTTTCTCTAATCCCGGCATTCACTTTTTTCTTTAGTTGGATTATCTTAAAAGAAAACACTGGTTGGCAAACTTATTTAATTTGCTTAATTATAATTTTGGCGGTGGTATTTTTTTCCGTTGACTTCAAAAATTTTTCACAATTTAAGAAATTTACACTCGTACCAGCCATTTCCTCGGCTATTTTATTTGGTCTTACTGCCATCCCACTAAAAATACTTCTAAGCAGCGGCGCTATTAACTCCCCCACTCTTTATATGTATCGCGCCGGCTTCATTGCTCTGTTCTCTTTGTTGTTTTTCAAATTTCCGCTACGAGATATTTCCACCAAACAATACTGGACGATATTTGCTCGTGGCCTGTTCGTCATCGCCCAATATATATTATTATATTTTGCCATCAACCAAGGTAACACTGGTGTGGCGCTAACCTTGGGTAATATTACTCCGGTTTTTGTATTTATCTTGGGGATCATATTTTTACACGAAAAACCAACTATTAAAAAAGCTCTAACGGCTACCCTTATTTTGATATTATCTTTAATTATATGAAAAAAATACTTGTACTATTTTGCGGCGGCACAATAGCTATGCACAAAAGTAAAACCACTGGAGCGTTAGATGTGCAAAACAAACAGATATCTGATTGGCTTTTAAAATTGGAGCCGCGTTTGGCTGATATCGCTAAAATTACCACTGAATTTATTGATAATATCGATAGCACTAATATCACCCATGTACTTTGGGAAAAATTGGTGCAAAAAATTAATGATAACTATACCAGATATGATGGCTTCCTAATAACGATGGGTACTAATACCTTGGCCTATGCTTCAAGCGCTCTGTCATTCGCTTTATTAAAAATAGGAAAACCAGTGGTATTAACTGGCGCCCAAATACCCGCTGAAGGAATAAGTTCGGATGCTCATAATAATTTAGTAAACGGAGTGCGAGTAGCCAGCATGAAGTTAGGTGGCGTATTTGTAGTATTTGGCAGTAAAATTATTTTGGGTTGTCGTGCGAAAAAAATTAGCGAATCTGATCTTGATGCTTTCAAAACATTCAACAACCGTGATTTTGGGGAGATTTCTATTGGAATAAAAATTAATGACAACAACCACCTTGGCCACACCAAAAAATTTACACCCAAAAACGGATTTGATGATAATGTTGTTTGTCTAACTTTAATTCCTGGGCTAAAAAATGAACATATTATAGGTATTATAAACAACGGGGTACGTGGTTTGGTTATTCGCGCCTATGGCTCCGGTGATATTCCATATGATTTATTGCCATCTTTAGAATATGCTAGAAATAAAAAAGTGCCAGTGGTGGTAACAACGCAATGCCCCGGTGGAGCAACTATTATGGGATTAAATGATGTTGGGTTAAAAGCTCTTCATACCGGCGTTATTCAAGCATTCGATATGAGTATGGAAACAATGTCAACCAAACTAATGTGGTTACTAAAACAAAAAACGCCTTACGAAAAAATTCAAATAAAAATGCACGAAAATATGTGTGGTGAAGTGGATATAAACCGAGCAAAAGTATTTCTCAATTAATTTTACCAAATGCCTGAGTTGCTACAAACAATCGGATTATTGCTTATTGGCTGTTTAGCTAGTTTTATTGGCTCAATGGTCGGCGGTGGCGGATTGATCAATATCACACTGTTAATTTTAGTAGGGGTACCGCCAAGTGTAGCGATTGCCACTAGTAAATTTGCCGGTGTGGCGTCGGCGGGCAGTTCTTTTACAAAATACGCAAAAGATAAGCAGATTGTTTGGAAATATGTTGCGATTTTGGTCATTCTAAGTCTACTGGGTGCCGTCATTGGCTCTGAGCTTCTGATAGTGACCGACGCTAAAATACTAAAAGCCATTGTTACAATTCTTCTATTAATTCCTATTCCTTTAATCTTATTTAGTAAAAAATCGGGACTTAATATTATTACTACCTCGATATT
Organism: Candidatus Magasanikiibacteriota bacterium; assembly: GCA_041678665.1. Taxonomy (GTDB): domain Bacteria; phylum Patescibacteriota; class Patescibacteriia; order Magasanikbacterales; family GWA2-37-8; genus GWA2-37-8. Next base: position 40,344 of record JBAYNU010000002.1, read on the forward strand.
AAAAAAAATTATCGGGTCGCTATTATATTTTGGGGCGGGTATATATGGTGGTTTCTTTGGTGGCGGTTCTGGTATTCTAACAATTTCATCTCTCGTTTTTGGCTACGGACTAACTTACGTCAAAGCTTCGGCCACAGATGTTTTGCCTTGGCTAATATCGTCGATTATATCTTGCGTTATTTTCTATCAACATGGATTAATTAATTTCCAATACGGTATTATCCTATTTATAGGATCTATACTGGGAGGATATCTAGGCGCCAAAACTGCCGTTCTCAAAGGTAACCGTTGGGTAAAAATAATTTTTCTATTTATGACTGTAGCTTTAGTGTTTAAATTAATCTTTTCCTAATTCTGTGATTTCTGTAAATTTTTTTGGCACACATGATTTTGCGGCGGGAATTTTACAGGCGCTAATTGACAGCGCTGATTTTGAAATTAAAACCGTTTTCACGGTGCCGGATAAACCGATTGGTCGCCATCAGGAAATACAAAAATCTTCGGTAAAAATTTTGGCGGAAAAATATGGATTAAGAGTTGAACAACCGGAATCTCTACAAAATTTTTCCTTACTCCTTACTCCTTACTCCTTAAACATCGTCTGCGATTACGGTTTGCTGATACCGAAAAACATTATTGATGCCCCGGGTCATGGCTCTCTCAATGTCCACCCTTCTCTACTCCCAAAATACCGCGGAGCGACACCTGTTCAGACGGCTTTAATGAATGGTGACAGCGAAACCGGTGTGACAATAATGCTGATGGATGAGAAGCTGGATCATGGCCCGATTTTGGCGTGGAAAACGATCAAAATTGATCCGACCGACAATTACACATCTTTGAGTGAAAAACTTCTAGAAACGGCCAAATCTTTGCTTATAGACACTGTCCAAAAGTGGGTTTTAGGGCCAAAAATGCCCCCCCAACCCCAGGATGACTCCAAGGCGACTGTTTGCCACGAATTGACTCGCGCTGATGGCCAGGTGGACTTCTCCGGTCAAACCGCCCAGCAGGTTTATAATCGCTTCCGCGCCCTTACCCCTTGGCCGGGGGTGTGGACGATGCTGGGTGGAAAACGGGTAAAACTACTATCTGTCATTACCGCCATGCCTACCGGCAGGCAGGCGAAAGCAGGAATCTGTGGCAGATCCCGGGTCAAGCCCGGGATGACAGCTATTGCGGATAATCAAATATTTTTTACCTGCGCCGATGGTAATCCAATCGAAGTATTAGAACTCCAAATGGAAGGAAAAAAACCAATGACTGCCAAAGAATTTATTAACGGATATAAAACACTTCTCCATGCATAACTTGTCCAATCGCGCTTTAATTTTTGGACTAATTACGATCTACGCGCTTATCCGCGTGGCTTCTTTTTTGACCTACGGAGAAACTGGCGCGCAAGAAATAATTTCTATAATCCTTGCCACAATTTTTGTATTTTTTTGTATAAAAAATATTTCATGGGCGTGGACTATCCTGATTGGAGAAATTTTACTTGACGGCGCCGGACATTTTTTTGAGTTAAAAAGTTTAATCCTACGCATCTGGTTTTTGGGGATTTTTACAATTATTTGGTTGATACAAAAAATCAGCGCGCGGGAAAAATTAAACCTTCCGCCCAAAAATGTGCTGATTGGCATGGTAACATTTGGTCTTTTTCTTTTTTATGCAATTGCCAACGGGCTAGCCCTGCGGCACTCCCCTATTTTTATCGCTCAGGACGCAATTTTATATTTATTTATTCTTCTGATTTTTCCCGCATTTGATTTTAAAAAATATTTTTTGACTCCTTACTCAGTTATCGTTAAAACCTTCATCGTGGGTTCAGTAATATTTTCTCTAGTTACATTATTTTTATATTCCAGTGGACTGGCGATTTTAACCGATCCTTATTATCATTGGTTTCGTAATATTGCTGCCGGAAAAATCACCGATCTGGGGCAAAATTTTTTTCGCATTGTTTTACCCGAACATTTATTTATTATTCCAATTATTTTGGTGGTTGCGGCCTGCCTTATGCGTCAGCCAAAAAAACCCAGCCTTTGGATTTTAATGATTTGCGCTATTATAATTTTGGCGCTTAATTTTACCAGAATTTATATTTTGGCAATGATTGTTGGTTTGGTTGTTCTTTTTTACCGCGAAAATTTTAAAAAATGGTTCGCTGTATCAGTCGTCGCTTTGATAAGTTTGCTAATTATTTTTTGCTCGCTCCATCTTGTTGCTAGTCGCGGACAATCACTTGGTCTGGAACTGCTCGGCGTGCGAATGACCGGCATCCAAACGCCCGTTTCCGACCCAAGCGGAGCGATTCGCCTGGCGCTTTTACCGGATATTTTTCGGACAATAAAAAATAACCCACTGCTGGGCTCGGGTTTGGGTACGACTGTAACTTATGTTGACCCCGCGACCAAAGAAACTCAAACTCGCACGCAATTTGACTGGGGATATTTGGAAATGATTGCTGAGTTGGGAATTATAGGTACACTTGCCTATTTGTCGCTTTTGGTTATAATCATTTTAAATTTATTTCGCGCGACTTATTCCATTGACGCGGAGAAAAATTTGCAACCTCTGCGCCGGGGACTATTCGCCGGGGCGATAGCATTGTTTTTTATCAACATTACTACGCCGGCGCTATTTCAAGGATTTGGCGTAATTTATTTTGTTTTGCTTATTTTAGCAAGTGATGTTTCCGCAAAATTGTCTCCCGCGCCACCTCGTATCTCTTAACCGACTTCGTTTTCCATGGTAATTTATACATAAAACTGGGCAGCCAATTACTTATCCCCACTCGCCCCCCCACGATCGCTTTAAACAAAACTTCCGGCACAAAAACGCCGGTTTTATTTTGCTCTAACATAGTAAGCCATAAATCCCAATCTTGGAACCTCTTTAGTAGTTCATCCCAGACAGGGCAATCAACACGCTTAATAAGCGAGGTACACATAATATAATTAACTCTTTTTAATAAATCGGCGTCAAAAAAATTACTCTTAATTTTTTTCCAACCAAATTGAAATTGCGAATAAGCATAACTAACTTGCGAATTATTCTTTAAAGCCGCCAACATTTTTGCAAGCATATCGGGCTTAGCAACCACGTCTGCATCCCAAAAAATTATGTAATCACCGTGAGATTCTTTGAAACCGCGATTGCGCGCCGCCGGAGCGCCTTTATTCTCTTGATTAATTAATTTAATATTTAAAGATAATTTAATATTTTTATAAACTCTACTAAAATTATCGGTACTGCCATCATTGACCACAATTACTTCAAGCGGCCGATGGGTTTGACTTGCAACTGAACATAAACATCGCTCCAGGGTGTGGGCATGATTGTATACAGGAATAATTACGCTTATTAATTCATTGTCCATAAATCTTAAATTATTTCTATTTTAAATATTTAGCTCCCCACCACTTTAAAAAATCTCGCGCAATCGGCATCGCGGCAGTACTACCTTCGGTTCCCTCCTCGACTAAAATAGAAACAACGATACGTGGATTGTCATAAGGGGCAAAACTGGTAAACCAGGCGTGGGGAGCCTTGTTGTTCACCCACTGAGCGGTGCCGGTCTTGCCGGCGGTGGTAAAAGGCAAAGTTTTTAAAAGCTGACAGCTACCGGTCAATACACATTCACGCATACCTTGACGCACAACATCCATAGTTGATTGCGAAACTAAATTTTTCTTTTTAATGGGAAAATTCAATTTATTAATCTGCTTATTCACGGCATTCTGAAAATAATCTGCCAAATGCGGTACAATTATTTTACCGCCATTAGCGAAAGCCGATGTCCACATAGCCAACTGGATTGGGGTAACCAAAAGTTCGCCCTGACCGATTGACAAATTATAAGTATCTCCTACATACCACGCTTCGTTTTTGGTTTCTTCTTTCCAAGTGGGTGATGGCACAAAACCATCTTGTTCACCGGGTAAATCTACGCCGGTAATTTGTCCCAAGTTAAACAACAGCAAATATTTAATTAACTTCTCCGCGCCCAATCCGACAAAATTACCATAGCCTCCACCAATATAATAAAAGAAAGAATTCACCGACCAAGCAATTGCTTTGGTTACATTAGTAATACCGTGACCACCGATTTTCCAATCCCTGAATGTCCATTTACCTACTTGGATACTGCCTACACTATTAATTGCAGTATTTTTTGTAATTATTTTTTCTTCCAGCGCCGCTGCTGCAATCACCGGCTTAATAGTAGATCCGGACGGATAAGACCCACCAATAACGCGATTAAATAAGGGCTTATTAATATCGTTGAGATATTTTTGATAATTTATTTTACTAATGCCTCCAGAAAAATCATTATTATCAAAAGTCGGCAAACTTACTAGCGCCAATACGGCCCCGGTCTCAGGATCTAATGCCACTCCGGCCGCCCGTTTTAAGCCAAGTTCACCAAGTCTCTTGCTTATAATTGTCTCAAAAACAGCTTGAGCCTCGGCATCAATGGTCAAGTATAAGTTTTGACCAGGAATAGGCGGGTCTTCGGCTAACACATTTTGCGCTCGTCCCATTGCATCTACCTCTATTTTTTGACGACCATACTGCCCACGCAATGATTTTTCGTATTGTTTTTCTAGACCGGTTTTGCCAATGTCATCGGAAGAAAAATAACCATCAGACTGTAACAAGTGTAAATCATTAATATTGAGTTTGCCGACATAACCAAGAAGATGCGAAAAACTTAATGCTGTTGAAGTCACGCCAAGTATACCTGAATTGATAAAACCGGTATTAATATAGTTTCTTTTGGTACCACTTTCAATAGCTACGCCTGGCAAATCGGTGTTCTGTAGGTAGAGTCGCAAAGCAGTGGTGTGATCTAAATTTTCTTTAACTACCAGCGACTCGTAACTGTAAGACTGGTACTGCCTCAATAAATCTATAATTTGCTGATAAGACATTCCTACCATAGCGGCTACCTTTTGTAAAACCATCTCCCGCTTATCGGAATCGCTAGGTAAATCGCGTGGTACAATATTTAAAGAAAAACTAGGCACATTTTGTACTAACTGCCGAGCATGGTTATCGTAAATTATCCCTCGCTCCGCCGAAATCGGACGCATTCTAATACGATTACCTTCCGCCAAAATACGGTAATCAGACCCCTTAATCACTTGCAAATAAAATATCCGTCCTAAAATTATACTAACACCAAAAAAAATAATCAACAAAAATAAATTTATTATTTTTTTACTGATGCTTACCCCTAAATGATTACGCTTAGAAGAAGGCGGCGAAATGCCAAAATTATCTAAATATAAAGATTCCTCCACCCACTTTTTAGAGTAGCGGCCTGATAAATCCCCCATCTTCTTTTTATCATCGGTAATGTAAAAAAGTTTTTTGTCGGCCATAATGCTCACCGGGTACTAAATTAATATATTCGGGACGAAACTTTTTTATTAATAATAATGTTATTAAATAACTAATCACTAAAACCGAAGCGGTCAAAACAGACTCATAAAATAAATTACTTAATAAATTTTGACTTGACCAAATAATACTTGCACTTGCATCACCAAAAATTAACAAACCAACAAAAAATAAAACCCGATACAAAACAACAGATATCAGACCGGATAAGAAAACAATCAAAGGAGAACGGTTGGTAAACACTGACGACAATACCCAACCGACAATTGCCAAGCTGATTACTAATGCACTAATAATAATTCCGAAACTTTCGGCGCTAAAAATTTCTAAAAAAAATGCTACCGGGATCACCAAAAATAATATTTGTAAATCTAAACTAAACATTAAATACCATAACACCGCAACCACCGCTATGTTGATTGCGCTGAGAGGAAATGGCAAAAAATTAATAACAAAAATTTGAGTTAACACAATAACAGCTACAAAAAAAATGATTTTAATAAACTGCCATAATCTTTTTAAAAAAATCATAATATTACTTAGCTAAAACACTGACCACGTTTAAACGCGCCAAATCCAAAGCGGGAGTTAATACTGCTTGCTGAAAAGGTTTATATGCTTCGTTTTCCACCACTGCCACACTGCCAACCAAAAGCCCAAGTGGACACTCCGTTTCTAAGCCGCCAGTAACGACGGTATCCCCCACAACCACTACCTCATTACGAGGAATAAATTTGAGACGTAAAGATAGCCCATAACCACCCTCTACTATCCCCAGGCTATTTGATTTATTTATTATCATGCCTGATATATTAAATTGGCCATCACTTATTAATCTCACCACGGCGATGTCGTTCTCAGTCTTAATAATCTTACCGACTAATATACCTTTACCGGCAATAACCGGCTGATTAACTTTTATCCCGTCATTAGTACCGCCTCTAATTATGATGGTTTTTTCCACCCCATCTAAACTACGCCCCAAAACAGCGGTAGTTATCCAACGCTGGGGATTTCCAGCTTTAAAATCAACTTGCTCTTTTAATTGTTTGTTTTCATTTTCTAAATTTTTAACCTGTGCGCTCAACAAGACTATCTGCTGTTGATTATTTTCGCACCATGCGGTAGTGGAAGCTGCTTCGCTATTTGAAAAATTAGAATTATTTAAATTAACTTTAAAATCATATAAATTAGAAATTATCGGGACAATAAAAGATCTACCAGCATATTCTAAAGGACGCAAAATTCCTAAATAATGAAAACTTATTACTAAAAATAAGAAAAAACCTAAATAATAGTAGGTTTTTCGATTACGAGTATATAACATAAAACTAACTTAACTAGATAAGACACCTACTTCATCAAGTAAATCTTGGTCATCTAATAACGCTCCAGAACCGCGCACCACCGAAGTAAGCGGATCATCGGCAATACGCACTGGGATTTCGGTAGCTCGAGAAATTAACTGATCCATACCCCGCAGTAAAGCACCGCCACCTGACAACAATAGTCCGCGCTCGTGAATATCGGCCACCAATTCCGGCGGCGCCACTTCCAAGGTGGCTTTAATATTGTCAACAATCGTTCGTAGCGATTTGATAATTGCTTCACGCACCTGCGCGTCGTTAATCATTATTTCTTTAGGTAACCCGGTTAATAAATCTCGTCCTCGCATTGGATATTCCATAGTTTCTGACATTTCAATCGCCGATCCAATGCGAATTTTTATTTCTTCTGCCTGCCGTTCACCTAAAAGCAAATTAAAACTATCACGTGCATACTGCACAATATTACGACAAAGTTCATCCCCAGCAACCTTAATTGATTTCCAAGTAACTACCCCTCCTAAAGAAATAATGGCTATCTCGGTTGTGCCACCGCCAATTTCTACAATAAAGTTGCCCACCGGTTCCTTGACCGGCATGCGACTCCCGATCGCGGCGGCCATTGGTTCTTCTACCACCCACACTTCCCTAGCACCAGCGTTTTTTACTGCGTCAGCCACTGCTTTACGTTCTACCTCGGTAATTTCAAGCGGAACACCGATAACGGCACGCGGCCGAGATAAAAAATTAAAACTTTCTTCAAAAACCTTACCAATAAAATAACGAAGCATCTTTTCAGTTACTTCAAAATCAGAAATAATTCCGCTAGTTAAAGGACGAGTGGTAGCAATATGGGGCGGGGTTTTGCCTAACATATCTTTGGCTTCGTTGCCCACTGCCAAAATTTGTTCAGTGCGCATATTTACCGCCACCACACTAGGTTCATTTATCACAATCCCTCTACCCTTTACATAAAAAAGAGTATTGGCTGTTCCCAAATCTATAGCTATTTCTTTTCTAAATCTACTGCCAAATTTTTTTAACATAATACCTTAATATTCTAAATTACTATAACGTCGATTGGTAAAAATAACCGCCTCTAAAATAACAAATAAAACTACTAAAATTATTCCGTTCCACCAAGTTAACAATTTTTCTTGTAATAAAAACAAGGCAAAAATAATCAAGGTGGTAAAAATAACACTTTGGCGAAAAGTCTTTTTTACATGACGAAAAATAACCTCATCATTTTTTACAATCGCTCGCCGCACCAAAAATACTATTACCGAAAATGTACCGACTAACGCCAAAAATAAACTCAAATAAAAGAAAGCCAAGCCTAATGTCCCGGCGCTATTGGGATCTAAACTCAAAATTACAAATACCCAAGTTCCCCAGCAAATCAAAGTACCTAGCGACATCAAAATTAAATATTGACGGAGGGTCATATGACATTGTTTAGTAAACTGTATTTTATCCCAAAATACCTTATTTGGCAAGACCATTAAATCACTCTAAATACTTACCGCTAAGCCCTAAATTCGCAAATATCCCTAAAATCACATCGTCCACAAATAAATTGACTGGGGGTGGCGGCAAAATCACGAGCGTGAATACGCTGGATAGTTTCAAGCATTTTTTCTTGCACTGCGACAATTTCTTTTTCAGAACCAAAAAATGATATCTGGGAATTTTGGTTGAGATAATAAAAAGTTAATTTACTAACAACACCAATATGATAATATTCTGGAAGCGTTTTTACAGCCAACTGGTAAATTAATAGCTGATTTTTGTCGTCGCTCGATAATTTTTCTTTACCTTTGCCGGTTTTGTAATCCACGATATGCAATGAGCCATCGGGTAATTGATCAATACGATCAATGCGACCGCTTACCGTGAACCCGCCAATTTTTATACGAAATGACCCTTCAAGTGTAACCGGAACTGTCCAGCCATTTTTTTCATTTTCTTCATAAAATTTTTTGAGCACTTCTTTGCCTTCGGTATAATAAGTGTCACGCTGACCCTTGCTTTCGTACCAATCATCAATCCAGTGTTGATCGTAAATTTCCAACAATTCTTTAATTTCGGGTATTTTTAGGTTACCGGATTTTTTTAAGATCGTAATCGAACTGAACAATGAATCTTGGGTGGCGCTATTTAAAACGCGCGCGCGTTCATAAAATGCCTGTAAGGTTCCATGCATGCTTTGGCCAAAACTGAAATTAGCATTACCTTTGGTGGGTATGCCGACAACATTGGCCAGCTTGTATTGATACGGACAGGTAGAATATGAATTAAGCTGTGAATAAGAAAATCGTTCGGGGAGATGATAAATTGAATCAGAACGAACTTGATCATTGTCATTCTGAGCGGAGCGAAGCGAAGTCGAAGAATCCTTTAAACTTTGCAATCGAAGGGATTCCTCCGCTCGCCCTGCGGGCTCGGTCGGAATGACAAATTCACTTACTCCTTTTTCCTTGCTCCTTAATCCTTTCGCCTCGTATCCGAGCTCGCTCAAAAACCGACTGTTTTTTTTCTGTCGACTGCCACCATAATCATCAGCACTGGTTAGATATAACTTTTCCTTAGCGCGGGTCATCGCCACATAAAACAACCTTCGTTCTTCTTCGATATGCTCGTCGCCTTCCGGTAATTGCTCTTTGATTAATTCAAAAGGAATTTCAATCGCTTCGGATCTCGCGCGCGATGGAAAACGTTCTTCCACCAAATTTACTACAAACACGTATTTAAATTCCAAACCCTTGGAGCCATGAATAGTTAAAATATTCACCGAGTCAGGGGTATCCACCATTTGATGTAATGATCCCTTGTCGCCTGAATCCACAATGTAATTAAAATGTTCCAAAAATCCAGATACGGTCGCGCCGGCTTCGGCGGTTTCATAAGCCGAAATATATTCCAAAAATTGCTTAAGCTGGTGAATTTGTCGAATGGCGCCGCGATTACCTGCTTCTTCTTGTTTTATTAAATAACTAAAATATCCACTTTCTTCCAACCACTCCACCAAAAGCGTGGTTGGTTTGCTATTACCAACCTTGGTTTGTCCAGTTTTAATCCAAGAAGTAATTTTTTGAGCAAGTTCAAATCCAGCAACGGATAAATATAATTCCGAAGCGCGCCTAAGCGACTCGAAATAGGAAACAGATTTCTTTTTGGCAAAAGAAGTTATTTTTTGGATATCCTCGGCTGGAAATTGTAAAAACGACAAATTTAACAAACGGAATATCGCGGTTGATTCGTGGTGATTATCTAATAATTTAAGAAAGTTGATACAGTCCAAAACAATGGGCTGACGATAAAGCCCGGCTGAAGCGATAAATTCGTATGGTATCCCCTGTTTTTCCAAAGCATTAATAAACGGATCGGCATGCGCGTTGGCTCTCACCAAAATGGCAAAATCATCCCAGGTCGCGCTTTCGTTGATGGTTCTGAGCCGCGCGATTTCGTCAACCACGCTTTTTACTTCTTCATCCAGTGTGGTAGAGTGAATGTGACAGACGCTCGCCGTTCGCGCGTTGTCATTCTGAGGCGTAGTCGAAGAATCCCTTCTACTTCGAACGTTAAAGGATCCTTCGCTTCGCTCAGGATGACAATTTGCGGTGAGTCGCTTATTTATTTTGAGCTTCACCTCCAACCGATCCGGATTATTATTCTGAATAGATTTATATGCCAAATCCAAAATTTCCTGGCAAGAACGATAATTTTCATTAAGAACAATTTCTTTGGCCTGCGAATAGTCTTCTTTAAACCGTAAAATATTATTCACGCTGGCACCGCGAAAAGCATAGATTGACTGGTCATCGTCGCCAACGACGGTAAGCTGGTTTTCTTCGCCTGCAATCATTTGTACCAACTGGTATTGCGCCCAGTTCACATCCTGAAATTCATCCACCAAAATATATTTATAACGCTCGCGTAATAATTTCAAAATATTCGGTCGTTCACGCAATAATTTTATGGTGTAAAAAATCAAATCGCCAAAATCAAGCGCGCTGTTATCAAGAAGTAATTGATTATACGCGTGATAGGCGTTGGCGATTTCGGAAAGGCGTTTAAAATCGACGGCGGCATTACTGTCATTCCCGTGAAAACGGGAATCCGCGACTTCTGGGGCAGATCCCCGCTTTCGCCTGCCTGCCGGCAGGCATGGCGGGGATGACAATGTAGAATCGCTGTCCAACTTCATCCCTTCCGCATACTCCAAATATTCTTGCGGTGTAATAAGTTCATCTTTACATTTAGAAAAATGTTTTAAGAGTTCGTGAATATGCTTGGCTGGGTTTCCCAAAGGTCGATAATAATCCAAATCAAATTTATCTAAATTGCGCCGCACCAAAAGCCAAGCGTCGGTTTCGGTAAGTAATTTAAATTGATTAGGTAGACCAATGTCCAATCCATGATTTTCCAAAATCCGCTGGCAAAAAGCATGGAAGGTGGAAATTTGCATATCCACATATCCGAGCTCAAGCATTTCATCCACGCGCGTTTGCATTTCTCCGGCTGCCTTTTCCGTAAAAGTCAACGCCAAAATTTGCTCGGGAGTAGCGAGTTTATTTTCTATTAAATGTGTAATTTTTTGCGTAATTACCGTGGTCTTACCGGTACCGGCGCCCGCCACAATCAAAAGCGGGCCGGAGGCATATTCCACGGCCTGTTTTTGCGCGGGGTTGAGAGGGTATTTTGGCATAATCATTACCTATCATTCCGATGAAAATCGGGATCTTTTACTATCGTATTTTACCCTACTTTCCGCTCATTGACAAGAAAACATTTTTATGCTAAAACAATACTATGTTTTCTAATCCAAACATCCAAGCAAGGAGAGAAAAATGAAACACAACGAAAGAGTCATCAATGCCGTGGTAATAGGGGCATTGATACTGGTATTCCTCCTGTGGTGGGGGCTAGCCAATGACTACGCGTCTTTTAAAAAGATGTGCGCGTTGTCAGAAGAAGCAGCTTGTCGTGAGGCAGGTTATGCTCCGCCCATCGTATGGAGCATGAATGAGAAAGCGCTCTTTTGCCATGACGACAAAGGGCTAAAACACCAAATAAAGATTCCAGCCTGCAACTGCAAGTTGGACCCTGGAGCGAAAGAATGCCGCTTCTTGAAAAAGTAAAACAGACCGTGCAATCAGGGAGGATTGCACGGTCTCTATTTTTATATGATGGATCCTTTGTTTTACAATTTCTGACAATCAATATATAATATACTAAGCTCAAAATCATAGGAGGAAATCATGAAAAAATATAAATGGGCAGTAGTATATTTATTTTTGGTCTTGCTCTTTTGGCAACTCGGCAATTTATTAAATGCCCACACCGAAAAGCTCAAAGCAGGTTTCATACTTTCGCAAGAAGCTTTATCGCTCTATTGCTATCATCGCTTCGGCGATGAAAGTGAAAAAGTAATGATAACAATAGGCGACACACAGCTGGAAAAAAAAGATTATACGATGTGTTTTGTCCCGCGAGAAGGGGCTCTCTACTTTATTGTGAGCCTAAATCAATGTACGAACACGCAGGACTATGACGACTGCATGTTCCTCACCGGGGCGGCGGAAGAATTTTGAGCATAGCTTCAAACAGACCGTGCAATCAGGGAGGATTGCACGGTCTCTATTTTTTATATGATGGGTCATCTTCTCAATTGTCATTCTGAGGAAGTGAAACGACCGAAGAATCCCTTAAATCACAAAGTCAAAGAGATCCTTCGCTTCGCTCAGGATGACAGACGGAGATGTCTCATATTATTTCGAAGTGGCATTTGTCATTCACTCCTAAAAGCTATCAGCTACAAGCTGTAAGCTACTGGATAAGGGCTTCGCCACATATAAACATCGCTCGCTCAAAAATAAAAATAAATTTTTATTTTACTCACTCGCTTAGTTTATGAACCCGCCCGCCTGAATACTCCAAAGCTTCTTGTAAACACCAGAAGTTTTTTTGACCAAATCCGCGTGCGTCCCCTCTTCAATAATTCCGCCTTCGCCAATCACAATAATTCGATCCATTTTCATGATAGTAGATAAACGGTGCGCCACGGTAATCACAGTTTTGTTTTTCATTAGATTGACAAGCGCATCTTGAATCAGATGTTCGGATTCAGAGTCCAAACTGGAAGTGGCTTCGTCCATAATAAGAATCGGCGCGCCCCGTAAAATCGCGCGCGCAATCGCCACGCGCTGACGCTCACCGCCGGAAAGTTTTACTCCCCGCTCTCCCACAAAAGTATTATATCCTTCGGAAAATTCGGATATAAACTCGTGACAATGCGCGAGCCGCGCGGCTACAAATACTTCTTCGTCGGTCGCGTCAAATTTTCCGTAACGAATATTTTCCATTAAACTGCGATGAAATAAAATTGGATCCTGGGGCACATAGCTTACTGCCGCCCACAAACTTTCCAGTTTAACATCGGTGATATCATTCCCATCAATCAAAATCCGACCGCTGTCAATATCATACAAGCGCAACAATAATCTGGTAATGGTGGTCTTGCCGGCTCCCGACGGCCCCACAAACGCTACCTTTTCACGCGAACTAATAGTCAAAGAAAAATCATTCAACACGCGCCGAGTTTCATTATAGCTAAAACAAACCTTATCAAAAACCACTTTCCCGTCTGTCGCTTGTAAATTTTTCGCTCGCGACTTATCCGCCACACCGTGCGGGGTTTTGAGAATTTCGGTCATCTCTTCGGCGTCGGCCATTTCTTGAAAAATATGGCGCATCACCTTGCCGAAATCCCAAATCTTCATAAAAACGATAATCACATAGGATTGCAGTAATACAAAATCGCCAATTGTAAATTGTCCGGCTTGCCATAATTTTAATCCATAGTAAAAAGCCACAAATTCCAAAATAAAAATCAAAAAACCCTGAACCGCTTCCACAGTATTATTGATATTCCAAGAGAACTTGCGCAAACGACGTAATTTATCCAGCGCTACATCAAATAGACTGGTTTCTTTATTATAACCACCAAATAATTTTACATTGGTTTGGTTGGTAATGGTGTCTGCCAAAATAGCGGTAGTGGCCGACTCGGCTTCACTGCGTCTGATATCATAGGGCATCTTGAACTTAATCAATAGCCAATTGACGGTAAAAAATAAAGCTAACCACGCCAACATAATATAACCCAAAAGATGACTCTTAAAAAATAACACCGCGATGACGACTGACAAGTTTATTACCAAAGGCAAAAGATTATATACCAGTCGATCCGCCAAACCTTCAAACGCGCGTGTAAACCAATTAACCCGTTTTACCAAAGAACCCACAAAACTGCTGTTAAAAAAAGCGTAGGAATGCAAATGAAGATACCTAAAACAGGTATTGGCCAAATCCTTGAGCATCCAACTCTCCAAACTTACCAAAGTAAAAGTTTGGATGCGCCAAAACGCCCAATGTGTGAAATTGAGCGCTAAAATAATAAGCAAAACAAACAATAAGGCATCAATAGAATTATTTTGACCAATTGATAAAATATCAAAGAATTTCTTGTAATACAGTGGAATAATCACATCAAATACCGAAGCAAAAATTGTAGACAAAAATACCACTATCCCAAGCCAAGGATAGCGTTTTAGATGCTGCCAGTAAATTTTCATTGTCAATTTAGTATTATTTTGCATAAAATTTAGGAAAACACGACAAATCCGCAAAGGCGGATCGTTATATAATTATATAATCTCATTCGCTCAGAAATGTCTTTGTAAACAAAGCCACTTCTTCGCTCACTGCTATTATAGATGACGCGATAAACAAAAAAATGTTACAGTGGTAACATAAAAATTTGGACGCTAATCCATTCTCAAGACAAAGTTTATTATTTTTCGCTGCAACCGCACCCGCAGCCATTGCCGCACTTGCAACAATGATAGCACACCGACTCTTGACAAGCGCAGCGGTCATCATCTTTTTCCAGAGGCATGTTGCATTCTACGCATTTTTCCATACAAAGAAGGAATAAAGAATAAGGATTAAGGAATAAACGAACACAAAATATATTTACTCCTTAATTTTTATTCCTTACTCATTATTATACCACAACCAAAAAACCCGGCAATACAACCGGGCTTTCGTGTCAAGTAGGGTAAATTATTGGCTCTTGGGGAGACGCTTGTACTTCTTTCCAACATTAATGCGGTTCATTTCGCGATCAATCACGGCTTGTAAACGGGCATAATCCACATCTTGAACATTTTTGATTTTTTCCATTTGTTCCTGTGCTCTTTTATGGGCTTCCTGCGCCCTCGCGACATCAATTTCTTCTACCCGTTCAGCATTATCGGCCAAAATAACAATTTCGTTATTACCGCGCACTTCCAAAAATCCACCGGCCACGGCAATTGGATGATCCCCCGCTTTATCCACAATACGCATCTCCCCGGCTTTGAGAACGGAAACAAGCGGAATATGATTGGGCATAACCGTAATTTCACCGTCCATGGTGGGGATGGTTACTTGCGTTACTTCGGTATTTTCGTAAACCACCTTTTCGGGGGTCGCTATCTTAAATCTTAGATTTGACATATTTATTTACGATACACGATACATGGAAAATGATACATTTGTATATTATTCCATGTATTTTGCATGCTGTTATTTAACTTCGTCGATATTTCCTTTCATGTAAAACGCTTGCTCTGGTTTGTCGTCATGCTTGCCGTCTAAAATTTCGCGAAAACCGCGAATGGTGTCGGTGAGTTTAACATATTTGCCTTCGGTGCCGGTGAATGTTTCGGCTACGAAGAACGGCTGGGACAAAAATTTCTGAACCTTGCGAGCGCGAGACACAGTAAGTTTATCTTCGTCGGACAATTCTTCCATACCCAAGATGGCGATGATATCCTGCAAGTCTTTATATTTCTGCAAAACTTTTTGCACATCGCGCGCAGTTTGATAATGCTCTTTACTCACAATGTTGGGATCCAAAATGGTGGACGAAGAATCCAGCGGATCTACAGCCGGATAAATACCAAGCTCGGTGAGCGAACGATTGAGTACCACGGTGGAATCCAAGTGCGCAAAAGTGGTAGCCGGAGCCGGATCAGTGAGATCGTCGGCCGGCACATAAATTGCTTGCACTGAAGTAATAGAACCTTTGTCGGTACTCGTAATGCGTTCTTGCAAAGCGCCCATTTCGGAAGCAAGCGTGGGCTGATAACCTACCGCGCTAGGCATACGGCCCAGAAGAGCGGACACTTCGGAGCCGGCTTGGGTGAAACGGAAAATATTATCAATGAAGAGCAATAAATCTTTGCCTTCTTCGTCGCGGAAATATTCGGCCATGGTTAAAGCGGTCAAAGCCACGCGAGCGCGCGCTCCCGGCGGTTCATTCATCTGACCGAAAACTAACGCGGTTTTAGCCAGCACGCCGGAGTTTTTCATTTCATTATAAAGATCATTACCTTCACGCGAACGCTCGCCTACACCGGCAAACATGGAATAACCGCCATGCTCTTGGGCGATATTGCGGATAAGTTCTTGAATAACCACGGTCTTGCCCACGCCCGCGCCCCCAAATAAACCAATCTTTCCGCCTTTCAAAAATGGACAAATCAAATCAACCACTTTAATACCAGTTTCTAAAATTTCGTATTTGGTGGATTGCTTGTCAAAAGTCGGGGCTTTGCGGTGGATAGGATAGAACTTTTTGGCTTTGGATTCTCCCAAGCCATCAATGGTCTGCCCGGTAACATTAAACATGCGACCCATAGTTTCAGGGCCAACCGGCACAGAAATTGGCGCGCCGGTGGAAATTACTTCCATACCGCGTTGTAAACCGTCGGTAGTACTCATAGCTACGGTACGCACGGCATTACCGCCCAAGTGCTGTTCGGTTTCCAAAATTAATTTACCGCCATCGGGCAATTTTACCTCAAGAGCGTGATAAATATCTGGAAGCTCTTTTTCAAACTTCACATCCACCACCACGCCGATGATTTGGGAAATTGTTCCTATAATTTGTTTTTCTATCATAGTGATTATGTATTAAGAGTTGGTTTTAAGATAATTAATAATATGATCTAAAAATAATTTTCCTTTCTCGATATCATCATCTGTAGTCCGATCTGGATCGCGCTTAGGCATCGCTTGGACAAACTCGATAAAATTTTCACACTCACTTCGTATTTCTGTGCTAAGTGTTTGGTCCCTTCTTAATAGACTTACTATTTCTGACGCAATACTCGAAAACCAAGCACCACGACATCTATAATTATAATAATTAGGATGGTCTGGTTTTAAAATCTCCGACGGTATATCATCTGTCCACTTTCTGTCATCCCGTAACTCTAGGATATTCTCCAAAACTTGTTTTCTGATTAATTCGACCGGGTATCCTTGGGTTTCTGTGCTCATAAACGTTATTCCAACGCCGCCGATCCACCGGCGATTTCCGCAATTTCTTGCGTGATGCCGGCCTGGCGGGCTTTGTTAAAATTCAAATTTAATTCTTTGATCATATCGGTGGCCGCTTCAGACGCGTTTTTCATGGCCATCATGCGGGCGCTGTGTTCGCTGGCGGACGATTCCAAAAGCGCTTGAAAAATTTGCGTTTCTACCAAACGCGGTAAAATAATTTTTAAAACCTCGGTACGATTTGGTTCAAATAAATATTCGCCTAGTTCGATTTTTGGTTCGCTTACTCCTTGTTCCTTATTCTTTATTCCTTCATTATCCCCGATCATCTTTTCCAAATCCACTTCCGACACCGGCAAAACCTGTCTTAACTTAGCCACCTGCGCGATGGCCGATTTAAAATCGGTGTAAGCCACTACCACCTTGTCGTATTTGCCGGATTCGTAATCCGCAATTATTGTACGCGCAGCCGGCAAAATATCTTTGAGCCCGGGAGTATCTGGCAGTCCGGTATAAGACGCGGTTAAATTGTATTTCATTTTTTTGGCAAATTCGGCGCCTTTTTTTCCAATTCCCAAAACATCCACCTCAATATTATCGGACGGCTCTACTACTTTTCCGGCCACGCGCTGGCGACTAATATTTTTGGGATCCTGGAGTTGCGCCGCCGTCTTGCGAATGATATTGGCATTGAAACTGCCGCACAGCCCGCGATTGCTGGTAATCAAGATCACTAATAATTTTTTCACCGGCCTAATATCCATAAGAGCAATGCCTTCGCGCTCGCCTTTGGAAAGATTTACCAAAAGATCCCAGGCCATTTTGGCATAGGTGCGCGTGTTTTGCGCCGCTTCCACCGCTTTTCTCATCTTGACGGCGGACATCATTTCCATGGCTTTGGTAATCTTTTTGGTATTACCCACGGATTTGATGCGACGTTTGATTGCTTTGGTATTTACGGCCATACTTAACAATATACAAAATACATGGATTACGATACACTTTCTATTTTTTCTTCTAATTTATCTATTGTCACCCAAATCATTTTTCCTATTTCATTAGACATTTCCAAACCGACATTATATTCATCTTTACTAATCCAGTTCTGAATAAACGCGAAATATATTATATACTTACATTCTTGCGACGAACCATGTGATATCTCATAAAAATTTAACTTAACTTTGTCTCGCCTACGCGCGTATCCCTCAACATAATTCAACATTATAGACATTGATGCTCGGCGCAACTGCGAACTAACGCCATACAATTCATTACTTGGAAAATTTTTCACTATCTGATAACAGTATAAAACGAATCTATTAATTTTATTTTTCAACAATACATGAAATTTTCCCTCCATATAAATTTGTATATTTTTCCATGTATATTGTCTATTGTTTCACAAACTCTTCACAAGCCCCCTTCAATTCCGCTTCAATCTTTTCATCCCAATCCGCTTTGGCGATTTTGCTCAAAAGCGCGGATTTGGAACGATTGAAAAATTCATGAAATTTATTTTCCCATGTTTGCATCCCGGCTACCGGCACGTTATCGGCAAAACCATTGGACACGGCGTAAATAATTGCCACTTGGTTGGCCACATTCATCGGCTGATATTGCGGTTGTTTGAGCACTTCCACTAAACGCTGGCCCAAATCAATTTGTTTTTTGGTGGCTGGATCAAGGTCGGACGCAAACTGGGCAAACGCTTCCAACTCACGGAACTGGCCCATGTTTAATTTTAATTTGCCAGCGACTTTTTTCATGGGTTTAATTTGAGCATCACCACCTACACGCGACACGGATAAGCCCACATTTACGGCCGGGCGAATACCACGGAAATACAAATCCGATTCCAAAAATATCTGACCGTCGGTAATGGAAATTACATTGGTAGGAATATAGGCGGTCACATCACCGGCTTGAGTTTCGATAATTGGTAAAGCGGTAATGGATCCACCGCCGGCTTCTTTATTGCGGCGACAAGCGCGCTCCAAAAGACGAGAATGAAGATAAAACACATCACCCGGATAGGCCTCGCGACCCGGTGGGCGACGCAGTAAAAGCGAAATTTCACGGTAAGCCCAAGCCTGTTTAGATAAGTCATCATACACGCAGAGCACATCTTTACCTTGGTCCATAAAATATTCCGCCATGGCCACACCGGCATAGGGCGCAATATAAGAAAGTGAAGCGGGCTGCGACGCGCCAGCCACCACGACGATTGTATAGTCCATAGCGCCATGTTCTTTGAGTTTAGCTACAATACGCGCGATCTTGGATTCTTTTTGACCGATGGCCACATACACACAAATCATGTTCTGACCTTTTTGATTGATAATTGTATCAATGGCCAAAGCAGTTTTCCCAATCTGGCGATCGCCAATGATAAGTTCGCGCTGACCGCGCCCAATTGGAAACATAGCATCAATAGATTTAATGCCGGTCTGCACTGGTTGGTTAACCCGTTCGCGCTTCATTACACCTGGAGCAATTTTTTCGATTGGATAAAACTTTTCGGTTTTAATTTCCACACCGCCATCAATTGCTTTGCCCAAAGGATTTACCACACGACCAATAAGTTGTTCACCTACTGGAACAGATAAAATGCGACCAGTGCGCTTAACAGTATCACCTTCTTTAATATGGGTATATTCACCCAAAAGCACCGAGCCAACGGTTTCTTCCTCGAGGTTTAAGGCCACACCATATGTACCGCCAGAAAACTCAAGCATTTCGCTGGCCTGACATTGCGAAAGTCCACTCATACGAGCAATTCCGTCGCCGACTTCGATTACTTTTCCCACTTCTTCCACTTCTACTTGTTTTTCAAAAGCGGAAATATTTTTGCGCAGTTCTTCTACTATGGAATTGATAGACATAATAAATTTAATTAACAATTAACAATAAACAACTAACAAGTCAGCATACCGATTTGTTAATTGCTAATTGTTAGTTGTTAATTTGCTTTATGATAATTTTTGTTTTAATCGCGCTAATTGTCTTTTTACACTCGCATCAAAAATAACTTCATCGGACTTAACTACTACTCCGCCAATAATATCTTTATCTACAATCGGTGTAACTTCGCCTTGACTGGAAAAAACATCACCAATTTTAATTAATTCCTTATCGCTCATGCCACGAGCCGTTACCACATCCAAAGACACTATCCCCTGTTCTTTTTTGGCGTATTTTACAAATTCAGCAATTACCCGTTCGGCTTGTTTTAATTTATGCGCGCGCGCCAAAATTTTTACAAATTCCGCGAGGATAATATGTAATTTTTCACCCTTCAAATCTTTGGTCAGCTCATACAAAGCTTTGGCGTATTGGGTTGTAGTGGTTTTCTTTTTGGGCATAATTGTTTTCGTTGTTGTCATCCTGAGTGAGCGAAGCGAATCGAAGAATCTGTGATTATTCGCCGATAAATTCTTCGACTTCATTCACCTTTGGCTCATTTCGCTCAGAATGACAAACGTATTACTGCTTACTTCTTTACACTATCAAGCATCTCCTCAATAATTTTCTTGTCCTTTTTCTCATCAATTTTTTCACTCAAAATCTTTTCCAGGGCAGACACAATTAATCCAGCGGTTTCTTCTTTTAAATCCTTAACCATACTTTCTTTCTCGGTTTTAATATTGCGTCTGGCCGTTTCTACTAATCCTTCAATCTCTTTTTTGGCTTTTACTTTTAATTCTTCCGACATTTTACCGGCTTCAACATTGGTCTTTTCCAAAATTTTGTTGGCTTCCACTTTGGCGGTGTCGATACGCGCTTGATAATCGCGCTCGCCACGACGCAAAGTTTCTTCAACTTTTTTGGAATTTTCGATACTATCATCAATCATTTTCTGACGCTCGACCATCTTCTTGGTGATTGGTTTTAGTATCAAATACCAAACCACTACCATTACAATGGCAAAATTAATGGCTTGAAATACAAATAATTGGCCATTAATGCCAAGCGATGCCAAAACACCGGTATCGGCGGTCACCTCTGTGTGTTCGCTGGTGGTTTCTAAATTAATTTGTTCCATAATCATGAAATGTTAAATTATCAAACTGTTAAATTGTCACAAAAGCAATTTGACAATTTAACAGTTTAGCAATTTAGCGCAAACGATCTGATTTGACCAGACCAAAATTGATCCAGTCAATCAAACTATTTGAGGGTGAAAACGACAACCAACGCGTAGATCGCGATGGCCTCGGCAAACGCGGCACCGAGTAACATTGGCACAAATACCTTGCCCGAAGCCTCCGGATTGCGTCCGATGGCTTCCATAGCCTTGGCGACTAAACGACCAATAGCCAAAGCCGGACCAATACCGCCAATGGCGATAGCCAAGGCCTTAGCTAGGGCCAACACTGATGCGTGTTCCATATTTTTAGACCTTTACGACACAACTTCGACGAAGGGAAAATATTTTTTACTTCGCAAAGTTACATCTTTATTAAAACATTAAAGCATGAAAACATTAAAACAAACTGTTTTTATGTTCTCGTGTTCTGGTGTTTTAATGTTCGCTTTCGCCGTGCGGCGCCGTGGTCATTACTGTGAGATATACCAAGGTCAACATGGTAAATACCGCCGCTTGAATCAAACCGACTAAAATTTCCAAAAGCATAAACGGGGTTGGTACAAATAACCCTACCAAACTACTCATCACTGTCATTAAAACTTCGCCAGCAAAAATATTACCAAATAACCGCAAAGATAAAGATAATACTTTGGCCATTTCCGAAATAATTTCCAAAATCCCCACGAATAATTCAATAAAAGCGGTAAATATAGCGATCGGTCCCTTTTTTAAACTTTTAATAAAACTGCCGATTTGAATAAATTTGTTTAGATGAGTAAAAAGACCCACGGTAATAAAACCAAACAAATGTGAAACCACTACCGATGTCAAAGCCATGGCTACAGTAAGATTAAGATCGGTGTTGGCCGGACGCAATAACATTTTACCGCCCCAAGTAATGGAACCGGTACCAGGAATAAGACCGAGCCAATTGGAGAGTAAAATAAAAAAGAAAACCGAACCGACGATGGGCAAAAAACGCATAGTCTTTTTTCGATCTCCGGTTACTTGATCAAAATATCCCAATAAAATTTCTAAAAAATATTCAATAAAATTTTGTAATTTTTTGGGGCGAAGCGAAATTGACTTGCGTAAAATAATACCTAACACCAAAAAAATAATCAAAGCAATCCAAGTATTCAGCATGGTATTGGTGATAGCGAAGCCTCCGATGGTAGTGAGTGTATCCGGTGCTAATGTCGGTATGTGCATAATTGGTTTGTCATCCTGAGTGAAACGAAGGATCTAGATTCTTCGACTACGCCTCAGAATGACAATTTAATTTAATTTATTATACTGATCCCCGTAGCGCTTGGCCTTTTTTTGTATAATGCGCACAGTAGCGGCAAAGGCTAAAACCAAACAAATTATTAAAAAAAGAGGATATTTATCAAATTTATTATCTAACCAATTTCCTAATAATACCCCCAACACCGCCGGTACAGCAATAGCTATCCCAAAATCCCCTACGATCCGCATTGCGAACATATAATAAGCTCGATCGCTGGTTTTTCTTTGCTCGCCAGAGCCTTGACGAAGGCGAGTTTTGTCCGATTCTTCATTCATACAATATATTTTTGGACGCCCATATTTTACAGGATTTACTGAAAAAGGTCAAGGGATTTTTAAAATTAATATTGGGGATAACTCAAATCATGTTAGTAAACAACCTTTTAGCATTTTCGTCGGCCATTTTTACTACTTCCTCCATGCCCAGACCTTTCAACTCAGCAATCTCTTTTGCCACTTCTTTTACCATCCACGGCTCACAACGCTCGCCACGATATTTTTGCGGTGCGAGATAGGGCGCGTCAGTTTCAATCAAAATTCTGTCTAACGGACATTTGTTTACTACCTCCAATAAATCCTCGGTTGGCTTAGGGTTGGTTTTACGGGCAGGAAAAGTGATCACACCGGTAAAGCCAATATAAAATCCCATGTCTAAAAATTGTTGAGCTTGCTGCCAATTGCCGGAGAAGCAGTGAATTGTAGCTTTTAGCTTATAGCTTTTAGGTGTTAGGTTTTGTAATACGCTGATTGTTTCATTATAGGCATCTCTGATATGGATGACCAACGGCAAATCATGTTTGCGCGCAAAATTAATCTGCTGTAAAAAAATCCCAGTTTGTTTTTTGAGGATTTCTTCTTTATCCGCCTCTGGCGGTAAATGAAAAAGCTCAATGCCGCATTCCCCTACCGCGATCACCTTTTTTGACTTAGCCAATTCATCATAATACGCTTCATCAAAATCTTCTTCGCGCGACTTAAAAATTATTTCTTCTTCATCAACTTCGGTGGAAGTAATGTGAATGGGGTGAAGCCCGATAGTCGCGTACAATCCGTCATATTTTTCCGCCAACTCCACCGCCGCCTTGCTGGTATCTTTTTGTGTACCTACAATATTACATTGCACACCTTTTTCTAGACAACGTTTAATCACGACCTCGCGATCGTCTTTATAGGCATTGAATTGTAAGTGACAATGAGAATCAATCATAAAAATAGCTTATAATTTTAGATATCAGATTGTAACATGCTGATTGTCAAGGTGTTAAAATTATCAAAATTATACCCATTAAGTCGACTACTGGCAACCCACGTTTCAAAAAACTTATTAGAAATTGACGAAGTCATGAGTTGGGGTTGACTTAAAATGGATTGGAGAAAATAAATATGTGCAAACAATGATGATGAGTTCGCTGTTTCTTTATTCGAAACCGTAACTGGCAAAAACGACAGTTCAATCGCCAGCCCTTGCTGAGTTTCTTTGGAAAAATATTGATCAAATACAAAATTACCGAGCGAATAAAAAATTGGACGATTCTTATAAATTTCCATTTCCTGTACCACGTGCGGATGATGCCCGATAATAACATCCGCACCGGCATCAATCATTAGATGAGCGATCGCTCGCTGACGAATGTTAGAAATTGTTTTGTACTCCTCACCCCAATGAATATTAACAATTACTTTATCCGACTGCTCGACCGCTTTTTTAACTATCGCTTCTATTTTTTTATTTTCTAAACGAAAATAAGTATCATTCAAACCAACAAAAGCTAGTTTAATTCCGTTGATTTCTTTAATTTTTATCGCTTCATCGCTGATACCGTAGCCATCACCGTAAAAATCGATACCCGCAGCCGCTAAATTTTGGGCGCTTTCTTTTAGCCCGGCACTACCCATATCCAAACTGTGATTATTGGCCACCGTAAAAATATTAAAATTATATTTTTGTAATGTTGGAATCAGCGCCGGATCAAATCGAAAAGCAATCTCTTTGGTAGTTGATCGGCGTTTATCGGCAAAAGGACCTTCTAGGTTGGCGTGGACAATATTCGATGTAAATAAAGTGCTCGATGTTTCGTCGTATAATTTTTGAAAAATCCAGTCCGCACCATTTTTATCAATTTGTTTTTTAACATTACGATCAAGCATCATATCGCCAAAAAACGTTAATTTAATCGTGTCAGTGGCAATAACTTGCCCTTGATCTTCGTAAATAACTTTGGAAGGTAGGTCTCCCAACACCAAAGGTGTTAATATGACGCCATTTTGGCTATCACCAAAAACCACCGGCCCACAGCCGGTGATAAATAATAAACCAAAAATTATTAAAACAAATTTTTTCATAAAATTTTAATTCTCCCGTTTAGATCAATCCTTCAATCGTGCTACGCAGGGCCTTGAGCGCCTCGGGGATTAAAGGCAAAAATACTCCGGCCAAAGTTACTGTGTGAGGCACAATCACTGAATTAGCAACCCAACCCATAAAAGTTTCACCTACTGGAAAACGCGCGATAAAATAAAAAATCACACCCAAAGTCAAGGCGCCCTCCACTGCTCCAAACACGAAACCGGTTAACCGATCCAACCCGCGAATAATCGGCAAATGCGTAATGGCCGTGAGCGCTTTATTGATAAACCAAAAAATTAACACTACTAGACGATTGATGACAATAAAAGAAATTACAAAAATTATAACTTTGGAAATGTTGGGCTGCCAGCCAGTAACGGCGATGAGCCAATTGGCCCCCACATCATAATAACGCACAGCCAAATATACCGACGCTATCATACCCACGAGTGAAATTATCACGTAAACGATGCCACGCCACAAACCATAAAGACCAAATGCGGCGATGATGACGATAAGCGCGATGTCAAAGGGGGTCATATGTTAAGGATTAAGGAATAAAGAGTAAGGAATAAATTATTTAGTCCACTACTATCCCAGCCGAGGAAATAATGCCTCAGATTTTTTGATTTTTGTTCCCGGCTTCAATCCGCCCCATTTGGTCGCGCCTTCCCAATCAAATTTTTTCCAGTCAACTTTTATACCAAACTGCGAGAGAATCTTTTCGGCGGTAGTAGGCATGATCGGAAGCAGAGCAACGCCGATGTGACGAAGGGCTTCGGCTAATTGATAAAGCAGACCGGAAATGTCTTCGCCTTTTTTGGCTTTTTCCCAGGGTTTTTGTTCGGAAATCAAATGGTCTGCGATAGCCACGATGCCACCAATCATATTTATCACTTGACCAAAATTATAATTATCTACCAACGAAGGTAGTTTCTTCCAAAAATCAGTAGTCCAATCAATGGTAATTAAATACTTCTTATTCTCCGGAATCTCTCCATCGCAATAATTCTCCAACATGGTTAAAATCCGCGAATTTAAATTCCCAATCCCATTCGCCAAATGCGCACCGTAAAATTCTTTAAATTTTTCATCGGTAACATCGCCATCATCATAGGCGGGCAAAGCTCCAAGTAAATAATATCTCAAAGAATCGGTGCCAAACTTTTGCACCATTTCAAACGGATCAATTACATTGCCCAGCGACTTACTCATTTTTTGCCCACCAGAAGTAATAAATCCGTGAATAAAAACTTGTTTTGAAGGCGGCAAGCCGGCCGACATTAACATCGCCTGCCACATTGCGCTTTGCTGACGAAGATTATCTTTACCGGCCACTTGATATCCGGGCCAAAATTCTTTAAATTTCTTGCCCTTAGGCCAGCCGAGAGTAGAAATATAATTTACCAAAGCATCAAACCATACATACATCACCTGATCTTCATCGCCCGGCACCGGAATTCCCCATGGCATTTTAGATTTAAGGCGCGAAACAGAAAAATCTTGCAGACCACTAGCAACAAAATTACGAATTTCTAGCTGGCGATTTTTTGGCACCACAAAATCCGGATTCTTGTCATATAAATCCAACAATGATTGCTGGTATTTGGAAAATCGAAAAAAATAATTTTCTTCATCAATCAACTCTAATTCCAAATTCGGATGCACCGGACATCTGCCATCCACTAATTCGGAATCAGTTTTTTCTAATTCGCACCCCACACAATATTTAACCTGATATTTCTTTTTATAAATATCACCATTTTTTTCGCATAGTTTCCAAAATTCCTGCGCCGCCTTCATGTGGTCGGGATCGGTAGTGCGAATAAATTTGTTATAACTTAAATTAAGCGCTTGTTTTAAAGCATCAAACTTGCCGGCGTATTCATCACAATACGCCTGCGGATCTTTGCCTTCTTCTTGCGCTTTGCGATAAATCTTGATCCCATGTTCATCGGTGCCGGTATTAAAAATCACCTCATCGCCTTTTAGCATGTGATACCGCGCCAAAACATCGGCCTGAATAATTTCCAAAGCAAACCCAATATGCGGTTTGGCATTCACATATGGCAAGGTAGTGGTGAGGTAATATTTCGACATAAAATCAAATCTCAAAAATCAAAAATTCTAATTTTTTAATGTTTAATTTTTATTGAACAAACAATAAATTTTATATTTCCTCGCCGTCCTCTACGTCATCACCATCCAAAAAATCATTGTCATCACTTCTTAAGTTGGGCAAATAACCCATACCGGAATCGGCCAGAATTAGTTTTTTAATTTTTTCGACATATCTACCGTTTCTGTCCCCTTTTAAAAAATAAAAATTCTCGTTCAATTGATCGGCTTGACCTAAAATAAACTCTAAATAGTTGATTTTATCCGTGATAAATTCATCATCGGTTTGGTTTTTTGCCTGACGATATTCTGCTAATATATTTTGCATTTCTTTTTTAGCCACTTCTCTATCTCGATTAATTTTTTCACTTTTTTTAGAACTGTCGCCCCAAACGCTTCTTCTAAGATCACTAATTCTTCTGGGGAAATTAGGAAATTCTTTAATTAAGTCACTCTCTACAATATTATTGTATATTTGACTAATTCTCGAAGGATCCAGCTGGTGATCCGTTAATTTTTTATTAAATAATTGACCGACTATTTCTTCAGCGGTAAAACCAATTGTAATACCCAAAATAATTATTTTAAAAATTTCTCTATCTTGACCATCTTTAATTTTAGCTAAAATACGCGATAAATCATGCCAAGCCTCAACATTTCCAAAATTATTATCATCCAACGGTATTTCCGGAACTGCATCTCGATTATCTTCGCCATTACCTTCTTGATTGGAAGAAAAAGAAATCTCTCTCAATTTCGGCCGCTTAGACTCATTGCGAAAAATATCAACAATCTTATTATGATAAACTGTCCTACGAAGCGAACTACTATTTAGAAAAAAATTAAGCCAGTCTAAATCATTACAACCAATCATAAATTCCTCAATATCTCCCCTGGTCTCTTCAATCATATAGTCAACTCCACTGGTATAATTCATGCTAAAATTAAATGATGTTAAGATATTCTTCATCATCTGCGCTTCTTTTTCTGAAAACAAAATCTTATGAATTTTATTTAATAACTCTTCTTTGTTCCCCTCTAATTTATTCTCTGGATTATATTTTCCAACCTCGTTCATATATTAATTAATTACTACCACAAACTCTCCTCTTTCGTCGATTGGTTGTTCCAAAATTTCGGAAATGGTGCCACGGTAAATGGTTTCAAACATTTTGGTGAGTTCGCGCGCGACCACTAGCTCGCGTTTGGAATCCAAAACTTGTGATAACTCTTGCAAACATTTGGTAATACGGTGACCCGATTCATAAAAAACCACAGTATGTTTTTGTTCGGTGACTTCTTTGAAAAACTTCTGGCGTTTATTTTTGTGAGGCGGGAAACCCATGAAGACAAATTTGTCGGTGGGAAAGCCGGAAATGGACAGAGCCGTGATGAGCGCGCAAGGGCCTGGGATGGGGATAAAATTGTTAAATTGTTGAATTGTTAAATTGTTAATTAGTAAATTTCCAGGGTCACTTATTCCTGGGGTGCCGGCGTCGGTCACTAGCGCCAAATTTTTGCCTTCGGCTAATAAATTTTTAATTTCACGAATTTTTTTGCCATCACTATGATGGTGATAACTGATAAGCGGTTTCTTGATACTGTAATGCGCGAGCAGCTTACCACCCTCGCGCGTATCCTCGCACAAAACCAAATCTACACTTTTTAAAACTTCTAAAGCGCGCAAAGTGATGTCGCCGAAATTACCAATAGGCGTGGCAACTATGTATAATTTTCCAGTGGACATAGATTAAATATCATCTTCATCGTCCAGAATCATCGGCTCCTTTGGCGGTGTTGGTAGCTGGCGACCCCCGTCTTCATTGCCACCTTCGTCGCTAACATTATCTTCGCCGTCATCAACACCTTCCCCTGCTTCTTTTCTATAAAATAAGTTACTACGACGCTCAATTGCTTTCTGTAAATCAAGAGGGCTAAAAACCTTAATTGGTGTTTCTGGTTTGCGCTGTTTTTTATCCGACGTATTTTCTGTAATTTTATCAGTAACCCCGGGAATATGGATTTCACTGCCGTTAAATGATCTTACTTTCATATATTTACTTATTATTTTTATAATATAAGTGTAGCAAATTTGATAAATAAAATCAAATAAAAGACCGCGCCTTTCCTCGCGGTCTGTATAATACTCAACAGATGTTTTTAACGGTTTTCGCTCGCTAAAAACAATTCTGTTGGATTTTTTTCTTCTTTTCCCATAATCTGAATTGGGAAAACGACGGCATAAGAATCGTCTAAATCAACGATAGCGCCGTCCGACTTTCTCAATACCATCTGATGGGAATTACTCCAACTCCCCTCTTCTGTCTCAAGATATACCCATCGCGAGTGTGAATACAAATCCCACGATCGGCATACTGGACACTCGGTATCCAAACGATACATGCGTCCGTTAGTATCCTGGAAAACCGTGCCCACCGGAGCCTGCAGAATTGACGACACACCATTTTGGCATTCATCGTCTTCTTCCGCCTCGTCAGAAAAATACTTTGCAACCCAGGCATCATACTCAACACGGGTTACACCGAAATTCTCCTCGACGCAACTGCGATGACGCAAAGACGCAACCTCCCCTCTCTTTTTGTCATAAGCGTCATCTTGCTCCTTAATCCACATTGCGCACTCCATCGGAGTAGCAAAATCTACAAAAGGAGCTAATTTTTTTTCTTTTTGAGGGACAATTTGATCTTCCCTCTTCCTTTGAACGGTGGATACAGGCTTAACAACTACCCGCTTCTCCACCGCAGCCGTTCTTTTTTTTAATGAAACGGCTTCGTCGATCTTTTTTCCCTGCCTTTTTTTAATAACCTCCTTTTTTTGGACGCTTGAATTTATTGTAACACGATATAGAAAAATTGAAATAAAAAAGTCCAGCCTTTAAGCCAGACTTATCCACAGGGCTTCGCTACGCTACGCCCTGTAAACGATACTTTGCTTCACTATATCATGAAAACTTCCTATCACTTTTCTTTTACCTTGCTCATTCCAAAGTTATTGCCGCTACCGGACAAGCATCCGTGGCTGATTTAACATTCTCCACCGTATCACCGGATTCATTATAAACTTGGGCCTTATTGTCTTCGTCCAACTTAAAAACATTACCACAAAGCGCGGCGCAGACACCGCAACTAATACACTTTTCTTTATCGATTTTAATTGCCATAATATTTTTCTTGATAAAATTTTAATAATTCTTCAATCTGCGGAACAGAATCTTTATTTACCACTCCCACTTTTAATTTTTTCTGTAAATCCTCCAGCGTTTGCGCGCCTTCCAAAACCGCTTCTTCGATATCATGGTCGGTAATGTTCAAATCTTTATCGATAATTTTTGAGCCGGCAGTAACTATTCTACCATGCTGGCCGGTGGTGCGAAAGTAATCATTGACCGCCGCTTGCAATGCCTTATCACCCAATACCGAACAATGAATTTTGCGGTCTGGAAGGCCCCCTAAACGCTCTAGAATGTCTTGTGGGCGTATTTGGAGCGCCTTATCGACATTCATACCGCCCTGCTCTTTAAGCATCTCTGAAAGCACGCTGGTACTGGCAATGGCACTGCCACAGCCAAATGTACGCCAGCGGCAATCTTTAATCTTTTCGGTTTTTTTATCCACCAAAATCCACAGCACCATTTCATCTCCACAAGCCGGGCTGCCTACTCGCCCCAGGCCATTAAATTTAAACTTTTCCTCCTCGCCATAATGCATGAAGTTGCGCGGATTAAAAAAGTGATCCTTAACAATGTCGGAATAGAGCCAACCGGAGCCATCAGCGGATCTTATATCCACCGGTTCGACTAAATTTTGTTTTTTAATAGATTTTTTCGCCATAATAACTAATATCTAATTTTGAATTTCGAATCAATATTTAATATTATAATTTCTAATATTTTTTCGAAATTAAAAATTATAAATTCAAAATTTTACTTATATCGTGCCTGTTTCTTCACCCCAATATTCGTCGGGCTCATTTCGCGTAAAATTTTTACCACTTCCGGTAAATATTCCATTAAATAATCAACGTCAGCTTTGGAATTGCAGCGTCCCAAACTAAATCGGATACTGCCATGCGCGTATTCATAAGGCAAACCAATAGCTGTAAGCACATGCGAAGGATCAAGCGAATCGCTAGTGCAGGCCGAACCGGTGGAACACATTACACCATATTCATCCAAATACAGAAGCATGGCCTCACCTTCTACATCCATAAAAGTAACATTCAAATTGTTGCACAGACGCTTATTCCCAATCTCCGGTCCATTAAGTTTTACCTTGGGAATCTCTTTTTGAATTTTCGCCCATAAATAACCGGATAAATTTTCTAATCTCTCAATTTCCGAAGTTTTTTTGGCCTGCATAAGTTTGAGCGCTTTGGCCAATCCCACTATCCCTGGAACATTTTCGGTGCCGGCGCGTAAACGCCTCTCTTGCGACCCGCCCACAATAAGTGGTTTAACCTTTACTCCGCGCCGAATATACAACATACCTACACCTTTGGGTCCGTAAATTTTACTACCATTCATAGTCATCAAATCTACGTGCAATTTTTCTACATCCAGATCGCAGTATCCGGCGGCCTGGCAGGCATCGGAATGAAAATATGGATACGCGGTATTATTGGCTTTACGATATTTCAAAAGTTCCCGCCCAATTTCCGCGATTGGTTCAATCGTGCCGATTTCGTTGTTGGCATACATGATAGAAATCAGAATCGTATCGGGACGAATTAATTTAATAACTTCTTCCGCGTCCACCATTCCATCTTTATCAACTTTTACAAAACTAACCTCAAAACCCTGTTTTTTTAAATCTTCCAGAGCATGAAGAATAGCGTGATGTTCAATCGCCAAAGAAATAATATGCTTACCTTTACTGGCGTGCGCATGGGCAATGCCATATATTGCCATATTATCAGATTCGGTACCACCACCGGTAAAAATAATATTTTCTGGCAAAGCATGCAATGTTTGCGCCACTTCACGTCTGGAATCATTTACCGCGCCATTGGCTTCGCGACCTTTGGCGTATAATGATGACGGGTTCCCAAATTTTTCTAAAAAATAAGGAAGCATAGAATTCAAAACCGCCTTATCCATATAGGTAGTGGCGGCATGATCAAAATATACCTCGCGAATTTTCTTGGGTTTAACAAGCATAATTTTTAGCTTTTACAAATCACTCAATTTTATTTTTTCCAAAGTTTTGGTCATTTCCGTATTTAATTTTCCAATCTTAACTTTGAGAGAGCAATTTTTACTTTTACTACAAATAAATTTAGCTTTACCTAAACATGGCAAAAGACAACATTTGCCTTCGACGGTCGAAACAATCCTAAGCAATGATAATTTACCGGCAGGAAACAATAATTTATAACCGCCTTTAACACCCTGTAAAGCTTCAATAATTTTATTCTGACGCAATTTACGGGCGATTTTCTGCAAAAACATAAATGACACACCAATCTGGTCGGATACGTCATTTAAACTAACTTCTTTTTTGGATTTTGACAACACCCGCAAAAATTGGATGGCGTAATCGGTTTCCCTTCGAAAAGATAACATATTAGCTTATAGCTTTTAGCTGTTGGGATTAGGATCGAGATAAAATTGCGACCTAACACCTTATACCTTCGATTTAATATTAAAATGGTAAAGTGAGATTAATTTGCTTAGTGGCGGTTGATAACTTTATTGGTTCAAAATTCACCGCAAACGGCACCACTTCCCCTTTAAAATTTTTATAAAATAATTGTCGGTTGACCCTGCCAAAATCGTAGATCTCTTTGGTAATTTTTACATCTTGCTCACAATATTTTTTAATTTCATCAATCTTGCCTTCTTTCCACCAGCGAATCGCTTGCAATCCATCGGCGCTTTTTTTCACATCATCAAGGGTAGCCTGCGCCAAATCGTCGAGTTTGAGACGAAAACCAATACCGGCTTTAACTTCTTTCATTATATCTAAGTGAGGAATTTGATCAAGCTTGCCTAGATAATAATTATGTAAAATGGGCAAATCAAAATGTTCGCTATTGTAGCCAATTATCCGATCGGCTCGTTCCAAAATGGGCCACAACTTACCCAGCTCGCTTTCGGTAAAACTCTGATAGGTATTGGTAGCAAAACTATAAATAGAAACAACGGATATCTTTAATTTTTTAAAATCATTTTCTACTTCGGCAAAAGAATTTTGGGTTTCAATATCAAAAACAATTTCATTCATAAATTAGCTTTTAGCTATTAGCTTATAGCTGTTAGTAAAAACCTAAAAGCCACAAGCTACCAGCTAACACCTCTAATTGCTACCAATATAGTATGATATTGGCGCGATTTTGTCAAGTATTCCAAAGTCTATCCCCTGCTCGATCTTTTTCACCATTACTAACTTAGCTTTGGTTTCGGGATGCTTGGCCACAAATAAACTGCAACAATCTTCGTAAGGACGATTGGATATTGGCAGGGTGCCAATTCTCCTGGCTAATTTTGTAATTTCGCGCTTATTACTGCCAATCAGCGGAGATAATTTTAATATATCGGTGGCCTCATAAATTACCGATAAATTCTCTAGGGTTTGAGAGGCTACTTGTCCCAGGCTATCACCGGTAATAAGCGCGCTAATTTTACCTTCACGCGCAAATTTTTCCGCCAAACGAAAGAAAATTCTGCGACTAATAATCATCCGGTAATCCGCCGGCACCTTCATAATAATTTGACGCTGAATTTCGCCATAAGGCACAATTAACAAATGACTTTTGCCCTGAAAGAATGCCAGGGTTTTGACTAAATCAAAAATCTTTTCCCCTACTTGTTCACTGACCTGTGTCTGATTTTGAAAATGAATAAACTCCACCTCGGTTCCGCGCTTCATCATTTCGTAAGCCGCCACCGGACTATCAATACCACCCGACAATAGACACATCACCTTTCCCATGGAGCCGCTCGGTAACCCGCCCGCTCCTTCGAATAAATTTCCATAAACCGCGGTGCCATTTTTGCCCACATCGATATGCGCCTCAAAATTGTGTTTGGTTAAATTTACTTTTAAATTATATTTCTGCGCGATATATTGTCCAATATTTTTGTCGATCTCCGCCGAAGATAGTTTTTGAGCCTTGTGAGATCTGACGGTGGTCACTCGAAACAATTTGGCCGACTTAATTTCCTCAATTTTATCCACGGCCGACTTAATTTCTTCTAATTCACACTGACACCAAAAAGCCGGCGCGTAATTGGCGATACCGGGAATATTTTGGAGCTTATCAAAATCTTCGTTTCTAAAATTTTCCAACCAGATCGCCCCTTCGATGCGCTTGGCAATGGCTCCGGAAAACACGGTGGATAAATTCTTGATCAAAGCACGATAAAAAAACGGCTGATTACCGCCTTTGAGAAAAATCTCGTCAACGTGAATAATTACGTTCATGCGATTATAAAATAATTGTCGGAAAAATAATTTTTTTGATTCGCTCCAAAAGTATACCTAAATTTTCATTTTTTTTCAACCCCCGGCGTAATTCCGAAATAATATATTTGTCAGGGTTTTTAAACACAAATTTAAATTCACCTTTAATAACAAACTTAGCGTTATAAATCAAATAATTTATCGGGGAAAAATTAAGGTATGATTTTAACTCGGCTAACACTTGATCGGACAATAACATAAAATCAATCTCACTCCAATAACCCTGCGCGCGCAAATACTTTTCAGAGAAAACCGGATCAACGTCGTGAACACCGGATGCCAAACAACGGGTCGCCAGTAACTGGGTCATCGCCTTGCGTAAAAAACGTTCTCGGTTGGCGCTCTTGTCAATTAAATAACGCAGGTAATTAAAATGGGAAAATTTCAAAGCATTGCCAATCGCTAATCGTTTATTTATCGGCGGAGAAAAAATTTTTCCCTCCAAATTACGAGCGTAAAAATAAAAATAACCGCGTTTTACCGCCCAATTCGGCAAAAACATTAGGGAAAAATGAGAAAAATCTTTTCTTAATTCCACGATGGCTTTTTTATAACGACGATAAAATAAACAATCCCAAATTGAACCGATATAATAAAAATCTAAATCACTCTGCTCATCGGCTTCGTTATACACATAACTGCCACCCAACAAAACTAAACCATTTTTGAATATGGTTTGGAGTTGAGTGTGGACCGTCTTGATTCGCGCTAGGCTGTACATGGTTGTGACTTTATCCAGCCATAGGCTGGTCCGCCTTTGGCGGAAACTTTGCACTTTATAACTTTCAACTCTCACTATTATACTTCTCCCCTTGACTTTTTTCAAGATTACCTATAAAAT
Source organism: Candidatus Magasanikiibacteriota bacterium (assembly GCA_041678665.1). GTDB lineage: Bacteria > Patescibacteriota > Patescibacteriia > Magasanikbacterales > GWA2-37-8 > GWA2-37-8. The sequence goes on from JBAYNU010000002.1 coordinate 75,640, forward strand.
TCGGACAACAAAATTGGCTCTTTAAAAATCGCGCGAGCGACCGTTGCCGACGGAATTCGGATTGGAGGATGTTAAAATGCATGAACATCGAAGCCTTACAGAGGGCGAAAAAAAAATAATTGAAGAGATGCTGAAAAAGGGGCTATTACAGCATCTCGGCAAAAGCGATTACGCTTTTCCCCAGAAACTCGGCCTGGTAATGTGTCCTGGGCCAAACCGAGTAATGGGAGTTATGGGGATGCTTTTGGGGCTTTCCCACCTGCAGATAGCTACCCCCAACATGGAAATTTTTCCGGTCATTGAATTTGGAGGAGCTGGTAATCTAGTCCCAACCGCCAAAATTTCTCTTGGCCAGACAGCCAAAGAAAAAATGGAGGAGCGGATAGATGAAATAGTCGGTTTTGGTTTTAAAGACTTGCTCATCACCGGCGAGGTGCCATGTCTCCAGGGAGACAAAACCCAAACAACCCTAGAACAGAATATTAATTTTATTATCGGAGCGACGATGTTCCTGCGCACCAAATACATCAAAACTTGCGCAGCCACGTCATTCACGCCGGGACTCATTGTGCCGGCAGATAATTTCTTTGGTGTTGATATTTTGAAGATCAACGCCTAAAAAACAAAGGAGAAAATAAAAAAATGCCTAGCTATCAAGCTGGGCATTTATATTTATCTGATTTATGAAATGAATTTAATTTAACTTATGTCTATCGCAATATACATTTTTTGCGTTCACCACCAACTCTTGCGTTGGAACTGCAGCGCCAAAATAGGCTGACAACTTTATTAACTTGGATGCATCCATCTGAAGAACTAGGTAAGTCATCCCCTCGGGCGCCAACAACATCTGCTCAAGTTCTTGTACTCTGTCATACAGATTGTTAGCATTTTCTGCATAACCAAGAATTAAATCGTCGAGCTTAGTTGTTGCTTTTGGCAATTTAAGATTTTGAATCTCCGTACACAGCTTAAAAAAACCCACCTCATCGCATAATCCTTCGGCAAAACTCTCCTGAAGGATCGCGATGGCTGCCTCTTTGGAAAAGCATGGCGGACTTTCTAAATCCCCCATCTTTATTATTACATAAGTAAAAGGCAGCGAATGATCTTTGGTAACTTCTAACATCAACTTCATTTCTCTACCTCCTTAATTTTTGTTAAAAATAGCTAAAATCACCCTACCACAAAACTAACCAAAAAGCAATACTAACGAGTATTCGATAAATTCCAAAACCAATAAAAGAATGTTTTTGAATAAAATGTAACAACCATTTAATCACTCCGATTGCCACGACAAACGACACAATAAACCCTACCGCGAGCGCTCCCCAATCGGCACCGACAAAACTTCCGGCGGATTTACACAAATCTAAAACACTGGCCGCGAGCATGGTGGGCACAGCCAAAAGAAATGAAAATTCCACGATGGTTTTTCTTTTTAATCCCAAAATCAACCCGCCCACAATCGTGGCCGCACTGCGCGACACACCTGGAATCATGGCGAGCGATTGGAAGAGGCCGATGATGAAAGACTTTTGATAAGAAATATTTTCTATTTCGTTGCTGTTCGCCACCGCCGCACTGTCATTCTGATCCGCCGGCTGGCGGGGAAGAATCCCTTCTCGTCTTCCGTACCACCACTCAAACCCAACGAGAAACACACCGCCCAAAAACAATGCCCAAAGCACAGTTAAATTACTATTCAACAAATACCCCTTAACAATTTTATAAAATAACGCCCCCAACACCGCCGTTGGCACAAACGCCGCTATCAATTTTTTAATCGTCCCCCACTCCCATAACTTTTTCCAATACAAAACCACCACGGAGAGAATCGCGCCGAGCTGAATAATTATCTCAAAACTCTTCTGAAATTCTGTTTGCTGTAATTTCAAAAGCGTCGAAGCGAGCATCAAATGGCCGGTAGAAGAAATCGGTAAAAATTCGGTAATGCCTTCGATAATGCCGAGGACGATGGCGTGGAGAGTGGTCATAATTTATAATTAGCCCACGCCGCCGCCGCAATCAGATGGGGATAATAATCAGTTTCATTGCGACTGTCATCTTCATAAATGGCTTGACCGGGAAAATAAGTCGGGCAACAAAGAATTTTTCCACCGCACAAATAGTACAATGTCCTAAAAATTTGGTTGCCAATGGCGCCGCGCGCCGCCACAATAATGTTGGCACCCCAAGCCACCGCTTGCTCCAGCTCAATATTGACATTTCTGGCTTCAATCCCCCGCTCCGTCAATTCCGTTACTAATTTTTCCGCTTCTTCATAAGTGGCACTCATGACCGGATCGCGACCGTAACTTCCCGACCGACAAGTGCTCATGACCGCCACTTTAGGTTTAACTTTGAAATATGTATCCAAAAGCCAAATTACGCCGTCGGTAACTCTTCTTTTATCAACATAATTTTGTGAATCCGGATTAGAAGCGCCGGCGATAAAAAATTCGTGTCCTTTTGGATCAAGAACCAAGCCGGCGGTATCACGACGCACTTCGACCGGTATATTAAACGCTTTTTTGAAATTATCCACCAGACCAAAATCATCAATTTGACCACGAACAAATTGATTGATCTCGCCTTTTTTGAACATCTCAATCATCTTTAGTCCAATTGCTGTTTCATCTGCCATGGCAATTGATTCAACGCCATCCACCGGTTTTCCCAAAACCAAAACATCTACTTCTTTTTGCGCCAATCGGATACTTTCTATAATTTCCGGTTCTGGTCGCAATACAGACATGGCAATACGACAACGCTTCTTACGAGCCAATATCAAAAGTTGATTGAATAATGATGACGAATATTGATTAGACATAAAAAAATATTATAAACAAACCATTTCGCCGTTTTTGATTAATAGCACCTCTTCGCCGCTGTCTTTGGTGCCGATTACCGTCGTGCCCACAGCAACACAATCAATATGAATGGGTAAGCTGTTAAAATCTGGATCTGATTCTTCCACCTTAAAAAGGTCGTTTTTTCCAAGAGCAATATGAATAGTGCCAAGACCCTTTTCCGATTCCAAAGATGTTGGTGGAGATATTTTGTGACTGCCATCATAACGAAACGCCTGAGAATTCATCCCAAAAGCAAATTCAGCAATTCGATAAGCGTCAGTTTTGGTGTCTTCCGGATGTAAAGCGCGGTAAGCGGTATTAGCCGTGTCCAGTTGTCTTTTTAATTCTTCAGCTGCTTTATCACCTTCAATTTTAATCGCTACGCCGTTTTTAATGGTAATTTTTACCGGCTCGTCCACGCGCCCAATGCCACCGCCGATAGCGCCGTCAATAATGATCACGCCATTCGTATTTTCCATGTCCACCGCACCACAATATTCGCCGCTGGGGAAATTGCTCAATTTACCCGGTTTATCAACCAATCCTTTTTCTTTATAATAACTCGGCACCTTCAAGTCAATCTCCAGCTCGGTGCCATTAACGCTTTCCACTTTCACTCTTTCCACCCCCTTCATGACTTCGGCAAATTTATCAATCCGTTCCGCCATTTCGACCGGATTTTCTAGAGCCGCCCCCTTCGTTAAAGTATCCCGATTGGTGTTGGTAATGGAAATAATTCTACCTTTGCCAGAGTATTGCGATTCCGGATTCAACTTGCGTTTACTCATCTTTTCTGCTATCTCCCCGGTGGAATAACCCTGTAGAGAAGCAAATGCTCCGGATAAACTCTTTGATTGCATTAAGGATTCTATTACTTGAGCATCGTGGTTAGGATACATAATATCACGCGTCTGTTGAGAGTGACTGCGTGATAAAGAAGTAACTATTAATATTGCGTCCGCAGTTTTCATCCTCTTGCCAACTTCTTCACCTAAATCTTGAGCGGCGTGTTCGGTTTGAGGCACACCGATCACCTGGCAATCTTTCCCGGCAATTTTTTCACCCGCCTCTTTTAAAGCCCGCAACATAAGTGGATCGATCGGTTCGTAACTAATAATTCCTTCAACCATTTTTTTAACAACTTCGGAAACGATTAATAAATTTTCTCCTTTCTTGTTGTCAGACGAGCGCCGAAGTTGAAAACACTTAATGACATTCTCCGCGCCCTTTCTTAATTTTTCCAGCTCAACCGTATCTTCAATTGAAAGTTCTTCCTCCAAAACCGATTGGGAACGCTTATCAAAGTTAATCACCTGCGGATCGGAAAATTGTTTTAATGTACTGGTAATTGGTTCCACAGTTTGGCGTTTAGCAGTCAATTTTTCTTCTGCATCTTTTTCGGCTACTGTCGTGAATCTACTCCCAAACACAGAAAACTCGGGCGGGCGGTTAGGATAAAAGTCAATTCTTACCCCTTGTGAACGCGGCGTAATTTCATCGCCCAACCGTTTGAGAAATTCCTTCATGGAAATTCCGGTTAGAGTCTCTAAAAATAAATCCATTCTGGGGTTATTCAAGCCGATCACCGTGGCCAAACTTTTACCTGTGCCTGATTTTTGTAACTCCTCAATCAACCTCGGCAAATTATCCTGCTCATTTTTCACCGCTTTCAAAAAAAGAGAGCGCACCTCTTCGGCGCTGGGAATTCCTTGGGGTAAATTTTCATCGTTTAACCACTCGATGAATAATTCTATATCGGAAATATCACCGGTCCTTCCCTGTTCGCGCAAACGATCTTGGTAATATTTCATCAAGGTACGCTGTTGATTGTCATAATCTTCCGGCAACTTTACAGTAAAAATTTTACCATCAATCGCTTTCTGGCGCGAACCGGTCTTAGCAATGGTCTTGGAAAATTGTTCAAAACCAGCCACCAACAAACGATTGGTCATTCTATCGGCTGTTTCTTCGGCCCTAGTATTAGATGCTGCCATTTTATTCACCAGCCATGCTTTGGGATCACCCAAAGTTTCGCTGACCTCGTCCCCTGTTTGATCGGCATAAAATTCGCCTTCGGGAGTCAAATGTCTTTCCTTTTGTTGAACGCTGGGCCAGGCCTCGGCATGACGGGTTAAAAAAACCGACAAAACCGGCTTATTTTTATACTCTTTATATTCATTTTGCCCTTCCTCCGATGGCCGAGTTTCTCTAATTGTCATATTTTTTAAACTATAATTAATAAAATAAAAACTAAGAAATCTTTTTAATAACTCCAGCATTGGCGTCTACTTCGATCATTTCGTAGTTTTTAATAGTTTTGGTACCAATTTTCGTTCCAACAATGCACGGAATAGAAAATTCACGACTAACAATGGCGGCGTGGCTACCCATACCACCCTCATCAGTTGCTATCCCCGCGACTTTTTTAATCGCCGCCATCATTTCGGTGGAAGTATTGGGTGAAATCATAATATCACCAAGCTGCACCAATTTCAAATCGTCCATGGTCAAAACCACTCTGGCCGGACCGCGCGCCACTCCCTTGCAGGCAATTTGGCCGCGCACGGTTTGCCAGCCGGGTTCATTTTTTTGGGTCGGAAACATTTTTTCATACAAAGCCCGCGCGTTTTGACCGGACAAAATTTGCTGACCGCCAGCATCATCAATCAAAGCGTAATATTGACCACGTTCCCGAATTATATTTTTTAACAAACCGTGATTTTCTTCTTTTAACGCCGCCATGATTTCTTCTTTAGTTAATAAAGTGACAGCATCATAGTCTAACCCCAAACGCCGACCTGCTTCCAATAATAACGGTCTGACGGCCTCCGGAATATAACGATTGATTGGCCCAAAATGATCGCGCAACGCGACAAATTCACCCAATAATCTAATCGCCTGCCGAACCGCACCATTGGGACGAAGTTTTTTGGTTAACTGCTGTTTTATTTTAATTAAATTACGCCAGCTATCACAGTGAGAATTAAATTTTTCTTTCAATTCACCCGGGGAGAAAGATAAAAATTCCCGTAAACGACCGGTAATTTTTTCTTCCCACCGATCTCTATTCATGGCCAATAATACCCAAAAATATTTTTTATAGTGAGCATTTAACCATTTGGCCAATTTAACATCGACGGTCAAAAGCTTATCGAAAGATACGGGAGAATTTTGATTTAATATTTTTATCAATTTTCCCTTAAGAGAAGGAGACTGGCTGATTTTTACGGCTAATGATAATAAATTTGATTCCTCTTGAAAAATATAAGTTTGACGAGGTGGCACGACCAATTTATTTAAAACTTCTTCCCATGATTCCGGGTAATGTTTTTTATCCAAAAATTGTTTGACGATCGGCGCTAGACCGGCTGTAGCCACTCTATTGCCAATCATGCCGTAAGGAAAAATAGCGGCATAATCGGTAAAATAACGATGTAAAATATTGATCAACTGCGCATTGGACAATTTTTTCATATCCTCACCCGCCATGCCGACGATATCTTTATTTATTTTGGCGACCAAGCGATAATAAGTTTGTAAAAATTTTCTAAATACCGCGGGGTGATTAAAAAACTTTCCCTTTAGCGCCCGACCGATTTTTTCTATATCAGCCGTCAAAACATAGGTAGACACAAAATCTTTTGTTCCAAAAGTCATCCGACAACTATAGCCGACGCCAATAATTTTTTTGATTGGTTTGATAGCGACTGGCGTGAAAAGGCTAGTCTTTAAAAAATCCATGCCACGCGAAGCGATCGCTTCCCACCCCTGCTTTGGTATCTTATCTAAAATTTCTTTAATTGAATTCATAAAGATTTCTCACTATTTACTTAGTTAATGCAATCCCCAACTCCTTCTCCAAATTCTTAACCCGTTTAAAATGATATTCGTGGGTAGAAAAATCACTGCCATGCAAAGTACAGTCCAAAACATCAGTATCTTTGATAACTTCATCAAGCCAAGTGCCAATTTTATCCTTTTCGCTATGGCGCGCGACAGCATTGGCGATTAATTCAACTTCTTCGGTATTAAAATCACCAACCGTGTTCAAGATTTCCACCGCTCGCGCCCGGCCATTGGCCGCGTGTTTGGACTCCATCCCGCCATTGACAATTAACCCGATATCATGAAGCGCTCCGGCGGCGGCTGATAGTTCGCTATCGTACCCTCGTTTAAGCGCCAGCAACCGAGCAATTTGGCTGGCTGATATGTAATGAGCTATGACCCAATTTTTGCTCACATCAATTTTGCTGTCGTCCCAATCCAAGTCTTTGCATAAATCAATGACATAATTTTGCAATCGACGCACTCGGTCCAAATGTTCCCCTTTGAAATAATGAAATCCGTAAGACATATTATTTAATTATTCTTATTATACCATGATTGGCGTCTACCTCAACCATATCACCTGTTTTAATAACCGCCGTAGCATTTTTTGTTCCCACTACACACGGTATACCTAATTCACGCGATACAATAGCGGCGTGACAAGTGGCTCCGCCATCGTCGGTAACAATGCCCCCAACGCGCTTCATGGCCGGTACACAATCCGGCAAGGTCATGGCTGAAACTAAAATCTCGCCAACCTTAATCAACTTATTTGCCTCCTTAGCGTCTTTGGTAACAAAAGCGCGACCGATAATAACGCCTCGACTGGCGGGCAAGCCTTTAATTTCTTTGGTTTGGTGGTTAAATTTGGACCAAACTAATTCTTGCGCTTTTTTCTGCGCTTCGTTGCCGAGATACTCCTTAATCTTTCCCTGATTAATCACCCAAAGCAACCCCATGCGCCTTTTGGCAATTAGATCGGCTTTAACAAAAATATTTTTTATTAATAAACTATTAATCTCTTCATTACTGTAATACATTAAATCATCATAGGAAATCTTACGACGACGAGCTATTTCTTGCAAAGTTCCATAAATAATTTGCGCACAACGCATTTGTACTTCTTTGCGATAATCATGGTATACGACGAATTTATCCAACAACTCAAAATATATTTTCATTAGACTAGGCTCAATTTTATACTTCGCCAGAACCATTTTGCGTGCGCGCAAAATATTGATAAAAAAATCTTTAATCTTTTTTAACTCATCCATCCGCGATTGTTTGCCTTTTTTCTTTAACAATGCAATATCGTGCTTAATATCTTTGGCGGTCAACTCCCCGCTTCCGTCCCAAGCCATCTTTATCCAACAAAATTTTTTAGCTAAATTATCAATACTACTTTGAGAAATACTCCCATCTAAAGATAAAATTAATAATTCACGCTGGTAACGAACAACGGACGATACAGTGGAAGGATGCAAAAACAAAACCAAACTACTAGGCGCTGGGATTGCACCAGATAGAGCCAGTATTTTTTCTTGAAACAATGCGCCAATATAATCATCAAAAAGATCAACACAATATTCACTATATTTTAAATATTCAAACATTATAGAAATTACTTGGTTGCGTACATTCGCCAAATCTTTATCGGCTAATTTTGTCAAATTAGTTATCTTTAATTTGGATAATTTTTTTACAAATTTGTGATGATTATTGCCTAACTTATCATAAATAAATTCACGCGCTTTTTTGTCCTCGCACCATTTTTTAAACCACTTCCTAAAAGATTTTTCCAAAATATCGGTGTGACGTGCCCAAAAATATTGTTTACCAAAAAACATCACCGACCAATAATTAAGTACGAAAGGATATTTTTTTGGATTCAGCCTGATCAAATCTAAATATCCTGCCAGCGACTGCGGATAAATATGATCACGCTCATAAATACGCATGTTTTCTCTCATATCATTGTTTAATAATTCTCACCGAATTGTGATTGGCGTTGACTTCGACAATTTCGCCATCTTGCAAAATTTTGGTGGCATCGCGCGTGCCCACGATACAGGGGATGCCAAGTTCGCGGCTAACAATGGCGGCGTGGCACATTACTCCGCCTTCGTCGGTGATAATGGCGCCCGCGAGCCGCATCGCCGGCACATATTCGGGGCTGGTCATAGCGGCTACGAGCACATCGCCCTTTTTCATTTTAGCAATCTCGGCAATATTATGCAATATTTTTACCGGCCCCAGATATTTACCAGCCGAAGCAATGACTCCATCCAATTTTGTCTGGGCCGCACCTTCTTTCAAAAGGTACTGTTTCAAATATTTTCGGCCTTCTTCGCCCTCAAAAAGTTCGACCTTGTCTTTATCCCAACGCGCCAAAGCTAAACCATAACGCCGGCGCAAAGTGGACTGCGATAAATACTTTCCCGTGTTTAATGCTTTTTTGAGTTCGTGCGGCAAGTAATATTGAATTAGAGCTTTGTCTACTTTGTGTCTTTGGGCAATTTCTACCAATAATTTATTAATTTGCCAGTGCGCTTGCGTAAAAATTTCTTTTTTATAATCCAATAGAAAAGCGCCGTCACGCATGGCCTTAAATAATTTTTGATGACGCACATCAATCTTGAGGCGCCTAACAAGTTCGTTTTGTTTGGCTGGAAGATCTTTAAAATATTTTCGACTAGCAAATAATTTTTCTTTTGAATTTCCTTCTTGAAGTAACTTTTCCAAAACCTTGGAAAAATATTTTTCATCCCAAACATAGACACCGTAATCATACGGAATCCAACCATACTTGCCAGCATGATTTTCGAGAGCCGACATTTTGTTTTTTAACTCCCCGGATTCCAATTTTATCGCCAAGCGCAAAAGATCTTCTTCTTCGCGTTTGACGAACGATTCTTCGACGGGAGAAATCAAAATATTATAATATTGAGAAACCATGTTGGCTTTATCCGAAACTTTGGATAAATAATCTTTTAAATACGCTCCGAGCGAATCATTAAGCCCTAATACTACCGGCTCGCTCCAAACATAGATATTTTCGTATTTATCCAAATATTCATCCATTAATTTGGCCAATTGTTTATCTGATAATTTTGATAGTTCGGTCTGGCCAATTTTTTTACAAAATTTAAGCATATTCGGCGCCAGTTTTTCAAATTTCCGGCGAAATTTGGCCACGAGCATCGGATCTTTTTGGAGCATTTGCAAGCAGCGCTCTCCCAACTCGGCCAAGCTCGCGCGCGACGCATACCAATACATCACCCCGTCTTCGATAAGCGCCAAAGTGACGCCAAAAGTTTTACCAAATAATTTTCCTTGGGTATAGCTATAAATTTTGCCCACCATATAAATGTTGGGAAAAAAATGCGCGTCAGCCTTTTTTTGTACAAAAATGTAATCGTGATTCATACTTTCAATTTTTTAGGTTTGTTTTTCGCGGGTAAAAAATTATCCCGTGATACAATCGGCCGACCCAAACGCTTTTCCAACTGTTTGCGCGCGCCACCGGCAATATCTCCGCCCGCTTTGGCGTCGGCTTTTAATTTGGGCAAACCGCGCGAATTTTCGTTGCGGTGGATTTCGGTGGTGGATCGCTCGCCCAACATCGAAAATATTAATTCAAAATCATTCATGTGGTCGCGCAAATTTTCTCTTTTTAATCCTTTTACTTTTTTATAAACGCTCGGCGTCAAACCGAAAGTCGCTTTGGATATTTCCGCGGTTAATATTTCATAATCACGCTCTGTCTGCGCGCCCCGATTTTGCCATTCATTGGTCAATTCTTCGCGGATAACAATTCCGCGCATTCGTTTTTCTATCCAACTATCCGGATAGCCCTTAAGTTTATATAACATCCTTGTCCGCTTGGTTGCTAATTCCGGATTTTCGATTTCTTTCACGCGCTCATATCCCACTTTAGCCAACCAACGCTTGAACGGCTCGGCTTTGGGACTGGGAATGGATTGGATAATACGAAAAATACCCTCGGTGGTGGCGCAATTAATCTGCTGTTTGCCGCCCGCAGTTTCTACCCAAAGGGGGGTGGCAATTCGCCTCCACCCTTTTGATAACTCCTCGTCCCTACGGCGCATATCCTTAATATAACCATCTGGCTGAACCGAGTCTGTGAGTGCCGCTACTACATCAACAATGACGAACCACCACTCTTTATTATGAATAACCCGACGAATTTTTGTGCCCTTGAATAGGGCAATTTTTGCGTCCTCCATATTAAGTTAAAAATTAAAAACAATTTTTACGCTCTTTTTACAATCGTCACCACGCCGTGATTGGCATTTACATCCACCTCATCGCCATCTTTTAAAACGCGAGTGGCGATTTTGGTGCCGATGACGCAGGGAATGCCAAGTTCGCGGCTGATAATAGCCGCGTGACAAGTAATACCGCCTTCATCGGTAATAATCGCCGCCGCTTTTTTTATCGCCGGCACATAATCCGGCCTGGTCATCACCGCTACCAGCACATCGCCTTTTTGCACCCGGTCAATTTCATTGACGCTTAAAATAATTTTAACTTTGCCGCGCACTTTGCCGCGGCTGGCGGGTAGTCCGCGAAAATCGTTGACCATTTTCGATTGTTTGGCATCAAATAATTCTTTTTTTAATTTTTCCGCCTCTGGGCCTGAAATTACTTCATACTTATCCCCTTTCTGGTAATACAGACAGGCTTGGCGACGGCTCGTGGCCTCACTTTTGCTAACAACACTTTTTCCACCAAACAAGCCGATCAATTCGTCGTGAACAAAATATTTTAGGTCGTCAACAACAAAACCAAACCGACGAGAAAATTCTTTTAAAAATAAGGTGCCATAATGATCCATCCAAAAAGTCTTTTTCTTGCGCTCATCCTGCCAATAGGTGAAATCTTCCGAAATAGTAAGCAAAATTTTAATGTATTTGGGCAAACTTAATTCCTTAATCAGTTTTTGTTTTTCCAAACGATGTTTTTTTGGGGTACCAAGGATACGGTTGATTTCTTTGCTTAAATCAACATTGCCAACTAGAATTCCTCGAATCTCTTCTAGAAAATCTTTTTCGGTGAGTATCGGCGCACTATAGTAATTATTTTTTACCCAAAAATATTTTTTAGTATGATTCGATAACGCTTTTTTAATTTTGGTAAACTTTTCTAATTGATTGATTGCGCTATCTAAGGATTTAATCAAAATATTTTTGTAGGCGCTATCTTTTCCAATCAATTGAGCCACGCGAAGAAGTGAAAGCTCAGCTTCGTTGATAAAAGATTGTGTAACCGGAGCCGTAAGAATGGTAAAATATCTATTTTTATCCGCCCCCTTACCGATACTATCCAAGTAGCTGGTGATTTCTTTTTGTACGGTTTCATCGGTGCCAAGCGCAAAACCATCAATAATACTACTGCTACTCACGGCCTTAAAGTATGCGACCATGTAAGAAGTAAATAATTTTTTTAGTTGTTTATCGGATAGTTTTGACCAATTAATCTTATCTAATTTTTTTGACTCAATAAAAAATTTGGCCTCGTCTTTGGCCCATTTTTTCATAAGTGATTTACTAATGGCGCCTTGAGCGGATTTTTTTATCGAGCGACCGGCAATAAATTTAAGATCATCAGTATCGTGGTACCAGTTGCCAATTTTATCTTGAAAAAACATGAACAAATGTTTATAAAACATCTCCTGTTTTCTTTTTTCTTTAGTCATATACGGCCCACCCAGAGTTTGAATGAGAAATAAACAGGCGTCGCCTTGTTGGTGATACCATTTTTTGCCGGTTAATCCAGGCAAATTGATTTTTATCAGTTGATTTTGTTTTTGCATATCATTGAGATATTTTATAATTTTAGCATTGGTAATTTTTTGAAGTTTGAAACTTTGACGAAATATTAATTCACTAACACGAGCAATGTCAGATTTGGCAATATGCCAATCACAAGTTTTGTCTTGAAAAATAATCACTCGCTCGGTAAACTCTCCGCCCGCAAACTTTCGCTGTTCGCGAAAAAATTCCGTTTCGCCAATCGCCATGATAAAAAATGGCGCGGCGTCAAAACGCTGTAAATACCAATCTTTTCCAATCATGTCGAATTTTTGTTTTTTTAGCAAACCAACACTATGCGCCATAAACACGCTTTTATTTTAAACCACTACTTTTTTGTTTCTTCTATAATTACAATCCCGTGATCGGCATTGACAAATACCTTGTCGCCATCGTGGAGGATCTTGGTGACTACTTGCGTGCCGATTACACACGGCACCTTAAGTTCGCGGCTAACAACAGCAGCATGTGAGGTGATGCCGCCTTCGTCAGTGACAATCGCCGCCGCTTTTTTCATAAGCGGCACAAAATCTGGCCGAGTCATTGATGAAACCAAAATCTTACCCTGGGCCATTTTTTTGAACTCGTCTGCTCGATTGATTATCACCACTTCCCCCCTAGCCTTGCCCGGGCAGGCAATCATGCCGCGAATCTCACCCACTTCTTTTTGAATGGCGTCTTCCAGGGTTTTAAATAATCTTTGACTGGATTTTTTGGGCAGGTGCTCAACTTTTTTTCCATCCCAAACCATCATATAGCGCTGGGCGAATAGATCACGACTTCTCTTTATCGCGTCTTTCCTTACCGGTAATGATTTTATCTCCAGCGGGTTACACAACGCTAAATCTTCCCAAGTCAAGTGGCTGCGCTTGGCAATTTCTTTACCCATCACATCCAAACAGTAATTCATCTGCTGTACCTGCGATTTACGCTCATCACGCCAGTACAAAAGTAAACTAAACATAGTAAACATGCGCACGAGCCACGGCGTCATTTTGTGTTTTTTGATTATTAAATTTTTTCTTACCTTGATATCTTTTTCAAAATTCTCTAGTTCTTTTATTTCACGACTAATATCGCGTGGGCCGGATAAAATTTGCTTGATGCTATCGACAAAATCAAAGACCGAAATAGTGCGCACATTACCCCAACTATTATATATCCAAAAATAACCGATCTGATGTTGTTCTATTTCTTTTTTTATCGCCGTAAATAGTTTAAGGCGATGCACATTTTCCGGAGCCAAAATTTGTATAAAAGTATTAAGCGCGCTCGGGGTTTGTTTGATCTTTTGGCAAATTTTGAGTAAATTCAATTCGGCGCATTGATATACTAATAATTTATCGGCCATCATCATGGTGGCATGTTCTTGTTCATCTAAATTTACTTTAGCTTCTACTAATTCTCTTTCGATTAACCCCTCCGCGTCTACATCAAAAATATCCATGTAAAAATGAAGGAGTAATTTATATGATTGTGAAGCGAGTTTATGATTCAAGTCCAAAAGAGCGCTATTAGATAATTTTTCTATATTAATGTTAGAAACTTTATTAAATAAAGCTTTATTTTTTTGTTTAATGTCTTTATCCCATTTTTTAAATAATGATTCGCTATAACCCGGGCGGATTTTTTCTTGATGCAAGTGCTTTTCGGCCAACTCGCACAAAAAGCTTTTTTCCATATATCCCCGGGCATTATGGTCATTGCAGAGCCAAAATATCTTATCACTACTATGAAAGTATTCCACACAAGCGCGACAAGATGTGTACCCATAATAAGGCACGATTTCCGTTTCTTGACGGTACCAATCTAGTTTTTTTATTTTATTTAAATCCATATGCATAATTATTTAGATATTTTTTTGATAACGCCACTATTGGCGTCCACCTCCACCATGTCGCCATCATGCAAAACTTGAGTGGCAACTTGGGTACCAATAACACAAGGTATGCCAAGCTCACGACTGACAATGGCCGCGTGGCAAGTAACACCGCCTTCATCGGTAATAATTCCGGCGGCTAATTTCATTATAGGCAAATATTCCGGCCTAGTCATGGGCGCGACCAAGATGTCGCCTTTTTTCATTTTAGCAAAATCTGCAGACACGTTGACGATCTTGACTCGCCCCTGTGCTTTGCCTTTGGCGGCCGGCATACCTTTTAATTCTTTAAACTGGGCGTGAAACACGCCATCTAAAAATTTGTCAAATTGTCGAAAACGCGCACCGGTAAGTACCACTTCTTTGCCCGCACTGTCTACCAAATAAGCACAACCCTTTACTCGACGCTTTAATTCGGATTTAAAAGCGGGTGAAAACGATAAGCCGGACGCCAAAATTTCGGGTGGCTTGGCAAAACAAAGTGGCATCACGCCGATTTTATTGCGTCTGGAAAATTCTTTTAAAAATTGAAACCAATAGTGGTTGCGCATTTGCGCTACTTGCTTACGCTGATCGCGCCAAAAGGCCGCGCGTCGAAAAAAATATAAAATATTTTTTACCTCCAATGGTAAGTGATATTTGTTTTCTAAAACACGAACACGTTTGGCGTTTGCTAAAGGCAAGCCGGCCAACTCGCGCACGCGCCCGACAAGCGCGCTTCGCCCGCGCTTTTTCCATGGCTGTGCCATCCGCGCAAAATACGCGGCAGTAAGAACACGGGTTTGTGCCCAATCATTGGCTGACCAAAAATACTTGGCTGCATAGCGCGCTAAATTTTCTTTTCCACCCTTAATAATTGAACGCAATAAATTTAATTCCTGCTCCTGTGCGATAGTGAGCTCCACCGGCGAAAGCAATATATCCAAATCGGGCTTGATGATAGATAAACCATGCTGGCGCAGTGCATCGCCGATAAATTTCCCTGACCACGGATCAAAAAATTCAATGTTGATACTGGTACTCCAAATTTGATAATCAAAATCCGCCAGTTGTTGATAATAACTTAGCAGTTCAATATTGGACAAGCGCCTCATGACCTTTGGCGTTAATTTGGCGGTCAAAGTTAACGAACGACGCTGGTTTTTCTGCCAAAGCCGAATTAACATATCCACATGACCGCGATGAATTTTTTGTTTAGCTAAAATTGCGCGCGCTTTTTTGTATTCGAGCGCGCTATTGAAGTAGCCGTGGTGCAAAGGCCCGTGCTGAACCAAAATAATATTTTTCGCACCAATGATATCCATGGCCGTCTGAAAAGGAATATAAAAATAAAACACCACCCCCGCTCCGCCCTGACGGTACCAAGTGGTATTTTTAATTCGCTTTAAATCAATATTTTTAAGCATATTATACATATTTTAGCACAATTTTACTCCAAACGCAAGAACAAAAAAGGCACCCGAAAGAGCGCCTAATTTTAACATTTTTGGCTATTTATCGTGTCGCCACGCGTCGTCTTCATCGTCTTTTTCGATCTTTTTGACCTCATCGGGTTTGAGAACGGTGGGTGGTTTGGGTGAGGGTGATTGCGGTTGGGGTGATTGTTGAGAGGGATTCTTCGCTTCGCTCAGAATGACAGACTGTGGTTGGGACGACGACGAAAAGGGGTTCATCCCGCCAGAGGCGGGCAGACGCTCGCTCGGGATGACATTTTGTTTTTGATGTTGCTGTAAGACAGGCGAAGTTGGCGCAGATGGATTTTGTGGTTTGTGCTGTTTTTTCATCGCCGGTTCTTTGGGCTTGAAAGCTTCGGCTAATGATAGTCCTTTTTGAGAAGCATCAACCAAAACTATCGGCTCAGTGGCACGGACGGATAATTCTTCTTTAGGCTTGGACGATTGAGGGTTGCGCCCTACATTATTAGTAGGACGAACAGACACTGGCGAATTAGGAATTGGCTGCTGACGCACAGCTGGTCTTGGAATATACTTGCTTGCTGGTTGATTAATTGGTTTTGGCGCTGAATTGAACCTTGGAGCTGGTTGTTTAGCCACGCTAAATTTTACTGGCGCCGGTCTGGTGACCGCTGGCGGTGAACCTTTTTCCATTTCATCATCGATTTCTTCGCCGTCATCGCCGATTTCCATACCGCTCCAACGCGCAATTTTATCTTCGATTTTTTCCCGAGAAATCGCGTAACGTTCACGCGAAACTTTAACGACTTTATCGGTAGTTTGAAGTGATTGAGAAAATATCGGCGGCAAAGTCATGGCGCTAAACGGTTGAGAAGCGATACCGTCGATCATTAATTTTAAGAAAATTTGATATTTAGCCAAATTAACAATATCGGTTTCAATAAAAGTAGGCATAAATTCTTTGGCCAAAATTTCGGAATCGGTGGAGCCAACACGAAAAGACACAATCGTGCCAACGTTACCAATTACAGCCGCCAGTACTTCTTCGGATAGTTGTTCCATATACTGATGCGCCATAATGAGCGACAGACGGTACTTGCGCGCTTCGGACAAAATATTAGCAAAACTTTCGGTGGCAAAATTTTGAAACTCATCTACATATAAAAAGAAATCACTGCGATCTTTTTCGGGGGTATCGACACGCTCCATGGCCGAAAGCTGAATTTTGGTAATAAGCATACCACCCAAAAGACGCGAATTATCTTCGCCGATGCGGCCTTTGGATAGATTCATGATAAAAATTTTCTTGGTGTCCATGATTTCGCGGATATTGATACGCGATTTAACCTGCGCCACAATATTGCGAATGACCGAGGCGGACAAAAATTGACCAATCTTGTTTTGAATTGGCGCCACGGCTTCTTGTTTATAACGATCGTTATAGCCGGCAAACTCCGTATTCCAAAACGCTTTGACTACCGGATCTTTGAGATTGGCGACCACTCGACTGCGATACTCGGCATCGGCGAGCAAACGATTGATACCCAAAAGCGTAGTGCCGGGAAAATCCAAAAGCGCCAAAATAGTATTATTTAAAATATATTCCATGCGTGCGCTCCAAACATCCGGCCAGATCTTTTTAAACACACCCATCAGTCCCGAAACTACCAGATGTTTTTGCTCCGGACGAATTGTTTCCAAAATATTAAAACCAATAGGATAATCCATGTCGGCCGGATTGAAATATACCACATCATTGATGCGGTGCGGAGGAATGAAATCTATAATCTTTTCGGCAAAATCTCCGTGCGGATCCACTACACCCACGCCATGCCCGGCATAAATATCATTAAGTACCATGTTTTCGAGCATAGTGGTTTTACCCATGCCAGTTTTACCAACCACATACATGTGCCGACGCCTATCATCAAGCTTAATGCCGAATCTCCGATTCTGATTACGATAATTGGTCATACCAAAATAGTTGATTTCGGAATCAACTCGCACAAGTGGCTTGGATGACGCCAATAAATTTTGTCCTTCTTCGATCATAAACACATTATACCATATTTTAAGAATACAAAAAAGGGGGTGTATTGGTACCATACATCTGACACACCCCGAAAAGTATGGGTAAGCGTTTACGGTGGCTTTTTGAAAACAGCTCTTTTCATTTAAACTACGACCTTGTAGGGTTAAGGCATATGATTAAAGC
>JBAYNU010000003.1:0-85050 GCA_041678665.1 Candidatus Magasanikiibacteriota bacterium
TCCTCTGGTATTTTGGCAATACAGTGAGTTGATTTGGACCTCGTCGAACCCCATCAGCTGGGCGGTATAGTCTCTATCCAACGGAAATGATACTCCCAGCCCGGCGGCGCTCCCCAGAGGATTTTGATTGATATGTTTTGCCAGGGCCACCAAAAGCGCGGCGTCATCGCTTAATTGTTCCGCAAACGCGCTTAAATAATGGCCAACACTGGATAACATTGCTTGTTGGTGGTGAGTATGTCCAGGCAGGGGGATGTCTTGATATTTTTTGGCTTGGGATAAAAATTCATTCGCCAAATTTATTGTCAACTCAATAATAGATTTTGCCTCATTTTTCACCAGTAGTCTAAGAGCCACCAAGATTTGATCATTGCGACTTCGGCCAGTGTGGATTTTTTTGCCGGCAGTGCCAATGTGTTTTACTAAGTAATTTTCAATTAGGGTATGACAATCCTCATCCGCTATGGTCAAATGGATTTTTCCGGCTAGATATTCTTTTTTTAATTTATTAAGTCCATCCACCAATTCGCCATATTCTTTTTTGTTAATTACGCCAATTCGAAGAAGTCCTGCCGCATGAGCAGCGCTCGCTTCAATGTCGTATGGTAAAACTTGATAGTCCCAAATATTATCTTCGCATACCGTATATTTTTCCACTAAAGGATGTAATTTGGTGGTATTTTTTTGCCAGAGTTTTTTAGACATAGATTTAATTTTTATTTAATTCGCTTTCGTAATTATATACATTGAAAGCGGTCTTCTGCGCCAGATTGTAGATTTCAATAAATCCAGCGGAAGCATTTTGGTTGAACGTCATATTTTTTTCAAAGGTTGCTAAGTTTTTGTCAAACAAAGAATAAGGCGAATCCAGAGCGACCGTGGTAATATTTCCTTTAAACAGATGAACTTTCACCTTGCCGGTTACTTTTTTATTCTGGCTATTTTGAAAGGCGTGGATATGATACATCACCGGATCATACCATTGCGCCGCGTAGGTGAGATAAGCCCACTTATTATCCAGAAACGCTTTTAATTCGTTTTCTTGTCTGGTGGAGACCAACATTTCTAATTTTTTGTGGGCAGCGATTAAAATACTGGCTGCCGGGTTTTCGTAGATACCTCGTACTTTTAACCCAACCAATCTGTCTTCGATTAAATTAAAAACTCCCACCCCATGTTTACCTCCAACTTTGTTGCACTCCATGATAATCTCGCTTAATTTTTTCTTTTTACCGTTTAGAGCGATCGGTATGCCTTTTTCAAATTCTATCTCAACAATTTCCGCCGTGTCGGGAGTTTTTTCAATCGTGTTGCACCATTTGAGAATTTTTTCTAGAGGAGGAATTAATTTTGGGTCTTCAATCTCCCCACCTTCGCCGGTATTTGACCACATGTTTTCATCATAAGAGTAGGGAAGTTTTTTAGTTTGCGAGATCGGGATATCATTTTTTAAAGCGTAATCAATTTCTTCTTCTCTACCCATACTCCATTCCCGCACCGGCGCGATAATTTTTATTTTTGGATCAAGTGTAGTAATAAAACTTTCAAACCGCACCTGATCGTTACCTTTGCCAGTGGCGCCGTGAGCAATCACTTGGCAACCGTATTGTTTGGCAATTTTTACTGCCACTTTGGCAATCATCACTCGTCCTAATGGGCATCCGAGAGCATATCCGCCTTGATAGTCAGCGTTGGCCTTGATGGCTTCGGATAACAAAATATCAGCAAATTCATCTTTGGCGTCATAGACCACTGCGTCCGTTGCTCCTAATTTGAGTGCTTTTTGTTTTATCTCTTCCAAGTTATCCACGGTTTGGCCCAAGTCAACCGTTAAGGTAGTAATTTCGCAGTTGTATTGTTCTTTTATCCATTTAAGCATTACTGAAGTATCAAGTCCGCCCGAGTAGAGAAGTAGGGCTTTGTTGAATTCCCCTTTTTTGGCTTCGTGGGAGGCGACTTTTACGTAGTTGGTTGCGTTTTGCATATTTTTTAATTATTGAATAAGCTTATTAAAAAACTTCCGGTGACCCAGAAGTTTTGGAATATTTAAACAATGCCAAAATCACTTCTAGGTACGGAAGTGGCTACGACGACGAAACGAAATGGTTTGTATCAGTTTGTTCATATGTAAAATATAATAACATAGTAACATTTTTATGTCAAATTTCTATATCCACAGGTATTTTTTTGCTTTTTTAATATGATTTTACAGCTTATTGACCTAAAGATAAAAATGTGGTAAAAAGTATGTATGCCATTTTATCCACGGTGGGTAAATTGGTGGTGGTAAAACGATGGTCAAAATAGGAGTAAAATATCATGACCATAGAAAAAGGCGGGCCAGAGGTTAGAGGCGAGACTGGGATATTGAGACGTGTGATCGTTCATGCTCCAGACCAGTCTCATGAGTTGCTTTTGCCAAAAAACGTCCAGGGTAAGAGCAAAGATTATCTTTTAATGGACGACATTCTGTTTGTTTCTAGAGCTCAACAGGAACATCAGATCCTGGCGAAGATTCTCGAGACAACAGCGGAAGTGTTTTATTTTCGTAACCTGCTTGCGGAAGTGCTGGCTGATGAGCGGGTTCGGAAAGAGGCGCTAAAAATGGCGGGGTTAGAAGGTAAAAGAGGAATTCCTGAAGATCCTGTCAAATTGGCTGATACTTTGTTATCCGGCCAGATTGAAGGGCGTAAGTTATTTCATCCCGCTCCCAATCTAATTTTTACCCGTGATATTGCTGCGGTCGTGGGTAAATCTATCGTGTTGTCGTATGCGGCTACGTTCTCAGAGTATACAATTAATCGACCACGAGAACGTGAGATGGCCTTGATGAGGATGATAATCAAGAACCATGCGCTCTTTTCTAATTATAATATCATCGATGTAAATGCCGGCATCAAAAAAGAGGTCTCTTGCGAAGGGGGAGACATACAGGTAGTTAACGGTCGTACCGCTATGGTTGGAGTGTCTGAAAGGACAAAGGATAAAGCCGCGCGTCAATTGGCCACTCACCTCTTTGGTGACGGGTTCGAGTATGTGCTCAAAGTTAAGTTGCCAATTGGTCGCGCTACTATGCACCTTGATACTGTCATTACAATGCTTTCCCCGCAAGAATGCGTTGTTCACGAAGGTGTTATTGGTAAGAATTTTACAGTGACCGTGATGACACCAAGCAGAGAAGATGAATATAAAGGTGGCCTGTTGCCGATTCTTGCTGATCTCGGCGTCAATCTGCAGGCTTATTCTTGTGGTGGCGGCGATCCTATTAAGGCGACGCGCGAACAGTGGACCGACGGAGCCAATTTGATGGCAATTGCGCCTGGAGTGGTAGTCGGTTATGATCGCAACATAGCCACTGCGAGCTGTCTTCGTGAACGCGGTGGTTTCGAGATTCTTACCGCTGATGAATATTTGGTCAATCCCGATCCATATATCATGGGCGGGAAGAAGGTCCTCATCCTTATACCCAGCGGTGAACTGTCTCGTGGTCGTGGCGGTCCGCGATGTTTATCGCTACCGCTTGCTAGAGATTAACACCTAGTTAATGCCCAGACTCATCATAGTATTACAACTTTGTGTCTGGGCTTTATTTTTTGTGAAAAAAGTTATTTGCCTAAAGAGTTTTTTAACGCCGACTGAATTAGAATTTCGTTAGAGTTAAATAATGTAATTTTTATATCTTTTTGATTTATTAGCAATGGTAGTTCAGTGCACCCTAAAACAATACTTTGAGCCCCTAAATTTTGCAAATATTCGATGATTTTAATTAATACTTTTTTTTCTTTTAATCCCGCTTGACCGGACATAATTTTTAGAATTATTTTGTTGATTTTTTTCTGCATCTCAGTATTTGGGGATATTGTTTTAATGTTATTTTTTGATAGTGTTTTTTCATATAACTTAAGTTGATTAGTACTTTGAGAAGAAATGACCCCAACATATTTTTGTTTTGTCGACTTAACTTTTTTTACAGTTTCTTCAATAATACTAATAATTGGAATATTTATAGCTGCGCGCATGTCTTTTAAGAAATAATGAACAGTATTGCAGGTTATAATGATAAAATCACTGCCGGCAGTTTCTAACTTTTTTACTCCGGATATTAGTTGATTTTTAACTTGCTTTGAATTTGTAAATCCGGTTTCATTAAAACCAGCTAAAGGCAAACTGTAGATAAACATAGGGGGGAAATCAGTGTCTTGTTTAGCGTGATATTTTTTTTGTGCCGTTTTTATGATTTGTTTGTAGATTTCAGCACTAACCGATGGTCCCATACCCCCCAAGATACCGATAATTTTTTTCATATTTTTTGGATTATTAATTATTATTGTATTATAGTAAAAAAATAGCGGGGTAGCAAGCTGCCCACCCCGCGTTGTTAAGATAATTAGATTGTTTAGAAAAGAATTACTTCCAGTTTAAATTCCGGAATAACCTTTTTTATCAAACGAATTAAATGATTTTGTTCTTCTTCGTAGAAGAAAGGAAGAATGTTTACTCCTTGTTTGTAACCAAGCGAAAGTTTTCGTAGTATTAATCCAGCGTCCAAAAGAACGCATTTTGGTTTATCTGCTCCATCTGTTAAGGCGAAACCAGAGCAGAACCAGCCACGGTCAGTTTCTCGAGCTCGATGACGACGTGGAAGCTGCTTGAGTCGCTCAAGTACCTCCGAGGCCTCCGCCATCAAGTTTGATTCAAACACGATATGGTCAGTTTTTGGATTGAAAGCAATGGTTGGATATTCCAATTCTTGCTTTGGTACCATTGATTTAGGATGGTAATCATCGATAAAGAGCATGGTATCATCTTGAGTTTCTTTTATTTTTTTGATGATTTCCCATCCATCCCGAGAAAGTTGTGTTGGTCCGTGTATTTGGTAATAATGACCGGCCTCTATTATTCTTCCTGACATTTTTGTCTCCTGTCTAATTTTAATGATCAATTATGATTAAAGCAATTTAATGGTGCTTATAAGCTTAACATCATTAAGTTATTTTAATCATAATATTCAATATAGTAATATATATTATTTATTAATATTTGTCAACATAGAGCGGTGAATAATATAAAAAAAGGGGGTGGACTAGGACCACCCTCTTATTGGAAAGCTTTGTTTGTTACATTTCTTCTACGGTCCCTATTCCTAGTATGGAGAGACCATTAGCAACTGCATTCTGGGCAACGTCGATCATGGCCAGACGTTGTTCCGTCAGGGGAGCATCGTCTCTATCGGAAAGGATGGGGACGGCTCGGTAATATTGATTGAATGCCTTTGCTATCTCAAAGATGTGGCGGGCCAGTATTGATGGATCGAGTTTATCGCCAGCTTCTTTGATTTTATTTGGCAGCTCGATAATTTGATGGACAAGCGCCCATCCTTCGACATCGAATTTTGTCCAATCAGTTGCTGGAAAAAGATTTTTTTCGGCGGCTTTACGTAGAATGGAGCGAGCGCGCGCCACGGCGTATTGGCAGTATGGGCCAGTAATTCCATCGAAAGAGATGGATTTGGTCGGGTCGAAAGCCATAGTGTTGGCAGGTGGCGCAACGAGCAAGTAAAATTTAAGTGCTCCTAGTCCGATAATTTCTGCACGACGGGTAACCTCATCCAGTTTCAGATCAGGATGTTTGGTAGTAATGGCTTCTTTGGCCATCTCCACCATATCCATCATAAGATCGTCAGCATCAACCACCGTACCCTCGCGCGACTTCATTTTGCCTTCCGGCAAATTAACCATTCCGTAAGAGAGATGGTGGCAGTTGTCTGCCCATTCATAACCGAGTTGTTTCAAGATGAAAAACAGGGATTTGAAATGGTGGTCCTGTTCTGACCCAACGACGTAGATGGAGCGATTTAGGCCGTAGTCGGTTACTTTCATGACGGCCGTTCCGAGATCTTGCGTCATATAGACGCTAGTACCGTCTGCGCGTTGCAGAGTGGTCCTTTTGGGCTTGCCGTCGGCGTTTAGTCCGAATTTTGTAATGGGAAGCTCATAGAAAATACTTCCATCTTCCCCTTTCTGGAAGAGGCCCAATTGGATGCCGTGTTCGACAATGTCTTTTCCGAGCCGGAATGTATCTGACTCATAATAAACTTTATCGAACTGAACTCCTAGATTGGAGCAGGTCTGGTTGAACCCGTTCATTACCCACCCGTTCATCTTTTGCCATAAAGCGATGATTTCAGGATCGCTGGCCTCCCAGGCTAACAGCATTTCTTGTGCCCGTTCCATAAGAGTGGGGTCAGTCTCGGCCGCCTTGGAAAAGCGAACGTAGAAGTCGCCCACGAAATGGTCACCTTTTTTGTTCGTGCTTTCCGGGGTGGTATTGTTGCCCCACAGTTGCCACGCCAGCATTGATTTGCTGATATGGATGCCGCGGTCGTTGATTAGGTTTGCCTTTACCACGTCTTGTCCGGTGGCCGCAAGTATTCCCGCCACCGCGTCCCCGAGACACATGTTGCGTAAGTGCCCAAGATGCAACGGTTTATTTGTGTTTGGGGAGAGAAATTCGACCATGGTCTTTTGTTTAGGGAGCAATTTGCGCCATGTCTGGTGATCAGCGGACGCGAACGCCAGATTCAATAGAGCGCTGGAGCGCACTTTGAAATTGACGAACGGTCCGACGGCCGTAACCGTTTCGATCACTTCGTCGGGCGGAATTAATCCGGCGATTTCTTTGGCCAGTTTTATGCAGCCGGCGGTGGAAATTTTTTTTCTTTCCTCCTTTGATATGTCAAAGGGGCAAGAAGTGTAACCAGCCATGTCAGCCACTGAAAATACTCCGAAAGCAAAATCACCGTGTGATGGGTTAGGCGATGTCTGAAGCTTGATTATCGATTTATCTGTGATATCGATTACCGCTTCGCTTATTACCTTGGTTAAGTTGTCAATGATCCACTTTATCGCGTTCACGTCCTCCTCCTTTTAAGCCTTTTGTAGGCGCGGTTTATACTTTGTTCGTAAAGCTTTCCAAGGTTAGTATTATCACATTTTTTAAATATAATCAAGGGTTTATAATATTTGTTTTTTATTAGTACTTTTTAAATAAAAAAGTCTCAGAAATTATCCGAGACTTTATTTATAAAGAACTGGTGCGCCTAACGGGATTCGAACCCGCAACCCACGGCTTAGAAGGCCGTTGCTCTATCCATTGAGCTATAGACGCACTAAAAGGGTGGTGAACCCAGCGGGATTCGAACCCGTGACCTACCGCTTAGGAGGCGGTTGCTCTATCCACTGAGCTATGGGTCCACAATTTAGTAAATCTATTCTAAGAAATGGGAGTGTTGGTGCGCCTAACGGGATTCGAACCCGCAACTCACGGCTTCGAAGGCCGTTGCTCTATCCATTGAGCTATAGACGCACACACTGTAGCGTAAAATATATGGTGTACCCGACGGGATTCGAACCCGCAACCTTCGGCTTCGGAGGCCGAAACTCTGTCCAGTTGAGCTACAGGTACACAATACTTGTTATTAGAGAAAAATGGCGCACCCAGCGGGATTCGAACCCGTGACCTTCGGCTCCGCAGGCCGATGCTCTATCCACTGAGCTATGGGTGCGCACTATTTTCAAATTTAAAGGGCTAGTAATAACTTCAACATATCATATAGTTGATAAATAGTCAATAGTCGGCTTTTGGAGGGGTGTAACTATAAAATGTAATGTGGAAAAGATTAAATTATTCTTTGACAAAACCCCATTAATACTGTAATATTTTTATTATTATGCCTATTATTGAACAATTACAATTAGCCAAACAAGCGGCCGGGAAATTGCGCATTGCTACCACCGAACAGAAAAACAATTTTTTGGCAAAGTTGGCTGATTTGATATTGCAAAATAAAAAAGAAATTTTGTCCGCCAACGCCAAAGATATAGAGGGCGCCAAGGATCTGCCGGAGGCGATGAAAAAGCGTTTACTACTTACCGACGTCTCGTTTGATGCTATTGCCCAAGGTGTGCGTCAGATTATTGATTTGCCTGACCCCATAGGGCAGGTGGTATCAAGCTGGAAAACAGACGCCGGTCTAAAGATCAATAAAACGCGCGTGCCGATTGGGGTAATATTTTTTGTATTTGAATCGCGCCCCAATGTGATTGTGGACGCGGCGGCCTTGGCGATTAAGTCCGGTAATGTTCTTTTGGCGCGCGGTGGAAAAGAGGCGGCGCATTCCAATGATATTTTAGAGAAATTAATCAAAGTAGCGCTCACTGCCTCTGGACTTTCAGAAAATTGCGCCATGCAACTGGCCGATAAAAGTCACGAAGCAATTTACGAGGTGGTCAAGCATAGTGAATATGTTGATTTGGCGGTAGCGCGTGGACGGGCCCAATTGATTAATGCCGTAAAAGAACATTCTCAAGTGCCGGTGATTGCCCACGAGCGCGGTGTTTGCCATATTTATATTGATGAGTTTGCTGATAAGGATATGGCGATAAACATCGTAGTCAACGCCAAAACCTCCAATCCGGCGACTTGCAATTCCGCCGAGGCCGTTTTGATTCACCGGGCCGTAGCCGATAAAATTTTGCCTGATTTACTGCAAGCTCTTTTAGAAAAGGGTGTAGAAATTCGCGGTGACCAACGAGTTTGCGGGATGAACGAGCGCTGTCATCCGGCGGCCGAAAGCGATTGGGGTCGGGAATTTTTGGATTTGATTTTAGCCGTCAAAGTAGTGGATGATTTTGCTGTGGCTATGGCTCATATTGAGAAATACGGTTCACGCCACAGTGACGCAATTGTTACTATGGATCAAGCGCGCGCCGAGCAATTTCTTAATCAAGTTAATAATGCCGCTTCGTTAGTTAATGTTTCCACACGGCTGGTGGATGGCGGGGTGTTTGGCTTGGGCGCCGAGTTTGGTATCTCCACCGCTTCAATTCATATGCGCGGGCCGATGGGTTTGGATGATTTAACGGTGACTAAATATGTTGTTTTAGGTAATGGGCAGATTAGATAATGAATATTGTTATGCAAAAAAAAGATATTACTATAATAAAAATCGGGTCCAATACTTTAATTGATGACCGGAAAAAAATTCGCCAATCGTTTTTGGATGAAGTTTTGTCGTTGGTCAGCGGTCGTATTAAACAGGGAGAAAAAATCATTATTGTTACTTCCGGCGCGGTCGCTATGGGACGCTCGGTATTGGGTGATGTCAAAAAAACTTTGGCCAAATCAATCGTAGCCGGTGTCGGTCAGGTGAATCTTATTGATAGTTATTTGGAAAGCGCTAAAAAATTAAAATTATTGATTTCTGATTTATTACTCTCGCGTCATAATTTGGTTGATCGCGAGCAATTTTTAAAATTACAAGAAACGATTGAGGGTTTGCTTGAAAATGATGTGATTCCTATTGTCAATGAAAATGACGCCTTGGTTTCCGGCACACAATCGGCTTTTGGCGACAACGATACGCTGGCTTCGGCTTTGGCCGTTGCTTTTTCTGCCCGCCGGCTGATAATTCTTTCCCATGTTGACGGCCTTTATGATAGTGATCCCACCGCCAATGTTAATGCCAAATTGGTAACACAGATCGACGATGCCAACGCCGCTATCATGAAATATTGTTCCAAACAAATTTCCGCTGTCGGCAGTGGCGGTATGATTTCCAAATTAAAAGCAGCGCGACTATGCGCCGCTATTGGGATTGAAACGCGTATTATCAACGGTTTAAAATCCGGCGCGTTGGCAGCGGCCTTGGACAGCAAGCCGGTTGGCACAGTTTTTACGCCGCGCGTGGCCGGAAAAATCACCAATCGTGACCGTTGGATACTTTCGGCTAAAAGTTCGGCGGGGAGTATTATGATTGACGACGGCGCGGTCGCAGCTTTATGTCACGGTAAAAGTTTGTTGGCGGTTGGTGTCAAGAAAGTATTTGGTGCTTTTGATGAAAAAGAAATTGTAGAATTAGTTAATTCCAAAAAAGAAGGGCTGGCTTTCGGTATTGCGGATGTCGGCTCTCGGGAGTTAGAAAAAGTTTTAAAAATCGATAAGACCGGTGTGCAGGTAATGCATACTGATAATATCATGATTTATCACGGTGTATGCCAAATCATAAAAAAATAACTATCATCGGCGGGGGAGTGATGGGTGAAATCTTTGCTGCCAGCGCTGTTAATATTTTTCCTAAATATTTGGTAATGGTTTGCGATCCCAATGTAAAAAAATTGACAATGCTCAAAAAAAAGCATCGTCGAATTTCAACTGTTGTCAACAGCTTGTCGGCAGTTAAAAATACCCAGGTGATTTTGTTAGCCGTGAAGCCCCAATCATTTATCGAAGTGGCGCGACAGTTGCAAGGGCAAGTTTCCCAAGATTGTTTGGTAATTTCCATTATGGCTGGCGTGAATATCAAAAAAATTCAAAAAGCATTGGGAATAAAAAAAGTTATTCGCGCTATGCCTAATATGGGTGCGCGTATTAATAAGAGTACGACGGTTTGGATGGCCAGTGAAGCGGTGAGGGTGTATGATAAAAAAATAGTGCGTCAGTGGTTTGATAGTATCGGTTTTGCCTTAGAAGTAAAAAAAGAAACATTAATAAATTCCGCCACCGCCATTGCCGGCAGTGGTCCGGGCTTTTTTTTCTATTTGGTGGAAGAGTGGCTTAAAGCCGCCTCTCAAATGGGATTTAGTCAAGCAGAATCAAAAAAATTATTATTCGCCACCATTGCCGGTGCTAATGAGCTTTTGCAAAAATTTGGAGCGCCGGAAATTTTGAAACAGCAGGTTGCTTCTAAAGGTGGCACTACCGAAATTGGACTTAGGGTTATGAGTAAAACTGTGCCAGCGATGTGGCGTCGCACCTTGGCGGTTGCCCTAAAACGTGCTCAAGAATTATCATAAATTTTCCGACGGGCCTTTGGCCCGTTTTGGTTAATTGAAGAATTGGGTATTATTTGGTATAATTAATGGCATGTTATATACTCACATTATTCGTCCGATACTATTTAGGACCGATCCTGAATGGATTCACCATATGGTTGTTTGGGGGTTGAATTTGGCCAGTAGAATTTGGCCAATTAATTTTTTGATTGAAAGATTTTGTTTTATTAGTGATTCGCGTCTTCAAACTAAACTTGGGCGCTTAATTTTGCCAAATCCAATTGGACTTCCGGCAGGTTTTGATAAATATATTGAAGCACCTTATGCCCACAGTATGATTGGTTTTGGTTTTGCGGACTTTGGTTCAATAACTTATAGCGAACAATCCGGCAATCCCAAACCGCGACTTTGGCGTATTCCCAAAGACAATGGCCTGATTGTTTATTACGGGCTTTCCAGTTGTGGCGCGGTTAAAGCTAAACAACGTTTGGAAAAAGTTAAACACCAAATTATTCCTTTGGGTATTAGTATTGCCCCCACTACCGGACTTAAGCTAGAAGAGATGGCTGATGATTATATTAAAACATTATTACTGTTACATCCTTACGCCAATTACATCACCCTTAATGTTAGCTGTCCTAATGTCGCGGCTTGCGATGTTTTTTCGCAAATTTCATTCATCAAAGATTTAATCACTCAAGTTACTCAGATTATTAAAGATAACAAAATTGAAAAGGATATTTTTGTAAAAATCGGACCGGATATGAATATGGAAGAGCTGGACCAGATAATAGATTGTTGTTTAGAAAATAATATTACTGGTATTATTGCTACTAATTTGATCAAAAAACGTGAAGGGATTACACCTAAAAGCTCAAACGCAGAGCTCAATCATTCTGGTGGTATTTCTGGTAAACTTTTAGAGAATAAAAGCAATGTTGTTATCGCTCATATTTATGAGAGAGCAGGAGATAATTTAAAAATTATCGGAGTGGGAGGAATTTTTTCTGCTGAAGATGCTTATCACAAAATTAAATTAGGCGCCAGTGTTGTTCAGGTATTTACCGGTTGGATCTACAACGGTCCTTTATTTGTTAGACAGTTAAACCGAAATTTGGTAAAATTAATGGCAAAGGACGGGTATAAAAACATTAGCGAAGCGGTGGGGAAGTCCGTTTATTGAGCTATATTTTTATAATTTTTTAAATTATTTAATTACTATGGAAATTAGTAGTTTGGCTTTTCAAAACTTACCGGAATACGATCATCATAAATTAGTAGTCAAGGTGGAAGATGAATCGGTGGGCTTGAAAGGTTTTATAGCCATCCACTGTTTTAATGGTGCCTTCCCGGCATTAGGAGCTACGCGTTTGTGGAACTATCATTTTGAGGAGGAGGCGTTACGCGATGCTCTGCGTTTGTCAAAATTGATGACGTACAAATCGGTATTGGCTGGTTTGCCTTATACTGGAGCCAAAGCCGCCCTTATCCTTAATCCAAAATCACAAATTAATCGCGAGGCAATGTTTCGTTCTTATGCTAAAAAAGTTAATGAGTTGAAGGGGCAATTCGTTACTGGCACAGATGTGGGGGTGAGCAATAAAGATTTAGATATAATGTGCACAGAAAGCAGTTTTATGATTGGCGAGGGAGTAGACTCCGGTTATTTTACCGCCATCGCGGTACTTGACGGTATTAAACGCGCGCTTAAAGATCGTTTTGGCACCGACGATGTTTCGCGCCGCACTTTTGCTATTCAAGGTTTGGGAAAAACCGGATATCCTTTATTAAAATTCTTGGTAAAAGCCGGCGCAGAAAAAATTTATGTAACCGATATCAACCCGCGCAAGGCATGGTATGCCAAAATTCGTTTTCCGCATATTAAATTGATAAATCCAGTGGAAATACATTGTCAGGCGGTGGATGTTTTTTGTCCTTGCGCCATGAGTCATTCTATTAACGAAGACAGCGTTTCACAGTTGCAATGTAAAATCGTAGCCGGGTCGGCTAATAATCAATTGGATAGCAAGGAGACCGGGGAATTATTATTTAAAAAAGGTATTTTATATGCGCCCGATTTTGTGATTAATGCCGGTGGAATAATTAGTGTGGTTGACCAGTATGAAAACAAAACACACAGTGAAGAGAGGATTTTGGAAAAATTAAAGAAAGTGGGAGAAAATTTATCCAAGATTTTTGAGACTAGTCGCCAAGAGAATAAAGCGCCCAATTTCGTCGCTACAGAAATTGCGGATAAAATTATTACTAATTATGCCAAAGCCAATAATTGATTGGCAAAAAATATCGGCAAAGAAATTTATTAAATTACTCGGCATCAAGCCGGAAAGTTTTTGGGTTAAGCGTGGCGAGGCGATGACACTTCAGTTGTTTAATCAAATGGCGACACGCGTGCCCGCTTATCGAAATTTTTTGAGAAAAAGCGGTATTAAACCCCAAAGAATAAAATCAATTAGTAATTTCAAAAAAATACCAACCATTAGCAAAGATAGTTATCTCAAGAAATATGATTTAGGCAATTTGTGTTGGGACGGCGAATTTTCCTCGCGTCATTGGGATGTTTCTTCTACCTCTGGCTCTACCGGCGTGCCTTATTATTTTCCCAGATCCGACAGGCAAAATGCTCAATATGCTTTTACCGCTGAATTATATTTGCGCAATAATTTTTTCATACACAAAAAGACGACCCTGTATGTTAATTGTTTTGCTTTGGGTGTGTGGATTGGGGGATTGTTTACTTACGAAGCGCTTAAGCTTTTGACACGTCACGGCGTATATGGTTTAACAGTTATTAATCCAGGGTTAAACAAAATAGAAATTTTGAAAGCCATCTCTCGATTAGGCGGCGATTTTGACCAGGTGATTATTGGCGGGTATCCTCCTTTTGTTAAAGATGTAATTGATGACGGTTCAACCCATGGCGTTGATTGGAAAAAATATAATATAAAATTTATTTTCTCTGCCGAAGGATTCAGTGAAAAATTTAGAGATTATATTTTTGCTTGTTCCGAAGCAAAAAATATTTATTTGGACTCACTCAATCATTATGGCACGGTTGATCAAGGGACTTTAGCTCACGAAACCCCACTTAGCGTGATGATTAGGAGGCTGGCGTTGAAAGACGCTAAATTATATTCGGCAATTTTTGGCGCAAACGATAGCCAGCTTCCCACTTTGGCCCAATATCATCCGGAATTGTTTTATTTTGAAGAAATCAATGGGAGTTTATTATGTTCGGCTTATAGTGGGTTGCCTTTGGTGCGGTATGATTTAAAAGATTATGGTGGTGTAGTAGGTTTTGAAGAGATGAAAAATATTTTTTTTGAGCACGGTTATGATTTGTGGCGTGAGGCCAAAAAAGCAAAAATAAATAAAACTGTCTGGCAGATTCCGTTTGTGTATGTGCGCGCGCGTAAGGATTTGAGCGTAAGTTTATCCGGGGCTAATATTTATCCAGAAACGATTAAAAATGTTTTGATTTATCCAGAGTTTAGTAAAACGTTGACAGGAAAATTTACTTTGTTAGTAAAGCATGACAAAAATCAAAATCCTTTTTTAGAGCTTAATATAGAATTAAAGAAAAATGTTTCCATGCCCAGTTTGAATTTTAAAAAAAGGTTAGTAGCCACAGTCGTCGCCCAGCTCTTAAAAGAAAATTCGGAATATAAGATTATACACGATACTCACAAACGAAAACGCGGGGCTTATCCTGTTGTAGTTTTTCATTATTACGAAAGTGATCCATATTTTAGGAGTGGCGGAAAACAAAAATGGGTAATTAAATAAATTTTATGGTTAAAGATAATTTTGACAGACATACTTGGCAACCGGTGAAAGTAAGCGTAAAGGGGTGTGCGTTAGAAGATTTTATTAAGAAATATCCCGGCATACAAATAGTTGATCAATTGGAGGCTCAGTTGGAAGAGTTGTTTTTATTACGTCACCCTCAATATCGCTTTAATAGAGAATACCAAAAAGATTGGCTGGATTATTTAAAAAAGAATTATAATATTGAGGATTTGTCATTGGAAGGGGAATGGTTTTATTTTCCTTGGTCTAATCGCCTTGTTCATTATTTGGGAGAGTCGTTTCACAATGAATTGCGCACTGGAAGAAATCGCAATTTAATTACGGCGGAAGAACAAGAAAAATATTATCGTTCCAGTATTGGTATTTTAGGGATGAGCGTGGGTAGCCACGTAGCTTTGACTATCGCCATGACGGGTGGCGCTAAATTTTTGAAATTAGCCGATCCAGACACTATATCGGGCTCAAATTTAAATCGTATTCGTAGCGGTTTTGATATGATCGGATTGGGCAAGGTAGTAGCCGTAGCCAGGCAAATAGCGGAAATTAATCCTTATGTCAAGGTGTCTGTTTACGAAAAAGGATTAACCGAGGAAAATATTGACGATTTTTTGCGGGGTGAAAAAGAACTTGATTTAGTGGTGGAAGAAATGGATAATCCTTATTTAAAATTATTAGTCAGAGAAAAAGCTCGTTTCCAAGGTTTGCCGGTTATTATGGCTGCCGATAATGGGGATGGAGTGGTGGTGGATGTGGAACGATTCGATTTTGATAAAAATTATCCCATTCTTCATGGTATTTTAGGGAATAAGGGTGCTACCGAATTAAAACAAGTTGAGCACCGTGATTTGCCTGGGATTATAGCTAAAATGGCGGGGGCAGAATTTGCGGCGCCAAGGATGATGGAATCAGTTTCCGCCGTAGGCAAGAGTTTGTATTCTTGGCCTCAGCTAGGGACGGCTGCCACTTTATGTGGTTCTGTTTTGACTAATTTGGGTCGGCGGATATTATTAGGAGATAGTTTTTCCAGCGGACGTTATGTAGTGGGTGAAAAAGAAATGTTTAAAAAAGTTATATAAGATATGAAAAAAAATTACGAAGCTTGGTTAGTGGATGAAAAAGATTATCCTCGGCAAGGTGGACTTAGACAGAAGTTGGAGTTTATTTTAAGATATGCTATTTTAGCGCCGTCAGCTCATAATACCCAGCCTTGGTGTTTTAAAATTATTGATAATAAAATTTTAGTTTATATCAATCAAAATCGAGCGTTAGGC
This sequence comes from Candidatus Magasanikiibacteriota bacterium, assembly GCA_041678665.1. GTDB lineage: Bacteria > Patescibacteriota > Patescibacteriia > Magasanikbacterales > GWA2-37-8 > GWA2-37-8. The sequence continues at coordinate 15,932 of JBAYNU010000003.1, forward strand.
GTATCGGATATTGTTAGGCGTCAGACCTATGAAAGCATAGGAGCTTGTTTGACTAATTTGCAATGCGCCTTGTGTCATTTTGGTTTTAAAAATAATTTAGACTATCACATAGATTCTGCTGTTGATGATAATAATCATAGGCAATTGGTAGCCACAATATTTATCGGTGATGAGTGTGAGAGTAGTTGCGAAATTAAACGTTTTTTTACTTTTATACAAAAACGGCACAGTGCTAAGTTGGCTTATTTACCTGATAAATTATCGGATGAGAATATGGGGATAATGCAGACATTAGTGGCTGACAAAAGTGGAATTAATTTACATTTTTTTAGCGGTGCCGATGTAATAAAAAATTTTTCTCAGATTGTGGCATTGGGAACGATTGAAGCGTTCAATAATAAAGAATTTTGTAGAGAGTTAAGCGAGTGGGTGCGCCCTAGTTGGACTAAACGGGGAGACGGCATGCCGGCTAGTACGGTTGGAATCCCTTTTATTTTATCTGGTTTGGTGCCATTCGTCATCGCGCATTTTAATACCGGAAAAATGCAAGCGCGTGATGTTGCCGTATTAGTTAAGAATACTCCCACGGTTGGTATTATAAGTGTTGACCATGAAACGCCTTTGGCGTGGATTCAGGTCGGAGAAGGTTATCAGTTGTTGTCATTGTTTTTAACCAGTATCGGTTTTGACAATGCTCCTATGGGGGCGCCGATTGAATCTGACGCCGCCAAGTACGAACTAAAGATATCCGCAGGGATAACCGGTTATCCGGCAATATTTTTTAGGATAGGCGTACAAAAAAAAGTAGTAGATTTAGCCCCGCGTTTGTCAGTGCAGTCTTGTATTACTGTTTAATTTTATGCTTTATTCTTTGAACTTTGATTTATTATCAGTGGGGGTAGCGGTAGCGGCCATTGGAATTTTTGGTTTTGTAGTTTTTTTCAATAATCGTGAAAGCTCAACTACTAGAGCATTTTTGTTTTTGTCATTAATTACCATATTTTGGGGTATAATAAATTATACGGCCTGCAATTCTTCTTTAATAATAACAGCATTATGGCTAATGAGATTAGTGATGTTTTTTGCTGTTTGGCAAGCTTTTGCTTTATTTTTATTTTTTTATATTTTCCCTAATAATCATTATACTTTGTCAAAATTACCAGTTTACATATCCACGGCCGTCACCATTTTAGTTTCGTTTTTAACTTTGACTCCTTATGTTTTTACCGGAGTAGACCATTTTATTCCAATGACCCCCCCGGTAGGTATAGTAGGACCGGCCATGCCATTTTTTGGGATTATGGCAATAGGATTAGTAATTGCTGGGTTGGTAGTATTTTTTGCCAGAACTATTAAATCTGATAAAAAATCACGGCGTCCTTTTATTATAATTTGGACGGGTGCTTTAATGACCTTTTCTCTTATTATTATTTTTAATTTTATTTTTCCATCGGTTTTTAACGATTCAAGTCGAGTACCATTGGGCGCGGTTTTTACTTTTCCTTTTATATTGTTTACTGCTTATGCCATTATAAAACATCGTTTATTAAATATCAGAATTATCGGTACTGAAGTTCTTACTTTTGCCCTTTCCTTAACAATTTTGTTGGAAGTATTATTGACCGACAGTTGGCCTTTAATTGTTTTTCGTTTTAGTTTGTTTATATTAGTAGTAATATTTGGAGTATCTTTAATTAGAAGCGCCATCAAAGAAGTACGTCAGCGTGAGGAATTACAAAAGCTTACCGAAGAGCTTCAATCCGCCAATCTACGCCTTAAAGAGCTTGATCAACAAAAGACTGACTTTTTATCCATTGCCAGCCATCAATTGCGTACACCCCTTACTATTTTTAAAGGTTTTATTGAGCTTTTACAAGATGGTGCTTATGGTAAAATTACTAAAGAAACAAATAAAGTGTTAAAAGATTTTGATACTAACAATGAGCATTTAATAAAATTAGTAGATGAATTTTTGAATGTATCACGTATTGAACAGGGGCGTACCAAATGGGAGTATGCCAATGTTGACATAGGTACGCTCATCGGGGAAGTGGTGCATGAGCTGCAGGTTAAAGCTAAAGGAAAAAATATGGAGGTAGTTTGGCACGGTCTCAGCAAGCCTTTGTCTGCCACAGTGGATAGAGAAAAGATTTACCAGGTGGTATACAATTTTGTCGACAATGCTATTAAGTATTGTGATCGTGGGAAAATAAATGTTAATTTAGCAGAAGAGAATGGCGGTTTGTCGGTTCGGGTAAAAGATCAGGGGGTTGGGTTTGGTAAGATTGATCAAGCGAATTTTTTTCAGAAATTTTATCGCGGGGATAATGTCAAGAAATCGAATGTTACCGGCACCGGTTTGGGTATTTATATGTGCAGTAAATTCATTGAAGGGCACAATGGCAAGGTTTGGGCTCTCTCTCCAGGACTTGGTAAAGGCAGTGAGTTTGGTTTTTGGATACCATTTGATGGTCAGCCTAAAGCATCAACGGGAACAGTAGTAACTGAGTAGCTTTTCGAATTTTTATATTTGTGATATAATATTTGTATATTTAATTTTATTCATTCATTTCAATTATGATGTTTCAAAAACCAAATTCCAAACAATTAGCTGATGTTGAAATATTGGCACCCATACAGTCGGTGGTTGCGTCCGAAGATAATGTAGAAACAATTGTGGGCCCATCGGTGAATGTGGAGGGTGATTTTGCATCAGAAGGTAATATTATCGTAAAAGGTTCAGTAGCCGGAAGCGTGCATACTAGTCGACACCTGGCGGTTGAGTTCGGTGCAAAAATTATGGCTAATGTTCGAGCTGGAAGCGCACAAGTGGCGGGTGAAGTGCGCGGCAACATGAAAGTTAAAGAGTCGCTGGAGCTATTATCCACTGCTCGGGTTACCGGTGATATTGAGGCTAAGACACTAGTGATTGAAGCAGGAGCTTTACTTTTTGGTAAAGTGATGATGCCGGGATTGGAAGAATCTAAACCAAAATCAACGCGTGGTGGTTTTGGTAAAAAGTCAGAAGAGATAGCCGCTGTTGTTTAAGATTTAGAATTTGTCCCGACGTTAAGTCGGGATCCCGATTTGAACATCGGGAGTTATTGGAAATTCCGGTATGTATGTTTATATTTACGACAACTTTCTTCGTAATAAAAAGTTTGAGTCAGCCATTAAAGCCATAGAAGTGAGGTTGACTGATTATGGTATTGCCGGCAAGATTTTACGTCTCAATAATTATACCGATGCTAAGCCAGTAATTGATGACGAAATTAAGCGTGGAGCTAAAACTATCGTAATAGTTGGCAATGATGAAACTTTTGGACATGTCTTATCGCGTGCTGCCACCTGCGAGTGTGTTTTTGGTTTTTTACCTATAGGTCCAAATAATACCATTGCCAATGTTTTGGGAATTTCAGTGGGGGTTGAAGCCTGTGATGTTTTATCGCGTCGGCGCAAAGAGAAATTGGATGTTGGTTGGATGAATAATCGTTATTTTATTTCTCAATTACATGTATTGCCGGCCAAAGTGGAAGTAATTTACGATGAACGTTTTAAAGCTTATGCCAATGATAAGATGGAGGTAGTGGTATGTAATTTGCAGCCGTTTTATTGGAAAAAAGACAGTAAAAGTAGGGAGCAATATGTTGTTCATCCTCAAGATAGAAAGTTGGAAGCGTTTTTGAGGCCATTGACAAAGAAGGGGTGGTTCGGGTATAAATATGAGGAACCAAGTATTTTCCCTTTTGAAGAGATGGAAATAAGTAGCAGAGAACCATTTACTGTAGAAGCCGATGGTAAGATTTCTAAAGAAATAAAAGTAAAAATTAAGCTAGCTCACGGAAAAATAGAGATGATTGTTGGCCGTAACCGAAAATTTTGAATTAAAAGTCAATGAATTATAAGGTCAAGTAAATAAAATGCAGTTGCCCAGGTGGCGAAATTGGTAGACGCACTACCTTGAGGTGGTAACGCTCGTAAGGGCATGGAGGTTCGAGTCCTCTCCTGGGCACAAATAGGTATTCTTTTAAATGTCGCTATGCAATACTTTATTGGCATTATTGCAATTTTAATTGGCGTATCGCTTATCATAAAGACAGAATGGTACGTAGCTAATTTTGGCGCGAGCGCTTGGGCTGAAGATAAATTTGGCACCACCGGCGGTACGCGCATTATGTATAAATTAATCGGTTTGGTTTTTATTTTTGTTGGATTTTTAGCCGTTACCAATATGTGGACCAGTTTTCTTATGGCCACTGTCGGTAAAATTTTTATTAGGTAATATCAGTAATTTTGTTTGTTGATAAATAAAAGTTTATGACTAATGCGGGTGTTGCTTTAATTGATCCGCGTGCGGTATTTGAAAAAATTAATCTTAGCAAAGGCATGCGGGTGGCCGATCTTGGCTGTGGTCGCACCGGTCATTTTGTTTTTTCTGCTTCGCGCATTGTTGGCGACACTGGTGTAGTTTATGCGGTTGACGTTATAAAAGATATTTTAGAAAGTTTAAAAAGTCGAGTGCGTTCCGAAGGGTTCGATAATGTCCAGCCGATTTGGTCTGATATCGAAATACTTGACAAAACCCCAATTCCTAGCAGTAGTTTGGATATTTGTTTTTTTGTTAATGTAATGTTTTTGCTTGGAGATAAGGTTTCAGCGCTCAAAGAATCAACTCGTATGCTCAAGCCGGGCGGGCTAATCACTGTTATTGATTGGGCAAAAAAACTTGGTCCTCTTGGTCCTGGCCCGGAGTTAATGACTACGCCGGAAGACATTATTAATTTGGCTAAAAAATTAGGTTTGACGTTGTTGAATAATTTTTCTTTAGGAGGTTATCATTATTGTTTAATTTTTAAAAAGTGTTGATATGAGTATATTTAACCTGTTAAAATTGGATTATTGGTTTAGTCAGCCCTATATCGCCTATGGCACTACCAAATGGCTTTGGGTGATAATTTTTTTAGTATTGATTCTAACCGGATTAATTTTTCGGATATTACAAAATATAGGCAAAGATAACGCTTACAAAGAAATTTTTCGTCGTGGTTCTAATCTAGGATTAACGATTGGACTTTTAGGAATCGTTTGGCTATTTTTTCGTCAAGAGAGAGTGCCGTTTTTAGCTTGGAGATTTTGGCTTTTATTTTTGATTATTGGCGGAATTTTTTGGAAGGTTAAGCTATTGTTTTATTATTTTAAACGTTTGCCGGCGATAAGAGCAGAAAAACAACAGCGTGAGCTGAAAAATAAGTATTTACCGAAGTAATCATGACTAGGAGGCTAAAAGATATCGGTGATTGGGGTGAGCAGCAGGCTTGTGAATTTTTGTCGCGTCAAGGATTTAAAGTAATTGAAAGAAATTTTTTCACTACTACTGGTGAGATAGATATTGTCGCCCAAAAAGGTGGCGATTTGTTTTTTATTGAAGTTAAAACTCGTTTGGATCGGGAGTTGGCTAATGATAGCGCGGTAACCAAATTTAAAAAACATAAATTTGAAAAGGCGGTAAGGGCGTATTGTTACAAACGTCACATCCTGGAAGTCGGCCTAATTATGGCCGGGTTGATTATTTTTGTGGATAAAATCAACAAGAAAGTAAATTTTCGGTTGGCGGTGTGGGCTTGACTTCGATGTTATTTAATGGTATAATTTGGTCAAATAAATTTTAATTATAAAAATATGCAAAATTTTAAAAAAGAACGCACTTATACCATGATCAAGCCTGATGGTGTAAAAAAAGGTTTGATTGGCGAAATTATTCGTCGTTTTGAACAGCGCGATCTTAAAATTGTGGCTTTGGAGATGTTTCAGCCCACCCATGATGAGATTGATAATCATTATCCCAAGGATGAAGCATGGATTCGCCGTGTCGGTCAGAAAACTTTGACCACTTATGCCAAATATGGGGTTGATGCCAAAAAAGAATTGGGCACTGAAGATGATTTGGAAATTGGTAAAATGGTGCGTATATGGTTGATAGATTATATGACTTCCGCACCGCTTGTAAAAATGGTGGTGGAAGGCGTGCATGCGGTGGATATGGTTCGAAAGATTTGCGGTGCTACCTTGCCTTACTTGGCTGATATGGGCACGATTCGCGGTGATTATAGCGCTGATTCGCCGGCTGTAGCCAACGGTGAAAAACGGGCAGTCATGAATTTAATTCACGCTAGCGAAACTGCTGCCGAAGCCGAACACGAAATTAAACATTGGTTTGGTAAAAAAACTATTTACGATTATAGCCGCTTCACCGATTAGATTATCATCTTGAGCCATGCCTACCGGCAGGCAGGCGAAGCCCCGCCTCGGTGGGGTGGAGTCGAAGGATCTGTCATTTACAAATTTAAAAACACGCCTTAATTGGTGTGTTTTAGTTTTGTCCGCGGGCGGTCTATTTGTCCCTGGAATATAAGTGGTAAACCGCATGTTTAACCCACGGGTTAAACAGATATAGGTAAACCGATAATTCTAGTTGTAGAACAGTTTGCACCGCCCGCAGCAAAACTTAATTATATTATACCACTTCGGAGGAAAAAGTTATCCACAGGGCTTCGTCCGCCGACTGGCGGACTACGCCCTGTAAACATTGAGTTATAAATTACTTGCTAGCCAGTTAATAATATCCGTATCACCAGTGTAGCACTTGGTGCCATCCCAAAGGAATGGTACACCCACAGTCGCCGTTGGTAATCCACAAATATTGGCCTTGTTAATCATTTCGGCGGCATTGGCTTGATTATACCAGATTTCTTTTTTAGTGATTTGGATTTTAGTATCTAAATTATTATTTTTGATAAATTCTTCCACTTTAATACAATGAGGACACTGTTGACCGTAATAAAGAATCGTTCCAGAGGTAGGGGCGGATGTTTTGTTGAACATAAATAAAGTGCCAACTATTACGATAGTAACAAAAGCGATAAGAATGATGAGATTTAGAGATTTTTTGGTCATATTTTATTGTCATCCCGAATTTGATTTGGGATCTTGTCTATATTATAGCATAGTTGGTTGTGTTGAGTAAAATAAAATCACCCACCAATGGTGAGTGATTTAAGAAATTATTTAAGCGGATTTTTTGGCATTGGTGCGGCGACAAGTGGAACAAGCGCGAAGGCGTTTGCCATTTATAGTCAAAAATTGTAAGTTGGGTTTTTGGCGTCGCGGAGTTTTGATATTAGAGTGAGAAACGCGGTTGGCGCGAATTGCTTTTTTACCGCAGATAGTACAAGTTCTAGACATATTTTATGATTGTAAAATTGTTAGTAAAGTAGTATAATAATACCATCATTCTTTATTTTTGTCAATACTATGTCTTTTATTAATTTGGTATTTTACTTTCTAGTAATCGTCCCCTCGGCTATTATTCACGAATATGCCCATGGTTGGATGGCCGAGCGTTTGGGTGATAAAACCGCGCGTTATGCCGGTCGTCTTACCCTTAACCCGATTAAGCATATTGATCTGTGGGGTACGATTTTGATGCCGATTGTTTTGTCGCTTTTAACTCAAGGCTCATTTATGTTTGCCTATGCCAAACCAGTGCCGTATAACCCATATAATTTAAAAAATCAGAAATGGGGACCGGCTTTGGTGGGTTTAGCGGGACCTTTGGCCAATTTTATGTTGGCTTTGGCATTTTCTATCGTAATTAGAATAATTCCAACCGCGCCCATTTCGGAATTTTTGGGCATTATCGTTTACGCTAATTTGCTTTTGATGATTTTTAATTTAGTACCATTGCCACCTTTGGATGGCTCCAAGATATTGCTCGCGGCCTTGCCCGATGCTACTGCCTATAAAGTCCAACATTTTTTTGATCGTTGGGGATTTTTTATCTTATTACTTTTTGTTTTTTATTTATTCGATTTTATCGCGCCGATTATTACTGGGTTGTTTAGGGTGCTGGTCGGATAGTGTCTCACTGTCATCCTGAGCTTGCCCCGCCATGGCGGGGCGGAGTCGAAGGATCTCTTGCGCTTGTCATCCCCGCGAAAGCGGGGATCTGCCCTAATAAGTCGGGGATTCCCTCCGCCAGCTGGCGGATCGTGGGAATGACATCGAGTGGTTACTCGTTTCGTTCAGAATGACAAACAAATTATGCTCACTGTTCTATCCGTCTCCGAATTTATCTCTCAAATCAACGACATTATCGCCGGTGAATTTGTAGTGGAAGGTGAAATATCCGGCTATAAAGTATCCCAAGGCAAATGGGTATTTTTTGATCTCAAAGATGATCGTTCGGTTTTGAATTGTTTTGCAGTGTTGTATCAAATCGGACAACCTTTGGAAGATGGCATGAAAGTACGAGTGGTGGGGTATCCGAAAATTTACGACAAATCAGGCCGATTTAGTTTGACGGTGCAGAAAGTAGAAATGGTAGGCGAGGGGTCGCTCAAAAAAGCATATTTGCTCTTAAAGAAAAAATTAGAAGAAGAGGGGTTGTTCGCGTCCGCGCGCAAAAGAAATTTGCCGGAATTACCGGCGTGCATCGGAGTGATTGCTTCGCGCGATAGCGCCGCGTTTGGGGATTTTAAACGCATTATTAATAATCGTTGGAGCGGGCTCACGATTGAATTATTTAATGTGGCGGTGCAGGGCGAACAAGCGGTGGGCGAAATTATCGCGGCGTTTGATTATTTTAATAACACCGCAGATAAGCCCGAAGTTTTGGTGCTCACGCGCGGTGGTGGGTCGCTGGAAGATTTGGGGGCGTTTAACAATGAACAAGTGGTGCGCGCGGTGTATGGCAGTAAAATTCCAGTAGTGTGCGGAGTGGGGCACGAGCGCGACGAATCACTTTGCGATTTTGCTGCTGATGTGCGCGCCTCCACCCCCAGCAATGCCGCCGAGATTGTGGCGCCGGACAAAAAAGATTTTATCAATCAGTTGGAATTTTCTATGGATAATGCTTTGGGTAATTTAGAACACACTTTGACAAAAATGCGTCACGGTATTGATCAAGGATTTTTCGCTATCATCAGTCGTTTAGAAGCGCCTTTGAATGGCTGCCGCAGATTGATTGATTCGTTTGTTGGATTAGTTGGTGATTTGGGAGCGAAGATTGAGAGACAAAGAGAATTTGTTTTGGGCGCGGAAAGATTATTTAACAATATCAACCCCAAGCGTGTTTTACAGCGTGGTTATAGCATTACGCGCGATAAATTAGGCCGAATTATTCGTTCGGCCACCCAAGTGGACGCGGGCGACAAAATCATGGTAGAATTGAGCGAAGGAAGTGTGGGGGCGGAGGTGGTTGGTAACAAACCCAAACCCGCCCAAACACGATTGTCATTCTGAGCGACCCGCCCATGGCGGGGAGTCGAAGAATCCCTTTCGCCACCATTGTTAAATTGCTAAACTGTTAAATTGTTATATTGCTATGAAAATTTTAGTTATATCCGACAGCCATGATAATGTGGCCAATTTGGAAAAAGTTTTAAAGTGGGCGAATAAAAATAATATTGAGGCGTTGATTCACGCCGGAGATTTGAGCGCGCCCGGAGTTTTAAAAAATACTTTGGCGCCAGGATTTACCAAAGATATTTATATTATCAACGGCAATGTTTCTGATCCGGAATTATTGGCCAAAATTAGTTTGGATTTTTCTAATGTTAAATATCTTGGCGGTGAGGGCGAAGCCGAAATCGATGGGAGGAAGATTTATATTACTCATTTTCCGCCACGCGCCCAAGCCATTGCCGGTGCCAGTGTGTATGATTTGGTGGTATTCGGGCATACGCACAAATCAGAAACAAGCCAATCCGGAAGTACTAAGCTGATCAATCCGGGGTCGGTGGGCGGTCTTTACAATCCTGCCACCTTCGCCACTTACGATACCCAAAATGGAGAAGTAAAGATTTTTGAAGTAAACAAAATATAATATGTCGAAAAAAATCGCTATTGATGTAGTATTATTACTTCCACCAAAAGTTTCGAATTTATCTATCAAGGTAAATAATAAAGCGCTTAAAAATGGCTGTAAAGGTGTTTTGTTAAACAAGAAGGATAATTTACCCCACATATCGTTATTTATGGGGGTAATAAATCAAAAAGATATCAATTTAATTGGTGAAAAAATTAAGATAACAGTTAAAAATTTTAGTCCAATTGTAACTGCCATTACAAAATTAAATTCAGCACCACATGCAGATGGGTTGCGAATGTATGATTTTTCTTTAAAAAATAATAAGCAATTTCAGTTGCTTCACGAAACTGTGGTTAAAGGGCTTAAAAAGTTTGTCTGTGGCAAGGCAATTTCCGGCATGTTTTATAAAGACAAAGGGGAGATATTAACAGGCGGCTGGAACTGGGTAAATAATTTTATTAAAAATGCGAGTTTTAAAAATTTTTATCCCCATATTACTTTGCGCACTTCTTGCGCTTCTTACAATAAATTTCCTGTAAGATTTACAGCTAGTAGATTAGTCATCTGCCATTTAGGTGATCATTGTACTTGCCGTAAAATTTTATGGGAAACAGAATTAAAATAATATGACCAAAGACAAGTACAACTTTTCGCAATCGTACAAAAAACTCCAAACCATTGTAGAATGGTTTGAGAAAGAGGATGTGGATTTGGAAGAAGGGATTAAAAAATTCGAGGAGGGGATTGGGCTGGTAAAAGAGATGAAGGATTATTTGGGCAAGATGGAAAATAAAATTAAAGAGTTAAAAAAAGAAGTATGACGGTGTCGATTACCTATTTCGTCCACGGCACTACCACAGACAATGAAAAAGGTTTGGCTACTGGTTGGAATCAAGGTGAATTATCCGAAACCGGCAAACAACAAGCCGTAAAACTTGGAGAGTTGACGAGCGGGGAGAATTTTGACGTAGTATTTTGTTCTGATTTAAAACGTGCGGTTGATTCAGCTAATTTGGCATTTGGAAAAAAATATAAAATTATTACCGACAAACGTTTGCGCGAATGTAATTATGGCGAGCGGTCGGGGCTATCTAGCATAAAACCTGATGAAATGAAAGCACATGTTGACCAGCCTTTTCCTGGCGGCGAGAGTTATCGTGATGTGGAAAAACGCGTGGTCGAGTTTGTAGAATTTTTAAAAAATAATTTTTCCGGCAAACATGTGGCGACTGTTGCTCACCAAGGTCCGCAATTGGCCTTGGAAGTGATATGTAATCACTTATCTTGGACAGATGCCATTACCAGCGACTGGAGGCGTGTAGGCAAGTGGCAGCCGGGTTGGAAGTATATTATTAATTAAAAAATATATGAAATTATTATTACGTTGGTTAATTTCGGCCGGTACTCTCATGATGCTGGCGTATTATATGCCCGGCATATCTGTGCATAGTTTTTATAGCGCGCTTATCGCCGCATTGGTTTTGGGTTTAATAAATGCTTTGGTACGCCCGGTCGCTTTATTATTATCTTTGCCGGTAAACATTCTTACGCTGGGTTTGTTTACATTTGTGATCAACGGTTTAATGTTTTGGTTGGCATCGAGTATTGTCAAAGGATTTTATGTGGATGGTTTTTGGACGGCTTTTTGGGGAGCTCTCGTAATGTGGATTGTTGGCTGGGTAGTGAGTGCGATGCTTAAAAAATCGTAATGTCATTCCCGCGAAAGCGGGAATCCGCGACTTAAAGGGGCAGATCCCCGCTTTCGCGGGGATGACAAATAAATATGCGTAACTATTCAAGTAACCGAGCGCAGAAAGGCAAGACGGCGTATCGCACGCCGAGTTTGTATAAGGCGAACAAAGCCATCAAAGCGGCTGATACCAAGGCGCGGATCGCGACGGTAACCAATACCATTGATAATTTTTACCTAAGATTTAAAAAGTGATTTATGCCCAGCAATTACAAAATTCTTTCCGTCGGCGGATCAATAATTATTCCCAAAACCGGTTTTGATATTGAGTTTTTAAAAAAGTTTCGCGAGCTAATTTTGGCTCGAGTGAAAAAAGGCGACAAATTTATTTTAATAATCGGCGGGGGAGCGACTTGTCGCAATTATCAAGCGGCAGCCAAGGCGGTGGCTGGGCTAAACAATGAAGAATTGGATTGGCTCGGTATCCAGACCACTTGGTTTAATGGGGGGTTTGTAAAAAGTTTGTTTGGTAAATTAGCGCATAGCGAAGTGATAAAAAATCCCACTAAAAAAATAAAGACCAGTAAGCCGATTATTATTGCCGGCGGTTGGAAGCCGGGGTGCAGTACCGACAATGATGCTGTGCTTTTGGCCAAGGCCTACAGAGCCAAAACTGTGGCCAATTTGTCCAATATAGATTTTGTATATGACAAAGACCCAAATAAATTTTACGACGCGAAGAAAATAGAAAAAATTTCGTGGGTTGAATTTAGAAAGATAGTGGGGGATAAGTGGGTAGCTGGCGCCAATGTTCCGTTTGATCCTAAGGCCGCGAAGCTCGCGCAGAAATTAAAATTAAAAGTAGTTTTTGTCAAAGGTACGGATTTGGGTGAGGTGAAAAAAATGTTGAATGACGAGGCGTGTCGTGGAACGGTGATTGGGTGATTTTGTTTTACTTTTGTAACCAAAAGTAACAAAAGTTTTGAGAGGCCTCAAAACTCGCTCGGCCTGCAGAGCCGGCCGAGCTCAAACATTTCGGCCTCCCAAACCCACCAAGGAATAAAATATAAAAAAAAGCCGGGCGACTGGTGTTGTCGCCCGGGAAAGAGCCTTAGAATTTCGGTGGCAGTCCGCACATAGTGCGGAAGAGTCCGGTGATCACCGCGAACGGCGACTGACTCTGCGCGATATACTCACCCCACTTCTTCCCGAACTTCCTGGAGAAGTTCCAAGCAAATATCGGACGCCACGCATACTTGCCGAGGCATGCGTCCTCGGCGGAAGTAATTCGACGCCATCGCTCGACGTCTTTCCATCCTGCCAGGTCTTCGAAGCTCGGCATAGGGCAGAAAATGACGGCGAAAACGGTGATAAGAAGCATCACCAGACGCTGACCGATGATATTTTGAAGCAGCTTTTTCATGGCCGCCTCCTTTCTATTCTATGAAAGTTGTTTAAAGAACGTAGTAGAACAAAATATTATACTCCCAAAATAAGAGGTTGTCAAGTATTTTGTTGTTTTTAATGCTTATTTTAGCCAAAATTAAGGTGGATAACTTTTTTAATTTAGGGTATTGACATTTCTCGGCTAATAATGTATATTAATCACATCCATAGACAGCAGGTGCCAATTGGCTTAATTTCCTGCCGAGGTACAAAGCAATCGCATCGGTCGATTTGTGCTTATTGGTCTGTGGTAATACACAGATTTTTTTATGCCAAAAAATAGACAACAAAAAGAAACTACAGTAAAAACTTTGTTAGATGGGCTCAAAGCGGGTAAATCCGCCGTGTTTGCTAATTTTCAAGGTCTCACTGTTTCACAGACCGAAGAGCTGCGTAAGAGCTGTCGCCAAGAAGGCGTAAGCGTGCTCGCCGCCAAAAAAACTTTGGTCCACCGAGTATTTGAAGAATTGGGTATCAAAGATGTTGACCCTCAGGCGTTTACTGGAGGCATTGCGACTTTTATTGGCACTGCCGATGAGGTTGCTCCGGCCAAGCTGGTAAACACTTTTGGTAAGACCCACGAAGTGGTTCAGATTTTTGGCGGACTTTTGGAAGGTAAGTATATTACCGCCGCGTCCGTAAAAAGTTTGGCCGCTTTACCAAACAAGCAACAGTTGCTTGGTCAGTTGGTTGGCACACTCAACGCTCCGGTATCCGGATTCGTCAATGTGCTCGCCGGCAATTTACGCGGGTTGGTTGGTGTACTTAATAATATCGCGAAAGCGAAAGTTTAATTAACAACTGTCATTCCGGACTTGATCCGGAATCTGCACAAGATCCCGACTTTCGTCGGGATGACAATTAAAATAATTTTATGTCCGATGAACAAAAAGTAGTAGAGGTGCCGGAAAAATTCAAGGCCCTCGTGGAACAAGTAGAAAAAATGTCTGTTCTTGACCTTTCCGAACTTGTGAAAGTTCTTGAAGACAAATTTGGTGTGTCTGCTGCCGCTCCGGCCATGATGATGGCCGCTGCTCCGGCTGCCGCTGGTGCTGCCGCCGAAGAGAAGACTGAGTTCAATGTGGAACTCACTGATGCCGGCGCGAGCAAGATTAATGTGATCAAAGCCGTGAAAGAAATTACCGGTTTGGGATTAGCCGATGCCAAAGCTTTGGTTGATGGCGCCCCGAAGGTTATTAAAGAAGCCGTGAAGAAAGATGAAGCCGAAGCTATGAAGAAGAAAATTGAAGAGGCTGGTGGTAAAGCCACATTGAAATAATATTTCATTCAAAAAACGGGGTTAAGCATGCCCCGTTTTTTGTTGTCAAAAAGGCGGTAGGGGAGTAAAATACTGGGGTATGCTTTGGCATTTTATTAAGGTATATTTTTCTACCGGGTTTGTCATGGTTCTAATTGATGTTATTTGGTTGGGTTTTTTTGTTGATAAGTATTATCATCCCAAACTAGAAAAGGTGGCACGGCAAAATACTGGCAAGTCATTTAGTCCGGTTTGGTACGCTTCGGTCTTGATTTATGTAGTTTTAACTCTCGGAATAGTATTGTTGGTTTTGCCTCGGGCGTATGGATTATCGGTTTTTGATACTTTTACTATTGGCGCGTTTTATGGTTTAATTGTTTATGGAATATATAACTTGACTAATTATTCCATATTAAAAGGCATATCTCTAAATTTAGTATTAATTGACATTATTTGGGGTTCAGTACTTTGTGGTGTCGTATCTATGGCTGCAACTTGGTTTAATAATTTTTTTGTTTAACTTATTTTGTATGACAGATAACAAATTTGAATTGGCCAAGCTTGAATACGAGTTAGTACAAAAACAAGTCGACAAATATGATGATATTTCTTCCAAAATTAAAACATGGTCAATAACATTGTGGATTGGTATTTTAGGATGGTCATTTCAATCCAAGCGTCACGAGCTATTGTTGCTGGGTATAGTGGCGATTGTGATTTTTTGGATTTTAGATACGGTAAACAAAAATTTCCGGCAAGATTATCGTGCCAGACGTGAGGACGTTGCCGCTGCCTTACGACAGTTTTCGGAAAGTAGTAGTTGGCCTAGTAGTTTTTCTACTCCGCAAAATTATACGCACAGATTTAGAGGAATCTTTAAACAGTTATTTATTTTACATTTAACATTGGTCTATTTACCTTTGGCATTATTAACTTTGTGGGCTTATTTTAGTTATTAATTATATTGGTGCGCGTTCATACCTTTGTTTTTGGATTAGTGGGAAATATTATCTATGTTGCAGGTTTTAAATTTAGTCAAAAAATTTGGTGATTTTATTGCTGTTGACGACATTTCCTTTAACGTTGCCAAGGGAACGATTTTTGCATTTCTTGGCCCTAATGGCGCAGG
The DNA here is from genome assembly GCA_041678665.1 of Candidatus Magasanikiibacteriota bacterium. Lineage (GTDB taxonomy): Bacteria > Patescibacteriota > Patescibacteriia > Magasanikbacterales > GWA2-37-8 > GWA2-37-8. Next base: position 31,323 of record JBAYNU010000003.1, read on the forward strand.
TAAATCTACAACTATCAAAATGCTTACCACACTTTTGCATCCGACTAGCGGTCATATGACCATCGCTGGGTTTGACCCCGTGAAAGACCCGGGCAAAGCGCGGCAGAATTTTGGCATTGTTTTTCAGGACCCAAGTGTGGACGACGAGCTTACTGCCTACGAAAACATGGAATTTCACGGTGTGCTTTATGGGGTAAAAAAAGAATTGCGTCGCGCGCGTATTGAAGAATTACTTAAAGTGGTTGAGTTATGGGATAGGCGCGACGATTTGGTAAAACATTTTTCGGGTGGGATGAAACGCCGGCTGGAAATCGCTCGTGGACTTTTGCATCACCCAAAAGTTTTATTTTTAGATGAGCCAACCATTGGTCTTGATCCGCAAACCCGTAATCATATTTGGGAACATGTTAAAGAGATTAATGAAAAAGAAGGTGTGACAGTATTTTTTACCACTCATTACATGGAGGAAGCCGATCGGGTGGCGCGCCAAGTGGCGGTAATTGATCACGGAAAAATTATTGCCACTGGTACGCCGGCTGAATTAAAGACCCAAACTCAATCTGCTAATTTAGAAGATGCCTTTATTAAGTTAACTGGCAATGCCTTGCGTGCCGAACAAGGGAACGTTTTGGATAATATGCGCATGAATCGTCGTGCCTGGACGCGAAAATAAATTTTTATGCGAGCAATATATATACTCTGGCTAAGACAATTAAAACGATATTTTAGATCCAAGTCGCGTATTATTGGTTCTTTGGGCCAGCCGCTTTTATTTTTAGTCGCTTTGGGCTTTGGATTTGGTCCGATTTATCAAAAAGCTGGAGCCGGTGACTATATGAGTTTTCTTGCCCCCGGTGTGATCGCCATGAGTGTACTTTTTTCCGCCACATTTTTTGGTATTGAATTGATTTGGGATAGGCAGTTTGGATTTTTAAAAGAAACTTTGGTAGCGCCAGTATCGCGCCTTAGCATTATGATTGGGCGAACACTGGGTGGCGCGACTGTATCGGTTTTACAGGGTATTATTGTTTTAGGCCTAACACTTTTAGTTGGTTTTCGTCCGCACAATCTTATTGAATTGCCAGTTATGCTTTTGTTTTTAATTTTTATCGCTTTAATATTTACCGCTTTGGGTACGGCGATCGCTTCGTTTTTGGAAGATATGCATGGGTTTCAATTAATCATGAATTTTCTTATCATGCCCACCTTCTTTTTGTCGGGGGCTTTGTTTCCGCTTAATGCCGCTCCCCGCGCGCTTTCGATTATTGCCCAGTTTAATCCGCTTACTTATGGTGTTGATGGCTTACGTTTGAGTCTTACTGGTATTGGACAGTTTACCATGTCTCATGATATTGTAATTTTAACAGGAGTAACTTTGGTGATTTTTGCTATAGGCAGTTACTTATTTAATAAAATTCAAGCATAGACAAGTATTAATCCAAAAAATATGTTGAATAAGATTGGTTGGGGAATATTATTGATAGCGGTTTTAGTTTTGGTGGGTGTGGCTTTTTTTCAAAAATATACCATCGTGCCTCGTTTAGTGGCGCCAAAAGAAGAGGCTTTGATTGATACGGTCCAAACAGTGGTTTCTTCTACCAGCCCGATAGCTACCCCTGTCGCCGTTCAGTTGATCTCTTTGGATATTGGCGAAGAAACTGCGTCTTATACTATCAAAGTATTTTATCCGGCCATGATTGGAGGAGAAGAAAAGATTAGAAACAGTTTTAACGCGGAGATTAAAACTTTGGCGGAAGGAATGGTAGTTAATTTTAAAGAAGCTTCTCTAGACGCCGTTTCATCTACCGACAGCAAAAATTTTCTAACCGGAGCATATGATGTCAAAGAACAGAATGATAATTTTATCAGTATATTTTTAAGCGGCGAACAATACGTTGCTGGCGCGGCTCATCCCAGCCATTCTGTGGCTGTGTTTAATTTTAATTTAAAGACTGGCCAGATTATCAAACTTAAAGATTTATTTGTTGCTGACGCTAAATATTTGGAAGTTTTGTCCAATTATTGCAAAAAAGAATTATTGGTGCGTAATGGCGAAGAGGAATTTACTAATCGAGAAAACATTCAGTCAGGTACTCTAGCCAAAGAAGATTTGTATGATGTGTTCAGTATTACTTTGAGCGGGCTTGTAGTTATTTTTCCAGAGTATCAAGTGGCGCCTTATGTGGCCGGAGCACAGATGGTGACAGTGCCGTGGTCTGATCTAAAAGAAATTATTGACGTGAACGGTCCAGTGGCGATCTATTTACCGGCAGAGAAGGTGAGCACCGCTACCAGCGCCTCTTCACCCCAGCTTATTGGTGGACAAAAAGATGAGCATGGTTGTTTAGTTGGCGCGGGTTATTCTTGGTGCCCTTCTACCAACAAGTGTCAGCGTATGTGGGAAGAGTATTGTGTCGAATACAAAGATATTTTTCGTAGTTCTACAAAAAAATAATTATATGGCAGAGAAAAAATATTGGCGGTGTTTAGTTTGCGGCGATTTGCATTATGGCGTAGAGGCACCTGAGAAATGTCCGACTTGCGGGCAACCTCGCACCCAAGCTGAAGAAATTACCAAGGAACAATTTATGACGATTTTAGGATAATTTTTATTTTAAAATAATATGGCCATACCCATGATTTTGGTGGATGATAATGATCAAGAGATTGGTCAAAAATTAAAAAGGGATCGGGTTGTTTCCGATATTTATCGAGTGTCGGCTTTGTGGATTAAAAATTCGCGGGGCGAAAGTCTTTTGGCGCGACGTGGGTTTAACAAAAGAACTGACCCAGGAGTTTGGGGGCCCGCAGTGGCTGGGACAGTGGAAATAGGCGAGACTTACGATGTAATATTGTCAAAGAGGCGCAAGAAGAATTGGGGCTCAAAAATATTTCTCCGGTTCGCATGGAAAAATACCGCGTTGCTTTGTCGCACGACAATCATTTTACCCAATGGTATGCCATGGTCATGGATCAACCGGCAGAAGATTTTAAAATAAAAAGAGACGAAGTGGAAGAAGTAAGATGGTTTGGTAAAGCGGATTTACAAGATGCGGTTAATAAAACTCCGCAGGAATTTTTACCTAATATTAAAAAGTGGGTAGAGATATTCGCATAATAATATTATTTACAAATAAAATAAAACACCGTCATAAAGACAGTGTTTTATTTTTGTGGGTCGGCCGGGGCTCGAACCCGGGACCGTCTCCTTAAAAGGGAGCTGCTCTACCAGCTGAGCTACCAACCCATCATTATTTATGATGGACTTTTAGTGCCGATATGATATACTAAAAATACTTCAAAGTCAAGAGCTATTTTGTTAATATCCTAATGTTTTTAATTATAACATAAAACTTTATGCTTTCCAAGACCTATATTAGCAAGATTAAAAAGGAGTATTTAGATTACGCCGAAAAACGGCGTGAGGTGATCAAAATGTCAGGTGACGCTTTGCATTGTGCCAAACGGGTAATTTTTACTGTTCATCGCCACGATTATGAAGGTGCCAAAGTTAAGATGGATGAAACCGAGGAGTTATTAAAAGATATTAACAAAAAATTTGCCAATCATAAAGAATTATTTGATGAAGGCGCTTATCGAGCGGCCTTGGAAGAATATGTGGAGGCCAAATTATTTTTTGAATTTGTCGCGACCATGAAAATGAGTGAAATTAAAACTGTGCCGATCGACAGTGATGTATTTTTGGCCGGGTTATGCGATGTGCCGGGAGAGTTGTATCGGTTCGCAGTCAACAGCGCCACCAACCGCAAGTTTGATGCCGTAACTGATTGCAAAAATGCGGCCGAAGAAATTATTGGCGAACTCATGGAATTTGATTTGACTTCATATTTGCGCAATAAATTTGATCAAGCCAAAGGAGCTTTGCACAAGTTGGAACAAATTCAATATGAAGTGTCTTTAAGAAAATAATTTTTTGTGTTGAAAAAATTATATCATTATCTGTTGTCGTTGTGGGCTTATCTTTACTACGGCCGTCCCAGCCGTCAGTTGATTGTTGTTGGTGTAACTGGCACTAAAGGCAAAAGCACCACTTGCCGGTTTATTGCCAGTGTTTTGGAAGCCGGTGGTTTTAAAGTCGGCCTGCTTTCTACGGTAGAATTTCAAGTTGCAGAAAAGCGTTGGCTCAACAAGCGTAAAATGACCATGCTTGGTAGGGGTGAAATTCACAAAATGTTACGTGATATGGTTCGGGCGGGATGTCAATATGCAGTGGTGGAAACTTCGTCCGAAGGAATACTGCAATACCGTCATAAATTTTTAAATTACGACATTGCTGTGTTTACTAATCTCGGCACCGAGCACAGTGAGCGTCATGGTGGATTTGAAAATTTAAAACAAGACAAGGGTAAATTATTTGCTGCGCTTTCGAAAAATCGTAAGAATATTAATGGGCAAGAAATTAAGAAAGTGATAGTGGTAAATGGTGACGACATCAATGCGCAGTATTATTTAAATTTTCCCGCCACTGAAAAAGTCATTTTTCATCAATCTGATTATGATCCGAAGTTTAAAATTAACATTGTTGGAGATTTTAATATCCCTAACGTTTTGGCCGCGATTGCAGTGGGTCGTTCGCAAAATATTTCCGAAGAAAAAATTAAGCAGGGGATAGGGGATGTAAAATTGATAGAAGGTCGGATGGAATTTATTGATGAAGGGCAACTTTTTAAAGTAGTTGTAGATTATGCGCATGAGCCGATGAGTTTGTCGGCTTTGTTTGACTCGCTTAATAATTTAAAAGCCCCCAGTTCCAAATTAATAGCCATTATTGGGTCCGATGGTGGCGGGCGTGACAAGGGTAAACGCGCTAAAATGGGTGAGATTGCCGGCAAACTATGTGATATTGTAATTATTACGGATGTTAATTGTTTTGACGAGGACCCCAAACAAATTGCGGAGATGTTAGCGGTGGGCGCGCGTCAAGCTGGTAAACAAGAGGGAAAAAATTTGTTTATCGAGGTGGATAGGCGCCAAGCTATCGCTATGGCTATAAGGCTTGCCGAATCTAATGATGTTGTGGCTATCACCGCCAAAGGGACCGAGCCGTGTATGGTTGTGGCCGGTGATAAAAAATTATCATGGGACGATCGCGAGGTGGCGCGTGCAGCCATTAAAACATTAAAATATTAAAACAACCGGCGGTGTCTATGTCATTGGCTTCCAAAATTCATTTGCGCTCGGAAGAAAGAATGGTTATTGTAATACGGCGGCACGGCCTCGTTTATGGCTGGAAGTATTTGTTGGGGTTAGGAATGTTGTTTGCTAGCGCTTTTTTTGCTTCTTGGCTGTTGGCGCAGAATTGGTGGGGGCAGATGTTATTAGTAGTCGGTTTGGTTGTCGGTTTATTAGTTATTTTTTTAGTTTGGTTTTTTAATTACACCAATGTCTTGGTGGTTACAGACGAACGGGTGGTGGATATTGTTCGACCGGGCTTATTTGAGGAATATCTTACTACTATTGGTTTTTTTGATATTAAAGATATTTTCGTTTCACGTCGGGGGGTATTGTCCACTTTATTTGGTTGTGGTCGAGTAACCATTGCTACCAAAAGCGGTGAGCTGATGATTGAAACCGATATAATTGCTCGTCCGCAATCGGTAGTTAATACTATTTTAGAAACGCGGGATGACTATCGGCAAAAAAGAAGAGTAGGTACTAATGAAGCTATTTATAAAAATTTTATTAAAATTATTCCCGAATTATCCGAAGAGGAATTGTGCGAGGTAAAAGATTTAGTGGATGTTCGTTTGTCCGGTTTTGGCGGGAGTCATTAATTGTGGTATAATATTAGCTGGTGTTTTTAAACCAACAATTAAAGAAGTATGTCTGCGCGCGCTGAAACCAATTGGAAAAAGTTTTTTAAATCCCGCTGGTTCTTTTTAGTTATGGCGGTAATGTTGTTTGTAATAAGCTTTGCTTATATCCGCGCTTATTATCGCGATTATCAGATTCAGCAAGAAATCAATCGTTTACAAGAAGAAGTTAAAAGATTGGAAGCCAAAAAGATAGAAACCGGCGAAGTGCTTAAATATGTCAAATCTTCCGATTTTATAGAAGAAAAGGCGCGTATCGAATTGAATTTGGTTAAACCGGGGGAACAGGTTGCTGTTATTGATGGGGGTAAGATATCAACAAATACCACTGGACAGGAGAATAAAAAAATGATAAAATTTGATCAATTATCCAACCCAATTAAATGGTGGATATTCTTTACTCAAAAATAGTAGTTTTATTTTTATTTATTTATTATGGATAGCCAAAATTCAGACGAGCAAAAAGTGGGGAAATCATCAAAAAATTTAAGATTATTTTTGTTTGGTTTGGGAGGAATATTACTCACGGCGATAGTAATAATAGTGGGAATTTCTTTGTATCGAGTTTATCATTTAGCGGCCACCGACGGTTTTACGGTAGGAGTTGCCAGAGTTTTGCGTTTACCGGCATTCAAGATAAATGGCCGGGGAGTTGCGTATTCCGAATTTGTGGAAGATTTAAAAGCAATTCATGTAATGCGTGATTTTGAAAAGCAATCCGGCGGAGAAGGGGCGACCCTTACCGAAGAGCAGATGACTGATCAAGTTTTGTGGCGATTAGCAAATAATGTTTTGATAAATGAAGCGGCTTTGCAAAATAACATAACTGCTGAAGAAAAAGATGTGGAAGAAATTAAAAGCCAAGTATTGCAACAGTTTGAGACTACAGCTGCCGCCGAAAAAGAGTTACAAGCGCGTTATGGTTGGACCATGGATGTCTATGAGCGTAAGGTAATTAAACCATATATATTACAAAATAAATTATCCGAGCAGTTTGAGACTAACGAAACGATGCGCATAGATATTCGCAATCAAGCGCAGGCAGTTTTGGATGCTATTAAAAATGGCGCTGATTTTGTCACCCAAGCTAAAATTTACGGCAGTGATAGCACCAAAGATTCCGGTGGTGATTTAGGTTGGTTTGGCAGAGGAGAAATGGTGCCGCAATTTGAAGAAGCGGTGTTTGCTTTAAAGAAAGGGGAGCTGGATCCGGAATTAGTAGAGACTTCGTATGGTTACCATATTATAAAGTTAGATGATACGAAAACAGAACAAGTTAAAGATGAACAAGGCAAAACCATCGAAGAACAAAAAGTGCGAGCGTCCCATATTTTGTTTAGATTTCCGGATTTAACACAATATCTTGACAAGGCGGTAACCAAAGCAGAGCTTCACCTTTATTTAAATATTCATAATCCGTTTGTTGAATTCAAAAAACAGCTGGAGACTTCCACTAATTAATAAAAATAAACGGGGCCTCGAGTAATCGAGGCCCTTTTACGCGGGTGTCGTATAATGGCTATTATGTGGCCTTCCCAAGGCTAAGACGAGGGTTCGATTCCCTTCACCCGCTCCAAGATGAAAAAACGGTCTGAAAATGACTGTTTTTTCTTTGTAATAAAGCAAAATTCACTGGTTCTGACGCGATAGATTTAATTTCTTTGTTTTCGGTAGCTTCTTTAATTGTTAAGAACGGTTTCTTTATTTCAATGTCTAATCGATTATTTTTTAGAATAAAGTGTTGCCCCAAAGCGCGTAGCAAAATAGTCTTTTGTTCAAAATCAGCTTTCTCAAACCAGTATTTTGCATAGGTAGCAAAATTAAAAGTGCGTTCGGCCAACTCCATCCATTCATCCATTCTTTCCTCCAAATTCTTTATTACGCCCTCCAAACGAGCCCTCTCTTTCATTAAGGTGTCTTTTTGAGATATAAATAGGTCGTTAGAAATCAGTTTGCGATCCATATTTTCGGGAGAAATATATAATCTCATTAAATTGTCCAGACTGCCGACACAGGATTTATAATTCTTTTGTTGGTTTTCCAATAATACATCACGGTCGTTTTGTTCAAGCTCGTGCTGTTCTCTTAATACCGAAACGCCCCAATGCAAGAATTCTGGCGGAATGGTTATCTTATCAATAAATGAACTCACCTGTTCACATAAATCTTCGTGGCGAATACATTTTTGATTACAACTAACGCCTTTTTTATTTTTTGTGCAATGATGATAAATATAATGCCTTACTTTATCATTTGTTTTGTTTTTCTTGAACTTTTCCTCGGATGTTATCATTCCGCCACATTCCCCGCATATTATAAGGCCGTTAAAAGGCAACCGTTTAATCTTAGGACGGGATTTCCCGTCCCGCCCTAAGATTTTTTGAACCCGATCAAATTCCTCTTGGGTAATCATCGGATCGTGTCGACCTTGGTATACTTCGCCGTTAAATTCAAATAATCCAAAGTAAAATGGGTTATTAAAAATTTTACAGCCCGTGCTCATACTAATTTTCATTGGCCCCTTACCTTTACGCTGAATGCTTCTAAGCCCCCATTCATCATTTGCTATCTTTATTACCTGAGGGACTGAATAGTTGCCTGTTAGCAAATAATCCCACATTTTGCGGACTATATGAAAACGATCTGGGTCACGAAAAATTTTCTTTTCACCTTTATCCCCGTATTTATCGTTGAGATATCCGAGCGGAGCGGTGTGCGGTCGCCAACCTTTTACAGCCTTAGCCACCATCCCTCTTTTAACATCTTTACTCAGGTCAATAATATATTGATTGGCCACACCGAACTCAACACCCATAATTAACACATTGTCCGCTGATAAATACTCACGGCCGACCGTCATAATGGATTTTATGACTCCGCGTTGTAACAACCATTGGATTAAGCCGCCGTCAATCGGGTTGCGTGATAACCTGTTTAGTTTCCAACAGATTATTCCGTCAGCTTTGCCCGATTGGATAATATTCATCATTTCATTGAATTCTGGACGCCCGGGCTTTTTAGCCGATTTCGATTCCTCAAAGATTTTTACAACATTGAGGCCCTTCTCATTAACCAGCTTCTTTAATTCATTTCGCTGGTCTTTGATTGATTGAATTTGTCTGTCTTCCGAGTCTGTTGACTTGCGACAGTAGATAATATATCTATTTTTATTTTCTTCTTTATTCATATTGGTTTATTTTAGATTAATTACAATAATTTTGTTTGACCATTGGGAGGTCATTTGCCCTATTTTTAGCCCCTTTTATTATATCGTGTTTAACCGTAATCGTAAGCGGCTAAAAAATGGCTACGTGTTGGCAACTTGTTGTAGTAATTCATAGTCTTTTTTAAGCATTGATTTATAGGATATGCGCAAAGCACTAACCAAGGCCTCGCCAAGTTCGATGGCCCTTTCCTCGCCGACATTCAAACCAAATTTGGTTTGAAATATTCTGCGGAATTCCTGAATTTTGTCAGAACTTATGCGCATACGGTTAATTAATTTCGACCTTTATTTTATATTTTGCTTTAATAATTAATTATTTCGTCATCGCTAAGAATGCCGACATTTTTGTTTTCGACCTTTATATCCCCAAAATCAACTGGGGAAATTCTTTCAATAATAATTTTTCTCTCCTTGTCTTTTTTGGCGTAAAATTTCAGACCGGCCTTTTCAAGATTAACAGAAATTATTTTCATCATCCGCAATAGCCGGCTCGGTGTTTGTGGCCATTGCCAATTTTTTTCAATTTTTATATTCAAATCTAATGCGACAGATTCCATTTCGGACAATAATTCTGACGGCGTATTTTCGATATAATTTGTCCGACCGTCGTTAAACATTTTCAACAACACCAATGCGAGCGGACTTTCTTTTATGACCTCATCGTTTTGTTGTTGGAGTTTTTCGGAGTAGGCATCCAAAAATTTTTGTTTTCCGATATTTAATGCTTCGGCAATGGCGCAACCCCACTCCGCCCAGTCGGCCATCCGCGGTTTTTCTGCAAGCCTTATTTGAGGTTTGATATTAATCGCTTTCACGAGAGTATCAAAACACGCCCCGAGTATTTTGGGTTTTATGGCATTAAATTGGACTGATAACTCGGATTCTGTTTTTCTTTCCGTTTCAGAGATTCTCTCTAATTCAATAAGGAGTGAGCGGTCAAGAAGGTCGGGTTTATTTGCCACTACATTGATACCGTTAACGCCGAGGGGAATTTGAATATTATAAATAAAGTCGTCGTCATCCGAATATAGAACGCGTTTACTGAATCCTTCTCCTGTGCACGCACGGCAAAATGCGTCACTTAGGTCATTTGACATTTTCGACAAATTATCAAACAGGCAAAGCCAGTGGTGGGAAGCTATTTGTGTAAATTCGCGGATATTCTCAATCGGGGGCAAGGTTTTGATTGCGGAAGGATCAACCAAACTTTTCATTATTCTGAACACCGTGCTTTTGGATGACCCTTGAAGTCCTGATAAAACAATCACAGGATGAGGGAAGCCGCAAATATAGCAGGATAGAAGATAAACCAAAAAAACAATTTGATCGTTTTCCTTTTTTAGATTAATGAATTTCAGCAATTCCTCTATATTGCCACCGCGTTCTGGGGCAACTTGCTTTTGTTGATGTCTAAATCGTTTAAAAAGTATTGGTGGATTCGATACGATTTCCCAACCGGTAGCACTAATTTTTACCGCTTGCTCACCGAGATCAAACCATAAATTATCCTCACAGTGCGCAATGCGGACATTAAGAAAAATAGGCATTTCTTTTTGGGCTTCCATTCGTAAATGGGCACAGACATTTTCAATCGTATCCTTACCTATCGTTTTGTTGTTGTTCAAATAATACTGGCTGAATATCCAATCCTTAAATTCCCTTGAATCAATGGCAATAACTTTTGTGCCGTCGCCGTTAACCGCCGCCCAAGTCGAATTTTTATCATCCACAAACACTTTTAACTTTGTTGTTGCCAAGAAATCAATTAATTCAACGGCCTTGCTTTGTCTGCTCTCATCACCGCCTAATTTATCAACGCCGAGTGGCTGCGGTGATGTTCTCTCTCGTTCGCAAATACTTTCAAAGACAGATCGGAGTTCGTCGTCAGCCAGCGGGGGAGTATTTTTTTGGTTCAATTTTTGTAATCTGAACCAGACATCATTCTCCCAAAGCTGTGGAGGAAATCGTTTTAATAATTTTCCAACTATGGAGGCGGCTTGGGTATTTCTTTGGCCTTCTTTCACCCCATTATTTAATAGGCCACCAAATTCTTTATCTATTTTTCCTTCCGAATCATTACCTTGTAGACTCAAAAGTATCTCTTTGGGCAACTCGGCAATAGGAGTGGTATCTGGTGAATTTATCCATTCGTATGTTTTTGTAGAATCGATAATTGACGGCGGTGCTACTACACATCTGCCTTCTGCGCGAATATCAATATTCCGCCATTTCCTGACATCGTTTTTTATTTTTATATTAGGATTTCTGAAATAATAATGACGCCCGTTGTTTCCGGTTTTTGCCGAAACGGTCAACGGTAAATTATCTATTCTACCGTTATCGTCGATGTCAATTACGAGTAAATCAGAAATTTGGCCGGTGATAATTATAATATTGGCTTTATTGGAATCAAACCATTGGTGCAGCTCAATATCTGTCGGTAATTTTGTTTGATACTCTTTCCACGATTTTAACAACGGCTTTTTTTCTCTATCATCACCGGGAACGACAGAAAAACCCATTGCTACATATTCTTTTGCCACTTCATATTTTGTTTTCATATTATTTTTTGATTATTTTTTATTGGTAGATAAGATTTTTTAATTCTTTGAGTGCGTAGTAAAAATTTGTTGGCTCAACACAGACTTGGCGATTGCGGTATTTTTCGATTAAGTCGTTTAGTTTGGCGTCCGCTTCCGTGTAGAATATTGCCCGACCGCCGACCTTGCGACTAATGTTGATTGACCGTCCCTGTGTATATAGGTAGGCCATTAGGGGTAAGTCAGTTGTCTCAAAGTTTTTGTTTTGTTTCTCAGTATTCATATTTGTTAATTTTTATTTTATTTAAGTCTGTAATTAGTGTAATAAAAATTAGACCAACTTATAATTAATCGCGGCTATCTCTTAAAAATTAAAAAAACGGCTTTGTTTAGCCGTTTCTTTATGAAGTTACTAACATTGGCCAAAGGTTAACCAGAGGTTTCGGTTATATATTCAACATTATAATGTTTATTTATTCTAAAACCGCTTGTTCTGCTCTCAACAATAAAATCCTCGGTGTTATCTACTTTTTCTCTAAAATTTTTATTAATTTTCTTAATAGCATTTGATGTAATAATATCTTTATTTTTTTCGCTTTTTTGTTTTTGTGTTTTTTTACCGTCCAATTCGTTATATTCTTTGATTTTTTCAATAATGTCTCTAATTCGTAGGGGTTTTGAAGAAAGAACCAGCGAGCGAACTAGTTGGAATCTATCGCCGCTTACATTATAAATTTTTGTTTCATCGTCTTTTTTATATATACCATTAATATTCGACAATACGACGTCGATTATGTCTGGGCTTACTGAGATAAATTGTTTTTTATTATCACCAGTTTCAGTTGACGAATAATAATTTTGAAAATTTTTTCCTTTACCCACCAAGACATATCTATTCCAATTACTGGGGGCAAAATCGATGACATTAATAATTTTTCTATTATGTAAACTCCGTAAAATTTTGAAGTATAATTTCAGACTAAATCCGTCAGGGCAAACATTGTTGGCGTCTAAAATAATTGAATCTTTCCGCTCGGATTCAATGTTTAGTTTTATGTGTTTGATTATATTGTTTTCAACCAAATCAATGTCTGTATTCATATTAGTTTCATTTTATATGTATTTTAAGCCATTATCGGCCCGAGGTCAACCCTTTGTATCCCCGTATGTGGGGTAATACTTTTCACCGTTTTCCATAGTGACCCCGCCGTCCGCGTTTATCATCTCCTGCATTGCTTCGTGTATTTTGTTAAATTGGTCAGGAAATCTTTTCGCAAGTTCCCCCAAATTGTTTGGATTATCCGGATTGGTCGCGTCTTCATAAGCCCTCAATTGGTCTCCCTGTCCGCCAGCCATTATCTCCTCAATTTTAATAGTGGTTTTGCTTTTGCTAAGATTCCAACCCTGAATGTCGGCAAAATTTGTTTGCATTCTCTGAAATTTTTCCAAGGCAATCATTTTTTCAAACGGACGCCAATTTTTTGCCTTATTTTTCTCCGCGATGTGCATAGCCGCTTGCTCAATTACATCTTCCATTTGAGCAATATATACTTCACGCAATCTTTCAAAGTGGTCGCGGCGTTCCCACTTGTTTGATACCCGATTTTGCCGATAATATTCGGCGATGTCCCTTTCCAATGTTCTGAGGGTAATTTGTCCCCAATGTTTTGCGGAATTTAACCTGTTAATCTCGGCCAAAATAGATCGCATAGACAGGCCCGCGACTTTAAGGGAAATTTCCATTTCCCTGCGTTCTTCCAGCAAATTCATTGGCACGGGGTTTCTACCCGCGTTGGTGGGGGGTAGCGACATTTCCGACATAAAATTACTTTATAAAATACATTTTAGGTATTGGCTAAAATTTCTTTTTTAATATGTTCGGCCAGTGCCCTCATAAAAGGCGGCATTACCGCGTTGCCGATTCTGGCCCATTGCTCTTTGTGGGTGCCGAGAAACTGAAAGTCGTCGGGAAAACCGGCCAACCGTTTCAACTCCTGAATGGTCAAATATCTGTTTTCAACCCAATGAAAAAGGCAAGCGGTTTTTGTAATGGTCGGGCACGGTTTATGCCTTGCTATTCGTTGGCAATTAAAATATTTACCGTTGTTATACTTTGCGCCGGTTTCACCCTCTCTACATTTCAACAAAACTTTTTTAATGGTAGTTATTCCGGGTATCTCTCTCGGTTCGGTAATAATTAAATTTTGTAGCGCCTCTTGAACGGTGATTATTTTGCCAGTCGGTTGAGGAAATGAGGGGATAACATTAAAATCTTTTCTGACGCCAATCCAAATTAACCTGCGGCGCGATTGTGGCACGCCGTAATTGGCGGTGTTCATCAATTGGCATTTAACATTATAATTCAGGGATTTTAGCCCGGTCATTATCTCAATAAATCGTCCGCGCATTTTACCCTTAACCATTCCCGAAACATTTTCCATTAAAAAAACTTTGGGCTGTAATCCGTCAACCAATCGCACAAATTCCTTGAATAAATTATTGCGCGGATCGTTAACCTGTCTTTTGCCGGCAGTAGAAAAACCCTGACAAGGTGGTGAGCCGTCAAAAACATCTAATTCGCCGCGTTTGATTTGGCAGAATGACAATATCTCGTCGGTGCTAACGGCGGCAATATTCTTTTGCCATACGGGCACATCGGGAAAATTGCTTTTGAATGTTTGAACCGAGTTAGATTCCCATTCAATCGCCAGTAATTCCTTAAATTCGGCCATTCGGTATCCCAATGAGCTGCCGCCGCACCCGCTGAATGTAGAAATTACCGTCGGTGCCGTCGTTGTTGTCGGTAATGTGTTCATATTAATTGAACTTGTAGCCGCACTTCGGGCAAGTGTGCTCGGTCTCAATATTTTCACTAAATTCTGGCTGCTCTAACTGCGACGGATTGGGAATATAGTCATCGGTTAAGACGGTATCGACGACACCGACATTATTTTTTTGTAATGAGCACCTGTCCAAGATATTGGCCGTTAATAATTGGCGCAAGTTATTGCCATTCTGAATAAAGTCGGTCAAAAATTCCTTGTTAAAACCCGTGCCCTCTAATTTTGCAAGTTCGCTTTCCTTTTCGGCCAATTCTCTCAATATTAGGCCCAATTTGTCAATTTCCCAGCCGCCGCTGATGTTATTTGCCGCTAAATTAGCCAATTTTTCGCGTTCTGGGGGCCATTCTACCTCACGGTATGCAAATCTATTGCCTTTGGCCTCAATGTAGCCACCGGCGAGAGATTTGGAGTCCGTGGCTTGTTCAAATAGGTCCGTTATGACGACTTCTGCGTCCGGGGCTATTTCAAGCAACCATTTGACCCTTTGATGGCCGCCGATCAAGTTGCCGGTGGCGCGGTTGAAAATTATGCCGCTTAAATCGCCCAGATCCGCTAAACTGGTTTTAAGCAAAGAAAAACTGGAATCTGAAATTTGGCGGGGATTCCAATCGGCGAGGTGTAAATCTTTTACTTTCATAGAATTGATAAATTAATAATAAATTTAGTAGTTAGTTAGACACAAATTACCTACCGAAATTTTGTTTTCAAATAATGACCATTCGATCTCGCCCCAATCCTTAATTGGTTTATTTAGATCAAGAATAACGACGGCCAATCTTTCTAAATTTTCATCCCAATTAACATATTTGGTTGGAAAGATTGATTTGCCAACGACAGTCGTCCCTTTCCAATATGTAAAATTTGTTTCAGAATTAGTATTTTCATAGAGGCGATTGCGGGGTATGTTAATTTGTAAATCGCCACCCTCCAACCCGATCCTTTGTCTGGTCATTTGGTTTGCGTAAGTATTACCGGTTTTTGTGTTTATAATTATGTGGTCATAATCTACAAAATCCGGCAAAACTTTTGTGTAATAAGACCTTATTTTGTCTCTAACGCGTTTGAGTTGGATATTAACACGGCCAAATTCATTGGCAATTTGTTTATATTCCCGTCTTGTTTGTGCTTCGTTAGGCATATTGTGATTAAATACTTAATAAAAAAAGGGTTCGGGCAAAATGTGTAGCCCGCCAAAATGATAATATTCATTTTGGATTGGACTTTACACATCTCGCCTGAACCCTTTGGGATCAAGCGTGTGTTGTTTGTTTCAACACACGAGAGTGTTTAGTTGTGATTGTATTATAATCTATGGGGCGGGTGAGTGTCAATATGTCGAAATTAATTATAAGAATTAATGATACCGTCATCGGCACCATAAAAACACATCGGTGTATAACCAGACCAACACCATTGCCACGATCTCCCAGTTCCGTAGTTAGAAGGATTAGCCGAGCTCGGATTTCCTCGCTCCGATTTTAACATATCCAAACTCATACCAATCCAAATTTCATTATTTGCCAAGCGGTCGCAGGTTGAATGTCCCCACTCTGGGTGTTTGTTGCATATACGCCCCGCCCTTGAATTATCCCATTCGGCATCCTCTCTACCGATTTTTGCTGATTCTATGTCATCTTTCTGTTTCTGATTGGTATATTCTTTGTTTGTCATTAACGCGTCGCTCTCTATCCAAGCCACTATTTTCGTGTTGTCTCTATTGGTAGTTTTTATAAGCGATTTGTTATTGACTGTATCTTCCTCATACACATCCGCTTTAACTCCCGAATCAACAAAATATTCATCGGCATATTCTTTATTTTCGTAATTAGCTAAATCAAATTCAGAATAAGTATTATCCGGTCCTATCGGATTAATGAATTTATTATTAATGATACTATAAATCACCATTTCTTTTATAGGTTGTTTGCCATTGATGTATTCGGTAGTAAATTTTATTTTAGAAGCTATATCCGCCTGTCTTTTCGCAATGGATTGCTTTTGAGATTGCTCTTGTTGCGATTGTAGAAATGTAGTTGATATTATGCCGATAAACATCATCGTGATCGTTAGCCAAACTAATATGCCAAGTGGTGATTTAAGAGAAAACCACATTTTAAAAGGATTGCTTTTTTCTTTTATTTTATTCACCACTGGTTTGGGTGGAATCTGACTTTTACAATGCTTGCAAATAATAGCGTCTGATAAGACTTCTTCGGCGCAGAATGGGCATTTTATGTTTGACATAAAAATAAATTAAAAATAAAAATGGACACCCAAGACCTGCGAACTACAAAGGTGTCCCGAGAGACGCCGTTTGTGTTTGGTCTGGGTGCCCATTCCAATACACAAACGACAAAGCGGTTAAGCTTTTTGCTTCTCTCGGTAATAATATCTTGTAGTTCGCAGGGTTATTATAGGCCAAACGGGGTAAAAAGTAAATAGGGGTAAATATAAAATGAATTTTATATTGTTAAAAATGCTAATTATAGGCAAAAATTCAATATTTTTAAATAGGATTGTCAATGTTGTTAACAGTCGGCAGTTGACATAGTTTGGGTTATCGGCTATACTGATATAAATAGTTTCATTATTTATATCAAATTCACATAACTTATGTCAGAAATAAAAGAAGAAAACAGATCAGCTCGCTTTAAGCGAGTTGCGGAACGCAGAACAAAAGCGGTTTTGCGGTCTATTCGAATTTTGGGTAATTGTTCAAATAAAAGCGCCTATCAATACTCGGACGAAGAAATAGCCAAAATTTTTAAGGCTATTGAAGATCAAATACGTTTAACCAAGGCTCGATTTCAAAAATCGAAAAATATTAAATTTACCCTATAATTTATGACAAATAATTTAGCAGGCCTGTCGCGAGCAGAAAAAATTATACTTGTGATGTATAAGATGAGTGAGGGGACAAAAAAAAATTTGAAATACGAGGACATTGTGGTCGGTGCATTTAAGATGTTTGCCGAAAATTTTCATTTGAGAGGATACTCTGAATATCCCGATTCTGGGGACTTAGTTCATAAACCACTGTATGATTTTAGAAAAAAAGGATTAATAGAAGCTAATAATAAAGTTTTTTCCTTAACCGATCGCGGAATATCCTTTGCAGAACAAGTTGAAATACAAGCAAGCGGGAAACAAGTTGGTTACAGCGGAAGGTTGTCCAGATTCACGGAAAAGGAAGTGGCGCGTATTGAGACGACGGAAGGATTCCAACTTTTCGTTGATGGCAAAACAGATAAAATTACGGACACCGATTTTTTTAACTACATTGGGGTAACTCCGCGCACATCAAAAAATGATTTCCTCGGGCGTTTTGATACGGTATGTAGTGCCGTTGAAGAATTAAATAATCAAAAAAATTTACCATTTATTCGCGAAAAAATTGATCCCTACCATAAATTTATGCTTGAAAAATTTCAAAGTATAATATCACATTATCAAACTAAATAACTTCCCTTTACTATGAAAATGAATATGAAACAAAAAAATATTACCATTATTGAAGAACCAAACGTGATAGATGACCATTTATTAGATATTATCGGCAACGAATTTAAGTTCGACCACGAAAAAGGAATTGCAGAGTGGATAAAAAATTCAAAAGACGCATATACAAGGTCCGACTTGCCGGATTCAGAACAAAACATAATATTACGCTTTGTAGACGGAAAACAAGACGACGCTGCTTTTGAATGTATTGATTTTGTTGGTATGAGTGATACGGATATTGATAAAGCATTTAAGAGATGGGGTGACCCGGAAGCTGCAAAACGTGGTTTGAAAAAGAGAGTATATGGCGGTCACGGAAATGGCGGAAAATTTTATATGCGCCAGATGTTTGAGAAATCTCATTTTGTAACCTATAAAGACGGCAAGATCAACATTTTTGGTTTTAATGAAAACCGTAAATACGGTTTCGCTGACGGTTTTAAGAATAAGAAAGCCAACCCCAAAGAAGCATTTTCTATTGCTAATATCGAAGACTTAAATTTTCCCAAGGGAGTCAAAGAACAGATTGTGGAAGGTAAGATTGGTTTTACCGTGGTTAGAGGAATCGGTCCGTCAAAAATGAAAAATAATATTAAATTTGATAAGTTGGTTGAAAAATTAAAAAATCATCCGCAGGCGCGTCGCATATTAATTCGAATTAGTGTATGGGCCAGCCACAATAATTTTTCTGACGCTACACTTCTTAAACCCGACGACATTAAACCGCTTCCAAATTTTGAAAAGCCGTATTTTGTTGAAATACCGTCGGTTATTGAGATAATTGAAAGCGGAGAGAAAAATTCGGTAGAAATGGCAAATGCAAAATATCAAGTTGGAAATTTGGTGTTAAAAACTTCCGAAGAGGCATTCGGTAAGGGCAGCCGGGTAGCCGATCTGAACAGGGTTGATATAATAGGTGAGGTAGGAGTTATAGCTTCATATCAATTTTTTGAATTGGGGGTGACCGCATTCCCGCAAGCTTCATTTATTTATGGTGAATGTGAGTGTCCGATATTGGAAGATTCTGAAATGGACGCCGTAAAGAACGATCGCTCAAAACTTGTAGAAAATAATGTGCGTGCGGTTGCTCTCTTGGGTTGGTTGAGGGAGCAAGTTGATAAATACGCAAACTCAATTGCCGCATTGGAGAAAAAAGAACAAGAGGTTCAACGAAGACAAATATCGGCTGCTTATAATGATTTTTTGAATAAATGGAAAGATAGGTTTATGTCCAAATTTATGGGAGATTTATTCAAAAGCGGCGGTGGTGCTGGCGGCGGAAATAACGATGAGGGAGGGGTTAAGAGAAAAATATTAGAATTACCCAAGGATGGTTTTGCTTTTAGTTATCCCTATGCTGAAATACAAAATAGCCTTGAAGAGAGGATCACGTTAAAAGCGTCCGTCCCTAATCCAATTCCGCTCGGAAGTATTATAAAAATAGAGGCGTCTTCAAATAATATCATCGTTAGTGAACAAAAAATTACAATAAAAGCGGAAAATATAAAAACAACGCCGTCCGGAGACACGGTTGCAGTTATAAACTTTATTGTTATTGGTAAAAAAGTTGGAGAAGAGGCGCAACTTATCGCTACCGTCGGTAAATTAAGCACCGAAATGACCGTTAAAACCATTGAAGCTACGGGGAAAGATAAAGGTAAGAACCCTAAAACTCCGCAAGTTTTGCTCTCGGGAATACACCCGGATCCATTAATGATAAATCCCGGGGAACAATCGGTTATATTGTCCGAACGTGATCCGTTAGTTTACCAACGGTATCAGGATGTGCAAGAAGGGATTTATTGGATCAATACGCAAAGTCCTTTGGCCAAGGCGATACTTGATAGATATACTGATAATTCAATAAGATGGCGGGATTATCTTTTTCAAAGATATGTTGACATTTTTGTCAAACAAATGCTGCACGAATTGCAAAAAAGAGATTCGGAAAATTTTCGAGCAGATAGGGTCGACAGCGAACTGGATGAATTAACAAGAAAAGTCCATTTTGCGGCCATTAACGACCTCAACCAATTTTTCTTTGAGGAAGACTTTACGCCGGTCGAAAAATTATGAATTTTGAAGGAAACATAATAAACATCGTCTGTGAAAATTACGGGGTTAACAAAGAGGCCGTTTTTGCACAGGACAGGCAACAAAACATTGCGGAAGTCAGGATGGTTCTTGCCTATTGTTTAAGGTTGGTTGAAAATTTATCTTTTCCGGCAATAGGAAAAATTATCGGTAATAGGGATCACACCACGATGATGCACTCTTGTAGTAGGATTGCCAAAAAAATTGAACAAGACAAAAAATTTGCCGTCAGAATCAAATTAATTATCGATAAGATTTTGGCTAATAGATATAATGAGGTAGCCAAACCAAAAGTTAATCCGATAGAAATTAATATTGGTGAAGATGAAGAAGAGTCAGAACCAGAACCAGATTTGAATTATTATGTGGTGCCTTATGAAAATGAAAAGTTAGAATTATCAGATAGAGAAAGGGGTATTTTAATACGATATCGAAACGGCGAAACTCTGAGAAAAATAGGTCAAACGGAAAAAGTCACGACACAGCGTATTAGCCAAATAATCATCAAAGCGGTTACCAAGGAAGTTAAAGCAAAAATAAGGGAGGGATTTGATATTGATATTGAAGAATCTATAAAAGGCGAAAAAATTGCTCATAATTTTAATTTATCTAAAAAAATATCTGACGAAGATGTTAGAAAACTTACCCCGGAATTTATATTAAGAGTTGGCAGCGGCACCCAAATAAAAGCCTTGGCAAAAGAAGTCGGACTGTCGGTATCAAAATTTAATAAATTCTTCCCCGAAGTGTTAGAAGAAGCCGATAATAAAAAAAGACGAGAAAAACAACGATGGACAAAATATTATATTAGTTGTAGGGGGTGCGGAACCACCAAAATACCACACGTAAAAAAAGGGTATTGTGAGCAATGCCTTGGTGTTTTTCGCGGGAAGAGAAGAGATTCGGTATTGAAGAATAAAAATAAATGCGAAGTATGTAGTATTGAACGCGGGAAAGCGATACAAAAGTATAAGAAAGATTTCTATATTACTAAGGACGGACGGGTATTGTGTCGCAATTGTTTTTTACAATTAACCGGCGATAAGCTTGCGTCAAGCAGGTGGAAATAAATCGAAATAAATTAATGATTTGCCCCTGTTTCAAGTATTTTACGCACTTTCTTAGCGACTGCCGCAGCCACATTTACGGTTACGGCATTACCCAATTGCTGATACGCTCTGGTTATAGAAACAGGCCACTTGTATTTTTCAGGAAACCCTTGTAACCGCGCACATTCCTTAACCGTCATTCTTCTAATCCCAAATTTATTTTTCTTAACCGGCCTGTCTTTTATTAAGTTCCTTTCACGGCCCATATTCCCCGCTACCAATGTATTAGAGATGCCACCAACATCCAAGATTTGACATCCAAATCCGCTGCCTTTTTTCTCGTGCCGTTTTTTGTGTTTAAGTAAACCCTTGTAGTATTTTTGTGACAGATAATAGAATTCATCAATGTCTTTTTCTAAGATGTCAGAAAGAGCAACCGGTTTACAATGGGGTTTAGGGAATTCAAAATCTATACTGTGATCCAAAAAACCAACTATATATAGCCGTTCTCTGTGCTGCGGAACGCCAAAGTTTTTCGAATCTAATACGGCTTCTTTTACGCGATACCCGGCCCACTCCAAGTTTTGTTTTAGTCGTTCATATACCTTGCCCTTGTCATAAAGGCGAAGGTGTTTAACATTTTCTAAAACAAAAGCCCGCGGTTGTTTTGCGGCCAAAATTCGGATGATATGAAAAAACGCTTTGGCGCGATCATCGTTAAGCCCTTTTCGTTTCCCTATCATTGAAAATGGCTGGCAGGGAAAGCCGCCCAATAAAATATCAAAATCTGGTATAATATCGGTATTGATATTCTTTATGTCATTTTGATCAATGTCACCAAAATTAGCCCTGTATGTCTTACAAGCGTTCGGATCCAAGTCGTTTGAGTAAACAACCTGAAATCCAGCCTTTTCAAATCCCATCCTCATACCCCCGATTCCGGCGAATAGATCAATGACTTTGAATTTGTTTTTTTTGTTATTTTTCCCCATAAAACCTGTTGAACAGTTTGATTATATCATAGATTGTAATTTTAGTATATGCGTAAATTTGGCCTTCACGATAACCTAACGGATAAAGAAAAGCGGCTTATTAGGACGCTGAGACGGCAAGTATTGTCTTGGGCTAAGTCCCAAGATGTATTTTATTATTGGCGAAAAAAGCCGACCGCATACTCAATATTAATGGCCGAGTTGCTATTACAAAGGACAAGGGCTCAACAAGCGGAAAAGCAGTTTATTATTTATATGAAAAAATATCCAACCTTTTCAAAATTACAAAAGGCAAAGAAAAGTGGTTTGTCTAAAATATTTCGACCGTTAGGTTTAGAAAAACGAGTAAATACAGTCACTACCCTCGTTAAAGTGATAAATAAAAATTATAACGGCGATATACCCAAAAAATATGAAGACTTGATGAAACTACCCGGAGTCGGTGATTATATAGCAAATGCCGTAATGATTTTTGCTCTTAATCGCCCCGGGTGGTTGGTAGATGTAAATATTATAAAGGTGTTTTCGGATTTGTTCGGGTTGAATATTAGCCGTGAGGAGGGTAAAAAATCAAAATTTATTAAAGAATGTTCTAAATATTTTACATCGCTCGGCAATCCGCGTAAATCAAATTGGAATTTATTGGATTATGCGATGAAGAATGGGGGATAATATTCGTTGGGGTTCTAACCGGTTTTTTCCAACAGGCCAAATAACCAAATAACAACATAAAAGGCCCGAAATTGATTTTCAGGCCTTTTACCCAAATAACCCCTGCGGGGTCAAACAAATATTATTAACTAAACGGTAAATTGACTTTCGGTCAGTTTCGGAATATAGTAAACCAAGCCGTTATACTGCTCGATTTCGGTTCTAACGCGCTTCACAAAGCAGCTCATTGTAAGAGACCCAATTTTGATGAGGATTTTACTAAATTTAGGTTATTTGTTTCTGCCGTAGATTTTAACTAATGCCATCTTAGCTCAGTTGGTAGAGCGGCACATTCGTAACGTGCAGGTCTCGGGTTCGATCCCCGAAGATGGCTCAAAGAAATATCGAGGGTAGTAAGCAGGAAAGGGTGGAAACAATTGTTTTCACTTACTGAGGAAAGCTCACGAAAACCCGAAGGTTTTCGTGAGGACCCCGACTTTACGTCGGGACGAGTGAGATCCCCGAAGAAGGTTCAATTTGTTCATCCACAGGAGTTCTGTTGTTAAGGGTATTTTTATGTTATAATAGAATTGTAAATCTGATACCCTAACGAATCTCGACTATATTCGTATAAATTCGTGTTATAAATTTCCTACCTATCGTCTGCCTGTTCAGTAGGCGGGGTAGGCAGGCGTGGTCCTATGATTAAATTACAAAATATTACCAAAATTTATTCGACCGGCACTATTGCTTTACGCAATCTTAACCTTCATGTGAAGCCGGGAGAGTTTATTTCTATCATCGGACAAAGCGGTAGCGGTAAAACCACTCTGGTTAAATTAATGATTGCCGAAGAACGGCCTAATAAAGGGCAGATCGAAATTGGAGAATGGGACATAACCAAGATTGGTTCCAATGAAGTTCCTTTTTTGCGGCGGCAAATCGGAGTAATATTTCAAGATTATAAACTTTTACCCAGAAAGACAGTAATGGAAAATGTGTCATTTGCTTTGGAGGTGGCCGGCGAGTCATCTGCTCATATCCAAAAAGTTGTTCCTCAAGTTTTGGAGATAGTCGGTTTACACAAAAAATCATCTCATTATCCCATGCAATTATCCGGTGGCGAACAACAGCGCGTCGCTATTGCTCGTTCTTTGGTACATCGGCCAAAAATTATTGTAGCAGATGAGCCTACTGGAAATTTGGACGCTATTAATACCGAAGAAATTATTGAAATTTTAAAAAAGATTAATGAGGTTGGCACTACAATTCTACTTTTTACCCATAACCGCGAAATTGTTAATCGTTTGCGTCGTCGAGTAATTACTTTGCACAATGGCGAATTAATTATGGATCAAGCGGAAGGGAAGTATGTTTTGTAGCTAATAGCTTTTAGGTTTCTAACAGCTATTAGCTAACAGCTATAAGCTAATACTATGTTATCACTTTGGCGTATTATAAAATTTGCTTTTCAAGACATGATTCGCAATATCGGTCTATCTTTTATGACCGTTTTTATTTTGGTGCTCATGTTGTTATCGGTGAATGTACTTTTGGTAGTAGATACTTTGACCAAAGAGGCGGTGCGCATGGTAAAAGATCAAGTTAATGTTAGTTTGTATTTTGCGCCCGATGCCGGCGATAAAGATATTGCCGCGATTAGCCAGTACATTAATGAATTTCCCGAAGTAGTGACAGTTGCGCTTTTAAGCCGAGACGAAGTATTATCTTCGTTTAAAGAGCGCCATCAAAATAATTCAGAAGTTGAACAGGCATTAGATGAGTTAGGCAACAATCCCTTTGGCCCTACGATGATTATAAAAACTAAAGAGCCGGGTGACTATAAAAAAATATTTACTGCTTTGGATGTCCCGGAGTATGCCAGTTTAATTGAAGCCAAGAGCTTTGATGGCAACGAAGATGCTATTAATCGCATTCAGAACATCACCAATCGTATTGAGCGGGTTGGTTTTGGTTTATCGGTGTTATTTGCCATTATTGCTTTTCTTATTATTTTTAATACGGTTCGCGTGGCTATTAATACTCAGCGTATCGAAATTGGCATTAAGCGCTTGGTTGGTGCCAGCAATTGGTTCATTCGCGGACCTTATTTGGTAGAGTCACTAGTATTTACCATTATTTCCGTAGGGGTTACTATTATTTTGGTATACATTGGGTTGCGCTGGCTCGATCCTTATTTAGCCGTGGTTTTTCCTGCCAGCTTCTCCTTGACAAATTTTTATAATTCGCATATTCTGTATGTGTTTGGTACTCAGATTCTGTCGGTTTTGCTTTTAACCATTTTATCTAGTGTTTTGGCAATGAGAAGACAGCTTAAGGTCTGATTAAAAATTTACTATTCAAAAACGGTCGGCTAGGCCAGCCGTTTTTTAGACTCCGGGGTCGTCCAACGGCAAGACAGTGGCCTTTGAAGCCATTTATCCTGGTTCGAATCCAGGCCCCGGAACAGCTAAAATAAAAGAAGCGGGCCCATTTGGGTCCGCTTTTGTTTATGTTTGGTCCTGCGCCTTTCTATGCGGCTACGGAACGTTGAGGAACCAACTTTGCGTATAAATAAGGTCTTTCTTCGTAAACCAACTGAAGAAGACTTCGTTTAACGCTTTTTGACCAGATATCCAACCCGACCATTTTTCGAACGGTGGAATCGGAGAATCTTTTGTCGGTGATAGTCTTTTTTGCCCGGACTAATTTTGATCCAGGATACGAATTTTCAACGTGAATCATCTTAAAATCCTTTCAGTCAAAGTTTATGATATGAAGTGAGCCATTATGGCTCTGATTTGGTAAAAGAGCTTATCAATATAGCACATTTTACCAAATTTGTCAAGGGGTGTAAAATAGTGTAAAATATACCCTATGGAAAACATTATTTTGAAATTTGAAAAGTCTGAATTTAAATTATCTCTGCGCGGCGAGGCTGATACCAGTGTAATGCGGGAGATTTTTAAATTACGTGAATATCGTAGAGCGGAAGAGGTAATCAAACAAGCCCAAGATCCGATTTTGGATGTTGGCGCTCATGCTGGCTTTTTTAGTTTATATTGTCGGGCGCTTAATCCTGTCGTTAAAATTTTAGGATTAGAGCCGGAAAAAAATAATTTAGAGTTTTTTGCTAAGCATTTAAAAAATAATAAAATTAAAGATGTAGCTATAATTGCCGGGGCTTTGGCTGGTAAAACAGGGGAGAGGGTATTAAAGATTTCTAGTGACAGCCACAATCACCGGCTAAATGATAATCGGTTGCCGGAGGTATTTTTGTCAAAAGCCGGCTATCGGGATGAAACCGAAGTGAAAGTGAGAGTGTTTTCATTGTTCGATTTGTGTCGTTTACATAAAATTAAAAAATTGTCTTTAATTAAAATGGATATTGAAGGTGGAGAATTTGAAGTGTTTGAAAGTTTGATGTCAGAAGATTATTTGCTTTTTCAAAGTATAATTTTAGAGTACCACAATAATATCGATCATTATCAAATAATAGAAAATAAATTGCGTGTTAATGGTTTTGGAGTGCAGGTATTTCCTTCCAAATTTGATAAAACTATGGGGTTTATTTTTGCTTCTAATAAAAGAGGGGCAAGTATTAGCACTTAAATAATTGCAGCTATTTTTTATATGAATAAAAAAGCCTGGGTAGTAACGGTGGATATGGGTTACGGCCATCAGCGCGCCGCTTTTCCTTTGCGCCACCTTTCGCCTTCGGGCAAGGTAATTGTTGCCAATAATTACGCTGGTATTCCCGAGCATGATCGGCGGATTTGGGAATCTTCGCGTAAGTTTTACGAATTTGTTTCTCGCTTTACCAATATTCCGTTAATTGGTCGGTATATTTTTAATACTTACGATAAATTACAAAAAATTCCGGAATTTTATCCGCGTCGCGATATTTCTAATTCCAATTTACAAGTGCGGCAAATGTATCGTCTGATAAAAAATGGCTGGGGTAAAAATTTGATTGAATATTTAAACAGCGAAGATATTCCTCTTATTACTACTTTTTTTACGGTAGCTTTTTTTGCCGAGGAACATAAATTCAAAAATGATATTTATTGTGTGCTTTGTGATGCTGATGTTTCGCGCGCTTGGGTAGGGCTTTATCCACATCATAGTCGTATTAAATATTTGGCTCCTTGCCGGCGGGTGGTGGAGCGTCTCAAACTCTATGGGGTCAAGCCGGAAAATATTTTTCTTACTGGTTTTCCTTTGCCCGAAGAAAATTTGGGATCGAATTTAGAAATTTTAAAAAATGATTTAGCCGAGCGGATTATCAATTTGGATCCGGAGCATCGTTATCGTCATAAATATGGTGAAACTGTTAAACATTTTTTGGAGAGTATTAAAATTAATGATCATCACCATCATCCTCTCACTCTTACTTTTGCAGTCGGGGGAGCCGGCGCTCAGCGTAATTTAGCTTCCAATATTTTGTATAGTTTGCGGAAAAAATTATTAAAACAGGAAATCAATCTCAATTTGATTGCCGGCGTGCGCAACGATGTCTATATTTATTTTAAGGATCAAATTGCGCGTTTAAAACTAGGAAAAGTTTTTGGTGAAAATTTAAATATTCTTTTTTCGGTAGATAAAGAGGATTATTTTTCCAAACTAAATTTTTGTTTGCGCACTACTGATATGTTTTGGACTAAACCCAGTGAGCTGGTGTTTTATAGCGCTTTAGGGCTTCCTATCGTAATGGCGCCATCGGTGGGGTCGCAGGAAGACTATAATCGGCTATGGCTCAAGACTATAGGGGCGGGAATTTCGCAAAATAACCCCCGTTATACGCATGAATGGCTGTTTGATTGGATTAACTCCGGTTGGCTCGCCGAAGCCGCTATGGCAGGCTTTTTGGATGGTAGGCAATGGGGGGTGCATAATATTGAAGAAGTGGTTTTTTGTGGCGTCAAAGAACCAGCCAAAAATCACCAACTGTTGTAAGAATTATGAACAAATTAAAATCACCACCTTATAGGTGGTGATTTTAATTTGTTCACTACTTTTGAAAAAATACGAACCGATTTTACCGAAAATTAATTGGGCGGGCGGAAGGAAGGGGTGTGGGGAGGGAATTCCGCCCGCCCACCGTGGCCCTGTTCGGACTGACGATTTCAAGTTTTTCACGAGATACCGTAGTTATTTTTTTCCTGTATTTTTGAAACTTTTGAAAAAGTCACGAAATTTGATAATTTTTGGTGCCATGTCGTGGTTAATAGAAAAAATGGCATGTGTAAATATATTTGTAAGCTCAGCACGGTTAGATATCTCATTCTTCCAATCTTCACACCATTCTTTAAATTCTTTTTTGCTTTTTTTGATCGGCCTATTCTGCGGTCTTAAATAGTGATCAAAATTAATATTATAATATAATTTATGTGTCAGAGTATTTCTTTCCTCAATAATTTTTTTGAGGTTCTTATTTGTCTCGAATTTTTTTATCGTGGATAACAACTTCGCTTGTTTAATAAAAGGATGATTAATAACATTTTTGATGTTTATATCATTTCCATTATAATTCAGTGGTAATATTTCATTCAAAAATAACAACATCTTTTCTCTAAAACAATAAGCACGAAAACAGTAGTTCTCATAATGATAAACAAAATTAACGAGAGCATCGAATACATCTGGTGGGTGAGGGACAAAGCCGTTGCGCGTGTGTATTGATTTAATATTGAAAATACAAATTTGCGCACCGTGTTGCACTTGTTTATTAGTATAAACCAGCGTGTTCATCATCCTAATCATTTCTTTTAAACACTCCTTTGCCTTTGTATTTCTCGGAAAGTATTTTTTTGGAATATCTTGAATATGTATACAGTTGCTTTTTTTGGCCATATATTCAATCTATTTGATTATAAACTTACCAGCTTTCACAAGTTTTATGCTATTATAATCGTTTACATCTTCAAATTTAAACTCCCAAATTGAATAGATATTTTCTTTGTCATCTTTATCAAAAAATAACGTGACGACCCTCTTTTTTGTATGTATTTGCCATTGTCTAAATGGATAGTATAGCTGGCGAATAATTACATTATTTGCACTAAAATTTTTTGCTTCGATTAAAACTATTTGATCTTTGCCTTCGTAACCAGCATCAACTTCGGTCTGCACACTGGACACTTTAATTAACTGCTTGCCAACATAAAATTCGAAATCCGGTGTGTACTTCCGCCCTCGAATAGTAAGTACTAAACTTGGATCATCCATAAATGTTCGTATCAAACTTGCTGCATAGGCGTAATCCAAGTGTTGCATTTCAGAATTACCAATAAAAGATGAGTCAAGATGAAAGTTCAACTTACTATCGTAGATAGTAACACCAGTTTTAATTTTTGGTATACTAACATATCCCTCACCTTTAATAATGTCGTAATAGCCATTTTTTGTTGGTAATAAAAATAAACCGTTGTCTCTAAAAATTTTAGGACGATCTTCTCTGGTGTCTTGTTTACATAGAATACGCACCTCCTTTTCTGCTGTCTCCTTAAATCTTTGACAAGATTTTTTAATTTGGCCGGCCGATAACGGAAATGGCCCCTTATTAAAATTGTGCTTGATAATATCGTAGTCCTTAAATATTTTTTCCCAAGAACGAGAGTTTGCCATATTTTTATAGTAATCCTTTTTTAATGTCATTATAACGTTTGATAGATAAATCCAAATATTTTTTTTCTAAATCAATGCCGACAAACTTTCGGCCATTCAGTACGGCCGCCAATCCGGTAGTTGATGAGCCAGTAAAAGGATCTAATACAATATCTCCTTTATCAGTACTGGCCATAATAATACGTACAAGCAAATCAATTGGTTTTTGTGTAGGATGTTTGCCGTGAATTTTTTCTTCTTTTTTGGGAGGATAAATAGCCCAAACGCTGCGCATTTGTAAATTTGGCTTTTTAATAAAATCCTCCGGCCAACTGCCGTTTTTCATGTCGTGATAATTGAACTTATGTTTTGCTTTTTTATCTTTGCGGGCCCAAATAAGCGTTTCATGGCTGGCGGTGAAAAATCGGCAACTTAAATTTGGCGAAGCATTTGGTTTAAACCACGCAATATCGTTCAAAATGTGAAATTTTTCTGCTTGTAAAGCGAATCCACATTGGTAAATTGAGTGATAGGTTCCGCTGACCCAAATAGTGCCGCTGGGTTTTAAAACTCGTTGGCACGCCCTGATCCAAGATAGTTGGAATTCAAAATCTTTTTTCAGACCATTACTCACATCCCATTCGCCTTTATTTACACTTACCATTTTTCCGGCGTGTAGTGTAAAACCGCCGTTCGACAACAAATAAGGTGGATCGGCAAAGATCATGTCCACATAATTTTCCGGCAACTTCGCTAAATAATCTATGCAGTTAGCGTGATATAATTTAAAATTTTGTCCAGAAAAATATGGCTTCATAACTTATTTAAAAAGTTTTTCGTGTATCTGCTTTACTAAAAATATGGCATAATCGATATCGTTTGCCGTTGTTATCGTGGTCATGCAATTGCGACCGTAACCGCGTTCTTCCCATGGCGTATCGACAACCTTGTTTTCAGGGTCTTTTAAGTCCTTTTTTTCGACGCGCACTAAACACAGATCCAATTTAGATTTGTATATATTAATCGCACATAGATTGTTTGTTCCGATTTTAAAAGCGACATAATTGCGATTAATTTTTATAATTATGCGACTATCTATACTCATGATTCTTTCCTTGATGTCATCGTAGATATTCGCGGAATTGTGCCAATCACTTTTGATCAAATCATCAATGGTGTATTTTTTAATTTCTTTACCAACATTTTCGATAGTTTTATTTTTAGAAACTGTTTTTATTGATTCACTTGTATCGGGCGACTTCAATTGATTGAAAAGCACCAAATCATTGCTAAATTTTTTCACCTCCCACAATTCAATTGGCAAATCTTTAAAATTTATTGCATTCTGTTGGTAAGTAGTAAAAGAATTTGCTAAAAATAAGACCCTTGATTGTGACCAGTCAACATCCTCTCTTTTTAAACTCTTCCCTGTCTTTTCATTATATTCTAATATAAAATCTGCTTTATTGTTTAACATCAAGGATAGGTAGGCATATCCCTGATCGATTACACTGAAACTCCTATCGCGTTTGAATTCTATTATTACGAATGAATTGTTTTCTTCGTCAAAAGCCAATGTATCAATGCGGAAGTTATGTAAACTAAATTCAGAGCTAATAAATTTTACATCAAATACCAGCTCCAAATTGATTTCGGTCAAATTTTGTATATCTTTTTCTAAATCTATTTGTAATTCTTTTACGGTTACTAATTTTTGATTTTCAATTTTAAAAATTGACATAAAATTATTTTATCAATTCATCAATACTTATTTCCAATCCCGCGGCGATTTTAACCACGGTTTGTATTGATGGCTTGGTAATGACATTTGATTCAATCTTTGTCAGTGTGGCATAGGGGATATCACATTTGCGAGCCAATTTATCCTGTGTTAATCCTTGTTTTAATCGCAATTTTTGGATTTTGTCCCCAATGGTCTCGCCTTGCTTTTTACTTTTTCCACTATCCATAGTATAATAGTATAGTTCGGAAAGTATATGTCGGTTCCCAACTGTGTATATTTTACCACGGTTCGCCAAACCAATCAATATCGAAAAGAAAAGTTTGCTTTTGGCCAAAACAAAGTTCGAGCCGACATTTTTACGGGTTCTTTGGCGGTTTTTTATCCGAACAGGGCCACGGTGGGCGGGCGGAATTCCCTCCCCACACCCCTTCCTTCCGCCCGCCCAATTAATTTTCGGTAAAATCGGTTCGTATTTTTTCAAAAGTAGTGAACAACGTTGGACAGGTCGGGTTTTCGGCCAAAATTCGCCAGCCCCTTTTCGCTAAAAATTCGATTTTTTTACCTTGTCGTGGACACACGACGCCAAAAGCAAACTTTTCTTTTTTAATCGTTTATCGTATGGCCAAATATATTCTCTACGCTCGCAAATCCACCGATGAGGAAGAAAGACAAGTATTGTCCATTGAAGCCCAACTGGCCGAGTTGCGCGAATTCGCCCAAAAGGAAAAACTTGAAATCGTCGCCTCGCTGTGCGAGGCAAAAACCGCCAAAGAACCCGGCCGAACCGTGTTCGGCGAAATGTTATCCCGGATTTCCGCCGGTGAAGCCGATGGTATTTTGGCTTGGCATCCCGACCGCCTTGCTCGCAATCCAATAGACGGCGGGCAAGTGGTATATATGGTGGACACGGGTAAAATAAATTCCCTCAAATTTCCGACTTTTTGGTTCGAAAACACTCCGCAGGGTAAATTTATGCTTAACATTGCTTTTGGCCAAAGTAAATATTTCATAGATAACTTAAGCGAGAATATTAAACGAGGGCTAAGGCAAAAACTGCGCAGGGGTGAATGGCCCAGTTATGCTCCCGTTGGATATTTAAATGATCCCATCAGTAGAAATATTATCGTGGATAAAACCAAAAGCAATTATGTTAAGCAATTATTTGAAATGTACGCGACCGGAGAATACACTCTTTTGCAACTAAAAGAATATTTTGAAAAAGCGGGATTGGTAAGTCAAACAGGAAAAGTGTTGAGAGTTAGTAATATCCAGTATATTCTCCAGCGTTCAATTTACTGCGGAGTGTTTAAATATGGCGGCGAAATGTACGAAGGCAAACACGAGCCAATAATCACCAAGAAACTTTTTGACGATGTGCAAGCAGTTATGCGGAACAAAGGGCGACCACACAATAAGAAAAATCATGAATATATCTTTGCCAGCAATCTGTTCAATTGTTCCTGTGGCTGTTGCATAACTGCTGAACGACAAAAGGGCCATGTGTATTACCGCTGTACCAAAAAGAAAGGGCCCTGCGATGAAAAATATATCCGCGAGGAACTGTTGACCACGGAATTGCAGGCCCTTTTGCAAAAAGTTTCTTTGTCCGATGATTGGGCCGAAAAAATGCTCGAAATGTTGGATAATGAGAAACAAACCAAGGCCCAATCATCGTCTGCCCTTGTTCAATCGTTAGAGAGCCAATTAGAGGCCGTAAAACAGAAGCTGGATAAACTGCTCGACGCCCATTTGGAGGGTACGATAGACAAAGCCATCTACCTCAAAAAGAAAGAGCAGTTTATCTCGCTGAAAGTCACCCTTGAAGAGCAAATTAAAGAAATTTTGAACAAGGGCACCAATTGGCTCGAACCGATGAGGGAATTTATTTTATCCAGTTGTAGAGCCAAAAAAATCGCCTTCAAAGGCGATCTGGCGGAAATCCGTACATTTCTCAAAAATGTCGGCTCGAACTTTGTTTTGAAAGGCAAAAAAATCGAATTTTTAGCGAAAAGGGGCTGGCGAATTTTGGCCGAAAACCCGACCTGTCCAACGTTGTTCCGAGACTAGGATTCGAACCTAGATAACGAGATTCAGAGTCTCGTGTCCTACCATTAGACGATCTCGGAGTTCTAATCTTTTATTCTCGTTGTGCTTAGTGGTATGGATTCCAGCCATTCTTTACTTACAATTCGCACCCAATTCCATTGCCATTTGTGATTTTTAAAAACTTGTGGATTGTTAATGCCATACCTATTTCCATATTGTAAATAGTAGACACCTTTTTCGCCAGCCAATCTTACTAGTTTAGGCGCCGTGAACAATACCCGTGCTGGGCCATCCGCTTTGCCGGTTTTGTGATTAAAATCGTGTAAACTGCTGGTGATAATATCATATTTGTAGCGATAGTCAATACCCGACTTGTGATTGCCCGGGTCATCGACAATAAATTCTTTCTTAATGTCATCAAATCCGGTAATAGGCATAACATGATAATACGAGCCCCCGCGTCGCCAAGGAATATTGGGATTTTTAAGATCGTAACCATAGTGGAATGAAATTACCGGGCGGTCGGATTTTAATTCATTCAAAATATCTTCTAATGTGGGATCATTTTTGATATAAGCCGAAAAGGAGGTGTAGTCGTTTATCAGTTTAGCGGTGCGGACGGCATCAGTATCGGCGTTATTGTTCCAAAGTTTTGTTTGGATACCAAACAATGGCCACATTAATTTTTTGGCTTCGGCGCGGGTGAGACGCGCTTTATGATTACCGGCATAAAATTGTTCTATCATTACAATCGCAGCTTCTTCGCAGGCGTTGTTCCATGGTTTTATCCAGCTACCATCGGGGATTTCGGAAGTGTAGGGGACTCCTAAATTAACCACTGTGGATGTAGTATTAGCCCAAGCGATAGCGGGTAAAAGTAAACAAAAGAGAGTGGTGACCAACGTTCTCATATTTAATTACTTACTACTTTGCCGCCAAAATCGGCCGCCACATTATTTATTGTTTGGTTATCAATAGTTTCGGTTTGAGGGGCATCTTCTTTCACGGTGCATGATAGCCAAATTTTCTCTCCACAAAGCTGGGTTAGGCAATCTTCAATAGTTTTCTTGTTTTTTTTATCTTCAATTTTTTCTTTATGAAAAGAGTAGGGGACGGAAATGTTTAATAGGCCATTTGCAGTGGAACTAAGCTCACAGAGTTTAAGTACAAAGGTAAGCGAATGGTTAGAGGCGTCTAATTTTTTTATGACCTCGTCCCATTTAGGTTTTATTTCTTCCAAGGGTATTTTTATTTCATGGTGCGGGTGGGTGATGGCGGAAAAAGCGGATTTAATGGAAGAGGCAATAGTTTTTTTTTCGGTTAAGCCTTCGTCTGTCATCTTGAGTGGGCGTCCCAAAGGGGTCTTTTCGGGGAAAGATTCCTTATTGTCGGATTCTTTTACTTTTTCATTATGATAATCCGAACCGTTGTTGCCGGCACCGCCCATCTCCACCGCTAAGAGTTCCAAAGGCAATTGGGGAATTGGAGCGGATTTTATTTCTTGTTTGCGGACAAGCGCTTTGTCAATGAAGCGAATAATTTTATCAGTCGGTATATTATCCGCTAATTTTTTTAGTTTTTTTATTGTTTCTTGATTGTAATCGGTATTGGTTAAATTTTGTCCGCTTTGGGTAATCATGATTGTTCTTAGCGCTTCAATTAAATTGTGCGCGAATTGATCCAAATTAGCCCCGTCATTTATAGCTGTGTTTACAATCATAATTGCTTCGGCCGGGCTATTGTTCAAAGTTTTTTCTATGTAGTTTATTACCGTAATCGAATCCACGCTCGGCAATACCAATTCAGCATCAGCGGTTTTAATTTCTTTTAAGTTTAGAGATAAAATTTGCCCAAGCAGTGATTCGGCGTCGCGTAGACAGCCGTCGCTTTTGTTGATTATTCTCTCCAATACCGCTTTTTCAACCTTAATATTTTCTTTTTGGCACACCATCTCTAGCCGCATCATCATTTGGTCGAAAGGAATTCTTTGAAAAGTAAAACGCTGGCATCGCGAAATGATGGTGGGCAAAATTTTGTGAATTTCGGTGGTGGCCAAAATAAAGATCACATGCGCCGGTGGCTCCTCAATTGTTTTTAGAAGCGCATTAAAAGAGCTGGTGGAGAGCATGTGCACTTCGTCGATAATAAAAACTTTAAATTTGGATTTGGTCGGTTTAAATTGGGCGTTTTCTACTATATTTTCGCGTACATTATCTACGCCTGTATGCGAGGCTGCGTCAATTTCAATCACGTCAATATTGCGACTTTCGGAAATTTCTTTACACGAAGAACATTCGTTGCAGGGTTCAAACTGGTCCATGGTACGATTTTGGCAGTTTATTGCTTTTGCCAAAAGGCGCGCGATGGTGGTTTTGCCCGTGCCTCTGGGACCGGAGAAAAGATAAGAGTGCGTCACTTTATCGGTGGAGATTTCGTTTTCTAAGGTTTGAATTATATGTTCTTGTCCGGTAATGTCGGCAAAAACTTGTGGACGATATTTTCTATAGAGTGTCGGCATACATTTTTGTCATTGTAAACCCCTAAAGGGGAGAAATAATTCCGGTGTATTAGGAATACAGGGTGATTGTTTGGTCACTTTATTTTTTGATAATCTTACAAGCTTGCTTCACTTAAGTCTATTTCCGCTGATTTTCCAACGGTGCCCAATTGCGAGTGTTCCATAATTTCGGCCTCTACTATTTCTTTAGGACGGCCATATTTGAGGCGTGATAATTCTTTGATTGCGGCCGCTAATTCTTTGTTGCCTTTTTGTGGCGGATAGGTCATCATATCAAATGGTTTGCAAGCAGTATTATTAATTAGAAGTTTAATGTAAGCGGTATATTGTTCCACATTAACTAAATCATGAGCGTTAAATACCGGCATAAATTCTTTTTGTAAAATTTCGGCATCTTCGGGGCCAATTCGGAAACTGACAATCGTACCGGCGTTACCAATCACAGCGTCACGGACGGTATTTTTACCTTTGTTGTCTATTAATTGCCCCATATATTGATGGGCTATAATTAAATCCAAACGATATTTGCGCGCTTCGGATAGAATTGTGGCGATAGAGTCGGTGATAAAATTTTGGAACTCATCAATATATAAATAAAAATCATGGCGCTCATCTTCGGGTAGAGACGCCCGTTCCATAGCGGCCATTTGTAGCTTTGACACGATAATCATGCCAAGCATGTTAGAGTTGATTTCACCTACGAGACCTTTGGCCAAATTTACTAAAAGGATTTTTTTCTTGTCCATTACTTCACGAAAATTAAAACCGGAACGTGATTGGCCAATAATATTACGCATCATTGAATTTTCCACAAAGCGGCCAACTTTGGAAATTAAATATCCCAGCATCTCTGATTTATGGAAATCGGATGTTTTGGCCATTTCTTTATCCCAAAAAGCCATTACCACCGGATCTTTAAGTTTCTTTTTCCAACCAGCTACGAATGTGTCATCAGTAAACATGCGAGGAATTTCGGCAATGGTACCCGGGTTTTCCAGGTCAGACATAAGAGTCAACATTACGTTGCGCATATTATGTTCGAACATCGGACCAATCATGGATGGGTCGGTAACCATTTTATAAAACATGGAAATCATTTCTTGGGTGGCAAAATCTTTTTGTTCTTCGGTATGAACTTCCAACATGTTTAAGCCCACCGGTCGGTCGGTGTCGGAAGGATTAAAATAAATTACATCATCAGCGCGTTCTTTGGGTACGTGTTGTAAAACATATTCTACAAAATCACCGTGTGGATCAACCACACAAAGACCTTCGCCGTTAATTACGTCTTGTACGGCCATATTCTGAATAAATACTGATTTACCCACACCGGATTTACCGATTGTATAAAGGTGACGACGGCGATCCGGCTTACTCATTCGTACTATTACTTCTTCTCCGCGG
The DNA here is from genome assembly GCA_041678665.1 of Candidatus Magasanikiibacteriota bacterium. GTDB lineage: Bacteria > Patescibacteriota > Patescibacteriia > Magasanikbacterales > GWA2-37-8 > GWA2-37-8. Next base: position 68,371 of record JBAYNU010000003.1, read on the forward strand.
TATATCGAACGACCAAGCATAATACCTTCTTTGGGCATGTCTATTGGTGGCGGAGCTTTGCGTGCTCCCAGCCAATTGATGCGAGGTGTTTCAGTGTTGGGGTTTGGCATATGCCAAAAAGAAGCCATCTCTTCGGTGTTCATTACCATATATTTTCCTTCGTGGAAAGAGCGGAAGATTGACTCGCGAATCAAGTTGGCCGGTCGACTGGGAACCGAAGCGGCGAAAGAGTTGCCATAACGGTAAATATTATATTGACCGTAGGCATTGATGATATTTTGTAAGTTCATTACCGCTTTTGCTTTAGTACTGGCGGAACTTATTAGGCGAATGGTTAATTCTAGACCGCCGTGGCTTATTTTTTCTTCCATGCTTTTTACCATTTCTTCTTCCATTTGAGTAAGGCGGTAAGCTTCACCAAAGCCACCCTGATTAGAGGCGTCTTTGTGTTTGGGAAACATAATGCGTTTCCAACGATAGATTCCACGAGTAAGCCAGCCGCGTTGAGCTACATATTCAAATTTTTGTCCTTCACGGATGTCACGAATCATCCTTACTCCTTGTCGGCGCCACTTGGGCGATGCCGGACGAATTATATATTGGATGACCGCGCCTTCGTCTTCGGCAACTCTACTTAATGGATTAAGCAAAGATAGCAAGGGATCACTTTCCATTTTTTTGTAAGTTTTGAAAGGAAAAGCTGGTCGGAATTGACTGAATAGGTAGGCTCCCACAATATGGCTTTGTGGTTTAAAAATATTATAATCAATTTCTTCGGTAATTTCGGCATGTGGGTACTGGGCGTGTATTTGTTGTCCGATAAAATCTTTAAATTTATCAGGAATAGCAACATAAAAACAAATCTTACCATCGCGTACCACAATTTCAAAAGACAAGTGATCGTTGCGTCCTCTAAACCAAGAAATAATTCCGCTTTCACGTTTTAGCCCGGCTATTGCAGCAAATAAAGTATCAGCTACTGCAATTATTTCGCGGGTAAGATTAATATTGTCTTGGTTCATCATGTTGGGATTTTCGTTCTTTTTTTCTTTAGGTACCTTAATAAGCAAAATAGTGCGATGAAATGCTTTGCTAGTTCGGGTGCGGGCGCGCAAGAAGCCGCGTATCATAAATAGAACAATGATAAAAATTAACATTCCAACGGCGTAAAGAAGTACATCAAACATAACGGGATATTGTGATAACCAGTTGAAGAAAATTTTTAGCAAATTGATTAAATCAGTCATTTTTATAGTTTACAGTTTATAGTTCGTACTATAAACTGTAAATAATTTTGATAATAAAGCGATATTTATTTTTTGTTTTTTAACATCAATATTTTATCGACTTTTATTTTAGCTTCTTGTTCCAAAAAGAAACGATTGATTCCCGGCAGTAGTTTAAGCCATTCAACAATCAATTGAAAAATCTTTTTTACTTTAACATGCGTGGATTGCAGGAGTTCTTGAATTTTGGAAGCAGTTTCTTCGCCTTTAATTTTAAATTCCTGGCGGGCGATGGGCGAGAGGTTTTGGTAGACATCCAAAAGATCTTCCGACATTATTTTTTCAATTTTAACAGTAATTTCATCACGTACTTTCGGTAACGGAGGCGCGCTTTTACGAAAAATCGGCAAACGTAGTTTTGGTTTGTTTTTTTCTGTTGACTGAGAATATTTTTGTTCACCGGCAGAAGTGTCAGTTTCTATGGCTTTTTCTGTTTCCATTGTTTTTGGTGGCTGTTCAGGGGTAATGGGCGCCGGCGGTATTTGTTCTGCAGTGGGCTTTATTGTTTCAGGGAGAATGGATTTTTCTTCTAAATTATCCTTGTTCATAATGGTCATATTATAGCATAATTAAAATAGCGCCGCAAACAGGTGGAGGCGGTAGTTTGGTGGATAAGTGGAAGTATGGTATAATATGATTAGTTGAAAGTTATAAAGTTTATCAAGTCGAAAGTATTGGCGGTTCTCACTTCGACTTTATAACTTTATAATTTTATAACTTCGATATGAAAACAATTCAAGAAATTCAATCCAATGGCTTGATGTGGGTTGATGTTAGTAAACAAGGGGTAAAAGAATTAGCCGAAATCCAAAAACGTTTTGGATTTTCCGAACAAGACATTAAAGAAAGTTTGCCTCCTTATCAGCGACCAAAAATAGTCAAACATTTGGATTATTATTTTATGGTATTACATTTTCCAATTTTTGATCGCGATACCAAACGTTTAAGTTTTACCGAAGTAGACTTCTTTTTAAGTGGTAGCTGTTTGGTTACGATACACAGCAGTCAATTGCATGTTATTGAAATGTTTTTTACCGAATGCCGTAAAAATATCGAAAAACAGAATGAATATTTTCAGGGTACGGCCGTGCATATTTTGTTTGAGCTTGTTAGTCGGTTGCTGGACTCCATTTTTCCGATTCTTTTGCATGTTAATGAAGATATTAATTTTGTGGATAAAAAATTATTCTCTCAAACGCCCAGTCGCGCCATGGCCGAAGAGATTTTACGCCTCAAAACTAATGTGGTAACTTTTAGGCGTACTATGCAAGGGCACCGCACTGTGCTTGAGCGGTTAATTATGTATAGTGGGCATGATTTAGATGTCGGGTCTTTTCAAAGCTATATAAATAACTTACGCGAGTTTACTAATGAAATTTGGCACATGTTAGAAAGCCAAAAAGAAAGTATTAATGCTCTGCATGAGACCAATGAATCGCTGGTAAATTTACGTACCAATCAAGTCATGAAAACTCTCACTATTATTTCGGTGGTAACTTTTCCGCTTACTTTGTTTGTGGCCTGGACAGATGTAAAAGCCGGGGGTAATTTCTTTTCTGTTATACCTGGGGGATTTTGGCTTGTTACGGCGCTGATGATTATTGGCGGGCTTTCCATGGTGTATTCGTTCAAAAAGAAGGATTGGCTATAGAGTTTTGTTTTTAAATAAAAACAGCCTCGTATATTTTGAGGCTGTTTTTTAGTTATTTTTTTATAATATTCATTCCATCCTTTGTGTCTTTTACCACATATCCTGATTTTTCAAGTTCGTCGCGTAGTTCGTCGGATTTAGTCCAGTTTTTTTCGGCGCGGGCGGCAGCGCGTTCGGTGATTAGTTTTTTTACTTCACTTGGAATCTCAATATTGGTTTCGTTTTTATTTTTTATTTCCTGTTCTTTGATTTGTAAGCCGAGCACTTCGTCGAATTTGTACAATGTTTCTAAGGAAAAGTCACCATCCTTTAATCCTTGCCACACCCAACTTAGCGCGCCCGGCACGTCAAGATCGTTATTAATTTTTTCTAAAAATTTATTTTTAAAAAACGAACTCGGTTTTTTATTATCGGATAATTTTTTTGCTTTTTCGTAAAAATTATTAAGTCCATTTTGTGCCGCTTGAAGCGCTTCCCAAGAAAAAGTCAGTTGTTTGCGGTAATGAGTTTGTAAAAGTAGATAGCGATAGGCGAGCGGGGAGATGCCTCTGTCTTTGATGGTTTGCAAAGTGATAAAGTTTCTTTCGGATTTAGCCATTTTAGCATCGCCAGTTAGTAAAAATTCTCCATGTAACCAGTAATTTGCCAAGGGCCTGCCGTTAGCCGCTTCGCTTTGGGCTATTTCATTAGTGTGATGCACCGGAATATGATCAATGCCACCGCAGTGAATATCAAAGGGTTGTCCTAAATATTTTTCGGCCATAGCGCTGCATTCAATGTGCCAGCCCGGAAAACCGATTCCCCATGGGCTTTCCCATTCCATTTGGCGCTTGATTAACGGCGGAGAGAATTTCCACAAAGCAAAATCAGTCGGATTTTTTTTGGCGCCCATGCTGATACGCACACCCGCTCTAAGTTCTTGTTTTTTTAAATTGGCCAATTTACCGTAGTCGGTTAGTTTGGAAGTGTCAAAATAAATACCATCCAATGTCTTATAGGTGAATCCCTTTCTTTCCAATTTTTTTATTAATTTAATTTGTTCTTTAATGTGTTCGGTGGCGCGGCACCAGATATTCGGTTCCGAAATATTAAGCTCGGCAAGATCTTTGCGAAAAGCGATGGTATAGAAACTGGCAATTTCCCAAGCGCTTTTACCTGCGCGCGCCGCCTCGCGTTCCATTTTATCTTCACCCTCATCGGCATCACTCGTTAAATGTCCAACATCAGTGATGTTCATTACATGTTTGATTTTGTAACCGTTAAATTTAAAAACTCGCTTTAAAATATCTTCAAATACATAAGTGCGCAGATTGCCGATGTGCGCATAATTATAAACCGTAGGACCGCAAGTATACAAATTCACTTTGCCTTTTTTGAGCGGTTTGAAATTTTCGATTTTATGGGAGAGAGTATTAAAGAGAGTAATCATAGTTTTTAGTTTTTAGCTGTTAGGTAACGATCGGGCGCTGTCTAAAAGCTATAAGCTACAAGCTATCAGCTATTATATCTCATTTCTTTCTACTTATCAACTTATCAACAGGGGCTATGGTGGCAATTGGCAAAATTTGATATAATAGACATTAGCTATGTCGTTATTCTTTAAGCCAAAAGCCTGTCTCGGGGTAGATTTGGGGGCAGGCGGAATTAAAATGGTAGAATTAATCCAAGAAAAAAAGCGGCCGGTGCTGCGTACTTTTGGTTACACTTCCGATGTTGATAAAAATGCGGTGCAATTAGACATTTTTTTTAAGGCATTTACTTCCAATAATTTATTAGACAAAAAGAATAATGTCGATTCGGTTAATTCATCAATGACCGATTTGTATTTTAATGCCGACCAAGTTAAAGAGCGCGCCATTGTTTTGAAGGGTGTATATAAAAAATGCAAGGCGACATCCAAAGCGGCGGTAGTTAGTTTGCCGGCGTCAGCGGTTTTTCATGCTATTGTAACTATCCCCAAAACCGATAAAGATGAATTTAATTCTGTTTTGAAAGCGGAAATTACTAAGTTATTACCTATTCCTCTCTCAGAGATGATGCTTGATTATCAGATTATTTCCAAAGAAAAAGAAAGTAATAGCCAAAAAGTATTGGTTAATGCGGTGCCGCGTTCTTTGGTGGTATTTTATACGCAAATTTTTACTCGAGCAGGACTTCGCTTGGAGGCGTTAGAGCCAGAGTCCACCGCTTTGGCGCGCGCTTTGGTTGGTAGAGATACCAGCGTCACTATGATTATTGATATTGGCGCCGAGCGTACTAATTTTTTTATTGTCGATCAAGGCATTCCGATTACTCGTCACAGTGTTGAGTCGGGAGGCGGCAAAATCACTTCTACCATAAAAGAAATTTTAGGGGTTGAAGATGGTTTGGCGGAACAAATTAAATATGATTTATTTAAGTTTTTAGAAACAGATCAAGAAAAAACATTGCCAGCTAAGGATTTACTTAAAATATTATCTTCGGTTGTTGATCCAATTACAAAAGAAGTTCAATATGGTTTTGATCTATATTTGCATCAGATTGGTAACGAGAATAAACGTCCTGAAAAAATCATTTTAACTGGTGGTGGATCATTCTTGCCGTTTTTGTCGGATTATTTATCAGAGCAGTTTAAGATGAAATGTTATGTCGGTGATCCGTGGGCGCGTTTGGTTTATCAAGAAGATCTAAAGCCGGTTTTGTCCGAGATTGGACCAAGAATGACGGCGGTAATTGGATTGGCTTTGCGTAATATGGTATGATTATTATATAAATCAGTCCACTAAACTTTATTTGTATGTCGATTAATGAGAAAATGCATGTATTATTAGTAGAAGACGACGCTTTTTTGTCTCAAATTTATCAAAAGAAGTTTGAAATGGAGGGGTTCAAAATTAGTATTGCCGATAATGGAGAAAAGGGGTTGTCTGAGGCAAGAAAGAAAAAACCGAGTATTATTTTATTGGATGTTTTGTTGCCAAAAATGGATGGTTTTGTGGTTTTAGAAAATTTAAAAAATAGTTTAGAAACAAAAGATATTCCCGTAATTCTTCTTACTAATCTTGGCCAGAAAGAAGATGTGGATAAAGGTTTGGCAGTAGGGGCAGTAGATTATCTCATCAAAGCGCATTTTAAGCCATCAGAAGTAGTGGATAAAGTAAAAAAAGTTTTGAGTTTATAATATTAGAGTAGTATTTTATGGTAAATAATTTTAGAAGGGGGGTGAAATTATGAACAAGAAAGGCTTTACTTTAATAGAATTATTGGTGGTGATTGCCATTATTGGTTTGCTATCTACTTTGGCCGTCGTAGCTTTGGGTCAGGCTCGTTTAAAAGCGCGTGATTCCAAGCGTTTAGCCGACCTTAAGCAACTTCAAACCGCTCTTGAGCTTTACTATACCGATAATAATGCCTACCCAGATGGGTCGGGATTAGTTTTGGGCGAAGCAGATACCGCTCAGTGTTTGGACAGCACCGGATTTAAGGACACTTGTGCCGCCGATGCATATATGGGACAAGTACCAGAGGATCCAAATACCGCTGCTTATCATTATACTTATACCGCCGCCTCTAGTTCTTATGCTGTAGCGGCGACTCTAGAAGGCGCTACCAGCGGTTTAGACGCCGGTAGTATCACCTTATCTCCGGCTGGTATCAGAAATTAATAGCAAAATTTTAAATAGTGAAAACCACTTCACTCCGAGAATTCGGGATTGAGGTGGTTTTGTTTTTATTAATGTTATGGTATAATTCTATTATTAAAATATTCAGCATGTTAAATATCGTTTACCATTTTTATATTGTCTTGGGGTGGGGTTTTTATTTGGTTTTGTTTTTTTTAGGTACTATTTTGGGCAGTTTTTTGAATTCATGGATTTGGCGTACCCGAGAAAATATTAAGATTTTTACCACTGGTCGCAGTGTGTGTTATCATTGCCATCGTCAACTCTTGTGGTATGAAAATATCCCCTTATTTAGTTGTATTTTTTTAAAAAGGCAGTGCCACTGTTGTCATAATTTTATCCCATTACGTTATCCTTTGGTTGAATTTTTTGCCGGAGTTTTGTTGGTTTTTGTGGGCTGGCATCATATTGAGGTGTTGGGGAAATTTAATTTTTTATGGTGGTGTCGGGATATAATGTTTGTGACTTTTTTAATTATAATTTTTGTTTATGATCTTTTATATCAGGAGATTCTTCCTAGTTTAATATGGTTGGGAGTAACCTTGGGTTTTTTATTAAATTATTATATTTTAGGATATTCGGTAAATACTATGGTGGCGGGTGCATTTGTGGCTGGTGGATTTTTTGGTCTACAGTATTTGATTTCGCGCGGGCGTTGGATCGGCGGCGGTGATGTGCGTCTTGGGGTTTTGATGGGTATTTGGCTGGGATTTTATGGCACGCTTGTGGCCATTTTGTTTGCTTATTTTAGCGGGGCTCTTATGGCTATTATTTTATTACTTACTAAAAAAGCCAATTCTAAAACAGCCATACCATTTGGTACGTTCTTGGCTTTAGGAACTTTTGTTGCTATGTATTATGGCGGACAGGTAGTTAATTGGTATATTGGGTTAATAAGATAGTTTATGGAAAAAATAGAATTAAAGAACAGGATAAAAAAAATGCGAGCGCAAATTGATGATTTGCGTTATCGTTACCATGTTCTTAATGATCCCGAAGTAACTGATACCATGTATGATGGGCTAATGAACGAACTACGCCGGATAGAAGAAAAACATCCCGAATTAGTGACTTCGGATAGTCCTACCAGGCGAGTAGCCGGTATTCCTTTGGATAAATTTACCAAGGTGCGTCATCAAGTGACTCAGTGGAGTTTTGATGATGCGTTTAATAAAGAAGAAATGGAAGACTGGCAAGATAAGGTTTTAAACTTTTTAGAAAAAGAAGGAATAGGCTCAGACGTAAGGTCAGGGCGAGTCCCGCTGGAATACATGTGCGAATTAAAAATAGATGGTTTACATACGGTTTTTACTTATGAAAATGGTAGCTTGAAATTGGCGGCAACTCGTGGCGATGGAGTGGTAGGCGAAGATGTTACTAATAATGTTAGAACTATTCACAGTGTTCCTTTTCAACTGCGTCAGCCAGTCAATGTTATTGTGGAGGGAGAAATTTGGATGGGTAGCGCGACTCTAAAAGAAATAAACATTGAAAGGGCGAAGCGGAGTGAAATTCCTTTTGCTAATCCACGCAACGCTGCCGCTGGTACTATCCGTCAACTTGATCCCGGTGTTGTTGTCAAACGTAAGTTGGATACATTTATCTATGATATTTCGGCTGGTGAAATTCCAGTTACCCAAGAAAAGGAACTTCAGCGTTTGGAAGATTTGGGTTTTAAAGTAAATAAATTTCGTCGGGTTTGTAAAAGTCTAGATGAAATAGAAAAATTTTGGAAAGAATGTTATGAGCAAAGAAGTAATTTTGATTATTGGATAGATGGGATTGTGGTAAAAGTTAATCAGCGTAAATATCAAGAAGTTTTGGGTTATACTGGCAAGTCGCCGCGTTGGGCGATTGCTTATAAATTTCCGGCTGAGCAGGCCACTACGTGTATCAAAGAAGTATATGTGCAAGTGGGTCGCACCGGGGCGCTAACACCAGTGGCTCTTATGAATCCGGTCAAGTTGGCTGGAACTACCGTAACGCACGCCACGTTGCATAATTTTGACGAAATTAGTCGTTTGGGAGTGAAAGTGGGTGATATGGTGGTGGTAGAAAAGGCCGGTGATATTATTCCCAAAGTAATTAGGGTTTTGGAAAAAATGCGTACCGGTAAGGAAAAGGGTATTTTACCACCTAAAAAATGTCCAATTTGCGGTGGCGCAGTGGGTAAACGTGGCAATGGCGATGAGGTGGCCTTGTATTGTCTTAATAAAAATTGTTTTGCCCAACAGCTTGAACATATTGTTCATTTTGTCTCTCGTCGCGCTTTTGATATTGATCATTGTGGGGAGAAAATTGTGGAGCAATTGTTGAACGAGGGACTAATTAAAGATGCAGCAGATCTTTTTATTCTTACGGTGGGCGATTTGGAGCCATTAGATCGGTTTGCCGAAAAAAGCGCGCAGAATTTAATAAGCGCAATTGCGGATTCTAAAAAAGTTACTTTAGCGCGTTTTATTAATGCTTTAGGTATTCGTAATGTGGGCGAAGAAACCGCTGAGGATTTGGCCAATCATTTCGGCATTTTGGAAGAATTTATGGAAGCGCCTGCAGAAGAATTGCAAAAAATAAATGGGGTAGGGGATAAAGTGGCGATTTCAATTCGAGAGTATTTTGACGATAAAAATAACCAGAAATATATTGAGAAATTGTTATCTAATGGCGTCACAATCGAAGCCTATAAGTTGAAAGTTAAAAGTTCTAAGCTCAATGGGCAAACTTTTGTATTGACCGGTGTATTATCGTCAATGAGTCGAAACGAGGCCAAAGATAAAATTAAGATCTTAGGCGGTGACGTGTCGGAATCGGTTTCTCGCAAAACCACGGCCGTGATTGCCGGAGAAAACTCTGGAAGCAAATTTGATAAAGCACAAAAATTGGGTGTAAAAATTTTAGATGAAAAAGAATTTATAAAATTATTAGAGTAACATATGATTTTTAAGAGGGAAAATAAGGAGCCAAAACGTTGGCATTTTGTTGTGTTGATAGTAGTGATAGCGCTAGGTTTGGGGCTGAAGCTATATTCTTATCATTTTGAAACAGTTAAAGTTCGTTTGAATAATCAAGAATATAAAGTTTTGGTGGCCAGGACATTAACCCAACAATATCGCGGTTGGGGTGAGCGTAAAAATATGGGCGCTGCGCAGGGAATGTTGTTTTTCTTTAATAATCGCGATCAACATACCATGGTGATGCGTGATATGCTTTTCCCCATCGATATTGTTTGGGTAGACGGACAGATTGTGGTGGATATGGCACCCAATGTTTCAATCGAACCGGGTAAAACCGAAAATCAACTTACTCCTTATATAGGACGTGGCGTATCCACTATAGTTTTAGAGATGGCTTCTGGTACTATTGCCAATGCGGGTTTGAAAATAGGGGATGTAGTTGAGATTATTGATAATTAGCCGATTTCTTTTGTTTGGCCTTGACAATTTATGAATATTTTGATATTATAGTGCTCGTCATTGTTAAATTGCTAAATTGTTAATTATATTTATATGTTTGCAGTTATTGCTACCGGCGGAAAACAATATCTCGTTAAAACCGGCGATATTATCAAAATCGAGAAATTAGAGGTTAAAGAAGGGGAAAAGATGGCTTTTGATCAAGTCCTTCTTACTGCCAAAGATGATGGCACCGATGTAAAAATCGGAACCCCATATTTGGCTGGTGTTGCTGTAAAAGCCGAAGTACTAAAGCAAGGTAAACACGAAACTGTGCGGGTGGAAAAATTTAAAAATAAAATTCGTTATCACAAGGTTCATGGTCAGCGCCAGAGATTTACCGAAGTGAAGATTGTTGGCTAATACGAATTTTGCCAAGTTATACAAATAAAAAACCCATTTGCTATTTCGCAGATGGGTTTTTAGATTATAAATTATTTTCTATTTTTTAAAGCGCTACCCAGGGTAATTTCGTCGGCGTATTGCAGATCGGATCCCATTGGTAATCCGCGCGCCAACCGTGAAATTTTTATTTTTGTTTCTAGCTTTAAATTTTTAATTTCTTGTTCAATGTACATGGCGGTGGTTTCACCCGGCAGGTCCGGATTAAGCGCCAGGATTATTTCCGTAATGTTTTTATCGGTTTTAATGCGTTTTAGCAAATCTTTAATTTTAATATTTTTATTTTCTCCTTCGTCATCCATATCAATTAATCCGCGCAAAACATGATAGACACCACGAAAAGCGCCGGTTTTTTCGATGGAGATAATATCTTGTGGATCGGCTACCACACAAACCATATTATGGTCACGCTTGGTATCCGCGCAAATTGAGCAGGGGGATATATCAACGAAATTCCAGCACACTTCGCAACTTTTGGTGTTTTTTAAAAGTTCACTAAGCGCCGATTGTAATTCTGCGACGTTGCCGCGTCCATTTTTTAACAAACTAAAAACATAGCGTTCGGCAGTGCGTTCACCCACAGCCGGAAGCTTTTTAAAAGTATTGATGAGATTAGTGATTGATTTTGAGTATGAAGTCATAAAGCCCGGCAAAGTCTTTTTGATTTTTGGATTCTGCCTATTTTAAGCCCAATCCTTCCAATCCACCTATTTCTTGCATTTTTCCCGCCATAATGCGTTGAATTTTTTTAAGCGCGTCAGCGTGTGCTTCTTTGATGGCATTTTGTAATTTTTCTTTTTTGGTCGGATTAAGAAGTTCGTCGTTAATGGCTAATCCGGATATTTGCATATTACCATCCATAGTTAAAACCACCTGTCCACTGGCAGTTTGAATAGTAACTGATTCTTTAGACATCACATCTTGGATTTTTTTTCCTTGTTCGCGTAAGTCTTTGAATTGTTTTAATTTGTTGAATAATGACATACTTATTTATTATTGTCATCCTGAGCGTAGCGAAGGATCTCTTTCTTTTTATTAAGGGATTCTTCCCCGAAGGGTCCCCTTTGGGACGCCCACTCAGAATGGCATGGTTATTAATATTGTGGTTCTTGACTGCTAGAAGACGCAAAGGTTGATTTGGTAAAGGCAGATTTGGGTTTTAGTGTCGGAGTCGTTGGTTGCGAGGGTGGGGCAGAAAATTGTTTATCTAAATTTCGGAAACTGGTAGTAGGCTCGTTGAAAATCATTTTTACCATGCCGGTGGGACCATTTCTGTGTTTGGCAATATGGATTTCGGCCAAGAATCTTTCATCAGGGGGGATGTCTTCCAGGCGATAATTACGATCGGCGGCTTTGCGGTAGATAAATAATACCACATCAGCGTCTTGTTCGATAGACCCCGATTCACGGAGATGCGAAAGTTTGGGGATAGCCGGCTTACTTTGTTCTACTACGCGCGAAAGTTGTGATAACGCCAAAACCGGAACATTAAGCTCGCGAGCGATGCCTTTCAAACCTCTGGTAATGGCGGCCACTTCTTGAACGCGATTTTCAATATCTCCCCGGGATTCCATTAATTGTAAATAATCAATGACAATTAATCCCAAGCCATGTTCGGCTTGTAGGCGTCTGGCTTTGGTGCGAATCTGCATTATATTAATATTTGGTGAATCGTCGATAAAAATTGGCGCTTCGGAAAGTGTGCCCATCGCGTGTCCAATGCGGGGAAAATCGTCGTCTTCCGGTCTTTCCGATAATCGTCCGGTGCGCATTCGCCACAGATCCACATTGGCTTCGGAACAAAGCATTTTATCCACCAATTGTTCTTTGCTCATTTCCAAAGAAAATAATCCGACCGGGGTTTTTCTTTTTGTGCCAACATGACGCACAATATCCAAAGCTAAAGATGTCTTGCCTACACTGGGGCGCGCCGCAAGGATGATTAAATCGGATTTTTGTAAACCAGCTAAAATATTATCTAAATCGCGGAATCCGGTGGGTAAACCTCTTAATTGTCCTTTGTTGCGGTGCAGTTCATCAATGCGATCAAAAGCATCAGCCAAAACACTGCGAATGGGAGAAAAATTTTGCTTCATGTAGACTTGAGATACTCCGTATAAGTGTTTTTGCGCTTCATCTAGTATTTGTTCCACATCGCCGTCTTTTTCTTGAAAACTTAGTTTGCTTATTTCTTGAGAGGCTACCAAAAGTCGACGGCGGGTGGCTTTACGGTGTACAATTTGAGCATACTGTATCACGTTGGAGGCGGTAGGCACGGTATTGGTAAGAGTGGCCAGATAGGAACGTCCGCCAATTATTTCCAAAATGTTTTTTTCTGTCAGTCGGTTGCTTAGTGTTAATAAGTCGACGGGTTCATTTTTGGTGTATAACTCGGCGATGGTTTCAAAAATGCGACGATGGGAATCTTTGTAAAAATCCTCCGGCTCTACTATGTCGGCTATTTTTAGCATCGCATCCTTATCAATTAAAACGCTGCCCAAAAGTGACATTTCAGCTTCAATATTTTGTGGCGGTATTTTTTCAATATCGGTAATATCCATATATTTATTAATTACCCCCATTTATTTAACAATATAACAATATAACAATTTAATAATATTCGCAAGGCGGGATGGGGGAGTGGGTGGGGATGGGATGTGGATAGCTTTGGTATAGTGCTTGAGGGCTTGAAAAATATAACTAAAGATGTTATTATTATCTTTATCGGGCTATAGCGAAGTTGGTATCGCGCATGCATGGGGTGCATGAGATCGTGGGTTCAAGTCCCACTAGCCCGACAAGTTATGTGGTTTTCTCTAATTAAAAAATTAGCGATACTTATTGGGGCTTGTTTTTTAATATTTTTAAACATTTTAGTTTGGCATAATATTTGGCTGGGAATAGTTTTGTTTTTTGGGTATTTATTTTTATTGAGTTCTTCTGCCAAAAACTTGCTAATTAAATTCTTTAGTCTGAGCGACAATGGTGGCACTCGAGTTTTGGGTGCTTTTTTAGTATTTATTTTTTTAAGTTGGCTTTCGGGCATTGCGGTTGTTTTTTACAAACTTACGCCCGTTACGATTGTCTTAGATTTTTTGGTTATCGGCTCGGTATTTATTTTTTGGGAGCTGTGGTCTAAGTATGCCAAAAACATGACCACTGCTGTTCCAGCCGAAATTAAGGATTCACCGTTCAAATTACCAAACGTATTTTGGGGCGTGCTGGTATTTTTAATTTTTGTCGGTTACGGTTTTTATCTACTGTACCATTCGCAAAGCGGAACGTCCCTAATATCACCATGGCAAACAATTAATCCAAATTACCTTTGGACATTTTTGGGAGCGACTTTTTTATTAGGACTGCTGATTTTTTCGCGTTTGTCCGCAAAGACTCTTCTGATATTTTTAACAGTTTACATATTTTTGTTATCCAGTTATTTACCGTTAACTCACCAATTATTTTACGGAGCCGATCAATGGCGCCATCTAGCAACAGAGTCACGAATAATGTCAGGGTTGCCTCTTAATGCTGTGTCCCCAGTCGGCGTTCAGCCACTTTTTCTCACCACCGCGCCGGGTAATATTTTTTATAGTAATTTTTGGGGAATCAATATTGTACTCGCTCAAGTTTTAAATGTAGGTTTGATTTCATTGGTTAAATGGCTGTTGCCGGTGCTTTGGGCTGTTGTATTTCCGATTTTGATTTATCAAATTGGATTAGCAATAAATTTTAATAAAAAAGAGTCGTTGTTTTTGGTATGGCTCATGGCGCTGCCGTTCGCTTTGCAGTATGCCGGCGCGCTTTCTATTCCCAATCATTTTGGATTATTAGTTTGGTTGCTGTTAGTTTTGTTTACCCTCAAGACAACGACTAGTTTTCGTTGGGAACAAGTTATTATTTTAGCTGTGTTGGGGTTGTTGTCGGTATTTGGGTATGGGTTGTATTTGTTATTGTTTTGGCTGAGCGCTTTGGCTCTTGTTATCCTGAGGCAGAGCCGAAGGATCCCTTCGATGTGGTCGTTTCCCGCCATAGGCGGGTCCGCCTTTGGCGGAAAGGGATTCTTCCCCGAAGGGGTCCCTTTGGGACGCCTACTCAGAATGACAATTGTCACGTTGTTGCTCGCTGTTTCTATCCCCGCCGTAGAATTAATTGTTAAATACAGCTCGTGGCCCAAGCAGGTGGATTGGTTCGCACAGGTTAAGCAATTATGCGGTAATTTCACCGGTTGGTATCTGGCGACTGGACCACGTTCGCATGACATTCTTACCGGTAATATATTTTTCAATCAGGTACCACTTAGTGCGTTTGTGCCCAATTTTTTGACTCAGTATCCGATGTGGATTTTTATATTTATGATTTTTGTTTGGGTGATAATTTTGGTTGGCATAATATCATCTTTTCGTTCAAATCAAGTCGTTAAAAATTGGTTAGGCGTTATGTTTGCCGGGCTTTTAGGTAGCTATATCATTGGGCGATATATTTTAGTGGGGCAGAGTATTATTAGCCGTCGCTTGGATGGCGTGCTGGCAATTTTGGGAGTAATTATGCTAGTGTTGGGCATTAAATGGTTAGTTGGTTGGTGTAATCAAAAAAAACTTTCAAAAAGAATCGGTAGAGCATTACTGCCGATATTCATTTTTATTATTTCTTTGGCCATTACTGCTTCCTATTCACTTGGACCCGATATTCGTGCTATGAGTACGGATGAATATAATGTCATTAAATATGTATTTGCAGACCAGGGAAAATGTGTAATTGCCGACACTTATCCACTTTTGGCTTTAGAATATTTATCACAAAAACAAATAACCGGTGGTGGATTTCCTATGGGTCAGGATTTTTCTCAACCCGATCGGGTGGCTTTATTTAATGAAATGAAAAATAATCCTAATTATTTGGTGTGGTCTAAAGCCCGGGCAATTGTCAATTCTAATGAATGTTATTTTATTTTTAATACCAAGGATATTCATTATAATGATTATACTTATCAGGAGGGGGAGAAATGGAAAATGTTTGGTGGTATGGTCGTTTGGTCTCATAATTTGTAATTTTTAGTTATTAACTTTAAGTTAACTATTATGTCTTGTATTTTTTGTAAAATTATCGCCGAAGAAGTTCCGTGTTACAAGGTTTTTGAAAATGAAAATATTTTGGCATTTTTGGATGTTCACCCATGTGCTCAAGGACACACTGTAGTTATTCCCAAAAAACATATTGTTAATGCGGAAGAAATTAGCGTAGACGATTGGAATAGTCTATGTGTCGGACTTAAGCAAACTATCGATAAGATTCAATTAGTTGTTAAAGCGCCGGGCATGAATGTTGGTTTTAATAATAATTCGGTGGCTGGTCAAGTCGTGCCGCATCTGCATTGGCATATCATTCCGCGTTTTGATGGCGATGGAGGAGGGAGTATGCATTCAATTGTACACGCACCTGATCAAATTGATGTAGAAAATATTGCTAAGTTGTTTTTATAATCAAATATTCAGATATTAGAATTTTTTAAATTATGTCTTTTAAAACATTATCATCCGAAGTCATCCATCAAAATCCTTGGAGCGTCTATAAACACGACACCTATGAGTTGACAGATGGATCAGCGGGTGATTATTATTATTTGGAAACGCCCGGCAACGCTATGGTGGTGCCGGTTCTTGATGATGGGCGCCTACTTTTGGTTGTTCAGCATCGTTATTTATATAGTAAACAAAGTGTAGAATTTCCTTGCGGTGGGATGAAGATAGAAGAATCGCCGCAGATTACTGCTGAGCGTGAGCTTTTAGAAGAAACTGGTTATCGATCCCATAATTTAATTAAGGCGGGTGTTTTTCAAGATTCCAATGGCCTTCTTAAAGACGGATCCCATTTATTCATTGGCAATGAATTAGAGAAAATTAGCGACCCCTTAAATAATAGTCATGAAAACGTAGAAGTAATAATTAGACGCCCCGATGAGTTTGAAGCCATGATTAAAAGCGGAGAAATATGGGACGGTCAGACATTGGCTGCTTGGGCGATGGTAAGAGAATATGTAAATAAGATAGTCAGTCACTAGTTATTTTTTAATATTTTAGCAGGGGATTAGGTATTTGCCTAACCCCCTGTAATGGGTCAAGACATCTGACACACTGGAGTTAAAAATAAATTGAGTATTTGGAGTGGTGTTTTCCCTTTAAGCCCCCAGTGCGGTCGTTCGCTGTTGTACATAGTCATATAGCTGGCGA
>JBAYNU010000004.1:0-83554 GCA_041678665.1 Candidatus Magasanikiibacteriota bacterium
CAAGAACGAAAGACGCTGGACGCTACCGGCCACCGGAGGTGAAAAAAGTTCGCGCGAAGTTGTAAATTTCCATAATTGTGTGAATTAAAAAAGACGGAATTTTATCTCCGTCTTTTTTAATTTAATTTTATAGCATGGTTACACTACCCACTTTATCGCCGTCTTCTTTAAATCGCATTAGGCGCACGCCTTGGGTGGCGCGGCCGGAAGTGGGGATGGTTTTAAAGGGCAGACGAATCACTTGCCCTTTAGTGCTCATCATCATTAAATCTTTTTCGTTGGCCTCCACCGCGTCTACTACTTGAGCGAATACGAGGCTGCCGGTTTTTTCGGTGATATTAGCAGTTTTAATACCGCTACCACCTCGCCCTTGTACTTTGTATTCCGAAATCGGGGTGCGTTTACCGACGCCATTTTCTCCAATGGATAAAAATTCTAGGGATTTATTTTTGGGATCTACAATATCCATGGCAATCACTTCATCGCTAGTATGCAATTTTATTCCGCGTACACCAGCGGCCGATCGTCCCATCGCGCGCACATTGCCTTCTTTGAAGTGGATGGCGATACCTTTTTTGGTGGCAATCATAATTTCATCGGTGCCATCGGTAGCACGCACCCATTCCAAATTATCTTCCGGTTTAAGTTTGAGGGCAATTAGCCCGCTGCGACGCACGTTGGCAAAATCTTCCAGCGCTGTTTTTTTGATCAATCCTTTGGTGGTTACCATGGTTAGGAATTTGGTCTTGCTGGCATCAGCCAAAGATAGCACTGCCGCTACGCGTTCGTTGGGGGCAAGTTGCAGGAAATTCACCATCGCTTGACCTTTGGCGGTGCGACTGGCTTGCGGGATGTCGTAGGCCATGAGTTGAAATACCCGTCCACGGTTGGTAAAAAATAGCATATTGTCGTGGGTGTTGGCGGTGATAAGTTGTTGCACGCTTTCTTCTTCTTTGGTGGTGGTGCCGATAACACCCTTGCCACCCCGTGATTGTTGGCGGAAGGTATCCGGCGGCAGGCGTTTGATGTAGCCGTCGGTAGTCATCATGACAATAGTCGGTTCGTTGGGGATGAGATCCTCTGTGGTAAATTCTTTGACGCCATGGGAGATAATTTGAGTCTTGCGTTCGTTGCCATATTTGTTTTTAATGTCGGAAGTTTCTTGTTTGATAATACTAAGGATTTTGGATTCTGAGGATAAAATTGATTCTAATTCTTTGATAAGGGTTTTCTTTTCTTTTAGTTCGTCTTCTATTTTTTGGCTTTCCAAGTTAGCCAATTGTTGGAGTTTCATTTCCAAAATAGCGGTCGCTTGTCGATCGGTAAATTTGAATTTTTTTATTAAGTTAGTTTTAGCTTCTTCTTTGTCTTGGCTAGCGCGAATGGTTTTAATCACCGCGTCAATTTTATCAATTGCCATTTTTAAACCTTCCAAGATGTGCGCGCGGTCTTGAGCTTTTTCCAAATCAAATTGGGTGCGGCGACGTATCACTATTTGACGGTGTTTAACAAATTCTTCCAAAATATTTTTTAGATTCAAGATTCGCGGTTGAATGCCATCTACGAGAGCCAGCATGTTGGTGTGAAAACTGGTTTGTAGATCGGTAAGTTTGAATAATTGATTGAGGATTTTTTTGGGGTAGGAATCTTTTTTAAGATCAACTACCACACGCACGCCATGCTTATTGGATTCATCGCGAATATCTTTAATGCCTTCGATCTTTTTTTCTTGTACCAAATTAGCGATTTTTTCAATCATTTCGGATTTATTAACTTGGTAAGGCACCTCCGACACGATGATTTGGAATTGTCCGGCTTTATTTTCGGTGATTTCCGCTTTGGCGCGCATTACAATACTGCCGCGACCGGTGGCGTAGGCGGAAAGGATATCTTTTTTATTATAGATAATACCGCCGGTGGGGAAGTCGGGGCCTTTAATAATTTCGGCTAGATCTTCCACGGTGGCTTTGGGGTGATCAATAATATGTGCAACTCCATCACAAAGTTCAGCTAGATTATGAGGAGGCACGGAAGTGGCCATGCCCACTGCGATGCCCATCGTACCATTAAGGAGTAGATTGGGTAATTTGGCTGGAAGCACTGTCGGCTCTTTGTGAGTGCCATCGTAAGTAGGAATGAAACTGACAGTATCTTTTTCGATATCCGATAGCATTTCTTCGGCAATGGATTCTAGACGTGCTTCGGTATAGCGCATGGCGGCGGCGCTATCACCATCCATAGAACCAAAATTACCTTGACCGTCTACCATGGTTTCACGCATGGAAAAATCTTGCGCCATTCGCACCATCGCTTCGTAGATGGACGAATCGCCGTGCGGATGGTATTTTCCCATTACCTCACCTACCACATGGGCGCTTTTGCGGTATTTGGCAGTGTGGCGCAAGCCGATATTCCACATACTGTAAAGAATGCGGCGATGTACCGGTTTAAGGCCATCACGAATATCAGGTAAAGCGCGCGCGATAATTACGCTCATGGCATACTCCAAATATGAGCTTTGCATTTCCTCCACAATCGGCGCGTCGGACAAAGTACCAATGGGACGCTTAGATAATTCAAGTTTGTTTTGCATAAATTAATTAACAAGTTAATCGTTCGTTGGTTGGGTATTAGTTTTTTCCGTGGTGGTAGTTATCAAAGTGGAGCTGGAAATGTTGTTGTTAATTGTAGTTGTGGCGGGCGTACTGGTAGGAATGGTCAGCTGACTTAGTAATTTGATAATTTCTTTTTTCATTTCTTCTTTTTGTTTGGTTTCGGTAAAGATTTCATTCCAATTT
The DNA here is from genome assembly GCA_041678665.1 of Candidatus Magasanikiibacteriota bacterium. Lineage (GTDB taxonomy): Bacteria > Patescibacteriota > Patescibacteriia > Magasanikbacterales > GWA2-37-8 > GWA2-37-8. Next base: position 2,799 of record JBAYNU010000004.1, read on the forward strand.
TTTTTGGCGTCGCTCATCAAGCTGGTAGTTGGTTGAGATTGTGAACTGATATTGGCGATTCGAAAACGCATCGCCCATCCCCAAAGAGCCACAATTACCAATGCGAACATGATAATTGATATCCACATCAGTCGGCGTGCCGATTCGTGGGCGCGATATTGGGCATAGTGGCTAAGTAATTGTTTGGTGTCATTTGATATAGCATCCGGGGAAGCGGAATTTTCTTTATGTTTTGGAATTAAACCAGGCGTATTTACCGCCTTTTTTTTGTTTTTTTTAGTGGTAGTTTTTTTTACGCTTAATGGGCGTGCCATAGTTAATAATTTTTTTCCAAAATAAATAGTTTAGTATCTTCTTGTGGTAAATCTTTTTGTTTGATAATTATTTTTTTGTCAGTCGTTTCTGGTTTTAAACCCAATTCTTTGATAAAAGCATTTACCGATAAAGCCTTCGGATCGGTATCACATTCAGAGGCAATTGGAATCACGATGCGCGGCTCTAGGGCGGTGACCAAATTAGCGGCATCTTCGGGCGAGAGATAATCACCCCCACCCACCGGAATTAATAATATATCCACTGATCCGATTTTTTCCAAATCACCATTTTCAATTGGTTTTTTCATTTTACCCAGATGCAAAACATTCATGCCTTCGGCATTAATTTTAAACATTAAGTTTTCTTCTCCGCCGGTAAGCGAATAGACCATTACGCCTTTGGTCTCACATTCACCTAGAGTGTCTAATGCAAAAGGGTCTTGTGACAAAGTTACGGCATTTTCGGTGCCATGCGAAAATAGACCAATGTGTGGGCTAAAACTGCGGGGAAAATCGCCTTTGGATGGGCGATAGGGGTCGATTAAAATAGTAATATCTTCGTCTAAATTCTTAGTTTGCAGTTTAACGCAGGTTTGACCGAGCCATTGGAAATGCATATTTGGAGTTATAAAGTTGAAAGTTTTAAAGTTATAAAGTCGGTGATTTTTAATGTAAAATTCGTGGTGATATTATAACATTTTTTGATTATCAAAACAAGGGTCTGTTAAGGGTGAAAAACCGATAGGTGTGGATAAGAAATTGACAATATATATGTGTGTTTGGTAGAATAAAAAGCATCATCCCGATATAAAGGCATAATCACCATGAACAGGAGTCATGTGTGACGCCAAGACTGCGACAGTCTAGAAAGGAAGAAAAACGAGTGTTAACCAGACTCTCGTAATGTCCGTCGCATTGGGAAGATGGCTCTTTATTTTGGGTGCACAGGCACCCGCGAAGCCGCCACCGACGCTGTCGGGGCGGAACAAAACTGACGAGATGAATTCCGCAATGAAAGAAGAGGGTAGGTAAAGAACATGAAGAAGAAATTTCAGAACAACGAGAACGCGAACATGCTGACCGTTAAGGACGAATCGATCAAAAAGCGCAAAGAGAGCGCAGCCGCAAGCGTAGCCGCCAAACCCGAGACCAATCTCAAGACCTAGCCAACCTGAACCGGCAAAGTCAAGAGAGAAGGGTCTGATCTATGCAGACCCTGAAATGGATTCTCTCTCTGTCCAGTACGATTGATCACTTTGTGATCAAATCGTCGGACAAACATCGTTGTAAAAACATCAAAGAGGTAGCCCACAACTACCTCTTTACTGTTTAAATAGCATAGATTTTGGAAAGAGGGTACCCCCTTGACAAATTCCACAGATGTGCTATAATAGCCATACAATTTGCTAATTAAAGCCATTTCATTTTAGAAAATGGCACCTGTTCCTCCAGATGGGGCAAACGGGATAAGCAGTGATTTTTTATTTTATGACTGCTGAAAAAACTAAGAAAAAAGTAGAAGAAGAAAAGGGAGACAAAAATGATTTTAAAAATCTCCTTAACGACCATTTTGGCAACATGCCCAAGCCGGGCGATTTGGTCGTGGGAAAAGTGATTTCCATTGATCGCCGGGAAGCGCGCTTGGATATCGCCGGAGTGCTGATTGGCGTAGTGCGCGGACAAGAATTGTTTGCCGAATCGCGTGAATATAGCGATCTTAAAATTGGCGCCGAAGTGGAATCAACAGTGCTTGAGCTGGAAAATGAAAACGGCGAAATGGAATTATCTTTCCGTTTGGCCGGCTCCCAGCGTGTTTGGGATAAGATGCGTAAATTAATGAAAGACGGTTTGGCGATCAAAGCCAAAATTACCGCTGCTAATAAGGGTGGTCTTTTGATGCAGGTGGATGCGGTGCCGGGCTTTATGCCGGTATCCCAATTGTCTCCGGATAATTATCCACGCGTCGCCGGTGGTGATAAAAATCGCATTTTGGAAAAATTGCGCGAAATGATTAATAAAGAAATTGAGGTGAAAGTAATTGATGTGGATGAGAGAGAAGAAAAGTTGATTGTTTCCGAGCGCGCTGTTTGGGAAGATTCTCAAAAAGCGGTGCTGGAACAGTATAAAGTTGGCGATATTGTGGATGGTGAAGTGTCGGCGCTTACTTCTTTTGGCGCCTTTATCAAATTTGGTGAAGGGTTGGAAGGTTTGGTCCATATTTCCGAAATCGCTTGGCAACGTATTGATCACCCTAGAGATATTCTCAAAGCAGGCGATCAAATCAAGGCGCAAATAATTCAGTTGGATCGTTCCAAAATTTATTTGTCCATTAAACGCACCCAGGATGATCCGTGGAAAAAAGTAAAAGAGAAATATCATGTGGGCGACAAAGTGAAAGGTAAGATCGTAAAAGTAGAGCAGTTTGGTCTTATGGTTGCCCTAGATAAAGAGATTCATGGTCTCGCTCATATTTCCGAATTAGCCGACGAGCCGATTGCCAATATTATGGATAAATTTAAAGTTGGTCAAGAAGCCGAATTCGAAGTCGTTTCCTTGGAGCCAACCGAGCATCGTCTGGGTCTTAAGACCGCCGGTGTAAAAGGCAAAGCTGGTCGCAAAGCGGAAAAAGTAGAAAAAGTGGAAAAGATAAAAACGGTTGAAAAAGAGGCGGACGAAGAAAAATCGGAAAAGAAAGAAAAGAAAGCGAAGAAGGCAAAAGATGAAGAAAAGTCGGAGAAGAAAGACTAAAAAATTGCCAGATTAAAATCCGTCGGTGTTCCCGGCGGATTTTGTTTAGGGGTTGATTTTTTTGGTGAATTGAGGTAGAATAAGGAAATGAAATTATAATTAACAGTCTGTTATCTTGGGCAAAGAGAAAGATTTAGCAGTGATTATCGACTGAAAATAGCAGAGATGTTTCGCTTTGCTCAACATGACAATTTAATAATTTAATCTATGAAAGATTTTCTCAAAAATTTTATTATCGTATTTTTCGTTCTACTTTTAGTGGCCAGCGGTTTGAGTTGGATGAAATCCGGTGAAAGTAAGAAGCCGGAATCGGTGAGTATTAGCCAGTTGGTTACCGAAATTAATGCTGGTCAGATAAAAAAATTGGTAATTCAAGGCGACTTGATAAGCGCCACATTGAATGATGCCAACGCCAAAACGCAAACGGTTAAAAAAGAAACCGGAGAATCGTTCGGTGATATTTTACAAAATTATGGAGTGAGTGAAACCGCCAAAGCCGGTTTGTCAGTGGAAGTAAAAGATGAAAGCTCGTGGAAGTTTTGGTTGGCCAATTTATTACCGATTATTTTGCCTTTGTTGATTATCATTGGTTTTCTTTATTTTATGACGCGTAGCGTGCAGGGAGCCAATGGTAAAGCAATGGGTTTTGGTCAAAGCAATCCGCGTGAAGTTAAGCCCGAAAATAATAAGGATAAAAAAACTTTTGCCGATGTGGCCGGTGCCAAAGAAGCCAAGAATGAATTGGAAGAGATTGTAGATTTTCTAAAAAGTCCCAAGCGTTTTGCTGACATGGGCGCCAAGATTCCCAAAGGCGTGTTACTGATGGGCGCTCCCGGTACTGGTAAAACATTGTTTGCCAAGGCGGTGGCGGGAGAAGCTGGTGTGCCGTTTTTTCACATGTCCGGTTCCGAGTTTGTGGAGATGTTTGTGGGAGTAGGGGCGAGTCGAGTGCGTGATTTATTTTCCAAAGCCAAGAAAGCGGCGCCGGCAATTGTATTTATTGATGAAATTGATGCGGTAGGCCGACGGCGCGGCACCGGGTTAGGCGGCGGGCATGATGAGCGTGAGCAAACCCTTAATCAGATTTTGGTAGAAATGGATGGTTTCGAGCCTAACTTAGGCGTGATTGTGATGGCCGCCACCAATCGACCGGATGTATTGGATCCGGCATTGCTTCGTCCTGGTCGGTTTGATCGTCGGGTGACGATCGATATGCCGGATATTAAGGATCGAGAAGAAATTTTGACTATTCACGCTAAAAATAAACCGTTGGCTCCAGAAGTTTCTTTGCGCAAGCTAGCCGAACGCACGCCGGGATTTTCGGGAGCGGATTTGGCAAATTTATTAAATGAAGCGGCAATTTTGGCAGTGCGGCGTAATAAAAAGATAATTGATGAATTCGAGGTTTTGGAAAGTATTGAAAAGGTTCTCCTTGGGCCAGAACGAAAAAATCGGGTGATTTCGGAAACAGAAAAAAAGATGACCGCTTATCACGAAGCCGGGCATGCTTTGGTGGGGCATCTTCTGCCCAATTGCGATCCGGTGCGTAAAGTGTCTATAATTTCACGTGGTGCTGCGGGCGGTTACACTTTAAAAATGCCCAGCGAAGATAAGCATTATCATACTTTAGTCCAATTCAAAGATGAACTCGCCATGATTATGGGTGGATATGTTACCGAAAAAATGATTTTTGGCGATGATCAAATTTCTACTGGTCCGAGTAGCGACTTGCGCCAAGCCACGCGTTTGGCGCGTGATATGGTGATGCGTTATGGTATGAGCTCTAAAATGGGCGCGCGTACTTATGGCGAACATGATGAGTTGATATTTTTAGGACGTGAGATTCACGAAGAGCGAGATTATTCCGATCGCACCGCCGAAGAAATTGATAAAGAAATAAAAAATTTGGTGGATGAAGCGCAGAAACGAGCGCAAGCGGTGATTACCGATAATCGTGCTAAAATGGATAAGATGGTAGCGGTGTTGCTTGAGAAAGAAACGATTGAAGAAGAAGATATTAAAGAGATAATGTCGGAATAAAATACTCAATTACAAATAATCAATTAAGCCGTATGGTGGATAACCAGCGGCTTTTGTTATAGATGGCGAAATGTGGTATAATACTATCATTAAAACAATAAAGCATCAAAACATTAAAACAGCGAACCGGAAGACTGTTTAATGTTTTAATGTTTTTGTGTTTTAATGTTTTAATGTATATGTACGAATCTATTTATCGCAAAGCCATGACCGAAGCTTGGCATTTGGTTTGGCGAAATAAAATTTTGTGGATTTTTGGTCTTCTATCCGTGATGATTGGACAATTTGGGTTGGGAGATTTTGTGGGCAAGCTTTTATATTGGAATGATAAAGCAGTTCATCCATTTTATTTGTTTTCTTATGTTAGTGGCGCGGTCGGTATACTGCCAGTGGCTATGGGGGCGAAGATTGGAATAATTTGGGCAACGTTAATTATTTTATTGTTAATGTTGTTGGCTATTTTTATTTCAGTTTGCGCGCAAGGAGCGCTCGTGGCGGCTGTTGCCGATTGGTATAAATCCAAAAAGACCGACAAGTTGGCAGTGGCTTGGCATAAAGGCGTAAAACATTTTTGGCGAGTTTTAAGTTTAAATATTTTGGAGAAATTAATTTTGGGTTTTTTACTGATTATTTTGGCAGTGGCGATTGGTGGCTTGGCCGACACCAGCGTGGGTGGTTTGCTTTTAATCGGGGCAATTTTTGCGCTTATATTTTTTGGCGCTTTAATTACAATAGTGGTAACAATTTATTCCATTGGTTTTGTAGTGGTAGAGAATCGTGATTTATTTAGCGCTATGGCGCGTGGTTGGCGATTGTTTATTAGTCATTTGGCGGTTTCAATTGAACTAGCGGTGTTGTTATTCTTTGCTGGTTGGACAGTATTAGTATTTGCTTTTTTGGGTTCATTTATTGTATTTTTACCTTCGGCCGGACTATGGCTTTTGGGTGGGGCGCTCGGCTCTTCGTTTATTATGTGGTTTGGGCTGATTGTTGGTTTAATATTATTGACCGTAATGTTGGTGGGGAGCGGCGCTTTTTTTAATGCTTTTACGGTGAGCGCTTGGATTTATAGTTTTATGAAGATGAAGCATACCGGCATTACCAGTCGTTTGGTTTGTGGTTTAGAAAAATTATTTCGGCGCGGCTAGTCAATTAGTCGTTGCAATTTTTATCTATGGGGTTAAATTTTCCTTCTGTTAATGATCTGATTAGCGAATCTTCCGGGCAAGTTAACGGTAGCCATGTTAGCACACAGGGTCAACTTAAGGATAAGATAAAAGAGATTGAGATTAAAAATTTAGAAAAATTAACCGCTCAACAAGCCGGCATATTAGGGCTACCTTATATTGATTTAGCGGTATTTCCAATTTCCGGAGAGGCTTTGCGCATAATTCCCGAGAGTATTGCTCGTGCCAAAAAAATAGTTTGTTTTTATTTTATGCCCGGGCAGATTCGAGTGGCCTGCGTAAATTATACCAAAGATCTGGAGGAATTTGTTTATCAGTTGGGCGAAAGACATCACTCTCAAGTATTATTACATCTTATTTCTGAACACAGTTTTGATAAAGTTGTAAAATATTATGAGAATTTGCCAATAATTAAACCAATTACCAAAGATATTATTATTACCGATGAAGAAATTAATCGTTTTCAATTAAATATTAACAATCTTCAGAGTTTAGAAAAACAATTTGCTCATGTTTCTATTACTGATATTTTAACTCTGATGGTGGCGGCTGCTCTCAAAATGTCGGCTTCCGATATCCATGTGGAGGCGGAGGAGGATGGCATAGTGGTGCGTTATCGTATTGATGGTATTTTGCACGATGTCGCCGACCTCCCCAAGGACCAGTGGAAAAAATTTGTGGCGCGGATTAAATTACTCGCGGCTTTAAAAATTAATGTTAGTGATAGCCCGCAAGATGGCCGGGTTACCCTCAAGCTACCAACATACAATTTGGACATTCGTGTTTCTACTTTGCCGACCATGCACGGTGAAAGCGTGGTGATGAGAATTTTGCACAGTGGCAATCAAGGAGTAAGTTTTGATGAACTGGGTTTACGTGGGAGAGCTTATGTCCAATTAAAACGCGAAATTGAACGTCCCAACGGAATGATTATTACCACCGGTCCAACCGGTAGCGGTAAAACTACCAGCATGTATGCTATTTTACGCACCCTTAACAAACCGGGAGTAAAAATTATTACCCTGGAAGATCCTATCGAAATTAAAATGGCCGGCATTAATCAAAGTCAAGTTGATTTGAGCCACGACTATACTTTTGCCAAAGGTTTACGGAGTATTTTGCGCCAAGATCCAGATATTTGTATGATCGGAGAAATTCGTGATCTGGACAGCGCAGAGATATCTATTCAAGCGGCTTTGACCGGTCATTTGATTTTGTCCACTATTCATACTAATAGCGCTTCCGGGGCGATCCCGCGATTTTTATCAATGGGTGTTAAGCCGTTTTTACTCGCGCCGGCACTTAACGCTATTATTGGTCAGCGATTAGTGCGAAGGATTTGCCAAAATTGTATAGAAGAACAAGAGTTGGATAATGTTTCTTTGGAAAAAGTTGGTGCGATAATTAACGCTTTGTCTGAGGAAGAACGTAATAACATTAATACTCGTGAGCTTAAGTTTTATCATGGTCGCGGTTGCAGCGAGTGTAGTGGGTTGGGATATAAAGGGCGTATTGGTATATACGAAATTTTTGCCATGAACAAAGAAATTGAGAATTTAATTCTTTCGGGGCAAGTTTCCGAGTATGCCATTCAGGAATTAGCAATTAAGAATGGCATGATCACCATGGCGCAGGATGGGATTTTGAAAGCGCTTGATAAAATAACCACCATCGAAGAAGTATTTCGTGTATCGGAGTGATTGCAGTTCATAGCCAATAGTTCATAGCCAATAGAAGTTGTTGTTGATAATCGATAACTATTGGCTGTTGGCTTTTTACTATGAACTAATAATAGTATGATTGCTCATCGCCTCCAAACTCAACAACCAGAACCGTCAGTTAAATTTTATCGCACGATTGCAATTTCTTTTTTGGTATTAACGGTAGTTTTATTGGGAGTAGTAGTTTTTATTACTACTAAGAAGGCTACTATTACTATTTTAGCCAAAGATGATATTAAGAATGTGAATTTGAATGTTAATTTAGTGAAGGGGACACCAAGCACGGTTGATACGGGATCCGTTACCGGATGGGTAACTTCCAGTGTGTTTGCTTGGACAGAAAAATATCATCCTACCGGTAATAAAGTTGTGGAAGGAGTGGCGAGCGGCGAGGTGACAATTTATAACAAAACCGGAGTTAGTCAGAGCTTGGTTAAGACTACTCGTTTACTTAGCCCCAATGGGATATTATTTCGATTATCTGATCGGGTAACGATTCCGGCTAACGGTGAGATCGTCGCCAAAGTTTATGCTGATCAGGTCGGTCAAAATAGTGAGATTGCTCCAACCAGATTTACCATTCCCGGGTTATCGTTGGATAAGCAGAAGTTTATTTATGCCGAAAGCAAGGCGACAATGACCGGGGGAGTATATAAAGTTGGAGTGCTTACCGATGAAGATATTAAAGCAGCCAAAGTGGATTATTTGGAAAAGGTTAGGCAAGCTTATTTAGCTGCCGGAAATACAGAATTTCTTGATCATAAATCAATTGTATCATTATTTGGTGATTCGATTGTTAGCAATAAAATTGGCGAAGAGATTAGTGAATTTACTTTAACTGGTAATAGTACCGTCGTGGCGGTTTGGTATAACGAAAATGAGTTAAAGGAAGTCGTGGATAAAGAGGTGGGCTCTAAAATTAATTTGAGTATTGATAAGGTGGTGGCGGTAGCCGGCGAACCTAAAATAGCGATTGTTTCTTATGACATTCAAAATCAGGCGGCGCAGTTGACTGTAGCGCAGAATGTAACGGTTACTTTGGATGCCAATGCCGATAAACTGGCGGTTAGTAATTTTTTGGGCAAATCTAAAGACGATATTGAGCGTTATATTTTGGGGTTAGACCATGTAACCGGCGTTGAGGTAAATTTTTCTCCCGCCTGGATGTTGTCGGCGCCGAGCGTTCCTGACAAAATTAAAGTAGTTGTTAAGAATATTTAGCGATTTAATAGTATGTCAGAAAAATGGGAGCACAGGAGGGATATAAAGGCTTATTCACGTGAACACAACAAAGGCGAAGGGCGTGAAGTTTTAGGCGAGTCAATATTGGATGTGTTAGAAAGTGAAATGATTGGTCAAGAGAAAGGAAATGATTCCAAAGGTCAACCCATAGGGTCCCTTGACGGAAAATCTAAAAAGGATTAAGATAGGAATATTCGGTGATTGAAATGGCTACCAACCATTTTCTCGCGTAAGATCCCATCACAGTGGGGCTAAGCCGATATAAAAAGTTAAATTTTCGGGTGGAACCGTCCCAATTAAAAAATTGAGACCCCGATGCCAATTTTGGTATCGGGGTTTTGTATCTTAAATTAATAATTAATTTTAATTATATGAATGACGAACAATTACAGATCATGCGACATAGCGCCGCCCATTTAGTGGCCGCCGCCGTGCAAAAACTTTATCCGGTCGCTAAATTCGGTGTGGGACCGGTAGTGGAAAATGGTTTTTATTATGATATTGAGTTTCCGCAAAATATTACCGAAGCCGATTTAAAGGTGATAGAGAAACAGGCGAAAAAAATGTCTTCCCAAGGGATTCCATTTGAGAGAAAAGAAATGTCAGTTGACGAAGCGATTAAATTATTTGAGTCGCTTGGTCAAACCTACAAAGTTAGTTTACTTAATGATATTAAAATCAAAGGCACGACCAAAGTTAGCGAAGCCGAGATGCAAGATTCAGTCGGTTCGGTGGACAAAGTAAGTGTTTATCAAACCGGTGAATTCGTGGATTTATGTCGCGGTCCGCATGTGGCGTCGTCTAAAGAAATAGTCGGTGATGGGTTTAAACTCACTAAATTAGCGGGCGCGTATTGGAGGGGTGACGAAAAAAATAAGATGCTTACTCGCATCTACGGCGTGGCATTTGAAAACAGAGAAAAATTAGATGAGTATTTGCATCAGCAAGAAGAAGCCGAAAAACGCGATCATCGTAAATTGGGAGCGGATTTGGATTTGTTTGTTTTTTCCGATTTAGTGGGCAAAGGCTTACCCCTGCTTACTCCCAAGGGTACGGTGATTCGCAAAGAATTGGAAAAATTTGTCTATGAAGAGGAAACTAAACGGGGCTATCAACATGTGATAACTCCGCATTTAGCCAAAGTCCAGCTTTATGAAAAATCCGGCCATTATCCGTATTACAAAGATACGATGTATCCGATAATGAAGGTTGATGACGATGAGTTAATTCTGCGTCCGATGACTTGCCCTCATCATTTTATGCTTTATAATAGTCGTCCGCGTAGTTATCGCGAACTACCTTTGCGTATTGCCGAGATGGCTTCGCAATTTCGTTACGAAAAGAGTGGTGAACTTTCGGGGTTGATGCGCGTTAGAACTTTTTGTTTAGCGGATGCTCATATTATCGTGATGCCGGATCAGGCGGCCGATGAAATTAAACGCGTATTAGATTTGATTGATTATGCCAACCAGGTTTTTGGTTTGAAAAAAGGCGAAGATTATCGTTATCGGTTGTCTTTGGGCGATAGAAGTGAAGATAAAAAATATTACAAAGATGACGCGGCGTGGGATCAAGCCGAGAATGTCTTGCGCACAGTGTTAAAAGAAACGGACGCGCCGTTTTTTGAAGCCCAAGGTGAAGCCGCCTTTTATGGACCAAAGATTGATGTACAAATTAAGAAAGTCAGCGGTCACGAAGAAACGGCTTTTACAGTGCAATATGATTTTGTAATGCCCAAGCGGTTTGATCTGAAATATATTGATAAAGATGGGCAGGAGAAACAGCCGTTGGTTATTCACCGTTCATCCATTGGCTGTTTTGAGCGTACTATGGCATTTTTGATTGAGCGTTATGCGGGCGCGTTTCCAGTGTGGCTTGCTCCGGTGCAAGTCCAGCTGATTCCAGTATCAGCTGAGAATCACGCGGAAGGCGCGTGTAAATTGAAACAGGAGTTGCGTGCCTTGGGAATCCGCGTGGAGGTGGACGATGCCAATGAAACTTTGGGCAATAGAGTGCGTAAAGCGGTAGGACAAAAAATTCCTTACATTTTGGCGGTAGGCGACAAAGAACTTGGTGGCGAAGAATGGATGATTCGTATTCGTGGGCAAGAGAAACAGGAAAAGATGAGTAAAGAAAAGTTTGTTGAGAAAATTTTGGCGGAGATTAAAGAGAGAAAATAATATTTTCAAGACGCCTTTCAAAGGCGTCTTTGGTCTATGAGTAAAAATTTTTATATTCTTACCCTTGGTTGTCAGATGAATAAAAACGATTCCGAAAGAATTGTTGGGTTGTTGTTGTCGATTGGCATGAGCCAAGCGACCAAAGCCGAAGAAGCGGATTTAATTATTGTGAATACTTGCAGTGTGCGCCAAACCGCCGAAGAGCGGGTGACCGGGTTTTTTCATAATTGGAAGGAGCTGAAAAAGAAAAATCCTCTTTTAATTATTGCCATTACCGGTTGTATGCCCGGACGAGATAAGGATGGTAAAATTAAGAAAAAATATCCGGATGTGGATTTGTGGTTTGGAATAGATGCGTTGCCGCAGTTGCCTAAATGGTTGGAAGGACTTGGTCTGGATTGTCATTCTGAGCCATGCCTACCGGCAGGCAGGCGAAGCCCGCAGGGCGGAGTCGAAGAATCTATCGGCGATTACCTACAAATTATCCCCCGACGAGATAATCGCTCTTCAGTTTTCGTCTCCATCCAAACCGGTTGTGATAATTTTTGCACTTATTGCGTAGTGCCCAGCGCGCGCGGCCGCGAAAGGAATCGGCCACTTAAAGATATTCTGGAAGAGGTGAGGCAAGCGGTAGCGCAAGGCGCAAAAGAGATTATATTATTAGGGCAAGTGGTGAATCATTATAAAATCAAAGATGAAAAATCAAAAATAAAAAATAGTCCATTTAAGGATGATTTTGCGGTTTTGCTTTGGGAGATAAATCAGATTTCGGGTGAATTTCGGGTGCATTTTACGGCGGCTGATCCGCAGTATTTTAGTGATGAGCAAATTGAGGCGCTTAAACTTTCCAAACAAGTGAATTATTTACATTTGCCGGTGCAAAGTGGGGATAATGAAGTTTTAAAAAAGATGAATCGTAAATATACACGCGAGCAGTACATTGAGTTGGTTAAAAAAATTCGTGTGGCGCGGCCGGGTATTGTATTGGGGACAGATATTATTGTTGGTTTTTGCGGGGAAACCGAAGACCAGTTTCAAAAGACTTTTGATTTATATCGGGAGTGTGATTTTGATATTTCTTATCATGCTATGTATAGCGAGCGTAGCGGTACCCCCGCGGCCAAGGTATTTAAAGATGATGTGTCATATGCCAAGAAAAAACGACGCTGGGATATTTTGCAAGAGTATATGGAACAGCGGACTTTGGAGAAGAATCAGAAGTATTTGGGGCAAACAGTGCGGGTGCTTGTGAACGAATTTGAAGATGGTGTGTGTTTTGGAAATAGTGATGAGTTGAAGTTGGCGCAATTTTTAGGCAAGCCAGAGACGGTCGGCACTTTTCAAAAAATAAAAATCACCCAAGCATTGGCTTGGGTATTGAGAGGTGTTTATGAAAAATAATTTACCAAAAGTATTAATTATTTTAGGTCCAACTGCTTCCGGTAAAACGGAGTGGGGAATTAAGATTGCCCAAAAATATAATGGAGAAGTAGTGAGTGCGGACAGCCGGCAGGTTTATAAAGGAATGGATATTGGCACTGCCAAACCAAGCGGAGTTAAAAGTTCAAAGTTGAAAGTTATCAAGAGCGGCGAACAGACGCGTCATAACGACGGGCATATCTATATTGTTGAAGGCATTCCACATCACTTGATGGATATAATAGAGCCAGATGAAGAATTCACTCTGGCGGATTTTAAGAAACGAGCCGTGGTAGTCATTGAGGATATTTTGAAACGCGGCAAATTGCCGATTATAGTGGGCGGTACCGGGTTATATATACAAGCGCTCGTGGATAATTTAGATATACCCAAAGTGGCGCCTAATTTAAAATTGCGTGCTGATTTGGAAAAGAAATCATTATCCGAGCTGGTGGAAATATTAAAAAATATTGATTCGGAAAGCGCTAAAAAAATTGATTTGCATAATCCTCGGCGCGTGTTGCGCGCGCTAGAAGTGGTATTGGACAGCGGAGGATCATTCGCGCGTCAGCAGAAAAAAGGTTCGGTTTTATATGATGCTTTGCAGATAGGGATTCCTTTGCCGCGCGAAGAGCTGTATAGCCGAATTAACGCGCGGGTGGATAAACAAATAGCTGACGGACTTTTGGAAGAAACAAAAAAACTGGTCAAAAAATTTGATTGGAAGTTGCCCGGTATGAGCGGTATTGGGTATAAACAAATTGGATATTTTTTGCGTGGTGAAATGAGTTTATCAGCGGCAATAGAAATATTAAAAAGAGATACTCGCCACTATGCCAAAAGGCAAATGACTTGGTTTAAAAGAGATAAACGAATAAATTGGCTGGAAAATTATCAGCAAGCTGAAAAGTTAGTGGAAGGTTTTTTGCGAGATTGACATTAAACTAAAACGCCCAATTTTAAATCGGGCGTTTTAGTTTAGATTATTTATTTTTTCCCGGCAGTATCGATTTCAGCCATTCCAGTTTTGATTTATTTAAGCTATTTTTGATATGTATTTTGGCGCCGTGAGTTTTAACTGATTTAAGCCAATCAGGACTGGGTCCTTTGCGGTCTTTGCTAATTATAATATCTATTACGTCGCCATTTTTTAAAGGAGTATTAAGGCTCACTAATTGATCATTGACTTTGGCGCCACTGCAGTGGTCGCCGATATCGGTATGAATATGATAAGCAAAGTCAACCGGCGTGGCATCCTCGGGCAGGTCGATAACGTCGCCTTTAGGAGTAAATACGAAAATGTGATTTCGGAAAAAATCTATTTTCATTTCTTCCAAATCGGAGAGATTATTAAGAATTTCTTTTTGCAGTTTAGCCAATTCTTTTGCCCAAGAAATATTTTTATTAGGCAGTCGTTTACCGTGTTCATCATAATGCCAATGAGCAGCCGCACCATATTCGGCGTCATCATGCATTTCTTGAGTGCGAATTTGAAATTCCATTATTTTACCATTTTCGCCAAAGACGGTAGTGTGAAGAGATTGATAGCCGTTGGGTTTGGGTTGGGCGACATAGTCTTTAATACGGCCTTTGAGGGGGTGCCAAAGCTGGTGGACAATTCCTAAAGTGGCATAACAATCACTGATATCTTTCACAATGATTCTTAGAGCGATAATATCATAAATTTTGTCTATTTCCCAGTTTTTAGTAAGTAATTTTTGGTATAGGCTATATAATTGTTTTTCACGATTATGCAAAGAAAATACGGTAATGCCGGATTTTTTTAATTCATGATTAAGCTTGTGTTTGGTTTTTTCCAAAGTTTGAGAAGAGTTTTTGAGAACTTCTTCTCTGATGGCTTTTACTTTTTCATATTCTTTAGGGTAAATATAAGGGAAAGATAAATCTTCCAGCATTCCTTTAAATTCACCCATACCCAGGCGATTAGCGATGGGAGCGTAAATTTCTAGACTTTCCAAAGCGATGCGATAGCGCTTGTTGGGCTGGTGGGCTTCCAGTGTCATTAAATTGTGAACGCGGTCGGCAAATTTGACTATCATCACGCGCACATCTTCGGCCATGGCCACAAACATTTTTCGTAAATTTTCTATATAGCGTTCAATACCGCGATATTTGAGAGTGCCAAGTTTGGTAATTCCTTTGACAATCGAGGCGATATCTTTGCCAAATTTTTTTTCAATTTCTTCCAAAGTTATTTTTGTGTCTTCCGGCACATCATGTAGCAGGGCCGCGGCGATAATACTCGGTTCAATTCTCATGGTGGTTAAAATATGAGCGGCGGCCAGAGGATGATTAATATATAACTCGCCTGATTTACGGGTTTGGCCGGTATGAGCTTGAAAGGCAAAATCATAAGCAGACCGAACAAGATTAAGATCTTTTTGGTCGCTGTATTTTTTTAGTTCTTTTAGTAGCAATTCAATGTCTAAATTTTGAGGAATTGCTATCATAATATTATTTTTTATATCCACAACCTTTTTGGCTACATTTTGCGCCTCCTTTAATATTTTCTACGAGATAAGATTCGCATTCCGGACATTTTTCTCCGGTTGGTTTTCCGCTGAAAGCGGTTTTGCAATCCGGATAACGATTGCAGGCATAAAACGGTCCGCGTCGCGATCGTTTTTGGACAATTTCACCCTGACCGCAAACGGGGCATTTGATGCCAGTAGAAGTATTTTGGTCGATGATGCTTTTAATATTTTTACATTTAGGATAGCCACTGCAAGCGAGAAAAGGTCCAAAGCGTCCGATTTTAACAATCATTTCCGCATCGCATTTTTCACATTTAGCGCCAGCATGTTTTTCTTTTAGCGCTTTTATTTGTTCGGAATCTTCTTGGCCATTCTTATCCCGATCGGATCCGGGCATAGGTTTAATATTTTTACAATCGGGGTAGCTGGAGCAAGCCAGGAATTTGCCATACCTACCCATTTTAATAACCATCGGACTTTGACATTTGTCACAGATTTCATCGGATTTTTCTTCGGTTAAATCTTTTTTATTTAGTTCTTTGTCTTTGGCTGTTAAATTTTTTTTGAATGGAGTATAAAAATTCGCTATTAATTTTTTCCATTTTTCTTCACCGCGCGCTACCTTGTCAAAATTTTCTTCCATTTGAGCAGTAAATTCCAAATCTACGATTTGTGGAAAGTGGGCAACCAAAAGGTCATTAACCACAAATGCAATCTCTTTGGGGGCCAAACGTTTTTGGTCGTTGCGTTCTACATAACCGCGGTCTTCAATGGTGGCGATAGTGGGAGCGTAGGTGGATGGTCGGCCGATACCATATTCCTCGAGTGCTTTGACCAAAGTGGCATCGGAATAGCGCGCCGGTGGTTCGGTAAAATGTTGTTCTGGTTTGATTTCTGTGCAGTTTACTGTCGCGCCACTTTTTATTACCGGCAAGAGGTTTTCTTTGGATTTGTCGGGATATAATTTTAAAAATCCTTCAAAAATAATTGTTTGACCGGTGGCGCGAAAAGTATATTTATTGGCACTTTCTATTTCAATTGTGGCGGCATTAAGTTCGGCCGGAGCCATTTGGGTAGCTATGGCACGACGCCAAATTAGATCATAAAGTTTGAGTTGGTGTTTATCTAGGAAGGGTGATAGTTCTTCGGGTGTGCGTCCAGCATCAGTGGGACGAATCGCTTCGTGTGCTTCCTGCGCATTTTTACTTTTATTTTTGTAGGTACGAGGAGTAGGCAGTGAGTATTTGTCGCCGAATTCTTTTTTAATGGTTTCGTTGGCTTCGCTTAAAAATTTTTCGGATAAATTAACCGAATCGGTACGCATATAGGTAATTAGGCCGATCGAACCTTCTGATCCCAGCTCAATACCCTCGTAGAGTTGTTGAGCTAGACGCATGGTTTGCTTGGCAGAAAATCCGAGGCGGTTGTTGGCATCTTGTTGGAGAGCCGAAGTGGTAAATGGCGGCGACGGAAAACGTTTGGTATTTTTTTGGTCCACTGCTGTTACTATGTATTTAGTTTTTTCTAAATCAGCTAAAATTTTGTCTACCTGTTCTTTATTTTTAATATCTAATTTGTCTAATTTTTTTTCTTCAATGGCGTGTAGTTTGGCGGTAAATATATTGTCATCCTGAGGCGGAACCGAAGGATCTAGATGTTTTGCCTTGCTCAACATGGCAGGGTTTTTTTCAGGATGACAATTGAACAATCCTTCGATACTCCAGTATTCGTCGGATTTAAAATTTTGAATTTCACGTTCGCGTTCAACAACCAGACGCACTGCCACCGACTGTACTCGACCAGCCGAAAGTCCTTTGGCTACTTTGCGCCAGAGAAAGGGTGATAATTCATAGCCCACTAGGCGATCTAAAATACGTCGCGCTTGCTGGGCGTCTACCAGTTGCAAGTCGAGCGGGCGTGGATGTTTAAGAGCCTCATCGATGGCGTGTTTGGTGATTTCGTGAAACACGATGCGTTTTACTTTTTTAGGATCAATATTCAAAATACTGGCAAGATGCCAAGAAATAGCTTCACCTTCGCGGTCCTCATCAGTTGCAAATAATACCTCTTTGGTTTTTTTGGCCGCGTCTTTGAGTTCTTTGGCAACCGCCGCTTTTTCTTTGCTAACAATATATTGCGGTTCAAAATCGTTTTTGGTATCTACCCCCATTTTGCTTTTTGGCAAATCGCGTACGTGGCCATAAGAAGACTTGACGACGAAGTCTTTACCAAGAAATTTGGTGATGGTTTTGGCTTTAGTGGGAGATTCGACAATTACCAGAGTTGGCATAGTGATATAATTAACAATGAACAAATTGATTGATTTGCTTGCTAATTGTTAATTGTTAATTAAAAAATTTTATTTTATCTTATTTATACTATCCTATATCATTTTAGCCAAAAAGTCAATATTTAACCCACTAAAATGTATTTCATACCCCCCAAATTACGCACCATGACGCGCATTTCCATTAAGGTAAGAGCGCTCATTACCGAAGGGCCATTTAACCCGGTCTCTTTGATGATTAAATCTACATGTTTTGGTTCCCGTGACAATATATCAATAATTTTTTCTTCAATGGGCGAAGCGGAAATTTTTTGTCGATTTTCTACCACTTGTTGAATGTTTTTTAAATTTAAAGCTTCAGTAATATCATTAGGAACGGTTACCATTTTGGCCCCTTGTTTTATTAAGTTATTACAACCTATACCAACAGAAGAAATAATAGTATGAGGTATGGCAAAAACTTCGCGATTGTAGTCCAAAGCACAGCTAGCGGTAATAAGGGTGCCAGACTCTTCGGCTGCTTCAATTACGAGAGTGCCAAGCGCTAGGCCGGCAATGATGCGGTTGCGAGCCGGGAAGGAATAGTTGGTAGCTTCAAATCCGGGCGGGTATTCAGATATTACCGCTCCCCCCGATGATATTATTCGTTCTGCCAGCTCTCTGTTGGTGGCAGGATAAATATGATTGTGGTCCACTCCCGATCCTAATACTGCCACGGTGATTCCTTGACCAGCCAAAGCCGCTTCGTGGGCGATGCCATCAATGCCAATTGCTAATCCGCTGACAATTACCATACCCTGTCGAGCTAATGGTTCTACGATTTGACGGCAAGATGAAGCTCCATATTGAGTGAACTTGCGTGCGCCCACTACAGCGAGAGTTGGCAAAGAGGAGTCTGGTAGTTTACCGCGGATAAAAAGAGTATGAGGCGGATCAGTTATTTCGGCAAGCAGTTTGGGATAATTAGGTTCACCTAAAGATACGGTAGTAATGCCTTCTTGAGCCATGCGTTCAGTAATTTTTTCGGTAGGATTGGCTTCGCGCCAAGCGATGAATTCGTTGGCAATGTTTTCTTCCAACCCCGCCGCCACCATTTCGGGCAGTTCGGCTTCCCAAAGATTTTTTAAGTCCGAAAAATAAGCCGTTAACTTGCGATAACGGCTGTAAGTAATTTTGGGAAAGTGAGCGAGTGAAGCGTCAAAGTGAGACATGGTGAAATTGCCAAATTGTTAAACTGTTAAATTGTTGTCACAAAACAATCTAATAATTTAGCCATTTAACAATTTAATTATTTTTTCCATCACCTCGTTCAATATTTTTAGTTCTTCTTTGCTAAATTTTTCCAGCACAAAATTTGCTTTATCTTCGTATTTGTCCATCTCGGGTGTGGCGATGCCAACGCGGACACGGCGGAAGTTTTGTGTGCCGAGGTGTTCGATGATGGATTTAATGCCATTGTGCCCGGCCGGTCCGCGGTTGGTTTGGATTTTGTATTCGCCGAGCGGTATATCCTTGTCGTCGTGGATGACGATAATATCTTCCGGTTTAATTTTGTAAAAATTCACGAGCGCCTGCACTGCCAAACCGGATTCATTCATGAAAGTTTGAGGCTTAGCAAGAATAAAATTTTTGTTTTTAGCCACCTCAGAACGTAATTTTTTGGTCTGGTTAATTGTTAATTGTTCATTGTTAATTAATTTATCCAACACCAAAAATCCCGCGTTGTGTCGCGTTTTTTCGTATTTTTTGCCAGGATTACCGAGACCGACGATAAGTTTCATATTGGTAGATGTGGATAATTAGCTTGACATTAGTTTGAAGATGTCATATGATATATGCAGATACACACGAAAAGTACCTCTCAAGGGTTAGTCCTTCAGCGGTGCTTTTTATTATACTCCAGTTTTTCTTTTAAGTTATTCATAAAAATAAGCTTTTCTTTGGCGGTATCCATTAATAAAGATGAGCAGGTTTGTTTATAAGGGCTCATTACTTTTTCTAATCTTTCATGTTGATACAAAAATTTAACTAAGGAACAAAAGTCACCGTCGCTGGTAATAATTAATGCTTTATCAAAATGGTTCTCATAAAAATCAATCATAGTTTGTACAACCAAATCGGCGTCAACATTGCCTTTGTGTTTACCGTCTTTGTCTGGTAATACCGGTTTGAATTTCAAAATGAAACCGGCTTTTTGAAGTGTATCGTAAAGATTTTGATTATTCTGAATATAGCCAATAAAAATATAAGCAATCGAAATATTATATTTATCTTTCAAATAAACACGGAAACGAAAGTGGTCTAACTTCCAACCCAAGGATTTAATTCCAAGGTTTAAGTTTTGACCATCAATAAAGGCGTAATTGTTGGGGTGAGTGGGCATAAAGCGAAATCTTGGCCGTATTTTATCATAAAAACCATCCCTTGACAAATAAAGTATCGGCTCCGCCGACATATTTATCTAATCGCCCTTCATTCCCGCCGCAAAGACAGGGTATTACGGGCTTCTAATAAAACCGACGCGGTTTAGGCGGCGGTTTATATGTGAATAGGTCCTTCGACTCGACCAAAGACCTCGCTCAGGATGACATCGCAATAATGTAATGTTATCTTTTCAGCTTGCTCATTTTAATAATGATTGGAGAGGCGAAAAATCCAAATTGTTCACGGAGTCGATTTTCTAAGAAGTGAATATAAGAGATGTGCACCGAGGTTCTATTTTTTATCATAATTTGAAACATCGGGGGATTGTTACGTAGCTGGCTCATGCCCAAGATCTGGGGATGGCGTACGCCAATACCGCGCGTGGGTAGATGTTTTTTGACAGAGCTTTTTATAAAATTACGCAGAGTTTCTGAAGGAATTTCGGTTTGTCTTCCTTGCCACGCATCCATAATTAGAGGAAAAATTTGGTGGACTTTGTATCCGGTTTTGGCGCTGACAAAAGCAATCGGCGCAAAATCTAAGTGCGGGAAGCTTTTGTAAATCATATTTTTTACTTCATTGCGGAAAGCGTCGTCGTTTTCATCGGCGGTATCCCATTTATTTACGATGATAATTACACTTTTGGTATGTTCGCGCAAAAGCCCTGCGAGTTGTTGGTCTTGGTCGGTAATCGGTTCGGCGGCATCAAGCACGATAAGCACAATATCGGATTTATTAATCATGTCCAAACTTTTGCCGATGCCTTGTTTTTCCAAATTACCGCTGACTTTGGTTTTGCGGCGGATGCCGGCGGTGTCGACAAATAAAATATTATTTTTTTCATAGCGCACCAAGATATCATGCGGTTCGCGCGTGGTATGAGGCATGTCGGAGACGATGACGCGGTTTTCTCCAATGAGCTGATTGAATAAAGATGATTTGCCTACATTAGGTCGGCCCACCAGCGCCACTTTGATTGGATTAAGTTCTTTAAGTTGTTTGGGACGTACCGGCAATTTATTGAATTGTTTAAAAATTAGATCCATTAAGTCTCCGAGGTTGGCGCTGTTAAGACCGGACACCGGAAAGGGCTGACCCAACCCAAGTTTTAGAAAGTTGTGGTCATGAATACGCAAGCGCAATTCTTCGCTGTCGGCTTTATTGGCGACAAAAATAATTTTTTTCATTTTGTTTTTTGCCAATTTTTGTAGGCGTTTAGCCAATTCTCTTTCTTGAGTGAGAATTTCTTCTTGAATATCCGTGACAAATAAAATTATATCCGCTTCAGTTAGTGCGATTTCTGTTTGTTTAATAATATCTTCTTCCAAAGGGACTTGACTATCGAAGGTTAGTCCGCCGGTATCAATAATGCGAAAATTTTTTCCGCGCCAAGAAGCTACCGCTACATTGCGAGTACGGGTGGTGCCGGCCACATCAGACACGATGGCCAAGTTTCTTTCCAAGATTTTGTTGAATAAAGTGGATTTACCAACGTTAACTTTGCCTACCAAAGCGACGGTGGGGAGATTCTGTTCAATTATTTTGGCTGGAGTAGACATAGTGTTGATAGCTATTAGCTTACAGCTTTTAGCTTTTAGAAATTAAGTACCTAACAGCTACACGCTATCAGCTTCACCGTTTATTGTTTATCTTCTCCTAGAATTACTAGAATATCCGTATCCGGGCGATATTTGAGACCAATTTCAATATTAGCAGTATCGGGATAATCGTAAGCTTCCATTAACCAATCTGGCAAAGTAGCGGTAGATTTAATGCCCAGTTCTTTTTCTAAGTTATTAATAATTTCGGTAGCAGCGGTCTGATTGATAATATAAATTGCAGTTTTTTCCAGAGGACGTTTAGAGCTGTTGCCGATAGTGGCGATAGTAAATCCTTGAGCCTCAAGCTGGGCTTGATATTTGGCCGCTAAACCTACACGCCAAGTACCGTTTTGAAGTTCAATTTTGGCGGTGGAAAATACCGATTGATTAGCCGGTGTAGATATCACAGAATCGGTGGTGGCGACAGTCTGTGAATTATTTTCTGTGAAAACATTTTTAATTGCCAGGTTAATATTATTAAAATTTTCATTTTTTGGTCCTAATAAAAAAGCGCCGTTTTGTCCAAAGTAGGAATAGAGAAATCCATCGGGAGAATTATCCAGTACTAAGGTTTTAAAATTATTATTCATTTCGCGCGCTAGGCCGGCTAAGTACATAATTTGTCCAAAGTTTAGGTTGGTAATAATGTGGCTGGAAAGAGTATTTAGCATTTCTTGAACTTTGACGGGATTGGTATAAGTTCCAAAAGATAATAGGCGATCTTTAAGCGCTGAAATAACCTGCTGTTGGCGTTTGGAACGCGCAAAATCAGAACCCTCACCGTTGTTACCATGGCGAGAGCGCGCATATTCCAAAGCCCGTTGTCCACTCATGGTTTGGATACCGGCAACGAAACTTATTGGTCTATAAGAGTTGTTTTCACCCGGAAATTCATTATCGGAAAAAGCGCGTGGCACATCAATGGTAATGCCACCCACGGCATTGATTAAATCTTCAAATGCTTGAAAGTCAACTCGAATATAGTAGGGAATGTCTAAATTAAAAGTATCGGCGAAAGTTTCACGCGCCAATTCACCGCCGGTGCCGGTAGCTTGCGCTTCGCCATAGGCATTGGCATAATTTATTTTATTAATACCATGCCCATCAATCTTTACTCCCAAATCGCGCGGTACCGATATCATGGCAATTTGTTTAGTGCTAGGTTTAATGCTAACTATAATATTGGTGTCGGTAAGATAAGGCCCATCGTGACCGACTCCTCCCATGCCTAACAGCAAGATGTTTATTCGGTCGGTCGCTTCTCCATCCAAAACATTCTCCGATTTGAAGATATAATTTTTTACCGTTTGTAAAAAACCCACTCGGCGCGGCTTGAGAGTAATAGGATCATAAACAGTTGGGTCATCAGGCATGTCGGAGAGAGAATAGTGGCGGACGCCGCAGTTGACTCCGACGACTAAAATTATTAATAAAATAAAATACAGCCACCAGTGTTTTTTACGAGGTGGTTGTTCGTGTAAATGATGATTGCGCGGTCTGAGGAAATTCGTCGGATGGGGGGGGAGATATGGTTTACCGGGAAAGTCCTGATGATTATCGATTATTTCTTCATCTTTATCCATACGGGGAGTATTATAGCACAACCGGTCAAAATTTCAACCCAGTACTTTGGCGGGCTTGATTTTTGTTTTAAATGGTGTTATTATAGTTGGGAGCTTTTATTGTCCTGATATTTTATCGGCGAGAATCATTAAAATATCAATGATTTGTTAGGTTTTAGTTTTGAGGTCGTCGGGGATGCTTAAAAAGTAAAAAACAGGGTTGGAACTTTATTTTACGGACTCATAGCTCAGTTGGTTAGAGCGTACGGTTCACATCCGTAAGGTCAGAGGTTCGAGCCCTCTTGAGTCCACCGGGGAGGGGTTTTGCATTTTGATTTATTTATATGCCTATCAATATTTTGAAGGAAAATGTAAATCTGGGCAAAATAATGTTCCAATGGAGCATCAAAGAATACGAAAAATTTGAGCGTGAGCGCAGTTGGTATATTTTGGTAGCTATTATTGGTATCGCCCTTTTATCTTATGCTATCATTGTTGCTAATTATTTGTTTGCCTTGATTTTGGTGCTTTTGGGAATAATTTCTTTTTTGCACGAGATGCAAGATCCGATGGATGTGCCTTTTGCCATTACCGAGATAGGGATTGTGTTGGGCGGTAAATTTTATCGTTATAGCGAAATTAAGAATTTTTGGATAATCTATAACCCACCGGAAGTAAAGAAATTATATTTTTCCACTGATGCGGTTTTGCGTGGCGTGATTCAAGTTCCACTTTTGGATTACGACCCTCGTCCGATCCGACAATTCCTTAGTCAGTATTTGTTAGAGGATTTAACTCAAGAAGAAGAACCACTAGGAGATATGATCGCGCGTCGGTGGCAAATACATTAAGTAAAAATCCCGACAATTGTCGGGATTAGTTTAAAAAATTTAGGACCTCGTCGTTCAATGGATAGGACATTAGCCTGCGAAGCTGAAAATCCAGGTTCGACTCCTGGCGGGGTCACAAATAAAAATATCTCAACCGAGTTGAGATATTTTTATTTGTGTTCTGTCTGGGAGTCGAACAGGGAGGGGTTTGGGGAACGGTAGTTTTTATTCGTTATGGGATTTTGTGTTTTTATTTTAAGGGTGATAGAATTAACGCATGATTGATTTATCCGCCAAAATTATCGCTCTTAATCGCGTGGGCAAAACACTGGCTCGGCGATTTAAGTATTTAGGGATTGTAACCGCTCAAGACCTGCTTTTTTATTTTCCTTTTCGCTATGAAGATTATCGTCAGATTGTGCCGATAAAAGATTTGAGCGACGGCGCCATGGTAACGGTGCAGGCAAAGATTGAATTAATTGCTAACAGGCGCAGCTGGAAAAAGCATAAGATGATTACCGAGGCTTTGGTAGCTGATGATACGGGCAGTGTAAGGGTGGTGTGGTTTAATCAGCCATATATCGCCAAGACTTTGAAAATTGGTGATGCGGTTTTTTTATCAGGCAAGGTTAAGTCAGATATGCTCGGATCGCAATTAGTAAATCCAATGTATGAAAAAGTCGGTCAAGGCGATTCCACCCACACGGCGCGTTTAGTGCCAATATATCCTCTTACTGCCGGCATCACGCAAAAGCAGCTGCGTTTTTTGATGGGGCAAGTTATTGGATTGGCGGAGAGTGCGAAAGAGTGGCTGCCGGATGAAATTTTGGAGAAGTATGATTTAGTGGATTTGCCCCATGCGTTGCGGGGCGTTCATTTTCCCCATGATGAGAACGACCTTAAGCAGAGTACCAATCGGCTTAAGTTTGGGGAATTATTTTTACTGCAAATGAAAGCCGCGCGGGCGCGTTTGGCTAAGGTAAGCCAAAAAGCGTCAATACTCACATTTCCCGAAGCACAAATTAAGGAGTTTGTCAAGGGTTTGCCATTTGCCCTTACTCGGGCGCAAAAGGTGGCGGCATGGGAGATTTTGCAGGATTTAGCCAAGCCCACTCCTATGAATCGTTTGCTTTCAGGCGACGTGGGGAGCGGTAAAACTGTAGTAGCGGCGATGGCGATGTATAGTGCCGCTCTTAACGGATATCAAGCGGTTTTAATGGCGCCAACCGAAATACTTGCGCGACAGCATTATGATTCAGTGAGTAAGATGTTGGGGGATAAAGTGAGTATTGGACTTTTGACTAGGAGTCAGATTGAAAAATCCCAAATTCAAAATGACAAATTACAAATAAATTCAAAATTACAAATTACAAAAATAAAAAAAGATTTATTAAATAATATTAAGTTAGGAGAAATAAAAATCGTCATCGGCACGCATACTTTGCTTTCGGAAAAAGTGGAGTTTCAAAATCTTGGTCTTACGATTATCGATGAACAGCATCGTTTCGGGGTGGAACAGAGAAAGACCATCAAAGAGAAGATGGTGGATGCCGATACTACCCGGTCGCATTTTCTTTCTATGACTGCGACGCCGATTCCGCGGTCACTGGCGCTTTTGCTATATGGAGATTTAGAGCTGTCGGTGTTAAATGAAATGCCGCCCGGGCGCAAGAAAATTATTACCAAGTTAGTGGAGCCGGCTAAGCGCGCCAAAGCGTATGATTTTATTGACAAACAAGTGAAAGCCGGTAGGCAAGTGTTTGTGGTGTGTCCATTGATTGAAGAACAAGGAATAAAGAATAAGGAAAAAAGCGAAATGGAAAATAATAATTCCTTACTCCTTACTCCTTACTCCTTTGTGTCAGAAAAAAAATCAGTAATGTCCGAATACGAAAAACTTTCCAAAAAAATATTTCCTGATTTACGGGTGGCGTATTTGCATGGCAAACTAAAGGAGAAGGACGAAGTGATGCGCGCGTTTAAAGATGACAAGTATGATATCTTAATTTCCACATCAGTCGTTGAGGTAGGGGTGGACGTGCCCAACGCCAGTGTGATGATGATTGAAGGGGCGGACAGATTTGGCTTGGCGCAGTTGCATCAATTTCGCGGGCGGGTGGGTAGAGCCGAGCATCAATCGTATTGTTTGTTGTTTACCGATAATAATACTGCGCGCGTGCAGGAACGTCTGCGTTATTTTGAACAGCACCACGATGGATTTAAACTCGCGGAAAAAGATTTGGAAATGCGCGGTCCGGGCGAAGTTTATGGCACCCAGCAGAGCGGAATGATGAATCTGCGTTTAGCCACTTTGGCTGATCGGGATTTAATAAAAAAAGCGCGGGAAAGCGCGCAAGAAATTATTGCGCATTTAGATAAATTTCCGATTTTAAAAAAGAAAGTGGAGAAGTTTGGCAAAGAGGTGCATTTAGAGTAGGGACCACGCTTGCCCGCCTTTGGCGGGAATCTTACGACACGAATCACACGAATTTGTGTATATTAGTGGTCCATTGACAAATGTGGTATTTTTGATATACTATGTTTTAGTTCATTTTATATTGGGAGGAACTGTAGGGGGGTCTACAATTCCGTTTTTAATAGCTGGTTAAAAGAGGAGAACGAGGATGGATTCGAATTGCTTGTCATTATTGGACAAGAGAGCGATTGCTGATCTGGCTTTAAAAGCGATTGAGTTCGCAAATAAGGGTAACTTTTCGTTAGCCCATATTACACAGCCAGAACGTTTTTCGCAGGTAAAGCCATGTATTTTCGTTGCTGTTGCCGGCGAAGAAACCCCCGACATGTTAAGAGGGGCAAGAATTTTATCAAAAATGAGCGATAGAGAGTTCGGTATGCTGACCAAAAAAATTGAGGACGACACAGGGGTTAAGGTCGGGGATTTTCTCACGACTCGGAAAAAAATGGTGATAAAATTCGAAGGCAATGCGAAAGAAAAAAGTGTGACCCGGAAATCGGCATCCACACGCCGGCATTCCAACAGTGAAGCAGTGCTATAAAAGGTAGGATTTATACTCAGGCGCCGTCGCGGTCGTGTTCCCCCACGACCCCGGCGCTTGTTTTTTTATCTATTTTTATATATTGGCTAAATTTGTTAATTGAGTTATAATGCTAGTATGATAACTAAATGATAAATTATGTCTAATTTTAGAGAAGGAGCCGGGGGTGAACCACTTGTTGATCCGATGGCTTTGGAAAGTTTGAGCAACAAGGAAGTTGTTGGGTTAAAATGGCCGGTTGAAGCCATTAGTTCGGTTATTCCCAAGCATTATCAAGACAAAAATAGCTACGGATTTTTATCACCGGAAAATAAACATGGCAACGAATTATTGTTGTGCGTATATCGCAAAGGCAAAACAGCCAAGGGTGCGGAAGCTGATTTTTATTTTGGTGAAGAGACTATAGACGAAGAATTATTAAAGCAATTGAAAGGCAAAGGCCGTCCAGAGTTTTTTGTGCATCTAGGTAAAATGAATAATGAACCGCAAACATTGGTTTTGCACAGCATTGATTTGGCGCAAGCCAGCCGTGGGCAGGGGATTGGAGCGGAATTTAACCAAAGATTACTTATTATAGCAAAACAGCTTGGTTTTAATAAAATTGTGGTCTCGGTGGTGAACGAGTCGGCTAAGAATTTGTATAAAAGTTTGGGATTTACTTCGGCTACCGGGGAGACCTTGAGAAATATGAAAATACAAGGTATTTATACCCGCGATCCCAATAAGAAGGAATATCCGATGGTGCGGATTATTTAATGATTTTTTCTACTACTTCAATCACATTTTTCACCGGCGCGAGTTTGAGGCCGGTGATTTTGTTTTCGTCGGATAAAGAGGGGGTAACAGCGTAAGAGAAACCCAGTTTTTTTATTTCTTCCAAGCGTTTTTTGGTTTGGGGCACTCCGCGTACTTCGCCGGCTAAGCCCACTTCGCCAAAAGCGGCGAGTCCTGATGGCAGAGTTTTATTTTGAATAGCCGAAGCTACCGCGAGTACTACCGCGAGATCAGCTGCTGGTTCGTCGGCCTCCATTCCACCGACAACATTTAAATAAACATCATAACTATCCAAAGGCAATCCGGCGCGTTTGGTTAAAATGCCAATGAGTACTTGCAGGCGGTTGAGATCAAAGCCACTGGCGCGACGTTGCGGATAGCCGAAATTTGTTTTGGTGACTAGCGCTTGAATTTCTATAAGTATTGGCCGCGTGCCTTCCATTAAACAAGTAACTGCCGTGCCCGGCACATTTTCGGCGCGACCGGATAAAAAAGCTTGGCTGGGATTAGCGACTTCTATTAATCCAAGTTCACGCATTTCAAAAATTCCCACTTCATCGGTTGAGCCAAACCGATTTTTAACCGCGCGCAAGATGCGAAATCCATGAAAGCGGTCGCCTTCCAAATATAAAACCGTGTCCACCAAATGTTCCAAAGTTTTTGGTCCGGCTACTTCGCCGCCTTTGGTTACTTGGCCGATTAAAATAATAGTGGTGCCGGTAGTTTTGGCTATGGCCATCAGTTTGGTGGCGCAGGCGCGGATTTGGTTGACATTACCCGGCGCGCCTTCGGCTTCGTCGGAGTAGAGTGTTTGAATAGAATCGATGATGACGAGGGCTGGTCGTCCGTTGTCATTCTGAGCGGAGCGTAGCGGAGTCGAAGAATCCCTTTCCGTTTTTGTTTTAAGAGATCCTTCGCTATGCTCAGGATGACAGTTGTTGATCGTCGCGATCACACTCTCCACATTCGTGGCGCTGACAAAGCGCAATAAAGAGGTATTTATTTTTAGTCGATCAGCCCGCAGTTTGATTTGTTCAGCGGATTCTTCGCCGGAGATGTATAGCGTATTGGCGACCGCCTGCGCTAATTGTAATGCCAAGGTAGATTTGCCGATGCCCGGTTCGCCACCCAAAAGTATTAAGCTCCCCGGCACAAATCCACCACCCAGTACCCGGTCAAGTTCGCCTATGCCGGATTTGGTTCGCAAAGTATTAGACGATTTAATTTCATCCAATCTCGTCGTTTTTAATGGTTCGTAATTTGAATTTTGAATTTTGGAATTTATTTGGAATTTGTCATTTGAAATTTGGGATTTTTCCAAAGTTCCCCATTTACCACATTCCAAACATCTACCCGCCCATTTAGAATATTGCGCGTCGCAGTTGGAGCAAACAAATTGGATATTATTTTTGGTCATATTAATGGCAAGCAGCGGACATTCTTGGTTTTTCAAAATGCCAGGCTTCCGAATCTAGTACGCAGAAACCTTCTTCTTTCATGGCGGTTATTAAAGCCGCTTGGCAGGGATTTTTTCGGCAAGGATCGGTGGTTGGATCTTTGGTGCAGTATTTTTGTAAGATGCACTGACTGCCATTTTTCGTTCCCCACATATCTACGGCCATTCCGGTAGTATGCGGGCAATTGAGTGGGTTTTTGTCGCGTAAAATACAAGTGTTAGGTTTTCCTTCTATTGGATCACAAGTAATGGATCCGGGTAGATTTTTACAGTTTGCCAAAATTAGACGATATTGATCTTGAAGTGCGCGCCAACCAGAAGTAATTGATACATTAATACCAACGGATTTCATTTTTTGAGCGACAGCGGCTACGTCTTCTAATAGGTCTGAATTTATAGCAATGGTGCCATTGGTAGAAATATTATCTATGTTTCTAATGATAACTCTTTTTTCAATATCTCCGGTAGGTACAAAATCCACCGCGTCACTTTCTTCTTCTATTTGAATGGGTGTAATAAATTTTATTTTTAAACTTTTAAATTCTACCAGGTCGGGGTTGATCGTTTTTAATAGAATATATGATCCCCAAATTAAAATTAAACCGATGACAGCTTCACCAATGCGTTTGTAAGCGGTCGTTTTTTCTTCCCCACCACCAGAGGTAATTATTTTTATTCCTTGAAGAATAATTACTATAGCCGCCGCGATTGAACTAATGATAATTCCAACTTTATATAAAGCGGAGAGAAATTCACCGATCCATGGAATATACAAATAGCCAGCTTCATCCAGCGCGTTTTTGGGGTCAATAACAGTATATTTAAGATAGGGAATGTGAATGGAATTCCGTGGGGTGATCAGCTCGTCAATCGGCTCGGTAAGTTGAATTGATTCGTCGGCAGAAGTGTCCTTAATGCAGTAATACTTTCCTTCGTTGTTGGCTACACTACTACAAAGCATTCCCACCTTGGCGCAATTCAGCGTTTTGCATTGCATTTCTCTGCTTCCCTGCTCTATTGCTTGGTCAGTCAGTATGTCCATAGGCAAAGCTAAAACCGATTTGGTTGGTAGTAATATTGCCAAAAACGAAATGATTATTATGATTTTTTTCATAATATTTAACTTATTGAGTGCTCACGGTAGTAAATTTGTTTAGCAATTCTTCAATGTTTATGTCATCCATCAAATTTATTTTTTTGTTATTTACAAAGATAGCCGGTAATTCCACTACGCCCAAACTTTTAGCCAAAGCCATAGATTCAGCAATTTTATTTTGGGTAGTAGTCGCGGTGCGGCAGATTTGCCATTTATTTATATCCAAATTTAAACTTTGTGCCACCTTATTTAAACCGCTTTCTTTTAAGTTATTTTTGTCCGTCATTACTAAATTAACAAACGGGAAGAATTGTCCCTGTTCGTAGGCGCAATAGGCGGCTAAATGGGCGGGTAAATTACCGGTGCTAAGTAGAGTCATTTGCGGGGTGTCTTTCCAAATTAAGCGGGCTTTTTCTGGATTTTCTCTGATGAATTTGGTAATGGCGTAAGTTATTTCACCACAACGTTTACAGCCTAGGTCAGCGAATAGCACGATCCAAAGTTTGGCGCCCGGGTTACCAAAAGTGGGATCGGCGGGGAAGATGGGAATGTAGGTAGCGGTGGAATTAACAATAGGTGTTTCGACGTAATTCGTAACAATGGAGCGCGCTTCTTTTATTTTGATGATTAATAGCAAAATAACACCAGCGATAAGCAATATTAAAATGAGATAGAATTTTTTATGATGGGACATATTAAAAAGTAGTAAGCAAATAGTCAAGTTAAGATTATAAGTTAGCTTGAAAGATGCCGGTTTTGTTTTTGTCGGTAAAAATAACTTTATTATTTAAATTATCATATTCAATCGTGTTGATATTATAATCATCGCCCAAGGGAATTTCCGTTTGCAGTCCGGTATTAGTGTCAATTTTTATTAAGTCATAATTACTATCGGCGGCAATTTCCGGCATCAGCCCTGCTCCTTTTATCAGATCACGGGGAACAGCGCAGTAAAGCACTTGCTCATTGGCAAAAGTACATTTTTCCGCCCAAGTGTAAGTTTTTAACATTTTACGACCAGTATTAATATCATCGCCATAAGCGTTGGTAATCCATAATTCCGGTTTTAAATCACTACGGTCGCTCCAAACACTATAAAGCAGACGTTTGCCTGAAGGCGACCATTGTTCCTCAAATCCCCAACCTTCGGTGGTTAGCCCGCGGAAGTTTTCGTGATTAAGGCCAACCAACAAAATTTCGCGTCTTTGGTCTCCGATTGGTTCGGCGGTTTGTGAGAAGGCCAAGGTTTGGCGGCTGGGCGACCAGTCAACAGTTACTTTGTCGGCGTTAGCTCCCATCGGTTCGATGATTTTGGTGTGAGTGCCGTCGGAGTCTACGGTTATTAACCAACGATTTTCTTCCGCCACGCCGATACTTTTGGCGCCGATTTGATCATCGGTTGGTGAAAAAGAAAATTCTTCCCAATGTTGTGGCAGGGTTATTTGTTTTTGTTTATCAAAGTCATAAACTATTTTGTTGGCATCGGGATATTCAATCACGGCTTTATTGGAAGTGTTGCCCCAGGTAACATCGGAGACATTATAAAATACCTGATCAGATAGTGCGGTAATTGTGCCGTCAGCGGAGCGTTTATAAAATTTGCCATTGGCGGCATTGTAGTAACGAAGCGAACTGTCTTTACTAACGGAATTGTAGACGGCATAATCGGAAACAATTTTGGTTACCGGTTCTTTTTTAAAGTAACTGTCACTTACTCCCGGAATGTTGCCGGCTTGGGGCAGGCTACCGGTGCCGGTTTGTCCTGTAGTAGTGGTCGTCGGTCTTTCTCCAGCCGCCGGAAATTGTCCGGTAGTGGAAGCGCCCGGAATAATTTGCCCCGGGGTAACAAAGCCACCGGTAGTTTTTTTAAACATATAATAAAGCGCTAAAGCAATGGCGCTGGCCAGTATTAGCAGTCCGATGGCGAGTAGTATTTTTTTTAGGCGAGTAGACATAAAATTTTTTTAGTTTTTAAATACGTGAAATTATGCGGTCGCGTAGTGCTTCTCTTTCTATTTTTGGTTCTAATTTTTTGATAGCATTGTCTATGCCGCTGATAATTTTTTTAAAGGCAATTTTTAATTTACCAAATGCCAAACCGTATATAAAATAAAATAATAGTAGAGGTGAGAAAAAAATGATAAAAATATTTGTCCAAGAAAAATGTATCAACCATAATTTTAATCCTTCCGCCATTCCCGCCCAAAATATTAATCTATTTATTTTATTTTTTAATTCTTGCAATTTGGTAATCGCCTTTTGTATAGCCGGGGCGCGATTCTGCCCTTTTATTTGTTTAAGCTCTGTAAATACATCAGTGATTTCGTCGGCTAGTTTAGGTAACAGAGTTTTGATTACCATTGTTACTGCCGGAGAATTAATCATGTCGTCAGAATCTTTGGATAGTTCTTGCAATTCCGCTTCCGCCTGTTTAGATTCTTCTAAGCGTTGTTGTTGGCGTTGCTGGTCTAATTCCGCGGCAATTGTTTGTGGGTCATCTTGATTAGGGTTGCTGTCGGCTGGCGGTGAAACATCTTCGTCTTTGGCGGTTTTTTCGGTTTTTTCCGGAGGCGCAGAGGTATTGGCTTCTGCTGGCGGTTGATCAAGAGTTTCGTCTGATACTAAAGGGGTAAGTTCCTCAGCGCCGGGCGACCCCGGGTTTATTGTTTGGGGTCGAGGAAAAGTTTGAGAGGCGGTAAAATTTGGTTTTTTCATATCTATGCCAGCTTGTGGTTGTTCTTCCGGTTTGAGGGTAGGTGGCTCGTTTGAAATGTTGGTTTTTTTGTCTTCTTCCTCGCCTTCTTCTCCCTCCGGTGTTTTGATGTTGATTTCAATGCTATTATCATCCAGTTTATTCACTCCTTTTCCTTCTACCGAGTTAATAGTCAAATTATTATCGGAATCATTATTGGTTGAGTTGGTCTCAATTTTAATCTTATCCGGATTTTTGCTGGATATCTGGGGCGGGGTCACTGGTTTTTCTTTTTGGTCGTTATCTTTTATTTCTTGATCATCGGTCATAATCACGTATCACACGGCACATATTAGATGTTGTGTATTTAGCTAATTGTTAGTTTATTATTTTTTACTGTTAATTCGTATTGTTTCTTTATTTTGTTATTTAGAATGATTTCGGATATTAAGGTCTCTATATTATTTTGAATATAACGGTGTAAATTACGTGCCGGAGCGTCTTGGCTGGTAAGTTTGTCAACAATAAATTGGATGGCGGTGTCAGTTGGTTGGATGGCGGTGTGGTAATTTTGTAAACGTCTATTAAGTGTATTTATTTCTAAGCTAGCGATTTGGTTTAGGTCAGCAGTGGTGAGGTTGTTAAAATAACAGATGGCGTCCAGACGGTTGATAAACTCGGGAGAGAAATATTCCTTAAGTTTGTCGTCTATAAAAGAGTGATTTAAATAAGGGGAATTACCAAAACCGATAGCGCCTTTTTTGGCATCTATCGCCCCGACATTAGTAGTTAATATTATTATAGCATGTCTAAGGGAAATTTGCTTGCCCGAGGCATCGGTAATTTGTCCGTTTTCTAAAATTTGCAGCAGTAGCTTGTTTACGTCTCGGTGCGCTTTGTCTACTTCATCAAATAGAATTACGCGATAAGGATTAAGTTTAATTTTATCGGTAAAATTATTAGCTTCTTTAAAACCAATATAACCGGCAGGAGAGCCTAATAATTTGGCAGTGCTGTGTTGTTCATTGAACTCGCTCATGTCCAGTTTGATGAAGGCGTCCGAATCGGGATAAAGTGTCTGTGCCAAGACTTTGGCTAATTCTGTTTTACCCACTCCGCTTGAGCCAACAAATAAGAAGGAAGCCAAGGGTCTTTCGAAACTGCTTAATCCGAGTTGTCCTCTTTGGATGGCTTTGGCGACAATAGCGACTGATTCGTCTTGGCCGATAATATATTTTTTGAGGTTTGTTTCCAATTGAATCCAGCGATTTTTATCATCAAGCATGATTTGCGCCGCCATGGTGCCGGTAATTTTGGCTATCTGTTCGGCTACTTGTCGCGCGGTGATGGTACCGGCGGATTTTATTTTTTTCTTTTTTCCAGATTCGATCTGTTTTTGAATTAAAGCGTGTAATTTTTTTTCTTCGGTTTTTAGTTTAAGCGCTTCGTCAAATTGGTTTTGTCCGGCGGCGGATTCTTTGGCCAAAATAGTTTGTTCCAGTTTTTGTTCTAGACGCTGAATCTTATTTTGCCAAGGGGAATTTTTGGACTTCACGCGTTTGGCGGCCGCCGTTTCGTCTAGTAAGTCAATGGCTTTATCGGGTAAAAATTTACCGGTAATATAGCGTTCCGATAATTTAACCGCCGCTTCCACCGCTTCGTCGGTAATTTTAACATTATGAAATAATTCATAATTTTTTTTCAATCCTTTTAATATTATGATAGCATCTGTAGTGGTCGGTTCTTTTATAATGATAGGTTGAAAACGGCGTTCCAAAGCAGAATCATTTTCAATATATTTTTTAAATTCCGGAGGAGTAGTAGAACCAATACAGCGTAGCTGCCCGCGCGCTAAGGCCGGTTTTAGAATATTGGCTGCGTCCATCGCCCCTTGGTTGGAACCGGCACCCACAATATTATGAATTTCATCAATAAATAAGATAATATTAGGATCACTCGCGACATCATCTATCACTTCTTTAAGTCGCGCCTCAAATTCACCGCGATAAATGGTGCCGGCGATTAAAAGCCCCATGTCCAAAGCATAGATTTTTTTGTTTAAAAGCAGATCTGGCACATCGCCGGTTGTAATTTTTTTGGCCAGACCTTCCACGATTGCCGTTTTACCTACGCCCGGATCGCCCAGTAGTATTGGATTATTTTTGGTGCGGCGGCAAAGGATTTGGATCAGCCGTTCAATTTCCGTATCGCGTCCGATTACTGGATCAATATTTTTTTGAGTGGCTTGGTCGGTAAGATTAATGGCAAAAAATTCTAAAGCATTATCTGTGTTCGTCATGTTTCCGGAGGGGGATTTACTTTTGGTAGTTGATTTTTTAGAATGCGCAATGGGTGACGCTATTGGGTGATTATCCAGATGTTCATTAATTTTTTCGATAGTTTCGGCTACTTCGGTCATGCGCGGAAATTGAGTGGCATTATTTAGAACGATGTTGATTTGTTTTTCCAATTCCGTTGTTTTTATTCCGTTTAGTTTGAAAATTTCATTTATTTTAGGGTCGTTAATAGCGGTGATGGCCGCCAGTAAATGTTCGGTTCCCAAATAATTGTGGTGATTTTGTTGGGCTAGATAAAGGGCTTTTTCCAAAGTGATTTTTGTAGTGGGAGCAAGCGGAGTGATAGTTTTTTCGGCGGTGGCTTGGGGAGTTTGTCTGGCGGTATTTTTGGTGCTGGGTAAATTAATAATAAATTGTTCAATAATTTTTGGGTCAATTTTAAAACGGTTAATAATTTCTGCTCCCACCGCGCCTTTTTGGTTTTGTAAAACAAAAAGAATATGGATTAATTCCACTTGCGGATTTTGGAGTTCGGTTGCCAGGGCGATTGCCCGAGATAGCACTTCTTTAAGGTGGGTAGAAAAACGTTCCAACAAGTCCATAGAAATATATTAAAACATGAAAACACCAGAACATAAAAACAATTAATATTTTATTGGTTTTTATGTCTAGTGTTATTGTATTTTCATGTTCAGTATTGTATACTAAATTAACCTTTTATTCAAGCGAAAAAGTATGGTTAATACAAGTGTTTTTAAGGCGCTACCAGAGCTAAAAAATTTAGGGCTAGTAGACAGCGCTTTTTTGAATATAAAAAAGTGGCTAGAAGATGACAATTATAAGGAGTATTGGGCGGAGATCAAGGCGTTGATTGCAGACAAGAATGTTAATGAGCTGAATAACGCTTTTTATAAAGTGATTCCTTTTGGCACAGGCGGGCGCAGAGGCAAAATGGGCGCTGGTACCAATCGGATTAATAGTCGGGCTATTGCCGAATCGGCGCAGGGCTTTGCGCAGTATTTGTTTACTGTTTTTGGAGAAAAAGCGGCGCGCGAGCGGGGCGTGGTAATAACTTATGATGTGCGCCATCATTCGTTGGATTTTGCGCGGGTGGCGGCAGAAGTGTTTGTTGCCAATGGTTTAAAAGTGTATTTTTTTGATGGTATTCGTTCCACTCCGCAATTGTCTTTTACTATTCGGTATAAAAAAGCAATCGGCGGTGTGATGATTAGCGCTTCGCACAATCCGCCGAGCGACAATGGCATCAAAATTTATTGGGAATATGGCGGGCAGGTGGTGCCGCCGCATGATTTAAATATTATTAAAGAAGTAAACAGTATTAGGGATGTTAAGCAAATAGATTTTGATGAAGCTTTAAACAGGGGCAAAATTATTATGCTCGGCAATGAGGCCGACCAAGCTTACGCAGCGACTGTGAGTAGTTTATCGCTTGGAGATTATCGTGATGCCAAGATTATTTTTACCCCGCTTAATGGCTGTGCCGGTACTTCTTTTTTGCCGGTACTGCGCCGGGTGGGGTTTAAAAATATTATTGAGGTACAAGAACAAATGGCCGGTGATCCAGATTTTAGTGCTGTGGCCAAACAAATTCCCAATCCCGAAGTGCCGATTTCTTTGGATTTGGCAATTAATTATGCCCGGCAAAATAGCGCGGATTTGGTGGTGGCGGCCGACCCCGATGCCGACCGGATCGGCGTGGTGAGTCGCAAGAGTTTTAATAATGATGAATATGTTTTTTTAAATGGCAATCAAATTGGGGTGCTGCTTCTAAATTATATTATTCAAGAATTAAATAATAAAAACGCTTTACCAAAAAATGCGGTAGTAATCAAAACGGCCGTCACTACCGAACTGCTGGCGCAAATCGCGCGTGCCCACGGTATTGAAGTAATAGGGGATTTGCCGGTGGGTTTTAAATATATCGCTGATGCTATGGAAACGCGTTTGGCGGGTAGAACATTTTTGTTTGGCACCGAAGAAAGCCACGGGTATTTATACGGCGATTATGCCCGCGATAAAGATGGCGCGGTGGCGGCGTTGCTTATCTGTGAATACGCTTCTTTGCTCAAACGATCCGGCCGAACCCTGTTTGAACAGCTGGAAGAAATCAAAAAAGAATACGGTTATTATCGCGAACTGTTGCAATCGGTGTTTTATCCCGGCATGGATGGTATGGATAAAATGAGCGCGATTATGAATGCCCTGCGCGCTAACTTACCGCAAGAAATTGCCGGATTAAAAGTGGTAGAAATTTTGGATCAATTAAATAAAACCGTGATCGATCCGGCGACTGGTAAGCGGGCCGGAGAATATGTTGGATTTTCGGACAACGCTTTGGTATTTTATTTAAATAAAGAAAAATCCATTCGGGTGGTGGCGCGGCCATCGGGTACCGAGCCAAAAATAAAATTTTATGCGGCA
This sequence comes from Candidatus Magasanikiibacteriota bacterium, assembly GCA_041678665.1. Taxonomy (GTDB): domain Bacteria; phylum Patescibacteriota; class Patescibacteriia; order Magasanikbacterales; family GWA2-37-8; genus GWA2-37-8. The sequence goes on from JBAYNU010000004.1 coordinate 40,623, forward strand.
GTGGGTAAGACAGTGGGTAAAGAAAAAAGCGAAGCGGAATATTTGGCGATAAAAAAGGAATGTGATCAGTTAGCCTATCAAATTGTGGATGAAATGGTAAAAATTTCCGATAAAATTTCTCCGGGCGGAGAAAAGTTTGAGGTGTTGGGATAAATATTTTGGAAAATCAAAAAACAGACGGTATTTGTCTGTTTTTTTGTAGAATATTATTTTTAATTTCCCATAGTACGCAAGCGTTTGATTCGCTCTTCTATCGGTGGATGAGTGGAGAAAAGTGAAGACATTTTTTTGCCGGAAAAGGGGTTGGCGATAAATAGGTGAGCAGTAGCGGAAGAGGCGCGTTGCATCGGCGTATGATCGGCGGCAATTTTTTCCAGCGCTTTGGCCAGTCCTTCGGGGTAGCGGGTAAGAAGCGCTCCGGAAGCGTCGGCTAGATACTCTCGGCGGCGCGAAATTGCCAGTTTTATTAGTTCGGCGATGAGCGGTGAGAGAATGGCGAGAATGATTCCGACAATCATAAATATGGCGCCGGCGTTTCCGCTTCCGCGATTGTCATCACGCGAGCCGCGAAATAGACGAGTGCGAATGAAAATATCCGACATCATGGCAATGGCGCCAACCAGTACTGCTACGAGCATCATAAAGCGAATGTCGTAATTTTTGATGTGCGAAAGTTCGTGCGCGATTACGCCCTCCAGTTCTTCATTGGTAAGTTTAGAAATAGCGCCGGTAGTAATGGCGATGCTGGCAAGTTCCGGTTTTCGTCCGGTGGCAAAAGCATTGATTGCCTGATCTTCAATTATATAAATCTTTGGCATGGATTGGCCGTTGGCAATGCAAAGGTTTTCTACAAAATGGTAAACATATTTATTATCATCGTGGGCAATCGGTTTAGCTCCCGACATCGCGAGCGCAATTTTATCACCGGAAAAATATGAAACGGATGTCATGATAAGTGAAATAATAATTGCGATCCACACGCCACTATACATTTTATCTCCCTGCGCCATACTAAAAATATAGCCGATACCAATAAGCACGGCGATGAAAATCATCACGAGAAGTACAGAATTGCGTTTGTTAGAAGATATTTCTTGGTAAATCATAGGATTTTGTATAGGGTATTTTACCCTCAGTTGTATAACTAGTCAATTGTGTAAAAATAAACCATCCCTTTATTGTAGGGGTGGTTTATTTTTTTATAGTTTTTGTATAATTTAAAACTTTACCTGCACATTTTGTTTCTCCGCCTTGCCTGCTTGGAAAAATTCGTATTTTACGAATTTAAGTATACCGGCAATCAGGTTGGTTGGGAACACCTGAATCTTGGTATTGAAGTCGCGCACATTGCCGTTGTAAAACCGGCGAGCGGCTTGAATTTTATTTTCGGTATCAGATAACTCCGCCTGTAATTGCAAGAAATTTTGGCTGGCTTTGAGATCGGGATAATTTTCCGAAACTGCGAACAGTGATTTAAGAGTAGAGGATAGGGTATTTTCGGCGGCTTCGCGTTCGGCGAGGGTAGCGCCTTTGTTGTCATGCACTTGCATGGCGCTCGCGCGAGCGGCGGTTACTTTTTCGAGAGTGCCGGCTTCGTGGGTCATGTAGCCCTTCACAGTCGCAACCAAGTTCGGGATTAAATCGTAACGGCGTTTCAGTTGGACGTCGATGTCACTAAAAGCTTCATCTACTTGGTTTTTACTGCGTATTAAACCATTGTAAACGGCAATAATCCAAACTGCGGCTATTGCCACAACCGCTAAAATAATGTAAAGTATAGTCATACTTTAGTTAATTAGTTAACGCGCCAAGGACGGCGTTGTTAAAGTATATTATAGATTATTTAGTTATTTAAAGCAAATTTATAACATGTGGATGGTATATTGATTTAACAAATGCAACTAAAGCAATGAATCAAACATTCCATGCCTTCTAACAATTCAATTGTTATTAATTTATATAAAATATGCCATTTGACGAATTAATAAATTTTGGTACAGATGTTGGTAGAAGAGGTAGCCGCGCTGAAGTTGTGGCGAAAAGAATGCATGATAATTTGCAATTAGAAAGAAAGAAAGCCAAGGACATTATGGATAATATTAAAGAAGGCGCAGTGTACAGGGGGGAAGTTGATAAGAGTGGTGAAAGAGAGATAAAAGTTGTCAAAATAATAGAAGATCCGTTGGAAGTAGTCATTGAAGTGCTGGGTAAACCAAAATCAAATATAAAGAAAGTAAGCCCTTATCACGAAATGTTTAAAAGTCCTCCAATAGAAGAAGCTAAGTAATTTTGTTTTCATTTTCAATTTGATTTATGTTAACTGTAATTATTTTTATTTTGGTTTTGGGTGTATTGGTTTTGGCGCATGAGTTTGGACATTTTATTGCCGCGCGTAAAAGTGGAATGAAGGTGGAAGAATTTGGGTTTGGTTTTCCGCCCCGCGCCTTGGGAGTGCGATTTTTGGATAACGGTAAACGAGAATGGATATGGGGAAACAAAGAATCCGAGGGGGAAAGAACTGTTTATTCCATTAATTGGTTGCCGATTGGCGGTTTTGTAAAAATTAAGGGTGAGAATGGCGAAGCCGTGGTTGATCAAGATAGTTTCATGAGTAAATCGGCTTGGAAAAAAACGATTGTGCTCGCGGCGGGAGTAGTGATGAATATTGTGCTCGCGGCGGTATTACTTTCAGTGGGATATATGATAGGTTTGCCGCAAACCACTGATGATATTTCGGATGGCACGGTGGTAAAAGACGCGCGGGTGGCGATACTCCAAGTAATAGAAGGTAAACCAGCGGCTCAAGCTGGCCTTAAAATGGGGGATGAAATAATAGGAATTGACGCTATCAAAAATCCGCGTATCATTCAGATGCAGGAATATGTCGATCAAAATCGCGATAAAGAAATTATTTTTACGATTGCGCGCGGACAAAAGACTTTTGAGAAAAATATTATTCCCACTCTTAATTCTGATACCGGCAAAGGTGGAATTGGGGTGGCGATTGCGGAGGTGGGACTGGTAAAATATCCTTGGCATAAAGCAATTTATTATGGCGTCATTGCCACTGGGTCTTATTTATTAGCTATTGTTTTGGCTTTTTGGCAATTGATTGCCGGTTTATTTGTTGGCAAAGGTGCTGGTAGCGCCGTTACTGGTCCGGTGGGAATTGCGGTTATGACTGGGCAGGTAGCCCGTATGGGATGGGCGTATCTTATTCAGTTTACCGCGATGTTATCTTTGAATTTGGCGGTAATAAATATTTTGCCTTTACCGGCGCTTGATGGTGGTCGGATATTATTCACTTGGCTCGGCAAAATTTTTAAAAAACCGGTATTTATGAAATTTGAACAGGCAGCGCATACGATTGGTTTTATGGCGCTTTTGGTCCTGATATTTGTAGTGACGGCCAAAGATTTATGGGGGTTTAAGTCCGTTTTCACAAATTTGTGGAGTAAGATTTTCTAATAATGTTATATGCAAAATCAATTGCACCAATTAAAAGAAGAGGCGCTACTCGCTATTAAAGCTGCCAAAGATAAGGTTGATTTGGAAGAATTGGAAAATAAATTTTTGGGAAGAAAAAATGGAGAACTTACCAATTTGATGAAAGGGCTCAAAGATTTGGAAGTAGAAGCGCGTAAAATAGCGGGACAATTGGCCAACGATGTTAAAAATATGATCGAAGCGGCACTAAATGAAAAAAAGGGTGAGTTATCTAGCGGTGAGTGGGCGATGGAATTGGAAAAGGAGCGTGTGGATGTGACGGCGCCGGCATTACCAGCAGTAGAGCGTGGGCATTTACATCCCATAACCCAAGTACTCGAAGAGATGAACGGAGTAGCACGAGCGATGGGCTTTATAGTGGAAGACGGTCCTGATCTGGATAGTGATTATTATTGTTTTGAAGCTTTAAATATTCCTACTACGCATCCGGCTCGCGATTCTCAAGACACTTTTTATATTAAAAATCACCCACAATGGTGCATGCGTCCGCATGTATCCAATATGCAGGTAAGATTAATGCAAAAATATGGGGCACCCCTTCGAATTGCTTATCCCGGGAGAGTCTTCCGTAATGAAGCCACTGATGCTAGCCATGAACATACTTTCTATCAGTATGAATCTTTGGTGGTTGATAAAGATATGAATATTGGGCATCTAATTGGTATAATAAAAGAATTATTGCGTGGTTTGTATCAGACCGATGTTGAAGTGCGTTTACGTCCCGGATTTTTTCCTTTTGTAGAGCCGGGCTTTGAAATGGATATGAAGTGTCTGATTTGTGGTGGCAAAGGTTGTGGTGCCTGTAAACATAGCGGCTGGGTGGAAACTTTAGGTTGTGGGCTTATTCATCCACGTGTGGTTGAAATTGCGGGTTTTGATCCCAAAGTTTGGCATGGCTTGGCTTTTGGTATGGGCTTGACGCGATTGGCTATGCAAAAATACGGCATTCATGATATTCGCTTGTTAATGGGTGGAGATTTACGATTTTTGAAACAATTTTAGTATGTATATTTCCTATAATTGGCTAAAACAATACATTAATTTACCTGATTCCATTAAGGCCGACGAGGTGGCGCGTAATTTGACGATGAGCACGGTAGAAGTAGAAAGTGTGCACCATAAAGGCAAGCATTTAGAAAATATTGTGGTAGGCAAAGTTTTGTTAGTCGAAAAACATCCTAATGCCGACAAACTTAAAGTTTGCGAGGTTGATGTGGGTACAGACAAATTAAAGATTGTCTGCGGCGGATCCAATGTTCGTGAAGGTATGCTTTGCGCGGTGGCCAAGTTGGGTGCCAAAGTGAAGTGGCATGGCGAGGGTGAGTCGATCGAAATGAAGGAAGCGGAAATTCGCGGGGTAAAATCCTACGGCATGATTTGTGCGTCCACCGAAATTGGTTTGGGAGAAATGTTTCCGTTGAAAGAGGAAAAAGAGATTCTAGATTTAAGCGCTATGAAATTGGCAGTAGGCAAACCATTAGCTGAGGCGTTAAGTCTAAATGAAGTGGTGCTAGAGATTGACAATAAATCTATGACCAACCGGCCCGATTTGTGGGGGCATTATGGCATGGCGCGCGAGGTAGCGGCGGTATTTAAAAAAGATTTAAAAAATTACGAGGTAAAAGATGTGTCAGCTGGCAGTACAGTAAAAATAAAAGTGAAAGTTGAAGACGAAAAATTGTGCCCGCGCTATATGGCAGTGGTAATTGAGGGGATAAAAATAGAACCGTCGCCAGCATGGCTCGCACAAAAAATTCATGCCATTGGTTTGCGTCCGATAAATAATATTGTCGATATTACCAACTATATAATGTATGATTTGGGCGAGCCGATGCATGCGTTTGACGCTGCGCGTCTCAAAGGAATAAGGAGTAAGGATAAAGGAGTAAATATTTTAGTGAAACGGGCGAAAGACGGAGAAAAGTTTAGAACTCTTGATGGCGCGGAGCACCAGTTAGACTCAAGCATGCTCGTGATTGCAAATGATGAAAAGTCGGTGGCCTTGGCTGGTATTATGGGTGGAGAAGAGAGTGAAATTTCTAATGATACCACCACGATTATTTTTGAAGCTGCCAATTTTGATGCTGCCACTATTCGTAAAGCCTCGGTTAAGCTCGGTTTGCGTACCGATTCCTCGGCGCGTTTTGAGAAAGCACTTGATCCGAATTTATGTGAACAGGCGTTGGCCAAAGCGGTGGAGTTAACTTTGCAATTATGTACGGGCGCCAAGGTGGCAAGCAAGGTGGTAGACGATAAAAAATTTCATTTATATCAGGGGCCGATTGAACTACCTTGGGAATTTTTGTATAAGAAAATTGGCGTTCAGATAGATAAAAAAGAGGTGTTGGCGATTTTAGAAAGATTAGGTTTTGAATTAAAAGAAAAGAAAGATTGTTTGGTGGTAACAATACCGACTTGGCGTGCCACCAAAGATATTTCCATTCCCGAAGATTTGGTAGAAGAAGTGGCGCGCATTTATGGCTACAATAATATTCCGGTCCAACTGCCGGTTTTCCCGATTACTCCACCCATTGCCAATAGCCAGCGTATTTTAGAATGGAAATTGCGCGATATCTTTTCACAGGGTTTGGGTTATAGCGAGGTTTATAATTATTCTTTTGTCTCTGGAAAACAAATCAAAAATCTAGGTGATGACGCTGGTTTGTATTTAGAGTTGGATAATCCCATCTCTGATGAAAGGCCCTATTTACGTCGCCATATCGTCGGCGGGCTTATCGAAAATGTGGTTCAAAATATTGAGCGTTTTCCGACGGTGAAATTGTTTGAAATCGGCAAGAAGTTTACCGTCGAAGCCGCCGGTCCGCGCGCGCGTTTTAATGGCGATGAGCTTTTGCCTCAACAGGGTAATTGGCTGATTGCCATTTATGCCGACAAAAAAGACGCCAACCCATATTGGCAGATGCGCCAAGCCGCGCAATTAGTAGCCGATAATTTAAATTTGGAATTAAAATATCAGCCCAAGAAAAAATTGATGCCATGGCAACATCCTACGCGTTCGGCCGAATTGGTTTATAAGGATAAGGTGATTGGTTTAGCGTCTGAAATAACACCTCAGATTGCTAAAAATTTTGGCTTAAGCGTGCGGGCGGGGATTTTGGGAATAAATATTGATCAGCTGGTAGAGACGGGGGCTTTGAATGTTAGCCCTAATTATCAAATAATTTCTGCTTTCCCCGAAGTAATGCGCGATTTGGCTTTTGTGGTAAAAAAATCCGTGACGCACGATGAGATTGTTTGGGCTCTGCACAACATTGATCATCTTCTGAAAAAAGTAGAATTATTTGATGTGTACGAGGGTGCCACTATCGGCGATGAATACAAAAGTATGGCGTATCGTTTTACTTTTTCTCATACCGAACGGACTTTGAAAAGTGAAGAAGTGGATAAGGCGATGGAAAAAGTGCGCCAGGTGATTGAAAAACTGGGGGGAGAAGTAAGGGTGTAAATTACAAATATTAAATTACAAATTCCAAATAAATCACAATTATCAAACAAATTGTTTTTTGAATTTTATATTTGTTATTTGGAGTTTATTTGATATTTTTTATTTGGTGCTTTTAGTGATTTGTGTTATAATATAATCATCTTATAATTAATCTCATCATCCGCACCATGCTTGCGGGGGATGGCAGGGAGGCAATATGTTTGAAAGTTCAAAGGATATACTTTATATAGTATTATCGTTTTGTATTTTGTGGGTAACGGTATTTTTATGTTGGATGTTTTATTACGCCGGTAAGATTCTCAAAGATGCCAGTCGAATTGTAGAAGAATTTCGCATGCGCCTACAGCTTTTGACCGATGCCATTAATTATATTCGCGGTAAAGTGGAAAATATTTCCGCCTTAATGACTTTGGCAACCCAAGGCGCCACCGGTTTGGTAAAAAAAGTGGTTGCCAAAAAAGCCAATGAGTGGATGAGTGATGCCGAAGATAAATTTGATAATAGCGCTAAGGACGCGGTGGATCGAGCGGTGGCGGCGACTGCCAAAAGTATAAAAAAAGCGGCAAAGAAGATTAAAAATTAAAGTATGTTTTATGGAAAATGTCGACAGAGAAGGAGAAATGAAACAATTTACCGATGCGCTTTTTTCGTATGAAAAATATTACAGTGAATTGTTAAAAAAATATCCTCAAAAAGGCAACAATCCTTTAGATTTAGAAAAATTACCAACGAATGAGGCGGTTATTTTGGACCAGTATAATAAACGAGTAATTGAACTAAAAAGACAATTAGGTATCTCATTTAGCGATATGGATAAAATGAGGCACGAAGTGCAGGCTAAAATATTATCCGAATATTAGTATAATTATAAAGTGTAACCCGCCACAGTGGCGGGTTTTTAGTATCTAAATAAGGGGTTGAAAAGAACGAGGGGATGAGGTAAGATAACCGAGCTGTTAGCTTGTAGCTTTGAGTTTTTAGGGGTATTATTTTGAATAATCTACAAGCTAAAAGCTATCAGCTATAAGCTAACAATATGTCCGATTTTGTCCACCTACACGTCCACTCTCACTATTCATTGCTCGACGGTTTGTCTAAAATTGACGAGCTGGTAAAGACTGCGGGGAAGCGCGGTTTTTCGGCGTTGGCTTTGACTGACCACGGTAACATGTATGGCGCGATTGAATTTTATCAGTGTTGTTTAAAAGAAGGTATTAAACCAATTATTGGCATGGAAGCTTATTTAGCTCCCGCATCAAGATTTGATAAAGATCCTAAGAGCGATAAATATTATCATTTGGTATTGCTCGCGCTTAACGAAACCGGTTATCGTAATTTAATGAAGTTGGCGTCGCTTGCGCACTTGGAAGGTTTTTATTATAAACCCCGATTAGATAAAGAACTTTTACGCCAGTATCACGAGGGTTTGGTCGCTTCTACCGCTTGTATGCGTGGTGAGATTCCGTGGATTTTGCGCAAAGAAAATAATTATGAGAAAGCCAAAAAAGTAGCGCTTGAATATCAAGAAATTTTTGGCAAGGATAATTTTTATTTGGAATTAATGGATTTGCCGGCACATGAAGGTCAAACCGAACTTAATTCTCAATTAGTTGAGTTATCCCAAGACACCGGTATTCCACTGATTGTTACGCGCGACGCGCATTATCTTAATTCCGAGGATGGTGAGGCGCAGGATATTCTTACTTGTATTCGCGATGGTCGCACCATTGACGAGCCCAATCGCCAAAGCATGCAAGGAGTGGATTTTTCTTTGTGTGCCAGCAAAGAAATTGCTACGCGTTTTAAACATATTCCCGAGGCCATGCTCAATACCGTCAAGATTGCGGAGCGGGTAGATTTAAAATTAGAATTAAACCAATGGCATTTTCCTTCAATTGAAATTCCGGATGGCCAAACCGCCGAACAATATTTGCGTGATTTAGTTTATGAAAAGCTGCCCAAATTGATTGAAATAACCGATGAGGTAAAACAGCGCATTGAATATGAATTGGATGTAATTTTAAAAAAGGGCTATGCGCCATATTTTATTACTGTGGCCGATTACGTGCAGTATGCGCGTGACCATGACATCATTGAAACCACTCGTGGAAGCGGTGCTGGCTCAATTGTGTCTTATGCCCTGGGTATTACCACTGTTAACCCGTTATATTTTAAATTACCGTTTGAGCGTTTTTTAAATCCGTTTCGTCCCAGCGCCCCTGATATTGATGCGGATTTTGCCGACGATCGGCGCGATGAAATGATTGCTTATGTTACCCAAAAATATGGCGCCGATAAAGTGGCGCAGATTATCACTTTTGGTACCATGATGGCCAGAGGCGCAGTACGCGATGTGGGTCGGGCGTTGGGATATAGTTATAGTTTATGCGATCAAGTCGCTAAGCTTATTCCTTTTGGCGCGCAGGGTTTCCACATGACTATCAAAAAAGCGATTGAATTGGAACCGGATTTGAAAAAACGTTATCAAGAAGATGAACAAATTAAACGTTTGTTGGATTTAGCGCAAAAAATTGAAGGCTGCGCGCGCCACACTTCCATTCACGCGGCCGGAGTGGTGATTTCTCCCACCCCGCTTACTGATTTTACGCCGGTGCAATACGAAACCGGCGGAGATAAAATTACCACGCAATACGAAATGCATGCGGTAGAGGCGGCCGGTATTTTGAAAATGGATTTTTTAGGCATTCGGAATTTGTCGATTTTGGGACACGCGGTGGAGATTGTGCAAAAAACCACCGGCACCAAAGTGGATATCATGCATTTGCCGTGGGATGATACCAAGACTTACGAAATGCTCGCCCGCGGTGAAACTATGGGCGTGTTTCAGCTTTCCGGCTCCGGTATGACCCGGTATTTAAAAGAATTAAAACCCAGTTCAATTTTTGACATTATGGCCATTGTGGCCTTGTTTCGTCCGGGTCCGATGGAAAGCATTCCCGAATATATTCAGCGCCGGCATCATCCCGAAATGATTGAATATTTGGATCCGCGGATGAAAGATTATTTGGACCAGTCACTCGGGTTGATTGTTTATCAGGACGATGTGCTCTTAACCGCCATTAATTTGGCCGGGTATAATTGGGAAGAGGCGGATAAATTTCGCAAAGCCATGGGTAAAAAAATTCCCGAAGAAATGGCGAAACAAAAAGAAAAGTTTTTTAAAGGTTGCCGTGAATTTGGCAAATTACCGGATTTAAAAATTCATCGTTTATGGGAATTGATTGAGCCGTTCGCCGCTTATGGTTTTGGTAAAGCGCACGCGTGCAGTTACGGTGTGGTGGCTTATCAGACGGCCTACATGAAAGCGAATTTTCCGGTGCAATATATGACCGCCGTTTTGATTGCCGAGTCGGGTGATATGGATAAAGTGCCGGAAATTATTGCCGAGTGTGAACGCATGGGGGTACGGGTGTTGCCTCCGGATGTAAACGAGAGTTTCAAAAATTTCGCGATGATTAGCGACGAGGTGGTGTCCACACCACAATTGTCATCCCGAGAGGAGTCGAGAGCCTGCCCTGAGCGACAGCCGAATGGGGATCCCTTTCCGCCAAAGGCGGACCCGCCTATGGCGGGAAACGACCACACCCGAGGGATTCCTCCGCTCGTTACACTCGGTCGGAATGACAGATCAGCGCATATCCGTTTTGGACTTAGCGGCGTCAAAAATGTCGGTGAACATATCGCCGATGTGATTTATCGCGAGCGCAAAGACAATGGCGCTTATAAAAGTTTGGAGGATTTGCTTACGCGCGTAAAAGATAAAGATTTAAATAAAAAATCTTTGGAAAGTTTAATCAAATGTGGGGCTTTTGATTGTTTTGGTTATGATCGCGGACTGTTGGTGGCTAATATTGAAAATCTTTTAGCTTTTGTACATCATTCGCAGGAGCAGATGGATAGCAAACAAAATTCTTTGTTTGGGGGAATACTAAAAGGAGCCAACAAAGTGCGATTGGAAGCCGCGCCTGATGCCACTGAAAATGAAAAATTAACTTGGGAAAAGGAATTATTGGGTTTGTATGTAACCGCGCATCCGTTTGATTTTTTTCAAAAAACTATGGCAAGCGCTCTTACTCCGGTTAGAGATTTACCGCAGTGTCAGCCATCAAGTTGGGTAGTGGTAGGCGGGATAATTGATTCTACCAAGAAAAAAATTACGCGTAATGGCGCGCCGATGATGTTTGTGACTATTCAAGATTTATCCGGCAGTTTGGAACTTCTGGTTTTTCCGCGCACTTATGAGACCACCAAAGATGTGTGGGTGGAAGGCAAAATGGTGTGTGTGGTAGGTAAGACCGGTGATGAAGGTGATAATAAGTTGTTTGTGGAAAAAGCGTATGAGTTAACCAAGGAGAATGCGGCGACAATTGCCGGGCAGATGGCAATGTCGATGAGACCAACGCGAACAATTTCCAATCAAACCCCAATGACCAGTAACCAAGTTAAAAACAGCAATCGAACAGTTGAGTCATCGAGCAATGTAATGATGGTGAATGACGGGATTGAGATTTGTGTATCGCCGGCGAAAATCAAGACGCATTCCGATGCCGTTAAGGCGGTGTTAGCAAAATATCCAGGCGAGATGCAGGTGTATATTGTGGTAGGTGATAAAAAAATCAAAACGCAGTATAAAGTCAGTGTAGATGAGGAATTTAAAAAAGAAATTATTTCGTTATTGTCATCTTGAGCGGAGCCCCGCCAAGGCGGGGCGGAGTCGAAAGATCTGCAAACAGAAAAAAATTTTGGGAATTTTGAAACGTCCAAATGGGCGTTTTTTTACAAAAAGAAAAGCCGTACTTGGGTGTACGGCTTACTGGTGGGAGTCATGACCGGAAATGAGCGGTTTTTTGATAGGGTGCTTAATTACGGCGGGACCGGTTTGCACCGGCTAACGAGACAGGTTTTTAATCCTGACGTTTTTTTTAAAACGCGGCTTTTTTCCCGCGTCCGTTTTTATTTTTATGGCGAACATGGCTATAAATGCCACGATTGCCACTACGATGCAGATTGTTTTTCCGATCCCCTGATAAGGATCGGGTATAATTGTTCTTACCGTCGGTGTCGGTAAGATGTCATACGCGGTTGCTGCCGCTAAAGCGGCAATCATTGCAATAACCGCGACTACCGCGGTCCAACTATCACTTTTTTTTTCCATTTAAAATCTCCTTGCCATTTTATTATGGCCTATTTTGTTATTTTCTGAAAACGGAAAAAACCGCATAATTCACAGGTTTTTCCGTTTTCAGAAAGGGTAAAAAGAACTAAACTGACATTGCAGTATAGCACATTTTAGGAGTTTTGTCAAGGGGGGGTGATGTCATCCCTTTGAAACCGGGGATCTCTTATACTACGAAAGTCGAAGGGATTCTTCGCTTCGTTCAGAATGACATGTGGTGTTATACATCATTCAAACTTTTAATTGATTCGTTTTCATGCAATCGACGAATACATTCAGCAAAGACATCAACCACAGAAACTATTTCGGTATTTTTTAATTTTTTATCATTTAAAGGAATAGTGTCGGTAAAAATAAATTTGGAAATCGGCGAAGCGTTGAGGTCGTTAATGGCGTTGCCACTAAGCACCGCATGGGTGGCGCAGGCTTCGACCGATAAAGCGCCGGCATTGCCGAGTAAAAATTCCGCGTCGCGAATGAGAGTGCGACCGCTGGCCACCTCATCGTCTATGAGCAAACATTTTTTGCCGGTTACTTCACCAATCACGCCTTTTATTTTTGGCTGTTCGTCATTACTATCACGGCGTTTATCCATAATCGCCACGGATAATTTTAATCCATCGGCGTAGAGTTTAAGGATCTTGGCCGCGCCCGCGTCGCCGGCTACTAAAACATAGTTGTCTAGGTTCCAGTTATTTTTTAAATGATTAATCATGGTGGGGGCAGCCACTAAGTGATCACAGGGTATGGAAAAAAATCCTTGAATTTGATGTGAATGCATTTCCATCACTAACGCATGATCGGCGCCGGCGGTTTCAATCAAATCAGCTACGAGTCGCGCGGTAAGGCAAATTCTTTCTTGGTCTTTTTTGTCCGAACGCGCGTAGGGCAAGTAGGGCATCACGGCGGTAATACGCGCCGCCGATGCTCCTTTGAGCGCGCGGATCATCATAAGCATTTCCATTAAGTTAGCATCAACAGGTGAAGCGCTGGTTTGGACGATGTAAACATCGGCACCGCGCACCGGTTCGTCAATTTTTACGAAACGATTGTCGTTGCTAAAAGCAAAAGCGCGCGATTTACCCAAAGTAATCCCCAGATTTTGGCAGATATTTTGAGCGAATTGCTGATGGCTGTTGCCGGAAAAGATTTTGATATTATTCATATGATTTAGATGAATTAAGCATCATCATTGTAATACTTTTTCGCCCAGTATACAAGTAATAATAGAAAACCGAACAGGGAATGTTCGGCTTTAAGATGGGAACCATTTAAGCGATAATTCGCCAAATGGTAATTGCGAGGATTGTTATAAAGAGCGAGGTAAGGCACAGTAGCATCTTGCGCCTTGTTTTTTTGGCGGCGCGGATTTGAGCCGCTACGAAAGGATTGCCGAAATGAATCGGCAAGATAATTTCCTGATACTTCACTTGTCCTCCTTATTTTAATAAGAGGAACGCGAAAGAGAATGCGGCTGCGGTGGTTCCGACAATGCAGAATATCAGCGTTTCGAAACCAGAAAAATTTAATAAGTTTTTCTGCAGAAAGAACATCTTTCCCCCCTATATTTGCCAGTTTATTTTGGCATGTTCAAATTAAAAAAGCCCATGATGGGCAATAGTATACTCTAAAATTAGCGTATTGTCAAGTTATATCTGTGGAAAACTAATTTAGCGACCAGTTAGGGTCGGCAGAGATTTTTTTCCAAGAAGTAAAATCTTTTTTTAGTGCTTGATAATATCCGGCTACCGCGATCATAGAGGCGTTGTCCATGGAGTATTGAGTGGAAGGAGTAAGGAATAAAGAGTGGGGAACAAGTGATTCAATTTGATTGGCGAGAGTGGCTCGGAGTTTTTTGTTGGCGGAGACGCCACCGGCGAGGATAATAGTTTTGGGTTTTAATTTTTGAGCGGCGCGGATGGTTTTGGCAACGAGCACATCAACAATGGCTTGTTCGAAAGAAGCGCAGAAGTCTTCTGAGCTTATAGCTTTTAGCTTATAGCTTTTAGGTGATGAATCGAGAGTGTGGTCGCGGAGCCAATAAAGAGCCGAAGTTTTGAGGCCGGCGAAAGAAAAGTCCCAGCCAAAGGCTGGTCCGCTTTTGGCGGAGAAATTCTCTTTTTTAAGCATTGGTCGCGGAAAATCGATCGCGTTGTTTTTTCCAGTTTCAGCCAGTTTGGAAATTTGTGGGCCACCGGGATAGGGGAGATCCAAAAGTTTAGCGACCTTATCAAAGCACTCACCGGCAGCATCATCGCGAGTTTGTCCGATGATTTTATATTTTCCTTGTTTTTTGATATGAATTAATTCCGTGTGCCCGCCGGAAACCACCAACGCCAGAGCAGGGTATTGGATTTTTGTAATTTGAGATTTTGAATTTGAAATTTCCACGGAGTGGATGTGTCCTTCAATGTGATTCACCGCGACCAGAGGAATATTCCAAGCGTATGATAAAGTCCGCGCGGCTTCCACGCCCACAATGAGTCCGGTAATCAGTCCGGGGCCGGCAGTGACGGCGATGATATCAGGATGACTTTGGTCCTTTAGTACCTCCTCAATTAAGGGCACGATTTTTTCCGCGTGCATCCGACCGGCGATTTCCGGAACCACCCCACCGTATTTTTTGTGAATTTCAATTTGCGAAGCGGTCAGTTCCTTAATAACAAAACAGCCCTGCTCGGAACAATCCAGTAGGGCCACCGAAGTATCATCGCATGATGATTCAATGCCTAGTACAAGCATATACGCTAGAGTTATACCCTACACCAAAAAGTATCTGTGTCAGGGGGGAGACTCGAACTCCCGACCTCCGGGTTATGAATCCAGTGCTCTAACCGGCTGAGCTACCCTGACAAACCGCACCTATTATATCAAAAATATGGTAAAAGTCAATATGTCCAAATAGGGTTGGACGTGTTATAATATAATAAATATGGGTGAGACATTTATTAAACTTATTGGAGACATAACGCGCATTAAAGCCATTGTGTATTTAATGGTTGTTTTTGGGTTGATTTATCTGGGTACTAACTATTTTTTACTTTGGCCAGCCGCTACTTTGCCCATGTTAAATTGGGAAAAAAATGTTCCTTTTTTAGCTTGGACGGTCATTTTTTATTATCTTACTTATTTTCAAGCAGGGGCCATACTTTTATTAGTAAATAAATCTGATTTACGAAAGGTTTTAATGGCTTTAATCGGATTAATAGTATTGCATGGTTTGGTTTTTTTGTTTTTTCCTACCGTTTACCCGCGTCCGGTTTTCGAGTCAACGCATACTGTTTGGACAAGCTTATATGGCGTTTTAATTTATTTTGATCATCCTCTTAATTGTTTTCCTTCGCTTCATGTGGCGACGTCTGTGCTGGTAACATTAATTTTTTGGCGAATGAAAAAATCATGGGGCGCATGGTCATTGATTTGTACCCTGTTGGTTATTATTTCCACTCTTACCCTCAAACAGCATTATGTGGTAGATATTGTAGGTGGTTTAATTACTGCCAGCGGTGTTTATTATTTTTTTAAGACTCGTTCCATAAAAATAATGCCGGTTATTTTTTTGGTAATTTTTTCCTTGCTGATTTTTACACCTATTCTGGTTTCGGCTGATTCCACTCAAGCTCAATTAGAGGCGGAGCTGAAAGATATTGAAAGACAAATTGCCGAATATACCGTGGAACTTGGCAAGACGCAAACCGAAAAGACCACTTTAGCCAATAAAATTAAACAATTGCAATCTCAACAAAAAAGTTTGACGTTGCAGGTGAAAGCTACCGCGCTTAAGTTGTCGGATATCGGTAGTCAGATTACGGAAAGAGAAAAAAGTATTAAATCCAATTTAACTAAAGAACAGCAATTAAATAATGATATTGCAGTGGTATTGCGTCAAATTAATGCCGTTGATAACAACATTCTATTGGCACTCGTGGCGGCTGATGGCCTATCGGAAGTTTTTAATCAAGTTCAAAATTATGTTGCTTTAACCGATGCGATTATAATATTACAGAAGCAAAATAAAATTATTCGTACTAATTTAATTACCGAACAAACCATATTAGAGGGGCAGAAAGACGAAGCCAATGATTTGCTTAAAATAAAATCTATTCAACAGCAAAGTTTAAATAGTTCCATTAGCCAGCAAAATCAATTGTTGACTGCGACCAAAGGCAAAGAGAGTAATTACCAAACCATCCTTAGCGACCGTAAAAACCGCGCCGCCGCGATTCGTAGCCGAATTTATGAGCTGTTTAACACTGGTAGTCAAATTAATTTTGGTCAAGCGGTAGAAATTGCCAAATGGGCGGGTGGGATCACTGGTATGAGAACTGAGTTTTTGCTTGCCATCTTGACACAGGAGTCAAATTTGGGTAAAAATGTTGGTACTTGTAATCGGAGTGGTGACCCACCAGAAAAAGGTTGGCAGGTGATAATGAAACCAACTCGCGATCAGGAGCCGTTTAAAAAAATTATTGAAGAATTGGGGCTGAATATTGATACGACCCCAGTGTCGTGTCCGATGAAAGATAAAAATGGCAATCAAGTGGGTTGGGGCGGGGCGATGGGGCCGGCGCAATTTATTCCTTCTACTTGGATGGGGTATAAAAATAAGGTTACCGCTATTACCGGTAAAAGCACCGCTAATCCTTGGGATATTCGCGATGCATTTTTGGCGGCGGCGATTAAGTTAAAAGGAGACGGCGCCAACGGCACCGATGACGGCGAGTGGAAGGCGGCGATGCGCTATTTCGCCGGTTCGGTAAATTTAAAGTATCGTTTTTATGGTGATAATGTAATGACGCTGGCGAAACAGTATCGCACGGACATTGCTGATTTATAAAGTATAAAGTATGAAAGGAATTTTGGCGAGCACCAAATCTTTCTTTGTTTGGGTAAACAAATTTTTGCGTCCGTATTTATCGGCTTATTGGCTGTCAATTTTGCTTATTCTTATTTTTGTTTTACAAAATCATTTTTTTAATTTTTGGTTGGGTATTTTTCCCGGTCACCACATTATTCGCCGCACTGTGGTGACTATCGCTTTGGGGTTGTTTTTATTTGGCGCGCCGGCATTGTTTAATTTTCGATTGAAATATTTGATTCTAAGCGCGATTTCTTTTTTTGTTTCTTTGATTTTTATCGTTCAGTTTCTTTATTATTCTTATTCCGGCGGTTTTTTACAGGCTTCGGCGTTACTTTACTTGGGACAAGGGGCTACTCTATTTGGCACGGTAAAGATTTTGCTTGATTATCGGTTGTTGTTTTTTGCAGTTGGTCCGTTAGCCGTACTAGCGACCTTGATTTTTTCTTGTCGGGGATACATGGTAGAAAAAGTGGTTTTGAAAAAAGAAAAATTAATTGCCGGTGGGTTTATTATTTTGTTTACTATTTTAGGTTATGGTTATTTATTTTTTCGAGAATACACGGAGGCGGGGAATGTCACCCATATTTATGCCTACAATAAGCTTTATGATGTGAATGCTTTGGTAAGCAAGCTGGGGGTAATTAATTTTTCTTTTGGTGATGTTTTGGCTTTTGGGTTACGCGTCGATGAGGTAACCGCTTCGGACGCGGGTTTGGTAGAAGCTTGGATTAAACAGCGTCCGGCGACCGCAATAAATAAAAATAATTTTGGGATTGCTCAAAAAAGAAATTTGATTTTAATTCAAGTGGAATCTTTGGAAAACGCGGTGATTGGTAAGCAGGTTGCCGGCCAAGAGATTACTCCTTATCTGAATAAATTAGTTGAAGCTGGTTTGTATTTTTCTAATTTTTACGCCCCGATCGGTCCCGGCACTACCGCCGATACGGAATTTTCGGTATTAAATTCTCTTTATCCCTTACCTAATACGGTTGCTTTTATTGATTATGCTTATAATCATTATTTGGCTTTACCGAGTTTGCTCAAAAATAATGGTTACCACACCTATGCCTTGCATGGTGACGTGGCTAGTTTTTGGAATCGCGCCAATATTTATCCTCAGTTGGGGTATGAACATTGGTTGAGCAGACAAGATTTTGTAACGCCACGTGAGATTGGAGTATATGGTTTGGGAGATCAAGATTTTTTTAATCAATCCATTTCCAAGCTCCAGTCTTTTCCTCAGCCTTTTATGGCGACTTTGATTACTTTAACTTCTCATACTCCATTTAATTTACCGGCAGATTTGGTGAGTTTGAACAGCGCGGAAGTTAATAATTTGGATTGGTTGCAGAAGCAATATTTACAAAGTATTAACTATGTGGATAAGGCTATCGGTGAATTTATTGCGAATTTAAAAACAGCCGGTTTGTATGATAATTCTTTAATATTTATTTACGGCGACCACACCAGTTTTACCAATATTAGCAAAGCTTTGGAGGTCAACGACGCTGTCTTTGGTGATTTACAATATACGAAAGTGCCACTGATAATTTTGGCGCCGGGCGTTGATTTAAAAGGCATTAATTCTAAGCCGGCTAGTCAAGTAGATATTTATCCGACAGCGGCCAATTTACTTGGCGCAGAGATCCCGGTTACTATTTTTGGTCGTGATCTTATGGCCGATACAGACGGATTGGTAATACATCGTAATTTAGTGTCTGGTACTGTTAAAAGCGTTTTAACCGATAATTTAGCTTATCATTCCAGCGGTGATGGAATATTTGAAAAAGGCAATTGTTTGGATGTTTTCGATAAAAAAGTGTTAGCAGTAGAAAATTGTCGGGCGTTGTATGATCAAGCGGTACAGGCGGTGATGGTCTCGGATTTAATGATAAAAGGTGATATAATAATTACTCATTAATTTTTTAGTAGTTTATTAAGTATTTTATGTCAGCACAAGCGGAGTTATTTGCAGTGTTTGCAATAGTAGTAGTGGGTTTTTTGGTAGTGGATTTAGGTTATTTTAATCGGAAAAGTCACAAAGTTAGTTTTAAAGCGGCTTTGTGGCAATCGTTATTTTGGATTGCCGTTTCCGTGGTTTTTTCTTTTCTCATTTTTTTGTTCATGAGTAAAGAATTGGCGGCGGAGTTTCTGAGCGCGTATGTTACCGAAAAGATGTTGTCAGTGGATAATTTGTTTGTTATCATGCTGATTTTTAGTTATTTTAAATTGGAAGAAAAATATCATCACCGCGCGTTATTTTGGGGTATTATGGGGGCGATTGTTTTTCGCGGGGTTTTTATTTCCGCCGGCGCTTATATTATTCACCAATTTTATTGGGTGCTTTACATTTTTGGCGTTATTCTTATTTATACCGCCATCAAACTTTTGCGCGATAAAAAAGAAGAGCATATCAATTTTCAGCATAATAAAGTTGTTCGCTTGGCGCATAAATTTTTGCCGTTTACCGCCAGTCACCACAATGGTAAATTCTTTTTTAAGGAAAATGGCAAATTTTATTTTACCTCGCTATTTTTGGTGGTATTGCTCGTGGAAGCCAGTGATATTATTTTTGCGGTTGATTCCATTCCAGCCGTGTTTGCCATCTCGCAAAATCTATTTATCGTTTTTACTTCCAATATTTTTGCCATCATGGGTCTGAGAGCGTTGTTTTTTCTGATTGAGAATGTTTTGCATCGTTTTCATCATCTGCAAAAAGGTTTGTCGTTTATTTTATTTTTTATCGGCGCCAAAATGCTCTCCGGTATTATCGGTTTACATATTTCATCTTTAGTTTCTTTTAGTATTATTATGCTGGCTTTGAGCGCGTCGATTATTTTGTCAATTATTTTTCCTAAGAAAATTTAATCTTTATTTTATGCTTTTTAAAAAAGTTTATCATCTCGGTGATAAGTTGGAAGATAAAGTGCGTGGCCGACTTAGTCACTATCCTATTATCTACGCGTTTGTCGGGGGAGCGGGAGTAATTATTTTTTGGCGCGGTATTTGGCATTCGGTCGATCTTTTGACACGGTTTTTTTGGCTAGGCGAGCTTAATATTGCCGATTTACCATGGTGGGATGGACCAGTATCAGTAGCGATTGGCGTGTTTTTGCTTTTGATTACCGGATTATTCGTTTCGAGCTTTATCGGCAATGAAATAATAATTTCTGGTCTTAAAGGTGAAAAACGAGTGGCGGAAAAAACTGCTCAAGAAATAAAAGAGGATATTGCCATGGATGTGAGAACCGAGCAGGAATTAGAGAAGATATTTGAACGTTTGGAAAAAATTGAGCAAGATATTAAGAAATAGGCGAAGATAATGAAAATACTTTACTATTTAGTAGAGTATTTTTTAGTAGATAATTTTTGGATAATCATTTTTTCGTGATTGTGCGCCAGCTTGGCAACTACTCCCAAATTTGGCGCGGCAATCTGGGAATGTCCAATGAGAGTATCTTTGGCGCCATCGGAATATTGGATAACATCGCTCGCGTTGGCATAAACCAAGATTATGTTATTCTCTTTGGCGCGCGCCAAGCAGAGTTTATCTACGCGATTTTCTTCGGCATCGGGATTGCGCTTAAGTCTGGCGCCGGCGATTTCTTTGTACCAATAGCTTGGGCAATACACGATTTGCACGTCCAGCGCTTTCATACGTTGAAAAATTTCCGGAAACATAATATCCCAGCAAATAATCAGCCCGGCTTTGCCGTATTTTGTATCAAATACAGATATTTTCGTTTCGGGAGTTAAGAATTTTTTTTCCGAAAGGTATAGGTGGTTTTTGTGGTATGTTCCCAAAACTTTTCCAGTTGAGTCTACGTAATTGGTAGTGCTAAATGCGCCACGGGGAGTGTCTTCCATCCACGAACCGCAGACAATATCAATACTGTATTTTTTGGCCAGTTTTTGAAATTGGTTTAAGAAGTGATGATTACGGTCCAAGTAGCGCCGGTCGCCAAAAATAGAACCGGTCATAAAATCTTCCGGGAAGACAATGACATTAGCATTGTTTTGTGATGATTGTTTAATAAAAGATTCCGCGCGTTTTAGATTTATTTCCGGTTTGAGATGGGCGACAGAAAACTGGACGACGGCGATTTTTAAAGTATTTTTCATGTTACCTTGGTTATTTATCGGGTTCATACTATCACAAACCAAACTATATGGGAAGTTCAGTGATTGGTAATATAAAATTTATCTGCTTAATAAAGAAACGCCACAAACCAAAAGGTTGATGGCGCACATTGTCGTGTCCACCCCGTTCGTTTAGCGGGGAATGGACAATGTTGGTTTAAATATTTTACAGGCGCATCCCAATCGCGCCTGCTGCCGACAAAGCTTGTTATATTGTCGCGCTGCCTTCTCGGCCATCATTTTCTTATCCTCCTTTATGGCGAGTCGTTTAGCGCAATGACTCGCGTTGTAGTCATTGTTTTCATATGTTTCGCAGGTGCGTTGATACCGTGTTTCGGCTTGCCGAGCGGCAATCAATAGGCTATTTACGTTTTCCTGCGATTTCACCATGCGCATACACTGGCAACCACGTTCATTGTATTTACCATGATTGCACGTTATCAAAAGCACAGCGAGGCAGATCAAAATCATGATCAAACCTATTTTTTTCATGATAATCTCTCCTTTTTTTGAAGCGAAATGTTTGTTCTTCTTAATTTTAATTATACACGGAAAATGTTATTTGTCAAGTAGTTTGGCTTGAATAAAAATAATGAATAAGGTAATATAAATGTTGTAAAACTACTATGAAAGAGGAACAAAGAAAGGTATTAATTTTATATACCGGCGGCACAATCGGTATGCGTTCCAAACCAGGCGGTGGCGGTTTGGCTCCCGAAAGCATGGAAGATTTGCAGAAAAACATCCCTCAAATTGAAGGGTTGCCTTATGATATTGAATGGCAGGAATGTAAATACGAGGGGAAATTTATAGATTCTTCTTTTGCCGGTCCAAAAATGTGGAATGTATTGGGGGAAAAGATAATGAAGAATTATGACAAATGTGACGGCATGGTGGTGGTGTTTGGCACTGATACCATGGGTCCATCGGCCACTGCGCTTTCATACCATCTGGAAGGGCTTAAAAAGCCGGTTATTTTCACCGGGTCAATGAAGCCGGCAGTTGATGAGGATTCTGATGGGCCGAAAAACATGGTGGACGCAATCAGGTTGGCTGGGGAATCAGGACGCTCAATTCCGTCAATTGAAGGCGTGAGTATTTGTTTTTTTGGTAAACTTACTAATCCAGCGGATACTTTCAAAATAAGTGCTCAGGCACTTGATGCTATGGGCCTTTTTAAAGATAAAAACCCTTTAGCAACCATAAATGACGATGAGATTATAGTTGGTAATATACAAGAAAAAAATAATTTGCAATCAGAGGCGAGATATTTACCCAAGACAGATAAAAGAGTCGCCGAATTGAATGTGGGTTTCAGGAAAATGTTTAGGGACGAAGAGAGCCTGGTCGTAAGAGCAGAAGGCGTGGATGGAATACTATTGTATAATTTACAGGAAGACACCATGTACCCCGAAAAATTACAAGCATTTTATGATGGCATAGAGAAACAGTATTCTAATAAGGTAATTTTTTTTATGGGAGATAATCTTCCCAATAAAAGATGGGTGAAATTAAAGTGCTCCACTAATAATCATGAACATATAAATGCTGTCTTAAAAGCCGAGTATATATTACAGCGAACCAGCAATCTTGAAGAAATTAAGAAATTGGCGGAGTCCAATTTAAGGGGTGAATCGGAAGGGCCAATAGTAAACGAAACCGAGATTCTAAAATGGATGGAAGCGAATAGAGAAGTGCAAGGAGCAAAGGATAGAAGATAAAAATACTGGCACTAAGCCGGTATTTTTCTTGTAGCCCCAACGCAACGGTTGGCAAACTCTTTTAATGAAGTATTATTATTTATTCGGATTTTTAACTTTGTATTTTTCAATAAACTTATAAATATACTTGACGACCTCATCTCTGCCGTCAGCCGGACTTCGTGCTACCCAAAGTGCGGTATTATACAAAACGGTGGTATCGGCTTTGAGCCAATATCCGTTAATTAACAAAAAGATTAGCAAGGCGGTAACCGCAATTCTTTTGTTACCATTTTGGAAAGGGTGGTTTTTAATTAAAAGATAAAACAAAAAAGCCGCTTTGCCATTGAGGCCTTTATATAAAAGTCGGTTATTAAATTTTTGGAAAGGGGAGACAATACAACTTTCTAGGATATTAGGATATCTCGTTTCAAATTCAGGAATCGGTTCATCCCAATCCATAGTGTTTTTGGCGAGACGATGGGCGACAAATTTAATCTGTTCTACGGTGATTGGTTTAATATTCATATGTTTATTCCTTACCTAGCATTTTTAATAAATCACCATACTCCACGATAACTTTTTTGACGCCGTATTCGATTTCATTTTTGAGCTTATCTGATAAATCAGAATAAACAATGCCCTTTAATTCTTTGCGGGGGATATAGTATGTTTTGCCTACCTTTTTAGCTTTGATAGCGCCATTTTGGATTTTTTTAAAAACGGCAATTCTACTAACACCAAGAATATCGGCGAGTTGTTTAACGGTATACGTTGTGTTATCTATTTTCATATTATTAAAGTTTGTTATGTTTATTCTACGCAGTAATTGTACCATATGTTAACTATCATGTCAATGGTTAACATAGATTTGTATAACAAAAACCCCGCTATTTAAGCGGAGTTTTTTGGTCGTGGTAGAACACCTCGGTCTGGTACCCACCTGAGTGAGGCCGTTGATGGCTTTTTCGGAGGTCAAAGCCCGTGTTTCACAATCCCTCTCGGTCGGGGGTCGTTTGAGGCGTTTTTGATAATTATCTTGGGCTTATTATAACAAAAATTTACCCTATATAGCTATTTGTTTCTGGAATTCAGATTCAAGTTTTTTTAAATGATTGGGATCACTGAAGTATTCTTTAATTTTGACCACTTCTTTAGCCCCCATGGTGTTTGAGTGCCCTAAATAATCTACAAGATCTATTTCTGGATAAGAGAAGCGTGCATTAATGCCGCGCCCTTTGTGTACAACATGAAAGTGTTTCGAAATTTGTTTGCCTTTAAATACAGAATGATCGCCGCTATTTACTCTGAAATCAAATCCATTTATATCGCCAGCACGGCCACCCAGAATTGGGCCTTGCCATTCTATTGCATCCTTGTATTTTTCTCTCAATTCTCTTTCCTCTCGTTCTTCTTCTGACTCGACAAATGGCGCAAATTTTTCCTCTGAATTATTAAGAATATTGAAAATATCATCAGAAATTTTTTTGTCCCAAACCTGCTGCCTGCTTATTCTTTCTAATTCACTCCAATATGTATTCCAATCGCTTTTAAGTTTTGTAGTTCGTGCAACAGAGTTTGATAAATATTTTTTTATTTCTATCTGCTCTTTATCATAAATTGGATTTGTTCCCTTGATTATAAAAGGAAAGAGTGTAAATTGTTCATTTTCATTTCCGTTTATTTCAATTATAAGTCCTTGAGGATGTTCGGGATCTTTGGAATAAAGTTCAATACGCGATTTGATTCTAACCCTTTGTTTTATTTTTGATAAAAAACTTGGAATTATTTCTGCCGAAGGACCACTCATCGGTAAATAATTTCCATTAATACTCATCCAACCAATACCGAAGCCATGTCCTGCTGAGCTCAGCCATGATTTTGGTATTTCTGCGATAAGGTCAAATTTTAGACCAACTATTGCAAATGGTTTTGGCGTAATGAGTACTGCTTCTTTTTTGTTCTCCATAAATATGTAATTCTACATGCCAATGAACCAAGATATTCTATATTGCATAAACATAGTTCATCTAACAAGAGTTATATTTTTTTATAGTACAATGTAATAATATGTGTAGCATTAAAATAGATGCTCGCTTCTTGATTCCATATTAAAGTCTGGATAAATTTTGAGTAGATTAGAAAACCCTGAAATATAAATTCGGCTAATCCCGCCGAACTTATTCAGGCCGGTGTTGTTTATGACTGCCTTGCCTGTTGCACTATCTCCGCCTCCCACTATAATGATGCGTCGAGGGGGATTTTTAATCAATTTTAATACCGAATCATTGAAGTGGTCTTCCTTGCCCTTCCAGCCAATAATGATTATGACATTGGCGTCATTTGTGACAAATTGCTGTAAGGCATGTATATGCTCTATTGGGCAAGAGAACGATTTGCCCGTTATCGTTGGTACTACCAATGTCGACCCGTCGCCGGAATATTGGTAGCTTGAGTTAATTTTAATTTGGTTGCTTGCGTATCTCCCCCACATAATTGAGCCATGTGGGTAGATAAATTTTATAGGTCCATCAATAAAAGAACTGCTTTGAGAAAATTCAATACCCAAACTTTCTGATAGCGCTTTTTGGGCTAAATAATCATAGTTAAAATTAACAATACAAAATTCTTTGGATATACACTTTAGTGCACGAAAGAATGTGTGGTAATTGTTGCCTGAAATTTCTCGGTTTTCCCACGAAACCACTTTGAATAGTGAACCTAAATAATTAGTGAGGGCGACGATTTCGGTTGCAAATTTGCCTCCGTCGTTAGGATCATTTCGAACTTTATCAAGAGATTCCTCCAAACCAAGACCGTTTCCTTGCCATTTGCGGACAACACCAACCAAACCTTGAAGACGCGGTTGCGTGACCAGCAGTGACTTAAATGCTGGCCGGCTATCAAATAAATTATTTGATAGTGGTGGGCGTAAGGATGATTTTAGAAAGGATGGGTCTTCAGAATCATCAATTAGGTCATATGATGCACCGGCACCGAATATAACTAGTGGTTTAATATTTACATTTGGAATGTCGCCAAGCATAGAAATATAACTAATAATATAGTAATATTGATTACTTTTGAATATTACCACCACAATTATCGTTTGGCAAGAAAAGGTAGTTCAATTATTATATGAGATTTGTTGACTACTAAGCTTAAAAAGCATATAATTGAGAGTGTTAATTTGACTGTTTTATCAATTAAATAAAATTCGGATAATATTGATTTCACATTGTCAAATACTAAGACTAACACAAAAGACGGCATTTAGCCGTCTTTTGTGTGTACACCCCTCTCGGTCACCCGAGAACCCGTGCACAGCAGTGTAGCCCCAACGGGAATCGAACCCGTGTTGCCTCATTGAAAGCGAGGCGTCCTAGCCACTAGACGATGGGGCCAAATTAACTTTTGTTAGGATTTAGAATATACATTTCTGCCATTAAGATGATTGAGACGATCCCGATTCTGCTTCGAGCATGGGGCCAGATTGAATTTTGAATTATGAATAACGAATTTTGAGTATTGAACGACGGATAGGATTATATCATTTTCTGGGGATAAGTCAAGGCGAGGTTGACCGGAACAAATTTTTGTGTTAGTTTGAAGCTATAAAAAAGAATGTTCTTTACAAAAGGGGGGAAGTCATGGCAAAGACGATTAAAAAACTCTTGAAAAATTTTTTAGTTCTGGATTTAGACGGAACTTTCGTCCGTTGGAGCCTTTTTCTTTATTTGATCGATGAGCTCGTGTTGATGGGCGTGTTTAAGCGTTCCATCTATAACGAATTTAGTGATGAGTATCGGGCGTGGGACGGAAGGGAGAGGGATGGGTACTACGAGGCCTATATTAATGCCACTGTGCGGTCGTTTGCGCCCCATATTAAAGGAGTGTCAAAAAAGATAATGCTTAGAGCGGCCAAGCGAGTGGTAGCTAAGCACGGTCATCAGATTTACGGCTTCACGCGGGAGCTCGTGGAAAAGGCCCAGCTTCAGGGTCGGGTGGTAATCGCCTTGTCGCAGTCGCCCAGCGAAGTGGTAGGCGAATTTTGCAAGCATTGGGGCATTAAGTATTGGTGCGGGACAACTTATCATACCGCGCCTCGTCGAGGTAAAGGTGAGTGTTACACTGGTGTTTGCCAGGTCCCCGACAAAAATCTGGAACTTAAGGCATTGGTTACTAAATTGCAGCTGACCTACACGCGCTCCATTGGTGTCGGTGACACCTTAGGTGACCGGAGTTTCCTTAAGCTGGTAGAGAAACCTATTTGTTACAATCCATCCAGCGCTTTGATGCGTTACGCCCGCCGCAAAGGCTGGCTGCGTGTCTATGAGCGCAAGGATGTGCGTATTATATTTTCTCACAAGGGAGGGCGAGAAGTTTGCGCTCTTTGAATATTTAAACTAAAAGCCGGGATTGGAACCCCGGCTTTTTCATTATTAGAATTTAGGCGTGGGCGATATCATCTTTTTTTTGCGCCAATTCCAGCGCTTGTAGATAAAGTCTGGTATTAATGCCTTTATTAGCAACATTGCTATTTTTTATTTCCGCATTAACAATCATTTGGCGTATTGCTTCTTGGCTGGCACCGATTTTGAGGTATGATTTTATTAAATTAACCATTTTTTCCATTAAAGCGTTTTTTTCCTTGACATAACTTAAGGCATCGGGAACTTTGGTGGTATTATTAAAAATATTATTTGCTTCCACAATTAGCTTTCCAAATTTTTCTTGAAATTCACCAATTGTTGGCCTGGGGGTCGATTCATTAATATTTTGATTAGTAAACATAGTAATTATTATTGGTAATAAATTTAATGTTATTTTATCATATTTAATAAGTAAAGTAAATATCGTTTTTAAAGTTTGGCAATTTATGTTTTTTTTGCTAAGATATCTTTACTTCCCTTCTTATTTTTAAAAAGGTAAATTAATTTTATGCGAGTAAATAGCAAGGATTATCGGACAATTTGGATGGAGGGGGGTTCTGTTTTTTTGATTGAACAAAATTTGTTGCCGTTTGAGTTTAAAATTGTAGAATTGAAAACTT
This sequence comes from Candidatus Magasanikiibacteriota bacterium, assembly GCA_041678665.1. Taxonomy (GTDB): domain Bacteria; phylum Patescibacteriota; class Patescibacteriia; order Magasanikbacterales; family GWA2-37-8; genus GWA2-37-8. The sequence continues at coordinate 68,547 of JBAYNU010000004.1, forward strand.
GCGTTGAAAGTTGCAACGCTATCAAAACCATGCTCGTGCGGGGTGCGATTGCGATTGAAGCGGCGGCCGGGTATGCGATGGCGCAAGCATTTATGGAAGCGCCCAGAGACGATAAAGGAGAATATGTTGACCGAGCTAAGAAGAATATTGAATCCACCCGGCCTACGGCGCGAAATTTGTTTTATGCGGTGGATAGGGTTTATAACGCGGGTAGAAAATCTGATAATCCGGTTAGTGCAGTGGTAGCGGCGGTTGGTGAGATGGTGGAAGAAAGCGTGGTCGCCACGCGTCGAATTGGAGAAATTGGGGCGGAATTGATTAGAGACGGAATGAAAATAGAAACACATTGTAATGCTGGTTGGTTAGCTTGCGTTGATTGGGGCACGGCTCTATCGCCGATGTATATGGCTCACCGGGCTGGTAAAAAGATTTTTGTTTATGTTGATGAAACTCGTCCGCGCGGACAAGGGGCACGGCTCACTGCTTGGGAGTTAAATAATGAAGGCGTGCCGCATAAAATTATTCCTGATAACGCCGGCGCGTATTTAATGTCTAAAAACGAAGTGGATTTTATGATAGTGGGCGCGGATCGCATAGCGACCAATGGGGATACGGCCAACAAAATTGGTACTTTGGAAAAAGCGATTGTGGCTAAAAAATATGGCGTGCCATTTTATATTGCGGCGCCATTATCAACTTTCGATTTAAATTGTAAAACCGGGACAGATATTAAAATCGAAGAACGCGGTGAAGACGAGGTATTATATCAAGTTGGTGTAGACGATCAGGGTGCGCTACGAAAAGTTTTGGTATGTTCACCGGGGTCACGTGCGATTAACCCCGGTTTTGATGTTACTCCGGCGGATCTGATTACTGGTATTATTACGGAAAAGGGGATTGTGAGGGCGAGTAGGGAAGAAATTAAAAAATTATTTGTTTAGTTTTTTGGCTTATTTTTATTTCAGGATAGATTCATTATGCATCAATCAGCGGCTAAGTTTAAAACTGAGTTTATTCATCGAGTAGTGCCAGCGGATATTCGAATAATTGAGTTGCGGTGTTGGGCGCGGATATTTAGCGAAAAGGGCTTAACGCCATTTAAAGATGGATTTTTTTGTGGTAACTTAAGTTTTCGTTTAAATTCGCGAGAAAACCGTTTCATTATTACCGCTTCGCAGATTGGTATTCAAGAAAATTTACCGGATAGCGGTTTTGTTTTAGTGGAAAATTGTGATTTTGATAGTGGTGTGGTAAAAGTTATTGGTCTGCGCGATCCTTCTTCTGAGAGTTTTTTACATAGCGCAATTTATTTAGCCAGGCCGGAAGTGAACTTTATTTTTCATGGGCATAGCAATAAAATATTAGCCAATGTGGACAATTTGAATTTGGTCGTAACTAATACATCGCCACCGTATGGTACGGTGGCATTCGCTCGGAGTGCTTTGGAGGTGTTGGGGCAGAATAATTTTATTATTATGAGAGATCATGGCTTTGTAGCACTCGGCAAGACAGCCGACGAAGCCGGAAAATATGCGATAGAAGTTCTGGAAAGGATATAATTTTAAGATTAAAAAAGAACAGATCACTCGTCTGTTCTTTTTTAATCTGATTAAGCTTTGAGGGCGTCTTTGAGGGCTTTGCCAGCTTTAAATTTAGGAACTTTAACGGCTGGGATTTGAATTTTTTCGGTGGGATGTTGAGGATTAACGCCCATGCGCGCCGCGCGGGTTTTGGCAGAGAAAGCGCCGAAGCCAGTAAGTACTACTTCGCCGTTTTTCTTTAATTCTTCAGTTACTACACTAGTGAAGGTATTTAACATATCCTCGGCTTCGCGTTTGGAAACGTTAAGCTTGCCAGCCAATACTTCGGCTAATTCAGCTTTGTTCATATCTTCACCCCCTCTCGAAACATTTTTATGACCATATATTTGTTAGTGATGGTATTTTACCATTAAAAAAGAATTTTGGCTAATCAAACATTTTTAGTTATCAAGTTATAAAGTTGAAAGTTATAAAGAGTGAGTTGTCGCGACTTTATAACTTGTCACTTTCAAACTATTACTTGGCGTATTCTACTACGCGGGTTTCGCGGATAACGGTGATGCGGATTTCGCCCGGATATTGTAATTCTTGTTCTACTTTGCGGGCGATGTCTTTGGCTAATTGGAAAGCGCTGTAATCATCCACTTCGTTGGGTTTAACGAAAATGCGCACTTCACGACCAGCTTGAATAGCATAGACTTTTTCGATACCGGCAAAAGATGAAGCGGTTTTTTCCAGCTCTTCCAAACGCGCTACAAATAATTCAAAGGTATCCTTGCGTGCGCCAAAACGTGCACCCGAAATAGCATCAGCGGCTTTGACAATGCTGGCATAAATATCATAAGGAGTATCTTCATGATGAGTTTTGGCCGATTGAGCGACATCTTCATCCACGCCGAATTTTTTCAAAATGGCGTAGCCGATTTCTGGGTGTGAACCTTGGGTTTCTTGATCTACGGCTTTGCCGATATCATGAAAGAATCCACATTTTTTGGCTTTGGCTTCGTTTACGCCTAGTTCGGCGGCAATTAAGGCTGAGAGGTAAGCTACTTCCATGGAATGGTTAACGATATTTTGTCCGTAAGAAGTGCGATATTTAAGACGGCCGACAATTGAAACTAATTTCGGATCAATGCCGGTAATGCCCATTTTGTAAAGGGCCTCTTCGCCGGCTTTTTTGATATCTAGCGCCAAGTCTTGTTTGGCTTTTTCTACATATTCTTCAATGCGCGCCGGCTGGATGCGGCCATCAGCCATTAATTTTTCTAAAGCTAATTTAGCCACTTGGCGACGAATCGGAGAAAAGCCGGAAACCATAATAGAATCAGGAGTGTCGTCAATAATAATTTCGCAGCCGGTTAATTTTTCAATGGTTTTGATATTACGACCTTCTTTGCCGATAATGCGTCCTTTCATTTCTTCGCTCGGAATGGAAACATTGGAAGAAGTGGTTTCGGAGGCGTGTGAAGACGCGCAACGCTGTATGGCGCCGGAAATAATTTCGCGCGCTTTTTCTTCGTATACTTGGTTATCTTCTTTTTGTAATTTCATGATACGCCCAGCCAAATCGGCCTTGCTTTCCTCTTCCACTTTTTGTAAAAGCTGTTCCTTGGCTTCTTCTTTGGTAAGCGAGGCGATACTTTGCAGAGTAACAATTTCTTGAGCGCGTAATTTTTCAATTTCAGTTTTAATTTGATTGACTCGGTCCACTTTTTCTTGCAGTTTAGTTTGATTATTTTGAAATTCCAAAAGTTTTTGATCAAACATGTTTTCGCGCTTTTCCAAACGCGCTTTGATTTCGCGTAATTCCTGGCGCATTTGTTGATCTTCTTTTTTGGCGGCATCAATTAATTTGTCGGCTTTTTCTTGGCCTTGAGACACTAATTCTTGTTGTTTGGTTTTGGCATCCAATAATAATTTTTCCGCTCTGGCTTCGGCGCTGTTGGCTTGAGCCGCGCCGACTTGTTTGCGAATGAAATAACCAATGCCAAAACCGATTACAGCCGTTCCGACAATTAAGGCTATCCAAATAAATGTAGGCATACAAAAATAATCTTCGGAGTTCGAAAATGTAGTGGTTTAGAAGAAATTTGTTTATGCTAAAATGCCCGAAACAAAAATTGGCTTATTTAAAGCATTTAAAGAAGTTCCAATTTTGATTAAGCAATTTAAAGACATAAGTTGGATTGCCGAAATCGGAATTTTGGCTAATCTTATATATTCTTCCATTTCCATCACATCCAGAACCTAATTAATAAATTATGGAAGTATCATAGCACAAAATCAGAGTTTTGTCAATGCCTAATGTTTAATGGGTTTTTTGATAATTTTGTATATGTGTCATGTAGTTGACGGAAAAGGAAAAATGAAGTACAATATGTACGAACTACTAAAATTACGAAATTATAAAATATAATTCGTTTCGTATTTTCGTGGTCTTTCGTATTTTGCACATCATATATATGAATGTCTCCGAACTTGCACGTCAACTTCATGTTCATCCGCAAAAACTTCTGCAAATATTGCCCGAGTTTGGTTTTGACGTTGGTTTAAAAGCGGTTAAGATTGATGACCGGGTGGCGCAACAAATTCAAAAAGCTTGGCGACGAATTAAGTTTGTTTTGGAAGAGCGAGAGCGTACAGAGTTAGAAAAACAAAAAGAGCTAGAAAAAGCGGCCCGCAAGGAAAGTGGTGTTACTGTCGCTATTCCCACTAAACTCACTGTCAAAGAATTAGCCGAGCGTCTTAATGTGCCGGTAAATAAATTAATTGTGGAGTTGATGAAAAATGGAATACTGGCGGCTCAGAACGAAAATATTGACCACGATACCGCTATGATTGTGGCACAGGAGATGGGATATGTTGTTACCGAGGAGCAACGCGAAGTAAAAGATGAAAGTAGCGGTGAACATGTTCAACAATTGGAAAAAATTCTTGCCGAAGAAAACACCACTCCCAGGCCACCGGTAATTGTGGTGATGGGTCATGTGGATCATGGCAAAACCAAACTACTTGACGCGATTCGTGAAACTAACGTGGTGGCTACCGAGGCTGGTGGTATCACTCAGCACATCGGCGCTTACCAAGTTATTTGGACCGATCCTAAAACCAAACAAAAGAAGCCTTTAACTTTTATTGATACCCCCGGACACGAGGCCTTTACGGTGATGCGTAGTCGTGGTGCCAAGGTGGCGGATATTGCTATTTTGGTAGTGGCGGCCGATGATGGTGTAAAACCACAAACCATTGAAGTAATAAATATTATTAAAGCCGCTAAATTACCGGTAGTGGTGGCGATAAACAAAATTGACAAAACTGGAGCCGATCCGCAAAAGGCGCGCAATGATTTGTCGCTTCATGGCATTGTAGCGGACGATTGGGGCGGGGAAGTTCCGGTAGTAGAGATTTCTGCCAAGCAAAAATTAAATATTGATAAATTACTAGATACTTTGATGCTTGTGGGCGATATGAATGAAGCGACCATCCGCGCTAATCCAAAAAGACCGGCCGCTGGCACAGTAATTGAGGCGCGAGTGAGCAAAGGTGAAGGGCCGATAGCCACAATTTTGGTGCAAGCCGGTACTTTACGAGTAAATGATCCCTTGGTTATTAATGGAGAAATTTATGGAAAGGTGCGCGCGATGAAAAATTATCGTGGTGAAAGTTTAACCGAAGCGCCACCATCCACCCCCGTTCGTATTTTGGGTTTTAAAATGGCTCCGCAGGTGGGTGACGTATTGGACGTAGGGCGGGCCGAGGGCGCGCAGAAGATTGATTTAAAATCAAAGCAAACCCAACAGTCTGGCGCTGAACAGCATGTGATTGTTAAAACCGATAACCCCGATGATGAAAATAAGAAAGCATACAATATTATTGTGAAAGCCGATGTGCTTGGATCTTTGGAAGCGATTATTGGGTCGGTGGAAAAGTTAAAAAATGAAGAAGTGAGCGTAAAGATTGCCGGTAAGGGTTTGGGTAATATTACCGTCGACGATGTGGGTAAAGCGCAGGCTTCGGGAGCCGTAATTTATGGTTTTAATGTATTTGCTACACCAGTTGCCAACGAAATGATGCAAAAAAATAATATTTCTTTTCGTCAATTCAAAATTATCTACGACATGTTTGATGATATCAAAGCGGAATTGCAGAAACTTTTGAATCCGGAATTTATCGTTACCGAGTTGGGCAATTTTAAAGTATTAAAAATTTTTCGCACCGATAAGGGCGCGCAGGTTTTGGGTGGTCGTGTGGAAATGGGCAAACTTATTGCCGGTTGCAAGGTGCGTATAAAGCGTGACGGTGAAATAATTGGCGTCGGCAAGCTTACCCGGCTTCAAACCAATAAGCAAAATATGAATGAAATTCCTTCCGGTACCGAATGTGGTGTGCAATATGAAAGTAAGTTGCGAGTAGAAGAAGATGATGTTTTGGAAGCTTATACCGAGACGACCAAGACGAAGAAATTGGTGTTGGAGAAATAACTTTTTAACTGTCATTCTGAGCCCCGACGTTAAGTCGGGACGAAGAATCCCTTAAAGATTGACGAGAGGGATCCTTTGCTTTATTAGGATGACAATTAAATATATGTATCAATCAAAATTATTCACTAAAACTTTGCGTGAAGCGCCCAAAGACGAGGTGTCTTTGAACGCCCAGCTTTTGATCCGTGCTGGATTTATAGACAAACTCATGGCCGGGGTATATACTTTTTTGCCATTAGGGTTGCGTACTTTAAATAAAATACAAAATATTATTCGTGAAGAAATTAACGCTGTGGGTGGACAAGAAGTTTTGATGCCGGCGCTTAATCCCAAAGAAAATTGGGAGAAAACCGGACGCTGGAGCGGTTTGGATGTGCTTTTTAAATTGGAAGGTGCGGGTGACAAAGAATATGCTTTGGGTGCTAGTCACGAAGAGGTGGTTACACCGCTGGTGCAAAAATTTGCTGTTTCGCACAAAGATTTGCCGTGCGCGGTTTATCAGATTCAAAATAAATTTCGCAATGAACCGCGCGCCAAAGCCGGATTATTGCGCGGGCGAGAATTCAGCATGAAGGATTTATATTCTTTTCATAAAGATGAAAAAGATTTGGATGGATATTACGAAAAAGTAAAGGCGGCTTATTTTAAAATTTATGAACGTGTAGGCCTGGGAGCTATTACTCACTTGGTGTTTTCTTCGGGCGGTACTTTTTCCAAATATAGTCATGAGTTCCAAACTATTACTAAGTATGGTGAGGATACTGTATATATATGTGAGAAATGCGGAGTAGGAGTGAATAAAGAAATTATTGCCGAACAAATTATCTGTCCGGAGTGTGGCGGTAAAGATTTAAAAGAAGAAAAAGCGATTGAAGTAGGAAATATTTTTAAATTGATGACCAAATATTCAGCAGCTTTTGATTATAATTATATTGCCGAAGATGGCAGTAAAAAACCGGTGATGATGGGGTGCTACGGTATCGGACCGAGCCGTGTAATGGGTACAATTGCTGAGGTTTTACATGACGAAAATGGTATTATTTGGCCACAGTCAGTAGCGCCGTTTAACGTTCATTTGGTATCTTTTGGTAAAAATGGCGACGAGGTTGCCAAAACTGCCGATAAGTTGTATAATGATCTCACTAAACGCGGTGTAGAGGTTTTGTATGATGATCGTGACATTGGTGCTGGTGCTAAATTTGCCGATGCGGATCTGATCGGAATACCCAAAAGAATTGTAGTGAGCAAAAAAACCTTGGAACAAAATTCAGTAGAAGTGAAGATGAGAAATGAAAAAGAAAACAAATTAGTAAATATTAATAAATTATTTTAATAATGTATGAACTCAGCCTTAAGAGCCCGCATGGAACATGCGAAGAAGAATACCAAGAAGGGAAAAAGTTTAACTGTTAAGAAGCGTAAGATGTGCAAACAGCGCACATAATTTTTTCGTTTAATTTTTTTAGATTTTATGTCGGAATATACTTTCACCGATGCCAATTTTAAACAGGAAGTTGTAGAATCTGCCACGCCAGTGTTTGTGGATTTTTGGGCGCCATGGTGTGGGCCGTGCCAGATGATGGGTCCGATTGTGGAGGAATTGGCTCACGAATATGAAGGAAAAAATATTAAAATTGGCAAATGTAACGTAGATGAAAATAGTGAAGTTGCTGGACAGTATAATGTTATGAGCATCCCGGCCTTTAAGGTATTTAAAGCCGGACAGATTGTGGATGAAATTACCGGCGGGGTACAAAAAGAAAAATTAAAAGAAATGATTGATAAGTATTCTGTCAGCTAGTGAGCAGATAAACTAAAATAAGAAAACGTCCGATAGTGGGCGTTTTTTGTTTGACGCTTGCTTGGCATCGGTATATAATATCTTTAGTTTATTTTAATGATAATTATATGCAAAAAATTGGCAGGTTTTTTTTGTGGAGTGCGTCCGTATTAGTATTGGTCGCTTTTGGAGTATTAATTATCGGACTAGCTCAATTTTTGGTGAATTCCAAAACACATTCTACTAGTGTGAGCAGTGTGGGCTTGGAATCAGATTATTCTTACGACCAAATTACTGGTATGGGTATGTCGGATGGAGCGGTAGTCACTGCAGTGCGATCATTAGCCAAGACCGCTAATATGCAAATGGCGGCTTCGGAAATAGCGTCTCCGGTAAACGATACCATCGCATCGGCTAATACTACCGAGCGGATGATAGTTAAAACTGGTAATTTATCAATAGTAGTCAAAGATGTGCGCGCATCAATTAAGGCGGTTTCGGAATACGCGGTCGCGCAAAACGGATTTGTAGTGAATAGTAATGTTTATAAAAGCGGGCTGATACCGCGCGGCACAATTACCATTCGCATTTTGTCCAAAAAATTTGATCAAGGCATGAATGAAGTAAAGGCCTTAGGTGAAGTGGTGGGGGAGCAATCCAATGGTCAAGATGTAACCGAAGAGTATATTGATTTAGACGCGCAATTGCGTAATTTACAAGCGACTGAAAAACAATTTTTGGCTATTTTAGCGAAGGCGGTAAAGATTGAAGATATTTTGAATGTTCAGCGTGAGCTAACCAATGTGCGCGGTAATATTGAAAGATTACAGGGGCGAATGAAGTATCTTAAGCAAAGTGCGGATTTGTCCACTATCACGGTAAATTTTTCTACCGATCCCGAAGTATTACCAGCTTATGATAATAGTCAGAAATGGAAACCTTGGGCGGAAGTGAAAACGGCCGCTCGCGCTCTTTGGGAGTTTGGTAAAGGAATGGTAAATGTGTTGATTTGGTTGGTGATTTTTATTCCGGTTTGGACGATAGTTGCACTGATTATATGGTTAGTATACAAAGTGTATAGAAGAATTCAAAATGATCGGCACGATATTAATAATCTCAGATAAACGATTAAAATGCACGCCCTCGGTGAAGCGTTGCTAAGCCGGGGGTTTTGTTTGACTACCATCTTGGTTGGGGTTATAATATTAGTCCATATTCTTTAATCCTTAACATTTAATTATGTCAAAAACCGCATTTGAAAACGCTATGGCCCAGCTGGACAAGGCTGCAAAAATATTGAATTTGGAGGAAAATATTTTAACACTGTTGCGTCGACCTAACATTGTTCATGAAGTGGATTTGGAAATAGAGATGGACAATGGTGAGAAGAAAACTTTTAAAGGTTATCGTAGTCAATATAATAACGCTCGCGGTCCTTATAAGGGTGGTATTCGTTATCATTGGAATGTTACTGAAGACGAGGTAAAGGCTTTGTCTTTTTGGATGACCATGAAGTGTAGCGCGGTAGGAATCCCTTTGGGCGGTGGAAAGGGTGGGGTGATTGTTAATCCCAAAGAATTATCTGTGGGGGAGCTCGAAAGATTATCACGTGCGTATATTAGAGCAATTTATGAGCATATTGGACCAGCTAAGGATATTCCGGCGCCGGATGTCTATACCACCCCACAAATCATGGGTTGGATGCTGGATGAATACGAAAAATGTGTTGGCTATCATGCACCGGGCGTGATTACCGGTAAACCACTCTCAATTGGCGGTTCGCAGGGTAGAGGGTTTTCGACTGCTATGGGCGGCGTGTATATAGTGGAAGAAGCTATGAAGAAATTAGGTAAAAGACCGCAGGCAACTACGGTGGCTGTTCAGGGTTTTGGTAATGCTGGCAGTCATATGGCGCATCTTTTGCATAATTTGGGTTACAAAATTGTGGCCGTGTCCGATTCTAAAGGCGGGGTATACAACGAAGAAGGAATTGATCCTAATAAGGCGGAAGAATTAAAGAAAAACGGTGGAGCGCTTGGTTGTTATTGTTTGGGTAGTGTTTGTGATATTAAAGATGTAAAAAGTGATGGTCCGTGTCGTAAAGTGACCAACGAAGAGTTGTTAGAATTATCGGTAGATGTTTTGGTGCCAGCGGCCTTAGAGAATCAAATTACCGCAGAAAATGCTTCACGAATAAAAGCTAAAGTGGTAGCTGAGCTCGCCAATGGCCCAACTACTCCCGAGGCGGATGAAATTTTATTTAAAAATGGCGTGCTTTTAATTCCGGATATATTGACTAATGCCGGTGGAGTGACCGTTTCATATTTTGAACAAGTGCAGAATGCCATGAATTATTATTGGACGCAGGAAGAGGTGCTTGCTAAGCTCAAGCCGATAATGGTTGATGCGTTTAATGAAATTTGGTCAATGAAAGAGAAACATCAGGTAGATATGCGTACTGGTGCATTTGTGGTAGCGGTGGCCAGAGTGGCGCAGGCAATGCGCGATCGAGGATTAAAATAGTTATATGGAAAAGTTTCTCAAGTTAATCATTAAAGAAGCGGGATTTTTGGCCAAAGGTTATTATCACGCTGGGGTGGAGAGTAAGGAAAAATGTGGGCCGACCGATATTGTAACCGTAGCCGATAAAGAAACCAGCGATTTTTTGATTAAAAAAATTCGGGAGGATTACCCCGATCATGGCATTATTTCCGAGGAGGTGGACACAGAAATTAATCCGAACGCCGAATATACTTGGGTGATCGACCCAATCGATGGCACACGTAATTTTGCTAATCGTATTGCTTTTTGGTGCACTATGATTGGAATAACCAAAAATGGTCAGCCCTACATGGGAGCAATTTACGACGCCATGAATGATGAATTATTTTTTGCCGAAGTGGGTAAGGGGGCATTTGTGAATGATCAGCCGATAAAAGTGAGTAAAGTCGAAGACCCTTATACTTGTTTTATTAATTTTAGTGTTGGTAGATTTGGCAATGATAGTCCATATGACACCGAATATTTTTCTGAATATTTTAAATTTTATACTAATCTTTGTCGTCCGCATGGAATGTGGGCGATGAATTTTGGTAGTGGGCTAACCGGGTGTCACGTGGCGGCTGGTCGTATTGATGCCCATGTTTTGAACGGTTTACTATATCATGACATATTGGCGCAATTTATTATTGCCACCGAAGCCGGTGCTAAATTTACCAATTGTCATGGAGAAATTTGGAAAAGAGGGGATAAAGATATTGTAGTAGCTAATCCCAAATTACACGTTAAATTGATGAAGATGTTTGAATAATTATTTGTGGTGATTAAGACAAGTAGGCGTTGATTTATTGGATAATTTGATTTAATGTAATAAGTAGCAACATGTCCCTAAATTTTAAACTTAAAATAATTTCTTTTTTTATTATTATTGCCTTTCCAGTGGGTGGGCTTTGGTATTATCGTTATACCCACCCCAAGTATATTCCGCTCCCACCACGTAAAGAAATTAATATTACTATTATTCCTGGTTGGAACTTACGTCAGATTGCTGATGATTGGAATAAAAAAGGAATTATCAAAACAAATGATGAGTTGTTCGAATTATTGGGTCAACCGGCATATAATTACAAAGCAGTTGGCAAAATGGCGCCAGATTTAAATTTGGTTTCAGTGTCCGGCACGCCGTCACTATACCCGTTACTTTTAGAGAAGCCTATGGGAGTTTCTTATGAGGGATTTTTGTTTCCGGATACTTATCGTGTTTATGCCAACGCCGAACCGGTAGAGGTTTTACGAAAGATTTTTGATAATTTGGAAGAAAAAATTACGCTTGAAATGCGTGAGGAAATAAAAAAACAGGGAAAAAGTTTTTATGAAATTCTGACCATGGCTTCGGTGGTGCAAAAAGAAGCTCCAGCTGGAGAGATGGGTATGGTAGCGGATATTTTTTGGCGTAGAAACCAAAATAATTGGGCAATGCAGTCGTGTGCGACAGTAAATTATATTACTGGTAAAAATGATCCGGGAGTAACCGACAAAGACCGATCTATTGATTCGCTTTTTAATACATATAAATATCCGGGTTTGCCTTTGGGCGCTATTAGTAATCCGAGTTTAGAAGCCATCAAAGCGGCAATTTATCCGACCAAAAATAATTATTGGTATTTTATGGCCGGCACCGATGGGGTAACACATTACGCGCGGACTTTGGATGAACATAATATTAATGTAGCGAAATATTTACGGTAATTTATTAAAACATTAAAACACTAGAACATCAAAACAAATAGCCACTTGTTTTTATGTTTTAATGTTTTTGTGTTTTGATGTTATGTTAACGTCGGATTTTGACTACAATTTACCTGAAGATTTAATTGCCCAGTCGCCGGTAACACCGCGCGATTTTTCGCGTTTAATGATTGTAGATAAGGATATTCAAAAGATTAATCATAAGCATTTTTATGATATTGTAGATTACTTAAGTAAGGGCGATTTGTTAGTGTGGAATAATACTAAGGTTTTTAAAGCACGTTTAAAGGGAACTATCGAATTGGACCAACAAACTGATGATATTCCCGGAGAGGTTTTCAGTACCAATAGGATTTTGAACACTCCCAAGCATGTGGAAATTTTTTTGGTGAGGCCGATGGAGAATCCCGGAGTATGGCGAGTATTGGCCAAGCCCGGTCGCAAATTAAGATTAGGCATGAGAGTGAAGTTTGCGCCGGATTTTAGCTGTGAGGTGATAACAAAAGAAAAAGACGGTACATTATTGATGCAGTTTAGCGAAGAAGATTTTATTGTGCGCGAAAAAGCCAATAAGTATGGAGAGGTTCCAACACCACCGTATGTAACATCAAAACATCAAAACATTAAAACATCAAGACAATTATCCGAGCAATATCAGACGGTGTACGCGATTAGCGAAGGGTCGGTAGCCGCGCCAACAGCCGGATTTCATTTTACTGTTGATTTAATAGAGAAATTAAAAGTTAAAGGTGTAGAATTTGCCGAAATAACTTTACATGTGGGACTGGGGACATTTTTACCGGTAAAATCGGAAAGAGTGGAAGACCATCATATGCATGGCGAATGGGTGGAATTAACCGATGCTAACGCGCAGAAAATTAACGCTGCCAAAAGTGAAGGTAGGCGAGTGATAGCGGTGGGGACGACTACCGTGCGCACACTTGAGGCGGTGGCTTTGTTGCCTGTCATGTTGAGCAAAGCGAAACATCCCTTGATGTCAAAAATGGATTCTTCCCTGCACGATAATTGGCTACGATCGTATAGTGGTGACATTAATATTTTTATTACTCCCGGATTTAAGTTTCAAGTGGTGGATGCGTTGATTACGAATTTTCATTTACCTAAATCCACCCTGATCATGCTCGTATCGGCATTTGTAAGTGATCGCGAGTTTTTGTTAAAATGTTATAAGGAAGCTGTTGAACAAAAGTATCGTTTCTATTCTTTTGGCGATGCGATGCTGGTGAAATAAGGATTAAGGAATAAGGAATAAAGAGTAAGGAATAAAAAAACAACGATCGGATGAGAGGTCGTTGTTTTAATTTAATTCTTTCTCCTTACTCTTTATTCCTTATTCCACCGTCACACCCATTTGTCTAGCAGTGCCCTCTACCATTTTCATGGCGCCAGCCAGATCTTTGGCATTGAGGTCGGGCATTTTCTTTTCGGCAATTTCTTTTACTTGTGCTTTAGTGATTTTGCCCACCTTTTCTTGTAATGGTTTGCCGGAACCTTTTTGCAATTTGGCGGCTTTTTTAATTAGTTCAGCTACTGGAGCAATTTTCATGATGAAATCAAAACTGCGATCGGCGTAGACGTTGATAATAACCGGTACAACTTCACCTTTTTTGTCTTGAGTTTTATCGTTGAATTCTTTGCAGAAAGTTTGGATATTTAGGCCGTGCTGACCTAAAGCTGGACCGATGGGCGGTGCGGGATTGGCAGCGCCACCCACGATTTGGAGTTTGATTTGAGTAAGTAATTTTTTAGCCATACAAAATTAACAATTAACAACTAAATAATTAACAAATTTTACTGAGAAGCCGGCCATATGTGTCATTCCCGCGAAAGCGGGAATCCAGTCGTTGGTTACCTGGATCCCCGCCTACGCGGGGATGACATCGAACCGCAGTAAAGTTTAATTTATATTTTTTTAACTTGTAAAGCGTCTAGCTCCACCGGGGTTTCGCGACCGAACATTGAAACCATTACTTTTACGCGGCCGCGTTCTTCATCGACGTTAGATATTTTACCTTCAAAATTTTTGAAAGGCCCATCGGTAATTCGTACTACGTCATTAATTTCCACATCAATTTTGTGCTGTGGGGTATCACCTTCGGTGCGTTTGAGCAAGGCTTCTACTTCTTTTTGATCAATCGGAGTAGGAGTAGTGCCCGAACCCACAAAGCCGGTAACATTGGGGGTATTTCTGACCACATACCAGCTATCATCGGTTACGATCATTTCGCACATTACATAGCCGGGGAAGATTTTTTCTTCTACAGTAACGCGTTTGCCATTTTTAATTTTAATCTTTTTTTCTTTGGGAACCATGACATTGAAAATTTTGTCTTGCATGTCAAAAGATTGAATGCGTTGTTCCAAATTTTGTTTGACGTTTTCTTCGTAGCCGGAATAAGTATGGAGAACATACCAACGTCGACCCAGACTAAGGTTTTGTTTGGACATATTATTTGGTAATCAATTGTTCTATTCCCAAATTAAAAATGTAATCCAGGACGCTAAAAAATATCGCCATTCCAATTACCATGCCAATCACGAGTAAGCTATAATTGGTGGTTTGGCTTTTGGTGGGCCAATTTACTTTTTTCATTTCTTCGTAACTGCCGACGAAATAATTTTTGATAGAGTCAATAAGTTGCATATGTGTATTTGTCATCCCGGACTTGATCCGGGATCTAATGTCTAAATTACCGTTTTTCCCAAGGGGATCCCTTCGGGACACGGGAATAACATTTTAAAGTTTTTTAAAACAGCCCTTAGGCCGTTTAATATGATATTAGTATAACAGAAAGCGCCCCAGACGTCAAGAGCATGTAATGGGTCAAGACATCTGACACACTGGAGTTAAAAATAAATTGAGTATTTGGAGTGGTGTTTTCCCTTTAAGCCCCCAGTGCGGTCGTTCGCTGTTGTACATAGTCATATAGCTGGCGA
>JBAYNU010000005.1:0-63560 GCA_041678665.1 Candidatus Magasanikiibacteriota bacterium
ATTTTGTGCGTATGCTCATAAAATCACCTCCTTTCTGAATTGAGAGGTGGTTTTATTATACCAAGAGCTACGCTTTTAAACGCACACACCCGCTAACGCGGGTGGTTTATCTGGTTAACAAAACACCCAGCTTACGCTGAGTATTTTGTTTATGTATCACTTTACAACGAAGTTCACACCTATTTTACCTCCACTTTCTGATTTTGCCCACCTCGCCGACATTTCCTTGAAATCTCACGCCAGCCATGGTAAGATAATCACAGAATTAACCAACGAATATGAACGAAAGCAACCCCCAATTTCTCAAAACCAAATACCAAAATTTACACGCCAGCCCCGAAGTGGAAAAGACGGCTTTGCGCGCCCAAAAGAATACCGGCGAAAAAGTGCCGAACCGGCCCGAAGTTCGCATCCAAAATTATTTGAATTATCTCAAAGAAAGTTTGAATAGCCACAATCCGCGCCACGAAGAAAAACTGAGCCACTTCAAACAAGTACTCTATGATAAATTCGTCATCAAACCGGACGAGATTCCCGAATCATATTTTGACACCCAACGCCGCTTGGCCCGCGAACAGGGGCACGGCAATATTGAGATTACCGACGAAGTCCGCAAGCAGTCGGCGGAAATAATTATCACCGACCAAAAAAGCAGTTTGGATAATTGGACGGACTATTTATCCTCGTCCGACGCCACCTATCCCGACTGGCTTAAATATTGGGCGATGAGGAGCGTTCTTAACATGGGCGAATACGACAAGCAAAAAAAGGCCTTTACCAAACGCGACAAGGGCACAGTCAAGCCATTTCCCGACATTGACCGTGAGGCATTGGCATATGTGCTAGACGCGGTCAAAAAGAAATATGCTGGTGAGCACGACCGTATTTATGGTCCTTTGGAAGAAGACGACCAAAAATGGGAAGACCTTTTAATGAGCGGCAATGAAAATTTTGCCAAACTTTACGCTTGGGCCATTGAAAAAGTAACGCCGGCCTCCAAAGAACAACTGGCCGGCACCGAAGGCAAGTGGGTAAAATATGACCGCGGTTCCGACCATATGCCTTTGGTGCAGTCGCTTCAAGGACACGGCACGGGCTGGTGTACGGCCGGTGAAAGCACCGCGGAAACCCAACTCCAAGGCGGCGACTTTTATGTTTTTTATTCTCTTGACCCCAAAGGCCAACCCACCGTTCCCCGCGCCGCCATCCGTATGCAGGAAGACAATATCGCCGAAGTTAGAGGCATCGGCCCAGACCAAAATCTTGACCCCTACATCGGCCAAGTGGTACAGGAAAAGATGAAAGAATTTCCGGACGGCAAGTTATATGAAAAGAAAAGCCAAGACATGCAACGGCTAACGGAAATCAGCAGAGCTGTTGACCCCAAAACCCAAACATGGAAACGAGAATTGACCCAAGACGAATTAAAATTCCTCTACGAAATTGACAAATCCATTCAATGGTTTGGCTACCAAACCGACCCGCGCATTGCCGAACTGCGCGGCTTACGCGACCCCAAGGCCGACGCGCCCAAAGTGTTCGATTGCGAACTAAACCAAATCGCTTGGGGGCAAAATGAAGTTAACGAAAACACCCAGGCCTATATCGGCCCATTATTTCCTAATATTTTCCAAAAATTAAAACATTTGGAACATATTTTCACTACCTTCCCCGAAGGAAAAATAATTAGAGACACCGTAGAAATTGGCGGCATGACGGAAAAAGAGTTGGAAAAAGAGTTGAAAAAACAAAACATCAACATTTCCGACTGCGCCCGCCACCTAATGAAAAGCAAAGATTTTACCACAGCCAAAAAACCCGAGTCAGCCGACCTCGTTAGATTGAAAGTTCGAGATTTGAAGTTAGATAACCCCACCACGAAAAATATTTACAAAAAAGCCGAGGAACTTGGTTTGGAACTGTGCCCGGCCGAAGTTGGCCCGCATTATCGGCTTAAATATACCGACCAGCCTCTAAATGAGTGGGTATATGTTGGAATGAAGCAAATAGCCGACCCGGGTGGCTACCCGTCTGTTTTCGAGCTCGTGCGCGATGACGACGGGTTGTGGTTGGGCCACAGCTGGGCGAGGCCGGCGGACGGGTGGGGTTCCGACGGTGAGTTTTTCTTTCGTCTCCGCAAGTAATTCTTGAACACTTTATCGCTTTTGTCTTTTGTCACTTTGGAATTTGGGTGCTAAGGCGGGACTAAAATTCGTCCGAATATTTTTTAAAATACTCTACATAAACAAAACACCCAGCTTACGCTGAGTATTTTGTTTATGTAGCCCGTACGGGAATCGCACCCGTCTTTGCGCCTTGAGAGGGCACTGTCCTAACTGATAGACGAACGGGCCATGATATGGCCGATTTTGGATAGACGAACCATATACTAAGGCGAATAAGATTATAGCATTTTTTAAGCAAAAGTCAACATAAAAGCAACCGCTACTCCCCCACTACATATACAGATATTCCTTCTTTCTTAATTATCGGCACACGGGTGGTAATAGAAAAAACGTAAGAAATTATTTTGGCACCGGGTTTAAGTTCGGAAAATAATTTATCTTCCAATTTAATCATATAATTGGGAAATAAAAAACAAAATACCACATCCACATCCTTTAAATCGGCATAGTAGAGTGATTTAAATTTGACTGTCACTTCTCTATTTTTCCGAAAAATAAAAATTTTAATTCTCGTCCACCAAAATAAAAGGGGGTTAATTTCATATCCCACCGCCTGCGCCCCTTTTTGAGCCGCGAGAAACAACAATCGACCGGTACCCGAACCCAAGTCTACTACTTTCATCCCGGGTTTGAGATTGGCTAGCTCAATCATTAATCGCGCTTGTTTTTTGTGGGTTGGTAAATAAGGCACCCCGATCAATGAAGAAATTAATATTACGATAAACCACAAAATTAACATTCCGGCGATAACTTCCAAAAATATAATCATAAAATATCAAATTCAAAATAACAAACTAAAAATAAATTACAAAATCCAAATCAAAAATTTTAAATTTAATATTTATTTAAAATTTGTAATTTAGCCCATCCACTCCTGCCCCTGTCGCACCAACAATTCTTCGGCTTTTTCTGGTTCAGCCATTACTTCTTTAACAATTTTTTCCATTCTTATCCCCTGTGATCCTTTAACTAAAACAATATCATGAGGATCTAATTTTTCTTGCAAAAATCTACCGGCACTTACCGAATCAGCGAATGAAGCGACTTGATGTTCTTTAAGACCAGCTTCACGCGCAGACTGTGCTGTCAATTTACTGGCCTGACCTACGGTGATAAGAAAATCAACCCCATCCTCGGCCACCGCCAATCCCACCTCGCGATGAGCATTTTCTGTTTCCGGACCAAGTTCAAGCATATCACCCAAAACCGCATAACGCTCACCACCATTATCCAACGGCAAATTAGCCAAAGTCTTAAGGGCGGATTTTACCGGTTCCGGACTGGAATTATAAGTATCGTCAATAATTAAAGTTCCTTTAATGCCGGCAATCAAACACATATGACCAGCCACCGGTTTTAATCTTTTTAATGCTTCAACTCCATCTACCAAATTAACCCCAAATACCAAACCAATTGCGATACCAGCCAAAGCTGATGGCACCAAATGTTCCGCGACCACTCCCGGTAGAAAAGCTGGCACAATACTGCCATGATAACTAATCTTAAAATTTATTCCGCCCAATTCTGGTTTTAGAGAATCCAAAATTAAATTAATGTCACTAGCTAATAAATCCGCGCCATTTTTTAAACCATAAGTAATTACTTCGGCCTTAGTTTTATCCAAATTTTCCATTACTAACTCATTGTCAAAATTCAAAACCGCAAAACCATCACGCTCCAAATGAGAAATAATAATACGTTTTTCTTGAGCAATCTTTTTAATTGTTTTAAAAAACTCGGTATGAGCATGGGAAATAAAAGTTAATACTCCCACTTTACACGGCGCGATTTCGGTAAGATATTTAATATCGCCCGGTTTATCCGCCCCCATTTCAAGCACTAAAATATCAGGATATGATCGTGACCTCACCACCAGCAGATGTAAAGCGGTGCCAAAAACTTTTAACCAACCAAAGATGGATTTGCCCGGAGACTTATCAAAACCAATAATAGTAAGGGGAACGCCGATTTCGTTATTATAATTCTTAACATTCCACCGCACGTTAAATCGACAACTTAAAACCGCCGCGGCCGATTCCTTGGTGGTGGTTTTTCCTATAGAACCGGTGATACCCACGACGTCAGGACTATATTTATAAATGATACGCTTGGATAAAATACGCAAAAAATAAATAAGAATTGATTTTAACATAATTTTAATTTACAAATTTATAATTTATCGATCACTTTTTACTCCATAATATTTGAGTGTAAAATCGGCCATTTTACTAAAAACTGGTCCAGCAGTACTTTCGGCCCACAATTGATCAGGTTCTTCGTATTTTACCACCAATGCAAACTGTGGATCATTAGCGGGAAAAAATCCCGCCACGGTATGATTAGTTTCGTTGCGATAACCACCCGGCCCGGGAATCTGTGCGGTACCAGTCTTAGCCGCTAAATAATAATCCGACAATTTAACTGTGCGCGCGTAAGTCTTTTCTACTACCGAGGTTAGCATGCCGGTTAGTAATTTGGCGGCACGTGGCGAAATAATATTGTCGATAATCTCTGAAGTGGCCACCTCCTTACGGCCGTTTGCATAACGCACCTCGCTTACAATATATGGCTTAGGCATCTGCCCACCATTAGCCAAAGCTGCGTAAGCAACAGCTAGCTGAAGTGGTGTAACAGTAATGCCTTGTCCGAAAGAAGCGGTGGCATAACCAACATCTGATTTACGACTGTCTTCTAATTGAGAAATATTTCCTTTGGCTTCGGTATTCAAACTAATTCCTATCTTTTCCCCAAAACCAAACCGAGACACTCCTTCTCTAAAAAGATCTTTACCAATTTTTTCTTCTACCCAAATCATACCAGTATTAACAGAATTTTCTAAAACCTGAGTCATGGTAATTTGTCCATAACACTTATCCAATGCATTATTAATTTCGTAACCATTAATATAACGCTTACAAGGATCAGAAAAATTAGTATTCGGATTCACCAAGCCCAAATCCAAAGCGATAGCCATAGTAATCGGTTTAAATACCGAACCCGGTTCATAGGGGGTAAAAATATTAGTATTATTAAAAACAATTTGATCAGTCACTTTAGAATAATTATTGGGATCAAAATCTGGCAAACTACACATAGAAAGAATCGCTCCAGTTTTAACATTCATCAATATTAAAGAAGCGGTTTTAGCAGAAAAATCTTTCCAACCAGCGCGTAACAATTCACAAGCTTTCAATTCTAAACTGCGATCAATGGTTAGCACTAAATTCGCACCGTCTTCGGCATCAATAATAGTTTTCTTACCTAAAGTGATCCACCCACCCTTAGCTCCCAATTCGCCTTCTAAAAATCCACTTCGTCCAGCTAAAATTTTATCCCAATACCCTTCAATACCATAGCTTCCTTGCAGCCCGCCCTGATCATTAAAACCGGTAAAACCTAATATATTGCCAGCCAACTCATTTTCTGGATAAAAACGCAGCTGCTGGCCAACAAAATTTATACCATTAAAGTTCGCTTCACGAATTTTATCTATAATATCTTCGGTCTGTTTTTTGGCGATCACCGTATAAACACTGTCGCGTTTTGATAATTTATTAAGCAACAACTGTTTATCTTCTTCGGAAAATTTCAAAATATTAGCTAAACCGATGGTGGTGCTGACAATATCTGTTTCTTTAATTTCTTTGGGAACGGCATAAATTAAAAAATATTCTTTGTTAACAGCCGCCGGATACTCAATATTGGAACGTTCATCTTTAAAATAAATACCACCTCGTTTAGCATTTATTTTTTGATAAATTTCGTGAGTATCCAAAGCCAAAGTGGCATAATAATTATATTCCAAAATTTGTAAAAAAAATAAACGAGCAATTATGACAACTGCCACCAACAAAAAAGTAACGGCCAAAATACTAATTTGGATATTGTTATTATTAACGCGCTCCATAACTATAACTTCTGTAAAAATTCGTAAATAGCCTCTTGACTTTTTCTTTCTTGCCAAACAATTTGATAAATCATTTTAGCAAAAGGCATTTCTACCTGATACTTACGACTTAACTTTACTAAAATTTTACTAGCATTAATACCTTCGGCCACTTGTCCAACTTTTTTAATCGCAACGTCTTTTTTCATGCCTAATGCTAAATATTCTCCCAGACGACGATTGCGACTAGCGCTACATAAACTGGTACCAACTAGATCTCCTAAACCGGCTAAATCATAAACTGTCTCTATTTCTCCTCCCATTTTTTTAATCAACACGGCGATCTCTTTGAGAGCAATAACCAGTAATGCCGCTTTGGTATTAAGAGGATATTTTAAACCATCACATATCCCCATAGCGATGGCATAAACATTTTTGAATGATCCAGCTATTTCCACCCCCACCATATCGTTAGTGGCGACTAATTTAAGATTGGGACTTTCTAAGGCAACCCGAACTAACTTGGTGGCACGCGTGCTAACAGAAGCTATATTCATCGCAGTAAAACCGCCCGTTACCATATCACGAGCAATAGCTGGACCGGAAATACTAGCTATTTCCTGACGTAAACATTTAGGAAGATTCTTTTCAATAACATCCGATACCAACCCCAATGATTTTTCATCCAAACCTTTAGACGCATCTACACATATCACTCCGCAAGCCAAAAACTTGGCCGCCTGCTTAATCAACCCTTCCATAAAATTGCTAGGCACGACAAAAAATATCACAGCCGCGGTACGCACCGCTTGTTCCAAATTCGCTTCGGGATAAATATTTTTTAGTAGTTTTATCCCCGATAAGTATTTTTTATTTTCACCAAATTTTTTTATTTGCTCCAAAGGACTTAAATCTCCGGCGTGATTCCAAAGTTTCACATTATGACCATTTCTGGCAATCATTAACGCTAACGCAGTGCCCATATTACCAGCACCAAGAACGGCTACTGATAATTTTTTCTTTATTAACATAAATTAAAAATAAATTATAGACTATCCAAATTTAAATATTTAACCCCACTATTAATACCGTGGCCACCACTAGAAATATTTCTAAAATCGCCGTGATTAAAGTAAACAGTCTAGACAAAAACTTATCGGTACGATAAAAAAATAATGCTAAAAAATAATTAACTAAAAAAATTAAAATTCCACTTCCTGGTAAGTAAAGAACTTTCCACCCAGAACCAACTAAATCTACTCCAAAAATAACATTACAATGTAAAAATATCGGATCGCCACCAAAATTAATATGGCTAACCACGAACCACCCTATAAAAACTAAAGAAAATACGGTGATTGCCAAAGGAACATTTATCCACCAATCGCGAACAAAAAGTTTGGGAGAATAAAGCATATTTAATTATTAATTTTAAGCTTTTAGCTATTAGTAAACATTGGTAATTTTAACAGGTTTTGGCTATCTTGACAAATTTTAAGAGGTAGTATATAATAATCACACTGAAATAGCATCTTAATTGCTATTTATCCTAAAGGGGTCCCTTTGGGATTAACTGTAAATAATTAATAATATGTCCCATAAAAAAGCAGGTGGTTCTACGCGGCTGGGTCGTGATTCCGAATCTAAACGCCTTGGAGTCAAAATTCACGATGGTCAAACCATAAAAACCGGCATGATTATCGTCAAACAACGCGGCACCAGAATTCACCCCGGTAAAAATGTTGGCAAAGGCACTGATGATACTCTTTTTGCCAAATCGGCCGGTAAAGTGAAATTTCACTCCGCCAAACGCCGTCGTTTCGATGGTAATTTGAAAATGGCGAAGTTTGTAAGCGTCGTGGTTTAAACAAAATTTATAAAAGCCAGTATAATTTCTTTATACTGGCTTTTTTTGTTTTAAATTATTTTACACCCCACGCCGTCTTTAACTCCTCAATACCGTCTTCCAATCTCACCTTCGGACTCCAATTCAATAATTTTTTGGCTAGAGTATTGTCTGCCTCAATAAATCTCATTTCGCCGGGGCGCTCAGAAACATTTACTGTTTCGGTGCCAACCAAAACGGCCACATCGCTCACGCTCACCTGTTTGCCGGCGCCAATATTAATTACCTGACCATCTTTTACGCCGGAATTCCAAGCCAAAATATTAGCTTCTACCACATCATACACCGACACATAATCGCGAGTCTGTTTGCCGTCGCCCACCACAGTCAATTTTTCACCGCGTTTCTTTTGACCTAAAAATATTGGAATCACCATTGGATACGAACCGGAATCAAGTTTGCGAGGACCATAGACATTAAAGTAGCGCAGACAAACTGTTTCCAAACCAAATAGTTTACTAAACAACTGACTATACTGCTCTCCTATCAATTTATGTAAACCATACGGACTAAGCGGTTTGGGTTGACAATCTTCCTTAATTGGTAATGACTGGTCGCCGTACACCGCGCAAGAAGAGGAAAAAATTACTTTTTTCACTTTATTATCAACCGCTGCTTTTAAAACATTCATTGTACCGGTAACATTAATTTCGTGAGTAGAAATCGGATCTTCAATGGAAACCGGCAATCGTGGATCGGCGGCCAAATGAAAAACTGCTTCCACTCCCTTAAAAATCTTTTTCAATTTTTTATAATTACGAATATCGGCCTTGATAAATCTGGCTTTTTTATTAACAAATTCTTTTTTTCCAAGCATTAAATTATCTACTACGATTACTTCGTGACCGAGTGATACTAACTTATCGACAAGATGGGAACCAATAAATCCGGCACCGCCGGTGACGACTAGTTTGGACATATTACTTTGATTTATGTCTAATAATACTTTTTAAAATTTCATCCGAGCCAAACAATTTATTTAATATCTCCGCGTTCTGCACCACACAATGACCGGTAATTTTGCTATCTTGGGGAGGATAAAGCACTGGTCGCACGACATTTTTTTTGCCCAATTTCTTATAACCTTCATTATAACTACTATTAAATTCAGTCATCGCCCCAGCAAAATCAGCACCAACTTTTTTACATAATTTATTGGCATAAGCGTGATAAGCGATACAAAGACCGTAATAAGTGGTATCGAGCAGTTTGCCAATTTCGGTGGTAGATGACGGGGCGACCACTTTTACTTTTTTGATGCCGATTGAACGCAGATGGCGAGCAACTTTTTCACCCAGCGGCTTATTTTCGGCGCCAACATATTTTACAAACATCTTTATGCCATCATACAAATGAGGATGAATACCGCGAATCGGAGAATGAACAACATTTTTAAATTTAGTAAATAATTTTTTGGTTTTGCCAACCGCCACTGTAGAATGAATAATTACCAATTTGGCTTTGGTGGATTTTATATTTTCTCCAACAATACTGCCAAACCCAGAGCTGTCGGGAATACAAACATGCAATACGTCCAATTTTTTACCGGCAAAATCATCGCGGTCGCGATCTTTGATTAATGGCTGTTTATAAAATTGAGCAATGGCTTTGCCTACTTCACCATAGCCTAAAACGCCGATGATTGAATTATTCTTTATCATAGTTATTTCTTTAAATTTTTTCATAAATTTTTTCCGTTTCCAAAAACATTTTATTCAAAGAAAAATCTCGTAATACTTTCTCTTGAGCCGCCTTACCCATTCGTTGTCTCATCTCAGAATCTAAAACCAATTTTTCTAAAGCTATTTTTAATTCACCAACATTACCTTTTTTTACCAAAATTCCAATATCAGCTGTTACCGCCTCACTTATTCCGCCAACATCAGTAGCAATAACTGGCAACCCACAACTCATCGCCTCAAGAATAGCATACGGAAATCCCTCCCAATCGGTAGTTAACACGAAAATATCTGATTGCGATAATATATCAAAAACTTGCGTTCGCGGCAAGGCGCCGAGCAATTTTACTTGAGCCAATCCCAATGATTTAATTTTATCTAACAACAAACCTTCTTGCGGACCGGAGCCAATAATGTTTAATTCGATTTTATCTTTAATATTACTATCAGCCAATGCTTTTACTAACAAAAACGGATCTTTGGGCGCCGCGAGTCGGCCAACAAAAACCAATTTAATTTTATTTTGACTACTTGTCATCCTGAGTGACCCCGCCTTGGCGGGGAAATCGAAGGATCTACCATCAACGACTTCAATACCATTAAAAATAACCATAAATTTATCCGGCGCCGCCACATGGTATTTTACCCCGTAATCTTTGACAAAATTACAGACCGCAATAATTTTGGCAGTGTATAAACCGCAAATTTTTTCACTAACAACTCCAAACATCTTTTGCCATAATTGCACGCCCTTATTAAAACTCCATCCATGAGCGGTAAAAATTGTTTTCACTTTACCGCGAACAACCAACCTTCCTAACACGCCGGCAGCCGAACCATGACAATGAACGATATTGGGTTTGAAATTATCAAGAACTTTTTTTATTTCTTTTGCCGCTAACCAAATTTTCAATGGATTTGGACTATTGGAAAAATATGCATTGGAAAAAAATTTAACTCCAATCTTTTTGGCCTCGTCTTCCAACCAACCACCCGGATAACTCATCACTGCGATATTGGCACCTTTGTTTTTAAAATAATTACAAAGTTGAACAACATGAGTTTGTGCCCCACCCAGTTCGGATTTGGTGATGAGATAGAAAATTTTCATAGAATCAATTCAATCTCAATAATGTCAATACGATTCTTAGATAAGCCTTTGCTAAAGCTAGATAATAATGCGGATACAATTCTTTATATTTTTGGATAATACTTAAATGATCACGCGCCGATTTAGTTCTATTTTCCCAAGTAGCTCCAGCCGAGTGGCGACGATAACTTATTAATTCCTCTGGTAAATTAAAAAATTTTCCTTTTAAACCAATTTTTAAAATCAAATCATAATCCTCGCCTACTCCCACAAAATTATAACCACTAACCGCTTGAGCAATATCTTTTTTGTACACTACCGCCGAATGAACAAATTGATTGCTGAATAATATTTTATTCCGTATCTGTTCGTCTCTGGTTTTATATTTTATTTGCCCAATTTTCTCACCACTTTCATTAATCACCATAGCCATACCCCCCAGCAACACACAATCAGCGTGATTTTTTAAAAATTCTATTTGTTTTTTTAATTTATCTGAATCTTCCCAAATATCATCACTATCTAATACGGCTATATATTTACCTTGGGCTAAATTCAACCCCAAATTTCGGCATTGAGAAATATTAAAATTTTTGTCCTCTAATACGAACTTCACTCGGTCATCTTGGCGACAATAATTTTTTACCAAGTTCCCGGTGCCATCACTTGATTGGCTATCAATAATAATTAACTCCCAATTAGTAAATGACTGCTTTAAAACACCAGTAATAGCAGCCGGCAAATATTTAATACGATTATAAGTAAGCATTATTATGCTAATTTCCACGTTATTCATAAATATTTCACTAAGCCATTTTCTTTAACCAATCGGTAATTAAATGCACCACTACCATGTGAAAATCTTCGATGATCCCGTAATCATTGGAGACGGCCAATAAATAATCATCACATAAATCTTTTAGTGATCCCCCACTAAATCCAGAAATGCCAAAAGTGAAAATATTCATTTTTTTCGCCATTTTTACCAATTCAACAATGTTGGGTGACTGCCCGCTTCCAGTAAAAACAATTAAAATATCGCCTGCCCGTCCTAAATTTTTTAATTGCTGTGAAAAAATATGCTCGTATCCTTCGTCATTAGCCCATGCGGTAATAATCGAAGTATTGTCATTTAGCGACATAATTCTAAACCGATTTTCCTTTTCCTTGACATTCTTACCCAAAATAGTTTTAGCAATATCGGTAACCATATGAGTGCAAGTAGCAGCGCTACCACCATTGCCAGCCACAAAAATTGTTTTATCGGTGCCACGTAGAGGCTGGATCTTGTTAATCAAGCGATGCAAACCGCTATGATCAAAATCGTCTAACGCCTTTTGGAGACGTTTAAAATAATCATGGGAATGATTAATTAATCTATCATTATTATCCATACTATTTTTCGTTAAAAATTAATTCTGCTCCAGCTTTGGTAAATTTTATTGGTATTGATTGAAAATTTAATAAACCCAATGACTGCGCGCGTTCGTTAAAAACTTGTTTAATCATTTCTTGATTTTCTGGTTCTACAATAAATAATAAACAACCACCCGAACCTGCTCCGATTAGTCTTCCACCCAAAGCACCGGCATCCAAAGCAACGCTACACAAGCTATCAATTGTTTTATTAGAGACATTGGGAGCTAATGTTTTTTTCCATTCCCATTCTCTATTTATTAACCACCCAATTTTTTTCATATCACCAGCCACCAAAGCAACTTTAAATTCGCCCACCGAATCAGCCATCCTTTTGTAAGTCTCAAAATTGTCGGGAATTTTTTTAGTTTGATCTGTTAAAATGCTGGATGCTTGCCTGGTAACACCGGTATAAAATAACAAAGAATATTTTTCCAATTTATTTTTTGCCGATTCACTGCAGTCAACCGGCGCAATTTCCACACTATCATCAGTATTAAAACGTAACCAATTAAAACCACCATAAGCGGCGGCGTACTGATCTTGTTTACCAATTGGCTCTTTTAATAAATCTATTTCCAAACGGGAAGCTTGTTCGGCAACTGCTTTTTCGTTAATATCATTGCCTGAATATTTTTCCAGCGCTTTTATCAAAGCGACGGAAAAAGTTGACGATGACCCCAAACCGGTATTACCGGGGATATCGGAAAAAGTGCCGATTTCAATCCCATGTTTTATACCCACATCAGCTATGGCCATTCTGAAACGATCATGTTTTAATTCACTAACACTATCTACTTCTTCGGTAATATTATATTTTACAATAAATTTATTTAATCTGTAAGTATCATTAATAACCACATAAATATATTTATCAATTGTGGTAGAAATCAACTGACCGGGATATTGGTGACAAAAATCCGGCAAATCGGTAGCATCACCAATAAAAGTAATACGTAACGGCGCTTTAACAACAATCATATTGATTTATTTAGTTCGTCTACAATATCACGAATTTTAACTTCTTTCCAGTCCCCAAACACATACTTAGCGCCAGCTTCAATTAACAAATCACGCACT
This sequence comes from Candidatus Magasanikiibacteriota bacterium, assembly GCA_041678665.1. Classification (GTDB taxonomy): domain Bacteria; phylum Patescibacteriota; class Patescibacteriia; order Magasanikbacterales; family GWA2-37-8; genus GWA2-37-8. The sequence goes on from JBAYNU010000005.1 coordinate 13,244, forward strand.
TCTTTTAAGCCATAAATTGGCATGCCAATTACCATTCTTGATCCTGAATTTATAGCAGCCGTCACTCCGCGCGGAGAATCTTCAAAAACTATTTGAAAATCAACAGACACTTTCATCCGTTTGGCAGTTTCTAAAAACACAGCGGGCGCCGGCTTAACCACAGACACATCATCTCTGTAAACAATATTAGTTGTTATAATCAGATTATTTAGACCAGAATTATTAATTAAATGCCACGCCTCATCTTTATCAGTCAATGTGCCAATAGCGACTTCGTAATTGTTTTTCTTAATTTCTGTTAAACATTCGATAAAACCAGAACGAATTTGTATTTTTTCTTTTTTTAAAAATTCTTTATAATAAATTTCGTCTTTTTGCATTAACTCTTCAATACTGACATTTTTACATTTACTCAAAAACATAATTTCCTCCATAATTTTTTCATCCGGACCGCCAATAAAATGCAGAATTTGCTTTAAAGCTTCGCCAATGCTTAATTCTACCCCCAATTCGCGAGCAACCTTAATATGGGCTTGGTGATGTGCTCGTTCTACATCAATAATAGTCCCCTCCAAATCAAAAGCAAACCCAAACTTTGCCATATTTAATTAAGGGTTATAAATAAAATCAGTGATTTTGGTTTTTGTAATACCCTTCCCAAAACGACCACTCAAAACATCGGCTTCAACTTCAGCAAGCCGATCGGGCGTGCCCATATCTTGCAGATAACCCAGATCCTGGTGGGCACACAAGATACCAAGTTTGTTAATAACAATATCAGGAAAAATGTCTCGACCAAAGTCCAAAGTTTTACCAGAAGCAATATATTTAAAAATCGCCAGAGTAAAAATATAAATAGCGGCATTATTTAAATTCTGACAAAGCACTCCTGCCGAATGAGGTTTGGAAAAAATATTAGTAATCACACTATCTTCGTTAACCTCTAATAAATCACAGTCTTGGGGATGATTGGTGGGTTGAACTAATAAAGTCCCAACCAACACATCTTTAAATTTTGTTTTATTTTCTTGATGCGTTGCTAACATTTTTTCTAGATCAATGTTAAATAACAAATCACCATAAATTACAAAAAAATCATCTGTCAACTCCTTCTCCATAACCTTAATACTCCCAGCCGTACCGATTTCTGAATCTTTATCCCAATAATTAATTTTAACCCCCCATTTTTTACCATCACGAAAATAACTTCTAATTTGGTCATGTCGATGTCCCACTACAAAGGTAATATCAACCAAACCAAAACTTTTAAGAAGCTCAACTTGGTATTCCAACACTGGCTTACCGGCAATTTTAATCATCGGTTTGACAATTTGCTCACCGAGTTGGCCTAAACGTGTCCCCCGACCACCCGCCAAAATCAAAATTTTCATACAAATTATTTTAATCCCATTTCCTTAAATATCGCCTGGAATCTTTTTTCGTAAGTATGCTCTTTAACAGTACGCTCGTAACCAGCTTGTCTAATAGCTTCCCGTTCTAGATCGTGGTTTAAATAATATTTTACTTTAGCGATTAACTCATCTTGGTCTTTATAAAAAACCATTTCTTGGTCGGGAAGATAATAATCAGAAATATTATCCGCCCATCCGGAAAGCAAAAATCCGCCACAGCCGGGAATTTCAAAATTTCTACCCTTAATTTGCTCTCGCCTCCTACCCAAAAACGATTGAAAGTAATCGGACCATTGCCATGGCCAATTGATTTGCAACTTACCTTGTTTTTTGGATAAAAATATTTTAGCAATACTATTCATATCCACTCCCCCGCTGGATTTAGTAGGATTCAAATTTATTTTACTACTGCCAAATATCTCTATCATCTTATCTTGATTAACCCGACCGTTAGGCCAGCCCCCACCAAAACAATTCGTTTGCACACCTTCGGCACTCAATTTTTCTACTAGCCTTTTTCTATCGCTATGCGGTTGCCCCACAAACGATACTTCGTGTTCATATGCCCCGTCATTCTGAGTGGAACGAAGAATCCCTCTCGGTGGGCTATACATAAAGTGATTACATGCCCATTGGGTGTGTATAATATTTTGATATCCAATCTTTTTATATTTTACTATCGCCTGTGAATCAGTGGTTGAAACCCACGAAAAATTAGAGGCATAAAAACGAGAATAAATCGACCAACGCCAATGATCATCGGCAAACCAATTATAGGTGAGAACGCCGGAATCGGTAATTTTTTTGATAGTTTCCGGATAAATTTCATCAGTAAAAAGAAAAAAGAAACATAAATCCGGCTTTTCCTCTTTGACTTTTTCCAAAAGTTTTTTATTCATCGTCTCGCGACCAAATTCTTTGATAATTTCATCAAAAGCGAAATAAACAACTTGGTGCCTGCCGTTCTCCATTTTTATGAGGGATTCATAGAAATTATAGTGTTCAAAACTATAGCCTCTTTCCACCTTGCCGTAATCGTACCTACTTGCGATATAAAGAATTTTCATTTTTGTTATTTAAAAAAGTAAAATAAAATGTAATTAAAAATAATATAATATATAATGGCCTTAACGCGAAAATAATAGAAAAAGGAATCTCCTGAAACTTTAATAACAATAACGGCTCTGATAAAATAAGCAACAGCAGCACATCCATAACAACCATCTTCTTACTTACGGTCATTTTTTCTCTAAACACCCAGTAGGCCGTGACGATAAATACGAGATGAATGGAATGCTGAATCCAAGAAACAGTCGGCAACATTAACATCACTGCTAAGAAAAAACCAAATTCCGCCAAACTTGCCAGATTATTGCCTTTTTTATTGATCACCCTAGTGAAATAAAAAATAAATAATATAACTACCGGAATAATAGCCAATAAATAAACGAAATGAGCAAATTTAACATCAATAAACACGCTGGCGATTCTATTGTAAAATAACCCAAATATACCGGTGTTGAGATATGAAGTACTATGATATGAAGAAAATGTCAGCAAAGAATCAACGAAACCAAAAATCTTATTCGCGCCGGTTATCAAAGAAATGACAGTAAACGAGATAATCGAAGAAAGGAATACCTTTTTATCCTTAAAATAAAAATAGGGAAGTAAAAATAGCGTGGTTATTTTGAATAAACTGGCTAGTGCCAGAAAAAAACCGCTTAATTTCGACTTTCCTTTTGTAAAAAAAACAAAACAAAGAGCCAAAAAAAATAAAATAATTATATCCGTTTGCCCGCGCTCCAATATCGACCAAACTACCGGCGAAAAAAGAAACAAAAACGAAAATACCGAGAAATACCGCTGTTGATTGGCGACAAATCTAGACAAAAACAAAATAACCATTATCAACAGAAAGATATTCAATAGAGTAAGCAGAAAAAAAGCGTGACCAAAAGATAATAACGCCAAGGGGGTGAAGAAAAAAGCCGAAAATGGATAATAAACGAAACGAGTCCTATTAGAACCAGCGGCCAACTCATCGCTAAATTGTCGGGTGGTTTGATCGCTAAAATATAAAGAATCCCGGGAAAAATATTTTTTAGCGGCAAAATAGTTAGCATTAAAATCGCTACCAAAAATATTTTCCGTTTTTTCGACATTGTAATAATAACGAATATTTTTTAGTGGATCATTATTGTATGCCGCCATTGAAGCAACAACGGCAAACGACATGAATGCTACGACAATCAATAAAATAAAATTATATTTTTGCGTACTAATCATATGCCAATCTTATATCATTATACCGCTTTCTCTCTGGGAATAAAAATCAAATTATCATATTTGTAACAATCTTTTACTTGGTGGACGGATAATTCTCCGCGTATAGAAAGTTCGAAAGGCAAATAATCGTGGCCCAACAACAAATCGATCGATTTCTGACAATTTACCTGCCATTCCTCTTCCCCGGCAGCCTCTATACTGATTACCGGCCTGGCCGTCTCTAACAAATTTTTCATACCATCCAAAATTAAATGCTCCGCACCTTCAGCGTCAATCTTAACAAAACTTGGCTTAATATTATTAACCTCGCAATAATGATCCAAAACAATAGTTTTTACCATGATAGGCGTAGCGCCTCTTTTTAAAAAATCGACATCCGTCGCAATCCGATCTCGAAAACTATTATAAGCACTATAACGAGGTCCGTAATCAACAAAATTGATGGTTTTTTCTTCATCCAAAACGGCGAAATTATTAACACATACATTCGAGTGTGGCCGGGCGTTTTCCCGTAGAGACCCAAAGGTTCTTGGAGTTGGTTCAAAACTATGGACACTCCCAGTCGCACCGACCAGATTGGAAGCTAATACAGTATAAAAACCAACATGAGCACCAATATCTATAAACACATCACCGTCCTGCAAAAAATTAATAAGAAAATTGGTTAAATCCGCTTCAAAAAAACCATAATAACAAATTTGATTGCCTTCTGGCAAATAATAAACCATGGTATCTCCCCAGAGAGTCCTATACTTAACTTTAAAAGGCTTAATATAGGAAAAGGCAGTCATGATATAGAATTTGATAGTCCGCCAGGGATCTCGTAAAAAACGCTGGACCCTGGAATGATTAAATTTAAAAAGCTCATATCTCTCCAAAACCATCTGTTTGAGCGCTAGACGATCGTGTTTTTCCATATATTAATGATATTTCTGATCAAATCTTTTAATTTTACAAACATTTTAAAATGAAAACGGTCATTTACCCAACTACCCGACCAGATGATTTCTTCCATAAAGCCAGATTCAAAATCCAATCCATAATACTCATGGTAAACTTGCAATAAATCCCGAGCTTGTTTTTTGTAATCCAAATTGTTAAGAATATATTGCCGCGGATTAAATTGCTTCCACTCCCCCTCCATGGTTTCCAAAGCATCGCCTAAGTGCGCGGAATCGGTAACTTTGATACCGCAGGTACTATCAAAATATTCCGCAACCGTTGCCAGTTTATAACCACTCTCCTCATCTGTAAATAATTTTTTTTCTTTTATCGGCGGATCCCAATGACCCAAACTATCTACATCCCAAACCAATAAAGGCACCCCACAAGCCAGCGCCTCTTCTAGAGCAATTCCTTGGGATTCTTGTCTACCTAACCAAATACCATATTTTGACTGTGTTAATATATCTCGAAATTCTTTCTCGTCATACTTGCGATAAACAATCAATTTATATTCTATATGTCTATCATTCAAAAGATTCTCTACTATTTTAAGCTCCTCTCGGTAACGTTGCTTAAAATAGAGCATCACTAATTTCTTTTCTACCCTACTTGTATAAAAATCATCTGTATCTATTCCGGCTGGCCACACCTCCATAGCGCTGCCAGTATAACCAAAATGAACCCAAAAATTTTTTATCCATTGAGAAGGATATAAAAATACAGCTCGCTTAATATCAATATTTTTGGGGATATTGCTAGGCTTAATAAATAAATTAGGACCAATAACTACGTGAATATTGGACGGTAAATTCTTAATAAATTTTAAAGCATAAACATCGTCGTGAATCCACAGCCGCCGACAAGCATCCAATCGCTGATTAACAACATATGGATAGCCGAGGGCTTCAAGACCTTTAATAAAATTTTTGACCACCTTTTGGGGACCGCTGACATTGTTGGATAGATATGAACGGGATATAATATTGATCATACTTTTTGAGCGCGTACAAATACTCCCCATGTTTTCAGATCTTGTTCATCCAAATTACGAAAACGTGCAGATAATTGTTGATGGTCAATACCGGGCTCCGACTGATACTTCAACAAATCGACTATCATAAAATTAAATTTTTTAAAAAAAGACAAGTGGGTTGATAACGGCTGACGATTAAGTAAAAAAGGTCTTCCCCCCTTAACTAATCTCCAAACAAAATCTGAAAAAGCCCAATGACCGTTATAATCCAAAGCGGTACCATGACAACGAAAATCTATCATGTGAGACATCAGCCCCTGGGGCTTAAGCCAGCATCGCATAGCCTGATATGTTAATTCTAGCTCGTCAACATGTTCCAAGACAAACTGTGAATAAATAAAATCTACACTATTTTCCTTAATCACCGCCGGGTTGTACCAAGGGGCAAAATAATTAATGAAACCTTTGCTGTGGTTAGATCCTACCAGCTCGCTCCTAATGGAATCTATTCGCCCCGGTTCTAGGAATCCACCCAAAAGCTCATCAGACAAAATCTGGTAGGGAAAATCATAATTTTTTAATGTAGGATAAATATTGGGACATTCACGTTCGTCTGGTATTCGTTCTCTTTTGCGAAAAAGCTCCACTAATTCATCAAAAATTTTAATATTACGACGGCTATTTATATGTTTAAATGCATCTAGAGCAAAATATTTATCCGCACCGGATAATAACGCCGCCAACCCGATCCCAATAGAATCTCCCGGTCCAATTTCGGCAACCACTTTGGGTATATAAGGTATGTCAGTATTTTGAGCCAATATTAAATGTCTTAACCATACCGAATAACAATAGCGAGCGGAAATAGTTCCGCCAGTACCTTTACAAAATAATCGATAAGTACCTGGTATAAATGTTGCCAACCCTTTCAATAATACTTTGAACGGTGGCAAATTATTTCTCATAATAATTTATAATCGCTTTAATAAAATAGTACAAACCCCGCCCATTAATATACTTCCATTTAAAGAGATTTCTTTTCTGGCATTGGTTAAGTAAATTTCTATATTCAATAAAACTATTAGAAAAACTCGCAATTGATAGTATTAAATTATTAGTCGACCATTTAAGGAATAAATTAGCATCAGTTGTGTTCATGGGCTGCGGCAATGAATCCCTGTAAAATTCAAATAACCCAATAATATAACTAAATCTTTTACAATCATCAGTTTTAGCTACTTGCCCAGGATGCATACGATAATTTACTAACGACTCATTTAAGACTGCTATTTTACCTTTTTTAGACAATTCAATTAAAAAAGGACGATCAAACCATTTATTGTAATTGGAAGTAAAATATTTAGAATCAATTAAACAATTAGTTTTATACAAAACTGTATCAAATGCCAAATGAAAGTTACCCAACAAAAGCCTAGTCAAACCGGCAGAGTCAAAGATACCCGATGCGATCTTGCCAGAAATTTCATCAAATTGGCTCATCCGAACATGATCGTGAACAAACCTTAATCCCGTCCCTACCCAGATCAAATCAGATTTATTGTTCATAACATTTATGACTCTCTCAAGTAAATGTGGATGCATAGTATCGTCATCGTGAAAGATCATTAGATAAGGAGAGTCAAATTGATAATGAATAATCTTATCAAAATTTCCCAATTGACCGACATTAACATCATTCTTGATTAAAGTAATTCTAGAATCATGAAATTGATCTAATGTGTTTTCTATATCAAAATCACTTTTGTTATCAAAAATAACTATTTCAAAGTCTTGAAATGTTTGATTAAAAATGCTCCTGATGCATTCCTTCAGGTATGCCTCTCGATTATAAGTAGGTATAGCAATAATCAATCTTCTCATAGAATCCACATCTTTAGTTTGATATATTATTAAAACTTTCCTCTACCTCTTTGACCAACTCATTTTTCTTTAAACTATAATTATCTTCAATACTTTCTAAGGTAATATTATTTTCAATCTCATACAACCTCGCAAACATCATAAAACGATAAAATGATAATGATAAGGCGGAAATCAATCCTACTCGACCATTTTTGTAACCATCTCGATAATATATATAAAAATAACGCAACATACTAATAAACATTCTCCAAATACTAAACTTCTTCTTAGCGCCATAACGTTCGCTAGCCTCTAGATCAGCAACACGCATATGATTACCAATAAATTTCTTGATATTGTAAACACTGAAATGGCGAATTGCAAATTCATCCTTCATTGGTAATTTAATAATTTCATCAGAAAATCCGGTAAATTTACCCAAACCGTGAACGTAATTGTTAAAAAAATTAATAAAATCTTTCCTAAAAAATCTAGGAGAATATCCTTTCTCCATTGGATAATCAACTTTTCCTAAATTATATGTAAAAATTGGCAATAAAACATACTTATATTTATCAGACGAACTTAACTCAACTAATTTTTCCAATAAACTTTTAGGCATTAAATTGTCGGCATAACCCCAAAAAATCCAGTCGGTCTTGACGAGGGGCTTAATAAAATCAAACATCTGTTGATTTTCGGCGTAATCAATCTCTAATTTTGGTCTGACAACAAATCGAGCGCCCGATGCTTCTGAAATTTGCCGAGTTTTATCTGTACTCCCATCATCTAACACCAATACCTCTCCGTAATGGATCAGATTCCTAATAACATATTCGATCCTCTTTTCCTCATTAAAAGTGAAGACCAAAAAAGTGATATTACTTTTCATATTTTTATCCCTATAAACTTCTTGTTAAAGTTCCTGATAATTTTAATCACCGGGTTCGGTATGATAAATACCAAAGTAGCCATGAATAACAAAAAAGGTTGCTTAATAAACTCGGCCCAAATCATCTTAAAATTTTTCATCGTGCAAGGCAAATCATGGCCTTTGGCTCGAAGCAAAATTACCAATATCCGATGCGATAATCGTTTTTCTTCGAGAGCCAATTTCTTTTTATCGTAGCCAAAATCATACATTCTCCTAACCAATTTCCTCAAATTGAGATAAACCTCCAACTCCAAACCATTGGCCACCCACTCACATCCATTCCGGGCAAGGAGAACGGGATAACTCACATACGCAAAGGGCAACCGAGATTGGGGTAGTATTTTTAATACCGGCAAATAGTATTGCCAGCCGGTGATCATCCGATCCCGCTCCGCGTTCTCAAGCCATAAGGACCTATCAAAAACCAAAACTGATAATATCCCGAGACAATAACCGCCGAACGAATACTCCTCAAAGGAATTAAATGATTTTATAACATTCTGATCTATTTTGGTATAGTCGGAAAATAACTCTTCTCGCCGAACGCATTCCTTATAATTAACCGTCAAAACGGACACCTCATTCTTTTCTAAAAAATTAACAACCAACTCAATCCCCCCATTTATTACTGCGTCGTCATCTCCTAATGTCCAGCAATATTTTCCTTTCGATTTTTCCACTACATTGTAAACATTAAAGTCAAACCCCATATTGACTTGGTTCCGATAATAAACAACGTTATCATGTATTTTTTGGTATTCTCTGACTGTCTGCTCGGTATTGTCCTGACTGCCATTGTCGGAAATAACAATTTCTACTTTATCCTTTAGATCTTGATCGGCAAACTGGCCAACCAAACTATCCAAACAATCTTTTAGATAATGTGCGCGATTATATGTAGGGACGCAGATGCTTAAGATGGGATTTGACATAGCACTTATAAATATTTTTATATTTTCATTTATTGTGAGATTCTAATAACAACATATCGTAACCGCTTGAGCTGGCCGTTGTATATTTATTTTTTAATACATTGCTGATCTCTAAATCAGCCAGAGGAATACTCGCTGGATAAACAAAAACTGGAGTGGAGGTATTGGTGTCCAAGAAATTTACTATCGTATTTATCTCCCCCTGATAAAAAAAATCCGACGCCGATGGCAAATCTAAAACTGAAACTGTGCCGGACTCGCCATAATAAATACCATCGTAAGATTTTGAAGATAATATTAATATCTTATCTCCCCGCTGTGTATTCTGTTTTATGAACTGAACATTGTGGACAGCGGGCTCATCTTCGTTTTTCAAGAAAGAAGAAAAACCTAATTGAGCACCACCTAATAATCGACCACTATTATAAAAAAAACTCGGTATAGAGGAAAAAAGAAAAAAAGAAATAAACAAAAACAATATAAGACTGCCATTTACTTTTAAACCCTGCGAAACAACAAATACCAATAGCCTCTCCGTAAAAATAGCTAGAATTAATATAGCCGGGAAAGAAGGGCCGACTAAATTAAAATCATGAGATCGACCAGTATAATACGAGAAGAGGCCGAGACCCAAGGCTGCTAATAAAAAGATTACCTTACTTCGGTCGGTTAAGTTGTTGTTGTATAAAGCCTTAAAAGCATAAATTAATCCTGATAGGTAAATGATGACAACTAAATTCCAGGTATGCGGCGGCGGCAACATGGGAATAAGAAAATAACCTGATAAAAATAATCTTTGATATTTTAAAAATAATTCAGGATGTACTATCTGGCCGCTTTGTAAATAGTTGAATAATACAAAGAAACCAATTACAGTGACCAGCGAAACTAATCCTGTGAGTACATGCGACAGGGCACATTTGGCGGTTTTTTCAAGGTTGTGCCAATCACAGTCGGCATAAATTAATGTAAAAATCCAAGCAAGAAAAACTATTAGATTCGTCTCAAAATTCCACAGTACTCCCACGGAATATAAAAAAAATGAAAATATATACAACGCCTTGCTCTTATACTTAAAATACAGCGGGGCTAACAAAATTAAAAGGCATGGAAAAATAGTCCGAATTGGCCAATATTGAAAACCTGGTTGTCCCCCTCCGACATAGCTGGTTACATAATACGAATAAAAAAATACACTCAGAAAACTTGACAATATTATAAACTTATTCTTTAAATTAAAATGCAGAAAAAATAAAATAGATACAAATGACGCCACTACTAGCACGGCCATTGCTATAGTAAAGTGCAGAACGGATAAACCAACGAAATCGAAGATCGACTTCAAAAAAATCGGAAATAAACCATACAAACTGCTCAAATTGACTAGAATAGTCTTGCCAAAAATAATTTGAGTTGAAGGATAAAAAACCGGATCAAAATGATAAGGATCAGAAAGATTAACTAGGCCGTAGATATTAAAAAAGAAAAGAAAAATTAGAGTGGCGGCCACCAATATATATGATAAGAAACCCACCAATTTATTGATCACCTGTTTTTTTTCAACACCGAATGCTAGTAGTAAAAAAACTGGAAATAACAAAAATGGGTATATTAATTTACCATAATAACTATAAAAATAACTACCTCGTATATAGAGAAAATTACTCATCGCCAAACCCACAAAGGTCAGAAAAAACAAAAATAAAATTGACAGCGGCGTAAGATAACGATAATATGCAGAAATTTTAGTATCGTCAATTTTTTTTAAATATCTACTTAAAAAAATATAAGAAAAAATTATTAAAAATGGCACAGCAAGCAAGCTCACTATAAATTGAAGTTGCTCTACCGGCTTTGGTAAAAATGTATTCATTAAGCGGCTAAGATAGATCTCCTTGGCCTGTGTTATAATCGGTAAAATATTTGGTCGATAAATAAAAAAGATTAAACCATTAATTACTACGAGCAAAAGGCCAACTGCGATCAAAACAGAACAAAAAAGCAAATAATCTCTTTTTTCCGGAGTGGTATCAATATAAATATTTTTACTACTATAATTTCTAATCAAAGAAACCAGCCCTAATGACAACAAAAAAGCCAACAATATGATAAAAAATGGCGACAAAGAAGCGGCCAACGGCCCTAAAATCAACTTATCGTCTCCTGACCAATTAATCAAACTGCCAAAGAAATCTTTTCTAACCGGTATGAGAGACTGCGCGCCCCTAACACTTGGCGGGGCCTCTAATAATAAATCAATGGCCGCTCCGCTATTTTCATCTATAAAAAAACCGGGAGAATTAGTTGGTATCTTTCGCCAATTATTAAATAATTCCACCCCGGAAAATTCAAACTTTTTTTGACCAATCTCGATTACAATCGACTTGATTTTCGATGAGTCCTCGCTTGTGACACCGAAAAAAAATCTACTGATAAATCCATTTTGGTAGCGCCACTGTTTCGGATTATCTTTAATTAATTCCAAACCAGAAATATTACCGGCGTGCGCCAATCTTACAAGTGGCACCATAGCGTAACTATCACCTTCATCAACAGTCACTGTTATAGTGTTGGCCATTTCACGGCTGCCAATCAATCTGATTATCTGACCCACCCACACCGAACCAAATAAAATAAATAGGGCAATTACCAATAATACTGGACGGAATTTGAAATGGCAGGTTATATCCGCCCACCATCCCTTGATAACTGTCATAAATTTAATCATATTATAGTACCATCATTTCTAATTATCCATTATCCTCTCAAACGTAATCTGATCAGAGTAAAAATATAAGTTATCATAAAAACAAACAGATTCCTCTTGGTCTTGCCTCGTATTCGACCCTTAAAATTAAAAGGAATTTCTTTAATTATGATATTATTATTGACCCTCTTTAATTTAAAAAGTAATTCTTCTATGATATCAAAATGGCTGCTGTCGAGATTTACTAATTTAAGATCAGCGGCGTGATAAAGTTTAAAACTATTAGACACATCTTTACAGGATAAATTTAAAACCTTTGAATAAATAAAATTCACAACCAAACTCATAAATACGGTGGCTCGGCTATTTTCGGTCGATCCGCCAGTAATGTAACGAGAGGCGATCACCACATCGTTACTATCACGACACGAGTATAAATTGGCAATAAATTCGGGATCATGAGAACCATCTCCATCCATAAAAATTATATACCGGCCGCGCGCATACTTAATACCGGTACGAACGGCATCACCATAATTGTTTCCGCAATCACGATTTCGATATAAAATATTTCCCGGAATATCCGAACAGACATGTGCGGTATTATCCATTGGCAACATGGTGTCGATTACCAGTACTTCGTAACTTGGTTCGACTTTCGACAAAACGCCAACAAGACGGGGCAATATTATCCCTAAATTTTCCGCCTCTTTGTACGCGGGTACTACCACACTCAGCTGAATATCATTCATATATTATTTATTCATGACCCAATCAAGCATTTTACTGATGCCGGTAACCTTATCAACACTCGGCGACCAACCGATTATCTTGTTAATTTTACTCAAATCGGCGACGAAAACCCTCTGATCACATTTTCTAATGGGCAATTTGATATAATTCATTTTAATATGAAACATATCCTCCAAGATATCAAACAATTCTAAAAGGGATAAACTGTTATCCATGCCACCGCCAATATTAAAACTCTGGCCTTTAATTTTATTAATACCCTCTACGGCCTGCAGATAAAGCGTTATCACATCTTCAACGTGGAGCACATCTCTAACCTGTTTACCGTTACCAGATATTGTAAAAGGCTCATTAAGTCTGCCCTGTTTAATCTCGACGGCCTTTTGACAAAACCACCCAATCCAACCCTGGTCATAAGTGGCAAATTGACGCCCGCCATACATGGAAGAATGCCTAAAAACGACAGTGTTCAGACCGTAAATACGACTAAAATCCTGCATATATTGATCCGCGCTACCCTTGGAACAACCATATGGAGACGAAAATTCCAGCGGAATACTCTCGGGGAAACCATTCTTAAAATCTGGGGCGATATATCTTTTTGCTAACTCTTCATATTTTACCCATTCCATATCTCCATATACTTTATTGGTAGATGAATATATTATTACTGAATGGGGTGAAAATTTACGCACTGAATCCAATAAATTAAGAGAGCCGAGAGCATTTACATCAAAGTCCCTTTTGGGATTATTGATTGAGGTGGTCATAGCAACTTGCCCGGCCAAATGAAAAATTGCCAATGGCTCTTCTTTGGTTATTAAATTCTTAACCGCCGAATAATCACTAATGTCACCCTTAACAAATTCAAAATTACCCTGACTTTCAAGCCAACGTAAATTTTCGACCGAGCCCAAACGGGATAAGTCGTCAAAAATTACCAAATCATCCCCTGTTTGAATGATTTTTTTAGCAAGATTTGCACCCAAAAATCCACAACCGCCAGTTATTAAATACTTCATATTAATTTCTCATTTGCTTCTCAATTAACAACATTTTTGCTAAACCAGATTTGATGTCATATTTTGGTTGCCAACCCAAAAACCTGGTTGCAGCCGTATCGGATTTTGATTCCATTATTTCATTTACACGGTATGGTATGACTCCAAAATTAAGCATCGTCATCTGGTTGCCAGACAATTCTTTTATCATCTCTACCAAGTGTCTGATAGATATCAAATTATTAGTACCGACCTCATAATGAAAAAATCCCTTAGTATTTTGGGGGATATTATTAATGATCGCCATAAAGGCATCAACTACATCATCTATATATATAAAATCTCTTTTTTGTTCGCCTGGGGTCAAATCTATATTATCAACCTTATTTAACAAACAATCAAAAATATAGGAAACGAATTTAGTTTTATCGTCTCCCGGGCCATAAAAATGTTCCAAAGCCACGTTAACGCAATATAAACTATTTCTGTATCCTACCAGCCAATCATTAAATTGCTGTTTCGATAAAGAATAATGACTAATGCCTTTATCTAAAATTGTATCGGTATTGATAAAACAAAAAACTTTATTTTCTTTGCTTAATTCCAATAAGCGCAGAGGTAGAATCAAGTTCGCTTCAATTATTTGCAGCGGACTAACTTGTTTACGACCGTAATCGGTGGCACAATGAAGTACAATATCTACAGCATGTTGTTTAAAAATATCCGATAAATTATCCCTATCAATATTATAAAACAAAACTTTATTTATATATTTTTCTATTCTGGATAAATTAGAAAAAGACCGCTTAAGTAGTATCACATTGTATTTATCAGAAATCAGGCGTTTCAGGATATTACTTCCTAAAAAACCAGTACCACCAGTTAAGAGTACCGTCTTAATCATACTTCTCCAAAAAATTAATAAACGCGGCTACCATATGATTAGCCATTATTTCGGTAATACCGGGGTATACCCCAACCCAAAAAGTGTTATTCATAATTAAATCGGTATTTTTAAGATCTCCAACGATACGATATTTTATATCACTATCCACAAAATACGGTTGCTTAATTAAATTACCGCCAAATAAATAACGAGTGGCGATCTGCTCACCTTGTAAAAATTTAATAATTTCATTACGAGTAAATGGAGCGTCTTCTCTTATGGTTAGCAGGAACCCAAACCAACTCGGCTCGGCTTGATCCAACCACTTCGGTAAAATAAAATATTGCTCATATTTTTTTAATCCATCATATAAAATTTTAAAATTCTCACGACGTTTATCTACAAAACCATCCAACTTGTCTAATTGAGCCAGTCCAATAGCGGCTTGAATGTCGGTAACTTTAAGATTATATCCGATTTCTGAATAAATATACTTATGATCATAACCAAACGGCAACTTGCCTAATTGCCAGCCAAACCGCATACCACAAGTATCATCGTGGCCAGTCTTACACCGACAATCACGCCCCCAATCGCGCATAGCACGCACTATAACGGACAAAACATCATCGTTAGTAAATACTGCCCCGCCCTCTCCCATAGTAATATGATGAGCGGGATAAAAACTACAAGTTGCAATATGTCCGTAAGTCCCAGTATGTTTACCGGCATATCTAGAACCAAGGGCGTCGCAATTATCCTCTATAAACCACAAATTATGCTCTTTACAAATTTGATCCACCGCGGAAATATCAAAAGGATTCCCCAAAGTATGAGCCACAAAAATTGCTTTGGTTTTAGAAGAAAGTGCCATTTTAATCTGATCAATCAATATATTATAACTACCGACCTCAACATCAACAAATACAGGAACAAATCCGTTTTGAATGATAGGGTTTACTGTACTAGGAAAACCAGCAGCCACTGTAATCACTTCGTCGCCCGGTTTCATCCTATGATCACCTAATTTATTAGAAGTTAAAGCCGACATTGCTAATAAATTTGCTGATGAACCAGAATTAACCAAAATCACATTCTTAACCCCCAACCAATGACTTAATTTTTGTTCAAACAAATCACTAAACCGCCCTTCAGTCCACCAACCATCTAAAACTGCTTCTACTCCATTGATTATTTCCTGTTCATCAAAAATCTTTCCAGATACTGGAATGGATGACTCACCTGCAATAAATTGCTTAAACGGAAATTTAGTTTGGTAATACGCAATAATCTCATTTTTTAAATTATCGTTCATATAAGTATTAAACAAAGATTTATGTTAAAAATTTTACCGATCTTTCCCACAACTCCTTATGCGCTTCGATAATATTCTTGGGCATTTTTTTAAAAAATTTTCCATGAATCGGCTTCATCATTGTCTTACACATAAAAACTAGCGAAATCACATGACCACGCTTTCCTTGGCTGCAATCTTCGGCATACAAAAATTTATGGCTAACTAGATTGATACCGAGTTCGTCCCAGGCCACCTTATCTAATCGCTCCTCAAATCTCTCGCGAAAACGCAAAAGTCCGCCCGGGAAATGCCAACCATGCCACCACTTATCCTGTCGCCATTCCATCAAAATCTCATTTTTTTCACTTACGACAACCAATTCACACGCCACAAACGGAACCACACCACACAATGCATCAAAAACCGATTGTGGTAGGCCCTCGTGTGGCTTGTCTATCTTCTTGAGTAAAGACACTAGCTGTTTTAATTCTTTTTTGTTAAGCATACTAATTAAACATTAATATCTCTTAATTTGCCCGCGGTCCACCTCTCCAACAAATGCTGGTCGGGATCAAGCATTAGTTCGCAAACAATCGGGCCGGGGCAATCAACCACTTTTTTAATTTTATATAACTCGCCGTCATTATTTATTTTTTCATACGCCAACCCCCAAGCCGCAATCAACCGGCTATAATCCGGCAAACTTACTCCAGATGCAGGATCAGCGGCAAAATTTTTATTAAAAAATTTCAATTGAGTATTGCGAATAGAATAATAACCATTATTATTAAAAATAAAAATTTTAACGGGTAAATTATGGTAAAGTGCGGTCTGCAAATCCTGAATGTTCAACATTAGCGACCCGTCACCTTCGCAACAAACAACCGGCTGTTTGCCTCTCGCCACACAAGCCCCGATTGCCAACGGTAAACCAGACCCCATATGCCCCAAGCCGGCGTTGGTTATAAAACGTTGCCCACGCTTAATTTTAAGCCCCTGATGTGGCGCTAAACTGGCCATACCATTGGCGGTAGCCACATCCATATTACCTATATATTTCCCCAGCTCTTCCAAAAATTTATAAACATTGAGATACTGTTTGTCAACGGGGTAATTATCCGGATTGATGGATTCAGTTCTCACTTCCCAGCGATTTAATTTAATATTTTGTTGGTAAAGTTCTTCTAAAAATAATTTGGCGTCAACATGAATAGGTATATCAATATGGATAGTCTTTTTTGACATTTCGTTGGCATCTATATCAACCATTATTTTTTTAGCCTGTACAGCAAATTTATTATAATCAAACGATGTTTGGGTTAGTTGCAGCCTTTCCCCTACCACTAATAATACATCACAATTATCAATCGCATAATTAGCGGTTTTATTACCCGGCATACCCTGCCTGCCTAAATAATACGGATAATCAACTGTTACTAAGTCATCAGCGGTAAAAATAGGAGTAACGCTGTTAATTTTGAACTTTGCTAATACTTTCCACAAAATCTTTTCTCCTCCAGCCAGACGAATACCATTGCCGGCCATTAAAAGTGGGCGCTTGGCTTCTTGTAATAGCTCTACCACCTTTTTCATCAACTCGCCTCCTACTAATAACTGTTTTTCTGACAATTCCGCTGGATCAAAAATTTTTAATTTCTCTAGGTCAATTTCTTCCGCCTGAACATCCAAAGGGATTTCAACAAAAACCGGCCCCGGTCGTCCGTGAGTCGCTAAATACAAAGCTTTCTCCAAATGGTAACTAATCTCTTCTGGTTTATCCACAGTAATGGCATATTTAGTAATTGGCTTAACAATATCTATTACATTTAATTCCTGAAAGCCTATTTGCCGCACCGTAGGCAGACCATTTACCTGCGGAACAATATTATCTCTTTTGACCTGCCCGGCTACAACTAGCATTGGTATGCTATCTAGCCATGCGCCCGCTATACCAGTAACTGCGTTGGTTCCACCCGGTCCGGTAGTAACTAAACACACCCCGATACTGTTGGTATTGATGCGTGAATACCCCTCGGCCGCAATCGCCACCGTTTGTTCGTGATGACAACAATAAGTCTGCAATTTTGATCGACCCACCGAATCTACTAGATGCATAATACCGCCACCAGACAGCAAAAAAATAGAATCAGTATGCCATTCAATAAATTTTACTACATAATCACTTAATTTCATAGTTGTAAAAATTATTTTTTTAGATCTTCCAATAATTTACCGGCCACACCTACATAACTCGGCTCGGTGGTATCAATTCGTTGCACGGTGGAAAAATCAATCTCTTTAAACATATTTTTTGCCCACTGAAATTTTTCCATAGAATTTATATTTGACTGGGTATGTTCGCGCTTGCGCTGTTCAATCCTATTTTCAATCTCATCGTCTGGGGCAGTCAATAAAAACGACCGTGTAGGTATTGTGCCGCTTTCCATGCTATCAAACAAAACTTTTAATGGTTTTTTGAATTCGTCGCGAGAAAATGTCCCGGTCAAAATAACCGGCATGCCTTTTGACACCATTTCCTTCGCCGTTTCACAAATCGCGCTATAGGACTTGATCATTACCTCTAATTCATCCTTTGCCTTAAGAGATGCCATATCAGCACTACGACCATCCTCCTTTTCAATTTTTCTTCTAAACTCATCAACATCGAGTACTTGCAAATTTGACTTCTTGGCCAACTCATACGCCAAAGTTGTCTTACCGGTTAGTGGTGGTCCGGTAAAAACAATAATACACGGTTTATATTCTATTTTATAGCCGGCTTCCATCGCCTCAATTTTACTCCCGTCTTCAATAGACATAAAGCTCAACTTAATAAATAATTAATAGCGACATAAACATTACTTACTGGGGACATATCTTGATTGCACAAAATATATGGGCTACCCGACAATTCATTCTCTTGATTAACAAAATTTTGATCGTTGGTAAAACTATAAGGAAAACTTAATAGGCCGGCATCATTCCCATTTGGCATATCTCCAAAGGTGGCTACCTGATTTAATTCCAAATTTAATGTTTTAAGTATGGTTTTTATCGCCACCATTTTACTATCCTCGTGGAGGGCTTTAGTAATGTGCGCAAAATGCGTATCACCGGCGGAGACTTGATAGCTTTTGCCCAAACCAACGCGCACGGCAGTAATTATCTCTTGATGCACTGATTGGTCGGCGGGTAAAACAAAAGTAAATTTAGCTTCTTCGGTAAAAATTTGGCCACCAAATGGCAGACACAACTGATAAATATCCTTGGGAATCAATCCTTCCCAATCATCTTTTAAAAATTTACGGAAAGTATCTAAACCTTTTTCCGACAATAGTCCGGTATTAATATTAAATTGGTCATAGACTTTTTGCCACACATCAATGGCATGGCTGATTTTGTCAACCGTTAATCCGTGACTATAAATTTTTTTTAATTCATTGTTCTTAAATTCATACAAGATGATACCATTGCCGCCGCCTATATATATAGGAGTACTGATCTTATTTTTAATAAAAAACTCTTCCAATGGAGGAATAAAAGTTTTTATAGCGGTAGCGGCGCGAGCGGTAACAAAGGCTACAGATTTGCCTTTTAACAAAATTTGTCCTATTAATGCTACTGCGTCTTTAATTGTATAATCTTTACCATCCGCAATGGTGCCATCATAATCCAAACCAAATAATTTAATTAATGGCTTGGCCTCAACCAACTTGCTGTCGCTTATTTGTTTACGATGCAATAATAAACCTTCTTCAGTCATAATATTATATCACCCAGTAAGTAAGTATGGTTTTACGATTCGGATTGTTAATAATGTCCTGATCTTCATAAAAAGAATCGTTTTTGTAATGCGTGGTGGAAATTTCTTCAAAAACGCAACCGCCGTTAGATTCAAAATCGTGATTACAACCCCTTTCAATAGTAAGTATATCCCCTGGCCCACAAGTCTGTTTGTTGCTGCCAACACCAAAAGTGACGTCACCCCAAAGAACATGAAAAGTTTCTTCTTTTAATTTGTGAGTATGGGTAGGATGTTTTTGACCCGGCAACATAACAATCAATTTTTTACAGTATTCACGATTAAAGCAACTTACGATACTAGCTCCGATATCATGAAATTTATCTAATCCGTAATGATGAGAAAGTTCAAAATCCCACTTGTTAGAAATTGGAACACCGGCTTTCTTTAAAATTTCGTTAACCTTTTTAAGAACCTCGTATACCTTTTCTCTTACCTCTAATATACTCAATTCGGACGCCATGATGGGATCATTTTTCTTAAAATCCTTTTGAGCGGTCAAAACCGTATATTTTGACATATCATTAGCCAGTATCTGACCATCTTTATTGGGGAAAGCAAAAAAAGTATTGGTAACATCAATTCTCTCCCCCGCTTTTATATCTCTACCCGCGAATACTCCTCTTTGAAATTGTCTAATATCTGCCGACTCGGCCGAATTAAATTCATGGCGCCTACCGACAACTCCACAAATTTTATAAGCTTGTCGAGCTGCCTCCAGCCAATTTCGTAATTGGTCGGGGGTAGCGGAGTAGGCATTAATCGGATATTGCTCTGTTTTAATACTTACGTGTTTTTCTAAAATACCAGCCCCTTTGGCTACGGCCAATTTAACTGCCTCGAAATTATCCGGACGCTCATGAGTAGAGAATCCAATGGTTATCTCGGGGTACCGATCGCGTAATAACGTAATTTGATTAAATTGTAGCTGGCCATCTTCTGTGGGATATTGGCCGACACAATGCATAACAGCGAACTGTTTGTTGCGATGACTAAAAAAATTAACCACTTTGTCGATATTCTCTATCTTCACCCCTCCGGTAGACGCGATGATAGGCTTGTCGCAAGAAACTATTTTCTCCAAGAGCGGCCAATCAGTAAAAGAAGCGCTGGCAATTTTTATAATATCGTAGTTGTGCTTAACAATTTTTTCCACTGATGCTTCGTCGAACGGGGTACAAATAGAAATAAAACCCAATTTCTCTACTTCATTTTTTAAAGTTAAAAACTCTTCTTCTTTTAATCGAGTTTCGGAAAAACGCTTTATGTATTTAAGATCCATTCGATCTTTATAATCAGGGTGGATAAAAGTATCTAGATCCCGATATTGAAACTTAAAAGCAAAATTAAAATCAAAATCCTTACTAACGGAATGGACATCGCGAATAATTTTAAGCCCATGATTCACATCGCCCATGTGGTTATTGGCCATTTCAAAAATAAAAAGCGGCTTAGCGTCGCCAGCTTGGCGTTGACTAAAAATTTGGCTGATATTTTTCATATTAATAAAAACTATTTTAAAAAACTCTGAATTGTTCTATAAAAACCGTCGCGTACGCTCAACTTGCACCGATAACCCAGCTCTTCAATTTTGGCGGTTGATAACATCGGGCGGATATTATTTTTATTCTCGAGATAATTATCGTCTTGCCCGCGACCCTCATAAATAACTTTCAATTTTTTTTCTGGAAACAAAGAGATCAGCAACTCAGCCAAATTACCGACAGACATCTGACCGGCACTATTACCCACATGATAACTTTCGCCGGATTTACCTTTCAATAATGCCCTAAAGAAGCCATCGGTGGCATCGCTAATATAGCAAAAAGTCCGAACCGGCCGGCCATCGCTTTTTACTTTGATATCTCGATTGTTCACTACATCCGAAACAAATTCAGAGAACACTCTCTTGTCATTATTCAAATCAAGAGTGGGGCCATAGGTATGCTCGGGTCTGACCACTATTGTCGGCACTTGATATTGATGATGCCAACACTTGCACATATTCTCGCCCATGCGCTTACTTTCACCATAACAATTTCTAATATCGGTGGGATCCAAATAACCACCTTCGGATTCGGTTATCACTTTTTTATCGGCCGTGCCGCTAACTTCTCCGCTGCTAAAAAATAAAAAACCATTGGACTGCTTCTCTCTGGCTAGCTCCAATAAATTCCTGGTGCCAAAAACATTGGGCAAGATTACCCCCACCGGATCAATGCCATAAAATTGGGGACTAGCTGGACTGGCGGCATGAATAATATAGTGAATGTCTTCCGAAATGTTAATTTTGTTGAGAATATTCTCGTCGGAAATTTGCAGTAGAGGTGAATTTAAAAAATCACTAAATCTCGCCCGAGCTTTGTCAAGATTACGACAGAGGGCAATGATTTTTATATTTAAATGCGGATTTTTTTCGTTTAGATAAGCCAGGGTATACACCATGTAAGACGCCAACATACCATTGGCTCCGGAAATCAAAACAGTGCGGTCTTTAAACCTTTCCCAGTCTAAATCGCTATTGCAAATTGATTCTAAATCATCTCTAATGATTTCGTTCATAATATTGATTTTCCAAAATCTAAATCTGGCGACTGATTGGCTTGATGAATACACTGACTAAGAATAAACCCCGACTCGTCCTTGATCGCATCCATGGAACTATACACTGGCTTATAACCGAACTTAAATGATTTATTATTGCGGGAGTAATAATTATTTTTGACACCGGTGGGACTAGCGTGATTAGCGGCCCAACCGATCTCATATTTAAGTCCGTACTCTGACGCAAAATAATTTATTATTTCTCTCTTTTCCACTGGTTTGGAGCTACTCACGTCAAACGCACTATTGATCCTTTTGGCCGCGATACATTGACAAATCATGGAATAAAGGTCCTGGGGATGAATAAAATCACGAACAATATTTACATTATCAGTGATGAGTATTTTATTATTCAATATTGAATTCATCACATCGGTAATAAAATAACTATCACCCATGCTGGAATAACGACTGAAATATGAAAATATCCTAAGATCTACAATATTCAAATGATTAAACGAGCGGTGCTTGGTCTCGGAATTAAGTCTAGCGATGGTATAATATTCTTCGCTCTTAATATGGTTCACCGGGATGATATTCTTGGTATCTTCTTCCGCGGGAGCCAAGAATTCCCCGCCATATACGACTCCACTACTAAAACTAATGTAGATAGCATTGGGACAAATATTGCACAAATACTTTATGACCATATTGTCATATTCTTCGGTAACCGTAAGATAAAGAGTGTAATCACCTTGTAGCTTATTCCTAGTCCCGACCCCGATGCAATTAATTATAACATCATACGGGTTGTTTCCAAATTCCTGGTATCCCACATTAATAGTACGCGGTTGGTTGGGACAATGTAAGGCGTCAAAAAAAATTTTCAATTTTTCCGGTGATCTGGTATAAAGATGCAACTCCACCTTACTATCTAACAAAAAATTACTTATCAGTCCTCTGGCAATATTTGAAGTGGCACCTAAAATGGCAATTTTTAAATTCCCCATATAATAGACTCAATATATTTTTATTACTTCATTTTTTAATTTTAAAATTTCCGTAATCTGACGAGCAACCTCATCTTGATAAGAATAAGTTGAAATCAAAATTGGCACATCTTCTTTGATATCTTGGGGTGATTTAATTTCCACTCCGTTTATTTTTTTACCCCAATATCTGGCGTTGGAATCAACAAAATACAATACTTTTGAGAGATCCAACCCCGAACCGACCAACATCTGAGTGTGAGTGCCTACCCCCCAAATAATCATTTTGTTTTTATCTAATAATTTTTTACGAATCACGTCCTTCAGCTTCAGATCCAACTTAGAAGATAAAGAAATATAACTTTTCAGTTTTTCTTCACAAGTGTTGTCTTTAACCAATTTATAATCAATTTTTTCCGATTTCCTCGACAAAACGAAGATGTCAGGATCGACCATTTGGTTTACAGTATTTTCATCTTTTTTAATCTCAATTATATTAAAAGCAAATTTTGATAATAAATTTTTAATAGAATCACATGAAAAATAGTTTACATGCTCGATACTAAACTGCTGGAAGGGAACAAAAATATAGCCATCAAACCTAGTAGCGTCCGGAATCTCAACAAATAATAGTCCGTCGTCTTTTAATAATGTCCTTATTTTCCCCATGGCGGTAGTAAAATCTACCAAATGTTCCAAAACTGCCGACAAAATAATCAGATCAAACTTGTTTTTATCATTAAAATTATAAATATTTTTAGATACAGCTTCGATATTATATAGTTTCTTTACCGTTTCTACACATCTGGCTGATGGATCTACCCCCAAAAGATTGTTAAAACCATTTTCTTTAAATTTGGACAAAAGACACCCGGTCGAACAACCAATATCCAAAATTCTGGCGTTTTTATCCTTTAAATGAGGGGTTAAAAAATTAACAATTTTCTTAAAATAATTTTCGTAGTCGTCTGAAACCGCCCCACCACTATAATTAAATTCCCATTTTGACATCACCGCATAATAATTATTAAATTCGTCTTGAGATGGTATATTGTCAGCATAAGCCATGCCACAGCTATCACAAATCACCACATCATAATTCTCCATCAAAGCAATGGTTTTGTTGCCGAAGTTCTGTTGATAGAGAAACTTCTTATTGGCACCAGAACAAACTGGACATGCTCGATTCATACGCGAAAAATTATTTATAGAACTTTTTTAACCTACTAGCATCTGCACCAAGATCATCTTCCGGAAATAAACGATACTTCATAATATTGCAATCAACGCAGGTTTGGCAGGTATTTTTAATGCCGTCAAGCATTTTACATCTAAAATTTTGGAATTCTTTACCCTGCCAAATCTCGTTGATGGATTGACGGTTACAATCCCCCATGATGCCGGGGTATTCAAAGGAAAAACACGGCACCACTTTTCCATCCGGATTGATTTGCATGGTGAAAAAGGGCTGAGGACAAATCTTGAAATCCTTCACAGGCAACCCAAATTGGGTAACAGCTGCACCACTCTCCTTGATTATATTTTTATAATCTATACCCGTATGAATAGGCACGGTATGCTCAACGGCTATCGTATCGCAAATATCCCCAAAAATTTCATAAAATTTCTTTTCGTCTTCCTTGCCGTCCAACGCACTATCCACAATTTTAAAATATACATGAGTATTGCCTTTGTGGTTAAAAAAATATTGTAAATTTTCAATAAATTTATCAAAATCTATGTCTGCCCCGCATATTTTTTTATACTTTTCTCGACTGGTACCTTGTAACGATACAACCAGTCTATTAAGGCCGGCCGATATCAAGGAATCAGACATTTGTGGGGTCAACAATGCCGCATTAGTCAAAATTTCGACGGTATTGGCGACATTTTTTGACACCGCATAGGCAATCATTGCGGCAATATTTTTATGCAACAACGGCTCGCCAATTCCCACAAAACGCAGGACCTTAATCTTATTGGGAAACTTAGTCATGTCGTCTATGTATTTTTTGTATAGATCAAAATCCATCACAACCTTATCGGAAATAAAACCGCGCTTAGATGGGTCTACTGAAAAAATACAATAACAACACTTAAACACGCAGGCATAAACCGGAAATATCTGTACCACAAAGGGCGTGTCCAAGGGCAACACCTCTGCCAACTTCGTGCGTTTGCCTCCCGGCGCTTGCCCGCTGATATCTTTAGCTTTCATATGGATAATTGGAAAAAAACTTTAAGTCCATTTAAGATCTTTAATATCAACATTAAAATATTTTTGAGTAAAACAGGCACCTTGGTTATCTTTGATATTTAATTTGCCGGTTGAATCCGTGAAAACGATAGAATTTTCCGGGATGTCCGCCTTAAATACGACCGAATTTATACCAATTGACGAATAATCCCCTATCTTACCGCTTCCAATAATGCTAGAACCGGCCGCCAGAAATACCCCCTTGCCGATCGTGGGCGGCTTCCAGGTACCATCATCGTCCCCGGTATTAACCGTAACATTTTGGAATACTACTAAAAAATTTGAGTAAATCGCATTGCCGATGATAGTACCGATCGCGTGAGAAAAAAGAAAAATATCCGGCATTTTACATTTATAGGAAATAAATATGGAATTTAGCGTTTTATTGAGTAAGAGTAATTTATCACATAGTGGTTTATTCTGTGATTCCAGCCATAGACTATTGGCCAAAAAATACAAAAAGGAACAATACTGATCGGCATGTAAGTGATAAAAACAAGTATTATTTTGCTCGTTATAATACCGCAAGCTAATATGCTTAAAACAATACTCCGTCCTCTGTAGAGCCGTATCAAACGCCCGGTCTATATCCGCACCGACGAATTTATACTTATCGGGGAAAAAATTATCAAGCTGTCCGGAAATATATTGTTTTAATTCGGAATGGGACAATGATAAATTCATGTTCTTGAATTAATTGGTTATCGCCTACGAAAACAATCTCTTGTCTTTATAAAACGGTTTTTGAGTTTTATCTTCGTGGGTAAATACTTCCGAGCAAGGAACGGGCAGGGGCTTGTCATAAATCCTTCCAGCCACATATTTTTCAATAAAATGTCGATCTTCCGCTATCGAACAAGTATCAACATATTCACCAAAATACTTAATGTCAAAGCCTCTTTTTATAATATCTTTAAGTGGCTCTTTGAATACATTGCCAATGGAAGTATGAATGTAAGGACAGGGAAGCACATCTCCATATTGCGTGACGGAAAACATTCCCTTCACCGCGATACAACCCATATTAATTCCGTAAGCCGAGGTCAAATGGGTAAAAACTTTATATTTCTTTTCTAATTTTTCCATATACGCCATATCCTTTCTGTCAATCAAACAATCAAAATTTCCCTCCCATGCTCCGACTGGCTTGGCATAGCTCACAAAAACGCCAATGCCTTTATTGGTAAAATATTCCAGATACTTAATAAATTCGTCCGAATAAAGTCTCTCTTTCCAAACTACCGTCTGCATAAAAATATCCATCCCAATCTCCTGGGCAATATCCACGGCCTTCAGCACTCGGGCATGCGATCCGGGAGACCTTCTAAACGCATCGTGCTCTTTAGCATTTAAACTATCCAGACTAACCTGCACTCTATCCACACCAATGTCTTGCAAATGTCTCATCCTTTTTTCGTCCAGTAGCCAGCCGTTAGAATCGCTGTTGATATAAAATTTCTGCGGGTCAATAGCCGCCACTAATTCGTCAAAATCCTTAAATACCATCGGTTCGCCGCCGGTAATAGTCACCCGCGCTAATCCCAACTCATCAGCTTGTTTAAATAAATTTTTAACATCAGGGATAGTGAATTGACGGGTTTTGTTGGGGCCTTGAAACCGTTTAACCGAGCAGTGGACACATCGAAAGTTACAGGTGTAATTATATTGAAACTGAATAATAGCGATGCTTTCACCCCTTCTAATCTTTTCATCAAACTTGGCAATCTTTTCAAAAACATAGGGCTTCCTCTCTTTAAGCCGATTACGATTGGTGGCCTCGACCGATTTTAATTTTTGATCTGACATATATATTATTACGAATTAAAATTTACTAAAAATATTTCTCATACCACTGATAGGTTTCTTTAGTGGCTTGCGTAAAATCCGTGCTCGGTCGCCAGCCCAAAACGTTCTTGGACTTATTAAAATTCAAGCTCTGTTTGGGTATTTCGTTTTTTTGTATGTTCAACACTGTATATTTTAATTTTTTATTTAAAATTTTCTCCATCTCTGCGATCAAACCCAATACCGATAGATTTATTCCCGAGCTAAAATTAAACGCTTGGCCTTTGGTCTTGTCTATATTCTCCGCCAAACTAATATAACCGTCAACCACATCTTTTACATAGACATAATCACGCTCAAATGATCCATCACTGCGAATTTCTAAAAGCTCATCTTTAATGATCGCCTTCATCGCCCCCGGAATAATACGATTAAAATTTAAGTCCCCCGGACCGTAAATATTACCAAAACGACTAACAGTAATCGGCAAACCATAGGTATTATGATAAGCCATGGCAATTAGGTCGGTAGCGGATTTGGAGGCATCATACGGATGATCACCGGCCAAGGCGTGCTCTTCGGTGGCGTTGACACAGTCCTTGCCATAGGCCTTATCGCTTGAGGCCACCACTACCGCTTGGATTAACGGCGACAAACGAGCGGCTTCCAAAATATTGACCGTACCCATCACATTGGTGGCAATCGCTTCATAGGGATTAATAAGGGCAGTATGAACGATGGCCTGCGCGCCAATATGAAAAATATGGCTGATTTCGTACTTGGTAATAATATTAAATATTCTTTCTTTATCATTCAAATCGCCAAAAACAGACACCACCTTTTTATCTGAATTATTAAGATAAAAATATGATTGGGGATCATGGCTGCGAACCAAACAAACAATTTTGGCTGGGTTCACCGCAAATAATTTTTCCACTAAGTGCGAGCCCACTAATCCGGTGCCGCCGGTGACAAAAATATTTTTATTGGTTAATTTTGACATATTACGCATTCTTAGTTAGACCAAACTTTCCAAAATGGATCTTTTTGCCAATGCTCATTCATTTCTTCCACTTCTTTATAAGTATCCATACATTTCCAATTACCGGGATGTTTGTAAACCGATAGTTCGCCCTTTTCCGCAAACGGAGCAAACAGGCCCTCAATCATGCTATTTTCCGGGATCATATCCAAGACCTCTTTTTTGAACACCATAAAACCGCCATTGATGTGATCTTTGCCGTGCTCACTGGTATCATCGTGAGTAACTTTGTGCTGACTAAATTCCTTTAGGCGGTTGGTTTCGTGATCAATGTTAAGCATGCCAAAACGGCTGGTCGGCTTAACCGCTGTAATGGTGGCCAAAGTGTTCTGATTTTTATGAAAATTAACCAGTTCGGCGATATCGATATCACCGACGCCATCGCCATAAGTTACCATAAAATGGTCGTCGTCTTTAATATAACCTTTAAGTCGTCTAACTCTTTCTCCGGTTAAGCTGTCTGATCCGGTTTCGGCAAAAGTAATTTTAAAATCATCACATTCATTATTATGAAAGATCATTTCATTAGTTTTGGTATGCAGAGTAAAATCATTTAAAAAATGACGCCAGCCAACAAAATAATCTTTGATCATGTTACCTTTATAACCCAAAGCAAGAACAAAATCATTAAAACCAAAGTGAGAATATATCTTCATAATATGCCAAAGAATTGGCTTATTGCCCACCTCCACCAATGGCTTGGGTTTAAACTCAGTTTCTTCTTTCATGCGTGTACCAGTGCCCCCGCAAAGAATAATAGTTTTCATATTTATTATAAAATCTCTTTTAAGATTAAAAAAGACTGTTAAATTTAACAATGAAAGGATTGAAAAAAAAGGTCAAATCTTCTTTCTTTAATAACCGTAACCAAAATAACAGACCAACATTAATTAAACAAAGAGCGAAACCAATAAAATAGTTATTTGACTGTCCTATATATTTTAATATTAATAATAACAACGCATTAAACACGCCCAAAAATACCATGCGATAAATGATAGACCAATTTTTCTCCCATTGAGCATAGCGTTGCAATAAAAACAGGTTGGCTACTTCCGCTATGACCGTAGCCCATGCCGCACCATATAACGAATATCTAGGAATAAGAATAAAATTTAGTCCAATATTGAAAATTGCGCCAAAAATTATAATATACAAACTGCGATGCTCCCGGTGCTGGATCACCAGCAAACTATTAAATAACATGCTAATCGAACCAATAATCTGCGCTAAAATTAAAATCCTTATCGCCAAAACACTGGGCATAAATGAATCGGGAAAGAGCCAACTTACCAATAGCGGCGTAAAAAAAATAAATCCGAGAGTAATCATTAAACTAAAAGAAAATAATAAACGAGTGGCTTTATAAAAAAAACTAATAAATTTAACGCGCGACCCCGAGTCATTCCATAGTGATGACAAAATTGGGAAAATTGATGGCATAAATAAAACGGCCGGAAAAATAGCGGCTACTTCTAAAAATTTATAAGCCGTTCCATACCAACCTACGACGGAAAAATTATCTAAATAACGCAGCATTACAATATCTATCCGATTGTATAAACTAATAAAGAGGGTGATAAACAAAAATGGCATCCCTTTTTTGATCATTGATAAGATGTTGTGAATGTTAAAAATTAATTTAAACTTAAAAGGCAATACTCTGTAAAAATAATAAGCTAAAGAAACTAACTGGCTTAACAATAGAGCTACAAACACCGTCTCCACGTGCGGATAAAAAAATAATCCTACCGAGCCAATTATAATTACCACCATTTTTTCAATCAGCTGGCGAAGCGACGGGTATTTAAATAAATTGGCCGATTGAAAGTAAGTATCGGCCAAATTAATATAAGTGGCAAAAAAAGTAGAAACGAACGCAATTATTAATGGCAACAAAATATTAAAATTGGAAAAAAAATTAACCAAAAAGAACGGAATAAAAATAATAACCACGGTTATTAGCCGCAAAGTAAAAAGCGCAAAAAAGTCTCCTTCTACCTGATCAAATGTTTTGGGGCTCTTCGCCCACTCACGATACAGATGGCTACCTGCACCAAAATCAAGAAAAATAAACCACATTCCCACGAACGATGAAATAAAATTATACTGCCCCATACCAATGTCTCCTAAAATATGCGACATGAGGACAAAAAAAGCCAATCCCAAAATTCGCAAGAAAAATTGAGAAAAGGTGGACCAAGCAAAATTTGTACCAGCTTGTAATTCGTGATCCATATGTTAGATGTGGAAATTTACCAATTTCTTGTTTTTTCGATAGTCTTCATTTTAACCTTTTGATATAAATTAGTAGCTTTCTGATCAACCTCGGGAGATAGCATCTTCAAAATATCATGCCCTAAAATACGGTACTGTTTGCCTATTTTATTAGCCCTAATAAGACCGCGCTTTATTAGACGCTTCATAGTGCTGTTACTAATCTTTAACAGTTCTTGGGTTTCTTGAGTTGTATAAACCTCGTTTGGCTTAATTTCCGCCATAGTTAGCCAAAATAATAACACTCCCTATTATACCGCAGGTGTCATTAGGTGTCAAAAGGTATCAAAAAGTTATCCACAGGCCATCACCCTTTGGGCTATGGTCTACGAAGCACCAATCTCTCCTTCAGGACTACAGGGTGCGAGGCAAGACTTCGCTTGAAGCTAAGACGGTAAATTTTTTAAAAACCACTCATAGGCTGACTGCAAACCATCTTTCAAATTAATCTTCGGTTTCCAGCCCAGAGCATTTACCGCCGAACTATCCATGAGCCTACCGGGGGTACCGTCTGGCTTGGAAGTGTCCCATTCGACAACCCCTTCATAACCAACAACCGACTGAATCAGCTCGGCTAATTTTTTTATAGTGAGATCCGAGCCAACTCCTAAATTTACAAAAATTTCTCCTGTTTCATTTTGTTGTTTGGTGGGGTTGAAATTGTTCATCAGAAAAACGCAACCATCGGCCATGTCATCGGAGCATAAAAATTCACGACGCGGATTGCCTGTCCCCCATAATTTTACGCTTGGTTCGTGATTAATTTTGGCTTCATGAAACTTTCTAATCATTGCCGGAATAACATGAGACTTTTGTAAATCAAAGTTATCATACGGGCCATAGAGGTTGGTAGGCATTACCGCGATAAAGTTAGTACCATACTGGCGATTGTAACTTTGACACATCTTTATTCCAGTAATTTTAGCTAAAGCATATGGCTCGTTGGTCGATTCTAACTTACCGCTTAATAAATATTCTTCTTTTACTGGTTCGGAGGCAAATTTAGGATAGATACAAACCGATCCTAAAAATAACAACTTCTTAATACCATTTAAATATGACTGATGGATAATATTACATTCAATCTGTAAATTTTCGTAAATAAATTGTGCCGGATAAGTATTGTTGGCACCAATGCCGCCAACTTTGGCAGCAGCCAAAAATACATACTCCGGTTTTTCTTTAACAAAAAAATCGGCAACTGCTTGCTGGTTGAGCAGGTCGAGTTCGGCATGAGCACGCGTAATTATATTGCCATAACCTGCTGATTCAAGTCGGCGCATAATAGCGGAGCCAACTAAACCACGGTGACCAGCAACATAAATTTTGGATGTTTTGTCCATATTTTATAGATCCTTCTGCGCCAGAGGCGCATCCGCCTTTGGTGGAGACGCTCGCTCAGGATGACAATTTTAATTACGTGAGATAATCGCTTGCTTTTAATCCTCTTTCTTCAAACTCCGCCGCCATCATTAAGCGCACCAAATCTTTAAATTTTATTTTTGGCTCCCAGCCAAATTTGGCTTTGGCTTTGGAGTAATCCCCAAGCAAATGATCCACTTCGGTGGGGCGATAATAATAAGGATCAATTTCAATCAAAACTTTGCCAGTCTTTGAATCAACGCCTTTTTCTTTTGCCCCATCCCCTTCCCATTTGATGTTATAGCCTACCACACGCGCAGATTCTTCTACAAATTCTCGCACACTATGAGTTTCGCCAGTAGCAATCACATAATCATCGGCGTTTTCTTGCTGAAGCATCATCCAGATTGCCTCCACATATTCTTTAGCATAACCCCAATCTCTTTTTGAATCTAAGTTGCCAAGATAAACCTTATCCTGTTTTCCTAATTTTATTTTAGCAAACGCGGCGGTTAATTTTTTAGTTACAAAAGTACCACCACGACGTGGTGATTCGTGATTAAATAATATTCCATTACAAATAAACATGCCATAAGCTTCGCGGTAATTTACGCACAAATAATGCGAATAAACTTTGGCGCAACCGTAAGGAGAACGTGGATAAAACGACGTGGTTTCTTTCTGCGGATTTTCCAAAACCCGACCAAACATTTCTGATGATCCGGCCTGATAAAATTTAACTTTGACGCCACTATTTCGAATAGCATCGAGTAGACGCAAAGTACCTAATCCATCCACATTGCCAGTATACTCTGGTAATTCAAAGCTGGTGCGAACATGGCTTTGTGCCCCTAAATTATAAATTTCATCGGGTTTAATATTTTCTATTAAACGATTCAAATTACTACCATCGGTTAAATCGCCATAATGTAAAAATAACTTACGATCCAAATCATGGGGGTCCTGATAAATATGATCAATGCGACCAGTATTAAAACTACTGCTGCGACGAATAATGCCATGCACTTGATATCTTTTTTCTAATAATAACTCGGCGAGATACGACCCATCTTGACCAGTAATACCGGTAATTAATGCCTTTTTGGTCATATTATTTTTCCTTATTATTAGTTTCTAAAACAGGCGTGGATTTGATTTGTCCAATAATTTGCTGCTCTTGTTCGGTAAACATCACGTTATTTTTTTGAGCCAAAGATAATATCTCATCCATTTTTTGAGGTTGATTTAAAAATCTATACGCATAAGCTAAACGCCAATAACTTTCACCAATTTTGGGATTATCAGCAATCGCCTGCTCTAATAATTTTATAGACTCGGAAGTTTGGCCAACTTGCATATCTAAACTAGACAAACTGTAAATAATTTGCTGGCGACGAGGCGATTTGACTAACGCATCTTCCATCATTGTCTTGGCATCAAATATATATTCAGAATTATTGGTAATCATAGAACCCGTCTGTCCTAATTGGGACAAAGTGATTT
Organism: Candidatus Magasanikiibacteriota bacterium; assembly: GCA_041678665.1. Lineage (GTDB taxonomy): Bacteria > Patescibacteriota > Patescibacteriia > Magasanikbacterales > GWA2-37-8 > GWA2-37-8. The sequence continues at coordinate 46,797 of JBAYNU010000005.1, forward strand.
GGTTGCGAATATCCAATGGATGCAATACTAAATTCTTTCGCAACTCCGGATATACAATATTAAAAATCTCTAAACTGCGATCTTTACCTAACTTTTCATAGGAACCAGAAAGTAATTGAGCGACAGTGCGCCCAATATCTGCCCGAATATCATCAATATGGGGAGATCGAAAACTTAAAGCGGTTTTTATGTATGGCACGCCTAACACTGGATCTTGGGATATATAGCGAATAGCATCTAACGTCATCATGTTAGCGCGTGCCGGCTGAATATTAAAAATAAAAATTAATAAACAAGCTACCATGCCAACACTCGCCACAAAACCATTACTGATATTTTTGTCCACGGCCTGAATCCCCGCCTTCGTCTGTCTGCCAGTAGGCATGGCGAGGATGACAAACTTAGATCCTTCGCTACGCTCAGGATGACAGAAGCTGGACAAAGAATTCACCAGCGCCAACCAAAACATAAAATATAAATATGAGGTGGGATTTTCAAACACGGTAACATTGCCTACTAAATGCGCCACCAAAAACGCACTACCAATTACCACTATATGAATATTTAATTGACTATTTTTCCAAGCCAATACCAAAACGGCTATTCCGACCGTAAACATACCCAAATAAATTATTATTCCGAAGGCTCCCTGCACAGCGAGCGTATTTACTATAATATTATGCGCGTTGTCAAACCATGTTTCACCATAGCCGAAATTCAAAGACTTAGGGTTATAATGCGTATTAAAGGCGTAAAAATAATTATTCGGCCCCCAGCCAAAAATCGGTTTGTCTTTCCAGCTCTGAATGGCAATTTGCCAAGCAACCCAACGCGGGCTAGCTTGAAGATCGGTAAATGAAGTATTAATAGTACGACCAATGGCTGGTAAATTGATAACAAAATCAGTTTTTCTAAAGACGTAGAGTAAAGAGATAAAAATAATACCAAAAACCGCCAAACCAATAAGTGACCGACGAGTTTTTTTGTATTCTTTTAAAACAATTATATACCCAATAATCGCCGTACTAATTCCGGCCACTAATCCCAACATGGAACCACGGGTACCACTGTAAAACAAGCCCAAAATAGATAAAATCGCTAAACCAGCTAACACCCAACGCCACACTGGGTTATTTTCGCGAATAAATAAAAGATAAGACACAAAAGTAAGAAATAATCCATATCCACCCACATAAATAGCATTACCAAGAGTACTCGCAACGCGTCCACTACCTTGATTTAACAACAGATCTGGATTTACCCATGCTTGTAACACCCCAATAAACATCACCACCGATCCACCAATCAAAAACATCCTTAACGCCCACTTCCAATCATTCCAATTTTTAAAAACCGCCGTACAAATAAAATAATACGCCCCAAAATGTAAAATAGTAAACAACCCAAGCATGCGTTCGTGGTTATCCCAAAAACTATGATAAGGATCAACCCCGACAAAAGTAGAAATGGCAAAACTCAACAAAAAAGCGCCGACCGCCAGATTGAGCGCGGTTAAACGTGGACGATATTCCTGCCAATTGATTATTAAAAGCAACACATAAGCGCCTAGCATTATTTCAACAAGCGAACGAAACGCCAGAATTTTGGGAACAATGAAAGGAAAAATAAACGAAGACGGAAGCACAATTAATGGAACAAAAAAAGTGGCATAAATTAAACCTTTAATTAGAAGCTCAAGTTTGCGTTTCATACAATTTACAATGCTAATATTATAAAAATGCCAAAATGAATTCAGCACGACAATGCTAATATTGTAGCGAAAACGAAGTAAAGTGTCAAACTCAAATAGGCAAGTCAAACCCAATCCACCCCGGCCAATCAATCAGCTTATCCACATTTACAAAAGAGTCTCCGGACATATTATAAAGATGTAGCGTGGCGCCGGAATTTCCAAGCAAACCGCCATAAATATTTTGAATACTAACACTATCAAGATTTAACTCTCCCCCAATCATTTTGACCCCAAAAGTGGGAATATATTGATTGTAATACTTCTCGTCATCTTTAATCTCGCAATTAGTCATGCTAATGGTGGAATTGTTGCCTTGCACCGTATAAAGCGGTCGCCGAGGATTAAGTAGATTAACATTCATCATCTCTAAATTAGAATCTTTAGCCAAAATCATGCCATTATCACCACCGCCCGGTTGTGATGTCGGCCTGGAATTACCTTTTTCCAAATTAACATAACGTAAAGTGGATGACGAACCATCAAAACTCAATTGATTCCATTTTTGATCGTCGTAAAAAGGACTGAAAGAAATTGGATTTTCCGCTTCTCCTCTGGCCGTTAAAACACCATTAATATCCCAACTGGATTGGGAAGTCATTTTTATCTCCGCTCCGGGATCAATATATAATGTAGAAGATGGAGAAACGAAAATGTAAGAAAATATTGATTTGTCTGCCATTTCTTTGGTAATGGTATACTCCGGTTGCGACAGGACAGTTGAATCAATATAGGCTCTATCCACGGTATTGTTGGAAAAACTTAAATTTGAAAATTTAGGTAAAATATCAGCAATAAGAATAGCGCCGCGACAGCAAGCATCAGGCGAATTAATAAAATCAGAAAAACTGCTATCACTAATATCTACCGCGCTTTTATAAGACTCAAAACCACGTTCACCGCCTTTCATTGTAGCTGACCGCACGGTGGTAGTGGTGTTTTTAACATAAATCATGGTGCCTAGATTATTACTAAACACCGAATTGCTGATTGATAAAACAGCCTCATCAGCCCGAATCGGCTGACTAACATAGGGCGTCCAAGTACCGGCTCCCGGCGGACGAAAAAGATGCCCGGCGTAGCGCATTTCTAAATTACTAATATTTCCAGTACTACCGGCATAAAATTGAATACCTTGCCAATCACCGGCAAAGGCGGTGGAAGTGCTCCATGTGCCTACAATGGTATTATAACTTGACTGATCAAACGACTGATCATACCCAGAAGTAAGAATTACCGGACGAGCACCTGATCCATTGATTTCCAAATCGCCATTAATCTTGAATGCGGAGGAATAATAAGCATTCTTAACCACTACCCCCTCTTCAATAATAAGTTTTTTGCCAACCGGAACAGTATAGCCTCCTAATATATAAGGATTATTGCTGGGATTCAAAACATAAGTTTCTGCCGCCTGATTACCGCGCAACACAATAAACCCATAATTAGGCTGACGAGGAGAAGCATTGAGATAAGCGCTATGATTGCGACCAAGCATACGCAATCCCAAGCTCGAATGCCAATTGGAAGCATCACTGCCTCTTTGATCGGCACCATTTCTTTCCATGCTACGAAAACTGCTATCATCTCCGGCAAACCAACCGGACGAAGATGAACAGTCAACTTCGTCAACTTTTTCTCCTTGCGGATTAAATAACGCTATTTTTTCACCGGCATTGTTGAATCCGTATTGCAAAGTATAAATAATATCGCCGGTAATTTCTTGCACACTGTCGTCATCGGTCCTTTCCAAAAGATAATAACCATGCGCCGGAATAACACCATTATTAATCTTGCTCCATTTAATCGTTCGATCCCCGACCGTCACCCGCCAACTACTGCTAGCGCTGGTAGTGGCCAATATAATATCCTCGTTGGTATTATTATACAATTCCAACCATTCATCATCGGCATAACCCGCCGCCCCCGCCCAAGCCACCTCGTTGATTACTATTTCCTTACTCCAATCAATATATGATAAGGTGGACGAAGCAGTTTCGTCACTCCAGGCAGAAGTATTACCCAACCCATCACGCGCGCGAGCCCGAAAATAATATCCGGACCCCCGCTCTCCGGATAAACTAAACTCGGTAGTAGTGGTGTTAATGGCAATTTCTTGCCAAGCGCTGGAAGAATTAATATCTAAACGATAAAACAAATCAAAATAAGTTAACGGCGACAACTCGTCAATGCTGGACAAATTAATAGACAATTCGGTTGAACCAACATCATTAGAGACAACAACACTAGGCACCGGGGGTGAATCATTATCCAAAACTAAATGCGCCGGGAGAGATTGGGTAGAAGTAACACCGTCAATATCAACTGCGACAAAATAAAAATAATTATGACCGGAGTTAAGCACTGGTTCGTATTCAAAGAGACTAGACGAAGCAATAAAAAATTCCGCTATCGGACTGGAAGAAGCATCTACAATAATTTTAACGGTATCGCTAGAACAAGTACCGGTGATTAACCAATCGGATGAAGTGGTATAAATAACTTCTTTAAATTGCTCATCTAAAACCGGCATAGCCAGCACGCTAACGGTCGAAGTGGTAGTGGTAGAAACATTACCCTGTTCATCCCATCCTCCACCTGACGATGGTAACGACGCGCTACTTCCGCCTCCGCCATAATAAGGAACAATGACAGTAGAAGATGTGGCAACCGGCGGTGTTGTGGTTGGTAACAAAATCGGCTCCTTAATTATATCTGGCACAACTCTAGTGGTGGGTATCGCTATGGGATTAGAGGAAGGAATGGCTGTGGCGAAAGATGAATCGTTTCCACCATAGGCGACGACAGGCGGGAGAGGTGGGGTCGCCGAATTAATTTCACCTGCTCCTTGCCCTTGCGCCGTTTGACCAAGAGTGGTCATAGTGGTATCCACCTGACGCAAAATATTAGCGGTAAAATCACTGGGTGATGAACCAAATAATTTTTCCGCGCCGGTAACCAGATAGCCCCAAACAGTATTAACTACTCCATCCAAATTAATTTTTAGCGCTGATAAATTTTGTTTTTCGTTTTTAGCCGCTTCGCGAAAAAACAAATCAATCAATCCAGCGCTATTGGATATGGCGGCAGAGACGAGGCGGGTGGAATAAGAAAATAAAATAGCATTTAAATTTACTGTTACACTATTATTATCTTGCCATGCTATATCCTCAATAGCAAAAACTAGTCTGTTAATATTGTCCACTTTAATTATATACTTATGCCCATTTGAAACCAATCGATTACCATTTTTGGTGCTAATAATTTGATAATACTTACTCTCAATCGTATCATCGCTATAGAAGTTCCCATTAGAATACTTGGCCAAATTATAAAAAGCAGAATTCAGATCGCTAATGTTTTGAAATGAATATTCTAAATTAGGCGATATCTTTTTCCAATTGTCTTTTACATACTGCTCCAAAGAATCTCCGGCCGGATGAATATCGTTACGAGTGTGAGCCGGCACAGCCATGTCACTAAGTAAATGAATGGCATGGCCCAAGGCAACCATGGCGTTTTTCCGATCACCCTTTTGGTAATAATCCAAAGCTCTTTGCCAACTTTGGTCGCCCAACGAATATTTTATCTGTAAAATTGGACCGGTAACCCAACTGATTGTGGTTGGGTATTGCGCGCCAAACCAAATACCGCGATTATAAACCGGATCATAAAAATGATTGTACCATCTCGTGGGAACATCCTCTTCGGACGCGCCTTTTTTAATACAATTAATATCTTCCACGCTTAATTGAACATCTTTAATAGCTCGATCAAATTCCCTGGCAGCCAATTCGGCAATACTAGGATGAGCGATATTAGTATCAAAACAAAAAGCCCGGGCAGGCAATAAAACCCCAACCGAGCAAAATAATATTAATAAAGTTACCCTCCAATTCATAACTTTTTAAAAATTAAAATACTTAATACCAAATACTAGATACTACAACGACTCAATATACCAAATACCATCAGATACCTTTACAAAAGTCATAAATCCGGCATTTTTTTCTCCACTCTTTGAAGTCCCATCAAAAATATATGTCGCCTTATTCTCCGACTTAAAATCAGGGTCGATTTTAGTTATATCACTTATCATCAAATCCAACATTCCCTTTTCTTTCACGCCATTCAAAAACTCCTTTTGCTTCGCCCTATCCCCTTCTCTAAAACAACAATTCACCGCCGCGTCAAAATCGCCTTTTTTAAGCGCGGCTAGAAATAGCGCGTGAGTTTGCTCGGGGGTTTGTTTGTCGGCTACGCCACTATAATCAATATATTGCGGATACATTTTATTTAGTTCGGCTTGATTATAATTACGATACGGAAATTTGGGATTGGCCAGGCCCATTTGAACGCGTTCTTGTTTTTGAGTGAACCAACCAATGGAAATTAAAAATAATAAAAAAAGAACGATAATACCGACGACTACCGTTCCCCAAAACCAAACTTTCTTGGTCATATTAGAAATGTTTTATTAAAATAAATTGTTGTGATAGATCCTTCGATTCGCTTCGCTCACTCAGGATGACAGTTGGCGAGTGAATAACCTCTTATAAAAACAATCCCGATTTAATCGGGATTATTTTCCCCTCCTCGGAAAGTATTATACCACAAATTGACAAATCATGCCTGTGGATAACTTTGGACCACGCTTGCCCACCTTTGGCGGGAATGACAACGAAACATAAAGAGATCCTTCGACTCAGCCTTCGACTTCACTCAGGATGACAAGTGCTAGTGCTCCTTATTCCCCTTCAAACTCAACCAGAGCGAAGGATTTGTGGCCGGCGGATTCGAGTTTTTTCTTGCCACCTAATTCCGGAAGGTCTACCACAAAGCAACATTCTGCTACTTGCCCGCCGGCTTTTTTAATCAAATTGCAGGCAGCCAAAGCTGTGCCACCGGTGGCGATGAGATCGTCCACGAGTAAAACTTTTTCGCCGGGCAGAAGCGCGTCCAAATGTATTTCAATTTTGTCCTTGCCGTATTCCAATTCGTATTCTTCGCTAATGGTCGCGGCCGGGAGTTTACCTTTCTTGCGAATTGGCACAAAACCCAAACCCAACCGATCGGCTAAAGGCGAGCCGATGATAAACCCGCGGGATTCAATGCCGACAATTTTGTCTATCTTAAAATTTTTATAACGCTCTTGCAGTAAATCCAGCATGCGCTTGAAACCGACTGCATCTTGCAGAAGGGTGGTAATGTCTCTAAACATTATCCCCTGCTTAGGCCAGTGCGGCACGGTGCGAATTTTTTGTTTGAGAATGTGAGGCATACGAAAGGAATAAAGAGTAACTGTCATCCCCGTGAAAACGGGGATCCGCCCCGTCAAGTCGCTGATTCCCGCTTTCGCGGGAATGACAATGTTACTTTAACCTCTCAATCGCATGAATTAACAAATTCGTAACATTGTGCGCGTTTTTATTGAAAATCTCCATCACCGCTTCCCAAGATACCGGCGCTTCGTCTTCTTTCCAGCAATCATAATCGGTAGACATTGCTACAGCAACATACGGAATGCCGGCTTCGTTGGCAAGCGATGCTTCGGGCGCGATTGACATATTAATCACATCCGCTCCCCAAGCGCGAAACATTTTGCTTTCGGCTTTGGTAGAAAATCTGGGGCCTTCAATAGTAACAACCGTCCCCCGCTCATGATGAGTTAAATTTAATTCTTTACAACCATCAATAAAAATTTGGCGTAAAATTTTATCAAACGGCTCCGCCATGGGAGTGTGCTTCATTTGCCCCGGTTCAAAACTTTCGTAAAAAGTGGAAAAACGATGGCGAGTGAAATCTATAAACTGATCAAGTATCACCAAATGCCCGCGCCCAATTTCTTCGCGCAAAGAACCAACGGCGGTGGTGGCGAGAATATGCGTGCAACCAACTTCTTTGAGCGCTTGAATGTTGGCGCGAAAATTTACCTGCGTGGGTGGAATAGTGTGTTCGCGCCCATGGCGAGCAATCAAAACCACCTCCACGCCTTTGATAGTGCCACATTTTAAAAACGAAGATGGCGCGCCATAGGGGGTTTTCGCCTCCATGTCGTGGGAATTTTCTAAAATTTTGGGGTCGTCTAGACCGGACCCGCCGATGATGCCGATTTTGAGCATAAATTAAGGAGTAAGGAATAAAGAATAAGGAGTAAATCCCCGCTTTCCCTCCAAAGGCGGGCAGGCGTCGGGATGACAAACGCGAAAGGGTGACAAACTAAAACAATTATACCACAACAAAAAATTTTCACAACCAAAACCCACCCCCTTGCGAGGGCGGGTTTGGAAATCTTATCCTCTCAATTTAAAATTGAGAAAAAATGATTAGTGCTTAGCTACGAGCAGTTACTGACTCAAGTGATGGGGTACCGCTGGTATATAAACCAGTATTGACATAGCTATCATCGATAGCACCAGAGACATTACCATCATAGCCGAGATTAGTATCCTTCACTTCATACAAGATATCGCCCAAAGCGCCAACTGACAACTGGAAATAGTCATAATTGACAGCCGTGCCGCTAGTCTTGACTGTGAAGTATCTCCAAGAATTACCACCGATAGTTACAGGGGTGGTTAACGTGCCAAAGGCAGTTGTATTCGCAAGAGTACTGGACGCAGTGCCGCCAGTAACATCGGTTTGCGAACCACCATCAACAGAATACTTCAAATCATACTTCAATGTAGAAGTGGAAGCTCCGCCATTGGCTAAACTAAACTTAGTAATAGCAACTTCGGCATTGCCAAGATTGGTTACCTTGAATACACCAACATTGGCACCAGTGCTAAGACCAACAGTAGCCGCAGCAGTCGGAGAAACTCCTTCTACTTTAACTGTAAACGGCACGATATAACTGTGACCGGAAACAGCCGGAAGACCGGTTACGGTAGCGAGAGATGCAGTACCTTGACCATACACCTTGAAATCGGTGGTGGAGGAGGCAATGCTAAAGGCAAAGCTATCACCTAATTTGGCTTGACCGGCTCCGCCGATGTCGGCCTTGACATAAATGGTTACCGGGCTGCCAGGTTGAACTGCCTCCGGCAATAAATTGTCGGTAGCGGTCCAAGTAACATAGCAATCGGTAGAACCATCACATGTCATTTCACTTTGCGAAGCGAACGGCGTGGTCTCGCTGTTACGATACAAACGGACATTGACGACATTATTGGTCTTACTAAACGCGGTACCAGTGGCGGTCAACTTAAGAGTGCGCAATTTGATCGCTTCGTTGGACGGAGTGATCTTGAAGGCAAAATAAGTGCCATCATTAGTGCCAAGTTGTACCACTTGATTAGTGCTCGGCGAAGCGCCGGCGCCAGAAACAAGCGACAATACAACCGTCGGACCAGAAGTCAAAGTCATGGCCTGACCATCACCGGACGGGGTTACAGACACAGTAGTGCCAGTATCCTTACCAGTAGCGGAAACACTATGCAAGCGGAAGATGTGGGTCAAAGAAGTACCTGACACAACATCAGCTTTTAGAGTGAGAGTCTTGGTCGCACCTTTCGCGATCATCAACGGAGTGCTGAAAGTAAAGGTGGTAGAAGCCGAATTGGTGGCAGTACTATTGCTGGTGGTCAATTGATTAGTACCATCATACAACACTAAATTCGCCACATGGGTCCAAACAGAGCTATCGGTACCAGTATCGGAGATTACCAATGAGGATATTCTTACTTCTTCACCCGAGGTATTGGCACTCAACTCAATATTGGCAAATGTAAATCCGGTAGTCCCAGCAACTATGCTCTGGGCCATCGGGGTGGTCAATGTCTTAGCAGACAATGAAGCCGCATTCACCGAAATTTGATTGCCATCAGCTGGGACAACAGTAGGATCGGCAATGGCATTGCTAAGAATCTTGCGTACTTCCGTCACATCCATATCGTTAACTGTATAAGATACACCCGAAGTAGCAGTGGAAGGAACATTGCCTTCAACAGTAATATAGGTGACCTGGTTAGCAGTTAATAATGGATAAGAATTCAAGGCAAATGAACCAACGGCGGTTCCAGCCGCGGTAAAACCGCTGGCCGCACCACTCCAAACATTCGCGCCATTAACTTTAATATACACGTTACCAGTCAAAGCGCTGTCAACTTGCACAATGCCTAAATTGACTTTGCGTAATTCCATGTCCTCACCAATAGCTTTGACATAATACTTGGCCAAAACCACATTAGTGGCTCCTGGAGCAACTGCATTAGACGGAGAACTGGCATCCTTGTTGAAACTTAAGGTGCCAGTACCAATGGTTACTTTGTTCCAAGTAGTAGTGCTATCACCGTCGCCCACCGGGAAAGCGGTATCATTGCTACCATAAGTAGATAATACATACGCACCAGTGGTAGCGCCCTTCACAGCCAAATCATAGTCGTTGTAAATAACGAACTGAATATATTTGGAAGTGCCAGCACCGCTCACAATTTTAGCGCGGACAGTGAGATCTTTGTATTGACCTTTGTCAATCTTATATGGATTGGCGGAAAGATCAAAAATTACATATTGACTGACCGGCTGAGCAGTGGCAAGCACTGTTCCATCGGTAGCCACAAGTTGAACATCTCTATAATCAGCATCAGCAGCGCTGCCAAGGTTGAAAAGAGTCAATTTGATTAATTTCAAATCTTCTTGGCTACCTGTTTCGCTGATACGAAATTTGGTAATTTCTTGTTCATTGTCGGAATCGGCATTTAAAGTAGTACCACTGGCACCGCTAACCGCCATAACATCAACTGAAGCAGAGGCCACAGCGCTAGCGCCATTCACTACATTAAACTCATTGCCATATACTGGCAAACCACCAATAGTGGCGGCAGTTGAATCAACAGCGCCTACACCCATCTTGATTGTTCCGCCATCAGCAGAGGCGCTAACATTGACGCGTACTGTCAAAGTGACAGAACCGCCGGCCGGCACAATTACCGGATTGGAACCGAATAGAACAATAACTTGATTATCAGAATTGACGGAAGAAACCATGTTTCCATGGCGGACATCATTGCCATCAACTATATCAATACCGGTAAGATAGGTATTGCTGATATAACCACCTTTATTAAGAGTCAAACCATTAACAGTCACAGCTTCTGGTCCGGCAGCTAAAGTTATCTTTAACACCGGATTGAAAGAAGTACCATCAGGAATGTTCACAGCAGCCGGAGTTGCCGCAGACAAAGCTACGGTCAAGGCACCATTAGTTGCAGTGCCAGTGCCACCAGCCACACCACTCTGTGAGCGATCGCCCAAAGTGGTGGTGTAAGCAGTTACCGCAGCCGCAGTTCCAGCAGCCGGCAATAAAGCGGCGTCAAGAGTGCGGACATATTCGGCCTTCACGCGGTTGGCAGTTAAACCTTCCGCAGTGATTTGAGTCAAAGTTTTGTCAGTATTGACGAAATAAGTTAATCCGTCCTTCTTGACAAACATGCCCGGATGGGCTTTGGCTTCGGTCCAATCAACCAAAGAATCAACCATGGCGCCAAATTCCATATTGGTAATAGTGGCGGTCTTGTAGTTGGTTCCATAAAGTTGCTTGGCAACTTCATCGGTTAATTTATAAGCAACACGACCCAAACCAACAGCGTAGATGCTACCAGTGATCGGATGCTTAATAAGAGTAGAACCTGGGCGATAACCTACGTATTGTGGAGAAGAACCAAGCTTCTCGATACAATCGTAAGAAACGGTCTTAAAGGAATAGCTTTCATCGGCATTCCAAGTCTTGTAGCCACTATAATAAGTGGTGCCAACTTTGGTGTTGTTAATGAAAGATGAAACCTTTAAATTGTTGTCCAAAACATAGATAGTCGGAGATGAGGCAGTTTTGACCATGTCGCCAGCAACCAAACCAGCAATGCAAGCTTCTTCAGCTTGAGCGACGGTAGGTACAAGAGCCGCAACGCCGAGAGACCACATGATAGTAGTCGCTACTACGCTGAACGTAAATACCTTTTTAATTAAGTTCATAATATTATTTAATCTCTAACCGCTTGCGCGCCCGCCGGTAAGGCGGGGTCAAACGAGTTAAAGTCGCTCGCGTTTTTGCGCGTATAGCTATGACGCGCAATGCACGCGACACAAAGCTCCAGCGAGTCACTATGGACCCTCGACTTTTGCTTGGAACTGTTATAAACTAATTTTTCCCTCTCTCGAATTGTCTGCCTTTGTCATTCTCGCGAAAGCGGGAATCCGCGACTTATTAGAGCAGGTCCCCGTTTGCACGGGGATGACAGGCAATTCAAGAAAGACAAATTACTTTTTAATAGTTGGAACAATCGACGCGGTAGTGGTAACTACAATCTGTACCGGCAACGTGCCGGTAGCCATAATAGTGCTGGTATTTATTTTTACTTCCACCTTGGTAGAGGTGGCATTTAGCGGTATTGATGCGTCCTTCACCACATTTACAATCGGCAAAACGTTCTGCACGGTTTGCAAAGCGGTATCTTTTATTTTTTCCGCTTCTTTCGCCACCACAGTTAATTCTTTTACTTTATCCATGGCTTGTGCCAAATTATCCTGGCCAATCAAAACCTTGGCTTCGGCAATCTTTTTATCACCCGCCACAGCAGCGGCATCAGTCTGCACAACGGCCGCTTTGGTAGTGGAAGCAATCGCCACCATTTTATCAGTTAAGTTTTGCGTGGAACTAGTAGTAATAGTAGAATTAATACTTTGACTATCTTTAGTTAAATCTTTAACCTCGCTGGTTACCGCATCCACAATCGTTTTAACCCCCTCCACATTTTGTTGATTGGAAACGATATCAGCAGCAGCGCTATTTAAGGTCTTGTCTAATTCTTTCTTCAATTCATCTTTGGTAACAGAAACATCGCCACCGAGATGCTTTTCAACCATCACCCCCATCGCATTAACCGCAGTGGCATTGGCCATGTCTTTAACTTCGGATACCGATTGGCTGATGATTTGATCAGTCGTGGTATTAGTCTGTAAATTATCTTTCACTAACTCAAGTACCACCTTTACCTCTTCGGTGGTAGTCTTAACATCTTTTACCGTATCGGCCGAAACTTTGCTTTCGCTGGCGCCAGCTTTCATCTCATCCAATTTATTATTAACATTTTGAATTTCGTTTTTTAAATCCTCCACCGCCGTTTTAACCTGCTCTTGATTATTGGGGATATTAGCATCTACAATCTTTTTTACTTCGGTAGCGCGACGTTTGGCAAATTCAGCGTGAAGCTTGGTCTCGGAAGTTTTGTTGCCGGTAACCGAAGCTACCACTACTTGGGTCTTCTCTACCGCGCGTTTAGCCGGATACAACCATTCACCTGGCAAAGCCTCATAAGAAGCGTCGACAGTGGCCACCCAACCGCTAGTCCCAACTAAAGCTACTATTAATAACACGGCGATCGGACGCACCACATTAAATACCACACTCTGAGGTAAGAAAATAGATAAACCGGACCAAACATTATTAAGGTTGATCTTGGAATAAGTTGGAGAATCGTCAACGGTGTTTTTAATTTGCGCGCACAACAAAGCACGGTTGGAATTTAACCAATCGTTTGATGGATTTACTTCGGAATGTTTGAGTGATTTAAGTTGTGCTTTGATGTCCATACACTTTTTAACCACCTAATATTTCTTTTAATTTTTTTATCGCTCGATGAATTGTTACCCTAGTCGCTATTCCACCTTTACCAATAATCTCGGCAATCTCATCGACATCCAACTCATCCACATAGCGCAAGGTCAAAACTTCTTGATACTCTTGTTTCAATTTTTTCAACGCGCTAATTATTTGCGCCGCGTCCGCATTGCGATTCAAATCTTCATACCACTTTCCTCCATCACTCAATTCTATCTCTTCGGTAATTATCACCTGCGGTTGAGTTGATCGACGGCGATATAAATCTATAATCGCGTTACGAGCTAAGCGGTAAAGCAAACCGCTAAAACTTTTTATTTCTTTGGTATTTTCACCAATCACATAGTTCCATGTTTTCAAAAAAACTTCAGAGGTAATGTCTTCGGCTTCTTCTTTTCCGGATACTTTAAAATAAACGAACCGATAGATTCGTTTAACATACAGATCGTAGAGCTCGGTAAATGCTTCCGGGTCGTGTTTAGTTTGCAGTCGGTATAGAAGCAGTTTTTCTTTAATAGAGCCTGACATTATAGAAGACGGTTAAGTGGCTAAAATGTTACACTTGAAACGCCTGTTAAGATAGACAATAATATACTACAAAATACGGATTAGGTCAAATAGAAGGGTAAAAGCACCAAATCCAAAATTACAAATTACAAATAAATCCCAATATCAAAATCAAAAAAGAGCCAAACAAACCAAAAAGACAGAGCGAGTGACGGTTTGGTATTTGGAATTTTATATTTTAAATTTAAAGAATGTGCACACTAGTGTATACAAATTTTAAATAAAAAATTTTGGCTTAAATTAAGGATTTTAGTCTAAGTTTGTATACACTAGTGTATACAAACTTGAATAATTTATAAAATTCCAAACCAGCCATCCTCTTGACAAAAAAGCCAAAATGTGCTATCATTTGTATAGACTAGTGTATACAAATAGCAGACTAAATACCTAAATATGTCTAATAATAACGACTTAAATCAAAAACCTCAAGAATCTAAGGAAATGATTCGGGTTTCGGTATCAGAAGCGGCTCGTCTTTTTGGTGTAAACGGAGCTACTGTCCGACGCGCTATTGCCAATCAAGAAGTTACCTATGTGGTAGTATCCGGTCGCTACAAGCTTAATTTTGAATCACTGGTCAAATGGTCACAAAAACATACAACGGTAAAAAATAAACTAGCTAAAAAAGGCATTGGACAATATGTGGATAAGTGGCATATCAAAAACCCACTTTACTCCCCTAACCCCAAATCAGTAACAAAAGCAAAAGATGACCTGGGTGCAAAAATTTCTGATACTCAAAACGCTAACATCAGTAATTAATGACAAATTTCAAATATCCGATAGCAAATCAAATCCTAAATCTAAATACACTTTTAACATTTGACATTGGGGTTTGATTGGAAATTTAGATTTTGACATTTCGCACCCCCTGTTTGGGGGTGTTTTATTACATTGACTCTAAGCAAAATGCGGTCTATAATATATTCATATGAAAAATCCAATTTACACTTGGTTTCATCATCACTACCACACTCGTTATCATGGTATTTACCGTCATGCCAAAAAATTGTTCGTGTTTGATCTAATACTAATGGCCGTGGCGATTGTTATGTTTTTAAGTGGATTATTTTTTATTTTTTGGAAACCGAGCTTAACCGACTTAATTGATCTTAAACTTACTATCGGAACAGAGCGAATAAAAAACGGAGAACTGGTGGCCTTAGGAATAACTTACCAAAACCGAACAAAATTTGATCTTGAAAACTCTGTATTAAGCGTGCAACTGCCAAACGGATTTGAAATCGATCGTAACAGAACCCCCGAAACCAAATTTTCCAATCAATCCACTTTTGATCTCGGCACTATCAAACCGGGCGCCAAAGGTGAAGAAATAATTTGGGGATACTTTTGGACCGAGCTAAACGAAGAAGCTCGTATTACCGCCCTACTTTCCTATCGACCAGAGGAGAAAAAAAATCGTGAACAAAAAATGGGAACGATTTTAATAACTTTACCAGACAGTATTTTAAAAACTGAATTATCCGCCCCCTTTAACGCTTTACCGGGTCAAGAAATTCCCCTAACTTTTACCATCACCAATCAAACAAATAGAACCATCGCGCCAATAGATATTTATATTCCCAACCAAACCTCAATCAATTATCTTAAAAGCGAAAATGATTGGACCGAGATTTCTTTTGCCCCCCAAGAAACCAAAACCTTTACCGCCTCTTTCAAACTGCCTCCCACCCCGGGAAAGTTCAATCTGGAAATAGCCACTCGTATTTTGGTAAAATCTTTATACAATTTTACCATTGCCAAAAATATCGCGCCGATAGAAATCGCCGCTATACCAAATTTTAATCTAACTGCCAGCGGGGCAGCGCCCGCTTACTTGGAGGGTGGAATGGAAATACCTTTAGAAATATCTTGGAAAAACTCCGGTCAAACCGAACTAAAAAATCCCCGCCTACTAATAACATTTAATCCCAAAGGGGTGGTGGATATGCTAGCCACCGCCAAATCCAATCAGCTAATTATTGGTGGCGAAAATTTGGTGATTGACCAAAAAAACCGCACTTCTCTTTCCGGCATCAAACCGGGAACGACTGATAAAATTAATATTAATCTAGTATCGCTCTCTAAATTTAATTTAAATCAATTGGAGAATGCCGCTTTGGAAATAAAACCGATTTTAGAAGGCGAGCTACCGCCGGTAAGCGGACAAAAAGCGCAAATTTTGGGCAACACTTTGAGCATTCCTTTGGCCACCGAATTAACCTGGGGCGCGCAAGCGCGTTATTTTACCGCTGACGGCGACCAACTGGGCAGAGGACCGCTACCTCCGGCAGTGGGAGAAACCACTAAATATTGGATATTTGTTAGAGTCATTAATACTTCCAACGCCGTTAAAGATGCTGGTTTCACCGCTCAGCTTGCTTCCGGAGTTGAGTTTACCGGCAAACAAAGTATTACCATTGGCGCGCCGATAAAATATAACAGCCAAACCAAAATGATTACTTGGAACGAAAAAAACCTGCCAGCCAATAGCGTGGCGGGTCTATATTTTGAAGTATCCGCTTCCCCCACTCCCGAGCAAATTGGTCAGGCAATTACGCTTATCAAAAATTTAAATTTCACCGGCACGGATGACTGGACCGGTAAACAATTTTCTCTCTCCTTGCCGGCGATTAATAATATGTTGGAAAAGGATGACTTGGGCAATGAATTCGGCTATGAGGTAACTACGATAACGGAATAAACAATGAAAACCCCCAGCTAATCGCTGGGGGTTTCGTCTTGCTGGCTACGCCAGCTTTGGGAATTTGAGTTGTTCGACGTCGACTTGGTGGTGTTGTTGGTTTTCGACATAGCGTTTGACGGC
>JBAYNU010000006.1:0-48767 GCA_041678665.1 Candidatus Magasanikiibacteriota bacterium
CATTGCGGACAATGCGGATGGTGATGGGTTGACATTTTAGCTAAATTAGGAGTTAAAACTCTTTAGTTTAGCTAAACTTAGCTTAAATGTCAATGATTTACCAACTAGAAACCGAACGGTATCGCGTGCGCGACCGGCTGGTTCATCACGCCATTTACCGCGTGCTATATCCGTTTTTTGAGCGGACATTTATTGGCGATTCGTATTCTTGCCGAATAGACAAAGGCACACATAAGGCGATAGGTCGTTTTCAGGCGTTGGCGTATAAGGTCAGCCATAACCACACTCGTACCTGCTGGGTGTTAAAATGCGACATCCGCAAGTTTTTTGCGAGCATTGATCATGAAATTTTGTTGGAAATTTTAAGCGGATATATTCCGAATAAAGATATTATGCGGTTGCTCGGCGAAGTGGTAGGGAGCTTCACATCCCCCTCTGCCCGAGAGGGGGTGGCCGCGTCAGCGGCCGGGGGAGTGGGAGCATCAACTTCGGCAACTCCCCCCGAGCCCCCTCTTGGAAAGAGGGGGATAGCGGGCGTCGGCCTGCCGCTCGGCAATCTTACTTCGCAATTGTTCGCCAATGTCTATATGAATGTTTTTGATCAATTTGTAAAACACCAACTAGAAGTCAGGCATTATATTCGCTACGCCGATGATTTTGTGTTTTTATCCGAGGATAAATTTTGGCTGAAAAATTTACTACCCCAGATAAAAACATTTTTATTTGAAAGATTAAAATTAACCTTGCATCCGGATAAAGTATTTTTGCAAACCATCACCTCGGGCGTGGATTTCTTGGGCTGGGTGATTTTTACCGACCACCGCGTATTGCGTGGTACGACTAAAAGTCGGATGTCGCGGCGAATAGTTGAGCATCCAACCAGCGAGACGCTACAGTCATATTTGGGGATGTTGAGGTGGGGGAATGGGGAGAAAACGAGGGCGGAATTGTTAAATAGGTTTTGGGAGTTTAGTGAGCCCGTGGCACAAGAGTAATTATAACTATTTCCGGCAGCGTCCAAAAACGTACCGCACCGCCGGATTCGCCGATGCCGACGGAGGTGTAGATGGGGGCGTCATTGCGAGCCGTAGGCGAAGCAATCCCGTTGTATTCAAGAGATTGCTTCGTCAGCGCCTCATCGGCGCTTCCTCGCAATGACACATAATTTAGCCCACGGTAATATTTTTTAGGCAAGGTGATGCCGGGGTTGCCGATGGGTCCGATAAATGGCAAATAGACTTGACCGCCGTGGGTGTGTCCGGCTAAGGTCAAATCCGGCGCGCGCAGATTTTTTGGCCAAAGTTGGACGCCATCGGGGTTGTGGGTAATAAAGAGGACGGGAGTAGTGGTTGCTACGCAATTGTCATTCTGAGGGAGTGAAGCGACCGAAGAATCCCTTATTTTTCGAAGCGTAAGGGATCCTTCGCTTCGCTCAGGATGACAGGCGGCGAGGGCGTCAAAGTTTGGTTTGCCACCCCACAAGTCATCAATGCCGTATAGGCATAGTTTTTGCCCTTTGATTTCCGGGCACGCCAAATCGTTGCGTAATAATTTGATGTTTAAATTTTTCAATCTCTCGATTACTTCGGCGCTGCGATTGCCGGTATAATATTGGTCAAAGCCGACCGCGCCACTACCGATGCCGTATTCATGGTTGCCCAAAACAGCAAAAGTCGGGTAGAGTTCGGCGATATTTTTTAATGGTTCCAAGTAAACGCTCTCATCTTCAAAAGTTCCTTCGTTATCAATCAAGTCACCACCCAAAATTACTAAATCCGGTTTTTCTTGTTTAATTCTTTCGACAATTTTTTCCACCCAAGCGGATTTTTTGTGATTACCAATCTGTAAATCAGAAATGAATGCGATTTTAATGGTCGAAGTTAGTCCGGATATTTTTATTTCTATTGGTGTTGTTTTTATCGTCCATGGTTCGATAAAACGCGCATCAAAAGCAGATATTACTCCCAATATCAAAATTGCCACAATCCCTAGTGTCCAGTTTTTGTGTCGGCCAAAAAATAAGGTCGAATTTTTTTGATCACGACCAATGGCATATATTAAGTATCCAGCCAAAACAAAATATCCCAGGATAATTATCGAAAAAAAGTTCATAAACATGCAAAATGTTTAATATATATTAGCATATCCATTCGCTTTAGGGAAGGTTGACAGAGGGTAAAAAATATACTATAATTATTCATGTTTATTGGGCGAGTGGCGGAACTGGTAGACGCGCATGACTCAAAATCATGTACCTTCGGGTGTGTGGGTTCGATTCCCACCCCGCCCACGAAACAGCTTAGATTCAATTTTAAGCTGTTTTATTTTTTGTCAATTTGTGATATAATTATTTTATTAGTAAATATGAGCAAAGTAATTTCTGTAGTTAACCAAAAAGGCGGGGTAGGTAAGACTACTACCGCCGTTAATTTGGCCGCCGGGTTATCCGAAGCGGGTAAATTTGTGTTGTTGGTAGATTTGGACCCACAAGGAAATGCCACCTCGGGTTTGGGAATAAAGCACGCGGAATTAGAGAAGGGATTATACCACTCCATTATGGGCCTGCATCGTTTGCATGATGTAGTAAGTAATACCGCTCACGCCGGTTTGCGGGTAGCTCCGGCTACACCCGACCTGGCCGGCGCCAACGTGGAACTTGTTAGCGTGGAAGGACGTGAAATGAAACTTTCGGATATTTTGAGCGAAGTTAAACATGCTTATGACTATATAATTATTGATTGCCCGCCGTCACTTGGCATTCTTACTCTTAATGGTTTGGTAGCGGCTGATCACGTGCTTATTCCAGTTCAAGCCGAGTATTACGCGCTTGAGGGTTTGGGTCAGCTTCTCAAAACCATCGAACTGGTGCGTGATAATATCAAGCCCGACTTGAATGTTTTGGGCGCGGTGGTGACCATGTTTGACAGCCGTAATAAATTATCCGGCGAAGTATTGCAAGAATTAAATAAATTTTTTCCTAATAATATTTTTAAATCCATTATTCCACGCACTGTGCGCTTGGCTGAGGCCCCTAGTTTTGGTCAAAGTATTTTTCATTACGAAAAAAATGGCAAAGCGGCGCGCGCTTACGAGAGTTTAACGCAAGAATTTTTAAATTTATTTGAATCCAATCAACCTAACATTTAACATCTAATCTATGGCTCTCGGTCGCGGTCTTAATGCCCTCATCACTTCCACCAGTCGTTCTACCAAACAGTTTTCCACCGGTGGAAATAATTTGAGTTCAGAAAAAATTTGGCAAATTCCTATTTCTAAAATTGAAACCAACAGTGATCAACCTCGCAAGCGGTTTGGTAGTGAAGAATTATCCGAACTGGCCGAATCTATTAAAAAACATGGAATATTACAGCCGGTGATTGTAGTTGAAAAGTCTGATGGATGTTATGAGTTGATTGCTGGCGAAAGGCGTGTGCGCGCTTCTAAATTAGTTGGCTTAACCACTGTTCCGGCAGTTATTAAGTCATTTGCGGCGCAAGAGAAGTTAGAAGTGGCCTTAATAGAAAATATTCAGCGTGCCAATCTCAATGCGATTGAAGAGGCTTTTGCGTATCAACGTTTAATTGAAGAATTTGGTCTTACTCAACAAGACGTGGCCGATAAAGTGGGCAAGAGTCGTCCGGCGGTAGCCAATAGCGTCCGTTTATTGGATTTACCCACCGAAGCTCAAAGCGCTTTAATTGATAGTAAAATTAATGCCGGTCAAGCGCGTGCGCTTTTGAGTTTGGATGACCAAGCTGAACAGCTGAAAGTCTTGTCATCAATGTTGGGACAGCATATTACCGTGCGCGAATTGGAATATACCGTGGCGCAAAAACGCGCACCCGGCAAATCACGGCGTGATCCCAACTTACTTTATTTGGAGAATAAATTACGTGGTATATTGGGTACCAAAGTAATGATTTCGCAAAAAGGCGAACAAGGGACAATTACTATTAGTTATCATTCAAAAGAAGAATTAGGTAGATTGATAAAAGAAATCGGAAAATAGAAAATAACTAAATAGAAATAAAATAAAAACTCCTCGCTAATGGCGGGGAGTTTTAGTAGGAAGTATGTCTTTATTATTTTAAAAGGCTAATTTCATTGCCAGTAAAGTCAATCGTCTGACCGGTAAGGACATCTTCGGCGGTAACATGAACAGCCCCAACCAAGACATTTTGGGTAGGATCTTTTTTGTTTAAAGTCAACGAAAACGGCAAGGCTAAAACGTCAACGCTTAGAGGCATTTCTGATATTGTCCAAGTAATATTTTTTGTGTTGACGTCAAATTTTATTTCACCAGCCGGAGTTTGTTCGTTTTGCCAGCTGACATCGCCGTAGGCGCTGGCAGTTAGTTTGATATTTTTGAGCGGATGAAAGTTATTATTAATTATCCATTTAATATCATGTTTATCTAATGTAGTGGTATGGCGAATTTCTAGTGTTAAATCCGAATTGATGTTGAGATTAAAAGGGGTGCCCGTTAAAGTTTGTTCATCGCCGTTAGCATCGGTATAGTTAAATTCGGTGGTTATGGTAATTTTATTTTCTTTTAAATCGGAAAGGGTAATTTGATCGGAATTTTTGAGAGGGAGTTTAAAGTCAATGTTAACTTCTTCGCCGGGTTTTATTTTGTCTAGAGCGGATATTTTTTTGTTATTCCAAAATATCTGCCCTTGGCGCAAATCGGCGGTTATTTGTTTGCCTTCGATGTCTCCGTCAGCCGGGTCGGTAATAGCTTTCCAATCTGCTAAAGTTTGTTTGCCAATTGCCGGTCCGATTAGTGTGCATTTAACATTAGCTTTGGTAATATCGGTGGCGCTGGTGTTTTTAATATTTAACGTTACATTTAATGTCTCTCCCGGCTGGGTAGAAAAATCTTTTAATGATCCATTGATGGCGGCGGCAAAAGACACTGCATTTTTAGTTAGCGCAGTAGTCAGGTTATTCTCTGCAATAGCGATATTTTGATCTAGCTCGGTTATTGGCAGATATAATGTATATTTTAAGGTTGGATTTTCTTCGGCTGATTCCGAAAATTTGCCTCGGATAGTTAGTTTAAGATCAGACAAGGCGGAGGTTGGAGATAAATTAATTAACCAGTGATTTTTATTTAAAGCAGGTGTAGAAGTAGTGAGCGTGAAGTTGCTAGGTAAAGATAACGCCAGTTCCAATTGTTTGGGTTGCCAATTTGATTTATTTTCAATTTGAAAGGTATATTCCACTTCGGTTCCCACTGTAGTTTTGTCTGGACCGGTAGCCACCACGCTAATTGGAGATGACCCGATTTTGGTATTAAGAATAACGGTCTTTTGCAATTCTGAATTAAAGTTAGCTGGTTGGTAATTTAAGAGTACGCGCCAAGATTGAGCCTCGTTTTGAATCCCGTAAGATTTACCAATGATTGTGAGGATAGTTTTTTTAGAGTTAGAAATTTCTCCCAGACTCCATTCATTTTTGCCGGCATTTTGAGGTGGGATAGAACTTTCAAGAAATAAAAATCCAGCGGGGTAGCGGATATTGAGAGAAGTATTTTGTAAACTAACATTCTGATTATTATGGATAGTGATGGTATAGGTGGAAGTGGCGCCTAAAATTAAATTGCTCGGACCGGCAATGGCAAAATCCAAGTTAGATTCGGAGAATTTATTGCTTGATGGTAATACGAAAAAACCCACCCAGGCCGTTGCCGCTAGTAGCCCACCCAGTATTAGCAAAGTAAAAAAGAATTTGACGATGGGGTGCCTTTTTTTAATTTGAATTTTTTTCATATTAGGTAAATGGCCATTATCATCTTTATAAATAGAAGTAATTGCCCGATTAATCCCTTGAGAATTACTAGGGGCGGATTTTTTTGGTCGGGGGGTTCTTTTTTTTTGGGCAACGGCATCAGTGATTGGTTTGGATAAAAACTCCGGTATTTCGGACATATGTTAAAAAAATAAAAGATTAAATTATTTGTGGATTTTTCAAATTGTACTAGTTAATCTTTGGCTAAGACACTCCAAACTTGATTTTGGGTGAGAGGTTGGTTTTCTATGATGGCGCCATTGGCAGCCAGTCTTATTTGTTGTCCTTGGCTCCAGCTGGGAAAATAATTATCGGGGAAAATAATTTGGCTTTCAATGCTACTTTCACAACCGGATTGGCGTTGTGTCACTAGTTGGTATCCCAAGGCAGTTTGTCGATTTGCCAAAATAAAATTTGCCCAGTTATTGGATAAATTCGATTGAGCTTTTAATTTAAAAGGCAGACGATAAACAAATTGAACTTGAGTGGTTTGGCCCGGTTCGGTAATAATCCAATTGCCAAAAGCAGTTTTGCCAAATTCTCTGGTTATTCGAGTACCGGTTTGGCGATCAATACCTATTTCTTCCTCTGTGTTTAAAAGATCGGGGTCTTCCTGAGCCTTTGTCGAAGGTGTGCGGAAGTTGTTTTCATCTGGCCAGGTAAACCCACTAGCTTCAATAAGTTCGCTTCCTGCTGGTACATATAGGCGGAGGTAATCAACATTGTTAGCACCGTAAAAATTTTCTGTGGCTGTACCGGTATGAGTGCGAGTAATAATTACCGTGTCTATCACTGAGCCGTCGCTATCTACCACTGCTTGGTGAGAAATTTTCTGTTTGATGCGCGCATCGCTTTTTTGCCCTTGGATATTGGTGTTAATAACCATTAAGTAATCTTGGTTGGCGGTGGTGGTAAGAATATCACCGCCCCAACCCAGTTCTTTTATTTTTGTCTCTGTTACTTCGTCGGTAAAATATGCTTGAATTTCTTTTTGCGCGAGGGCTTGCTGCAGATTGGAAAGCAATGCCAAAATATTATTTGAATCAAAATTTGTAAAATAGTTTAAAATTTGTGGCGCTAAATCAGCGATAATTTGTTTGGGTTTGCCAGTGCTTCTTTCGGACGAAGATTCTACCACCTGCTGAATAGTAGCCAGAACATTGTCAGCCGCCAAAGTTAGATTACGCTTGTCGTCTTGCAAAGGACCAGTGACAGTTAAAATTCTATTTAGCACGGTAGCATTGATGGCAATTACTCCATCTACTGTTACTGCTCTGCTTTTACGATAGAGTCTCATCATTTTTTCGGCGCTTTTAGGGAAGTCCGGAAACCAATTGGCATCTTGAAATTCCCATCGTGAACGTAACAGTAAAAGAGGGGAAGGGGGAATAAGATTTTCGGACAACTGTCCTTGTAGATCATAAGGACCGCCGGGTGGTATTTCTAGATTAGTTATTTGTCCATTATTAATATCTATAATTGCCAAACTACCAACAAAGCCGCCGGTAGGGCGTAATTCCGCTGGATTTTGGAATACTAATAAATAGCGCCTAAATCCTTGTCCGCCAAAAATTTCTTGCAGGCTATCGCTGAGATCGGTCAAGGTGTTTAAATCATTATTGAGCGCGGTAAATATTTTTTTAAAATCTTCAAATTGATTTTGGTATTCTGGTGGCAACACCGACGGCTTGATTTCGTTTAAGTTGGCCAGCGCTTTTTGGTAGTTGGGGAGAGCCAGTTTAAGATGAGAAGAAATAACGGATAAATTTTGAGTAAGCGTGCTACTGGCGGCAGCGCGACTGGCGCTAATACCTTGAATTAAAAAACCATTTCCCAAAGAAATTTCTTGTCCGGCTAAAATAATTTTTTGTCGGCTGATAACAGCGGTATTGAGAATAGGAACGATGCTGACAATTTTTTGTAATAGTTGATTGTGATTTTGCAAGGTATTAATAGCGTTTTCAAAACGATTAAGGGCGGTACTAATTGTTTGGTCGGCAGTATCAATGTCACCGTTTATGAGAGCGGTGGTTGATTCTTTGAGCGCTGTAAAACCAGCCGTGGATTGAGAACCAATATTATTGACGGTTAATTTGGTTTGCTGATAATAAGTGCTGGCTTGAAAAGGAGAGATGAGAATGATGAGTAGAACTGAAATCGCGAATGATAATCGTTTCCATGGAATTTTAACGGTAAAAAAATGGATAACTTTATGAGCCAGTTTAATAATTGAATTATTTAGTTTGTTTCGTGCTTGAGCGATAGCGGAAATAATGGTGCTGATTTTCTTGGATAGCGAATAATATCCACGTGCGCCTAAATTATTTTTTTTGGGAGTAAAGCTTGGGGGAGCAATCGGTTTTTGAAATAGAGGTTGGGATTGAACAGGGGCGGAAGAACTGACCGAAGCAAGCCGGTGATGAAAATGAAAGAAAGATTTATCTTGGTTAGCAGGGGCAATAGTTTGGATCTTTTTTAAGATATCCAACTGTGATTTTTTGAGATCCAAAATATGAGGAGACGGGGTGGCTTCATTATTAACATGATGTACAAAAAAATGCATTACTGCCGGTCGAGCAGTGTTGGATTTTTTTATTATTTTTTCGGTGGCTTTCTGCGGGCAACGAGAGCGATTGTGGCCTACTTTGCCGCAAAGCGAGCAAGATCTCACTTGAGGACGCTGTTTGCGCATGGGAACAAACGTCAAAATTTAATAAGGCTTATTTTTGACATGGTGTAGCCAAAAATTGATATTATTATTATACCATTTTTTAAGATATTACCCAAGTGCTCACAATGGTTTTTAACCGATGATAGGTGTGGATAACTTTCTCGTAATTTGTAATATAGCCGAAGTATTTAAAAAGGTGTATAATACAAAGTATCAGATATCCAAATAATGTAATGTTATGCCGTTTTCTCCGCCGATAAATTCATCCCTAGATGAGTTGGAAATAGTAGAGCTCGGATCCGCCTCTGCTTTGGAAGTGCACGAGCAAATTGAAGAAGGTCAGTTAGCCATTGATGTGGCTCAGACTGCCACCGAATTAATTGTGGTGGCTACTATGGCCGGCACCAATCCAGCTGATGTCAGTTTGCATGTGCATGGTGATTTGTTAACCATTCACGGGGTGCGTCGGCCGCCTATTAAAAATGATGGCGAGTATTTTTATCAAGAATGTTATTGGGGAAAATTTTCGCGGACGGTAGTTCTGCCAGTAGAAGTAGAAGGGGAAATGGCGAAGGCAGAGTATAAGTATGGCATATTAACAATTCGCTTGCCGAAGGTTCATAAAGAAAGCGAGATCCCGATTGAAGTGGTTGATGAATAAAATAGTAATTTTTTAGATAATTAAAACCCCCCGACATAAAGTCGAGGGGATTTTTTTGTGAGTCCCAATAAAGGGACGAAACCGCATCCAAGAAGGTGTATCAAGGGAGAAGACGAGCCGTAGGCCTGTACTATCCGTCAACACACCCCCATGCTTGTCGTGGATACGGAACGGCATTTGTTAAATATTGGTATTTAACACGCGCTGTTCCGAAACCACTACTTATTTTGCTGTTTGGGCAAACACATAGACGCGGATCAGATTACTAGATACTTATTAGGAGCCGGTCGGAGTTCATCTAGCATGTAATGATCCATACCCGTCTAGTTTTTTCGCAACAAAGCATTATAGCATATTTTAAGGATTTTGTCAAGGCCGGCGGTGTGGATAAGTTTTATTATAATAAAAAAACCGCTAGTTTTAGCCAAAATAGCGATTTTTGTATAATTAGCTAAGCGATGACTGAATCAATAATTCCATACTTTTTGGATTCTTCGGCAGTCATAAAGTAATCTCGATCAGTATCTTTTTCGATAGTGGGCAGATCTTTGCCGGTGTGCTTGTTTAGTATTTGGTTGAGTCGGTCTTTGATGCGTAATATTCTTTCGGCACGAATTTTGATATCACTAGCTTGACCTTCCATTCCACCCATAACTTGGTGGATCATAATTTCGGCATTTGGTAAGGCTAGACGTTTGCCTTTGGCTCCGGCGGCCAAGAGTACGGCGGCCATACTGGCAGCCATGCCAACACAAATAGTGGACACGTCGGATTTGATAAATTGCATTGTGTCGTAAATAGCCATGCCAGCGGTTACCGACCCGCCCGGAGAATTAATATAAAGTTTAATATCTTTTTCTGGACTTTGATTGTCCAAAAATAATAGTTGGGCTATTACCACGTTGGCAACGTGATCGTCAATTGGGCTACCAAGAAAAATTATACGATCTTGAAGTAAGCGAGAATAAATATCATAAGCGCGTTCGCCGTGGCTGGTTTTTTCGATGACGGTGGGGACGAGAAATTGGGAGGAAGTGTCAGATTGAGTAGATGGCATATATTATTTAAAATAAACGACAAGCTATAAATAGTAATATTGTTTCTAATATCATATATCTTTTCTTTAATTTAGTCAATGTTTCTTAGGTTTTTTGGTAATTTTTTGCTCACCTCCCTCGGGGTATTGCTTTTTTTCTATTTATGTTATAATATATTCGTCTAATTTTAACCCTATGCTAAACGGCAAATTACGTTGGTATCAAACTTGGTACGGAGTGGTTCTAGTTGGTTTGGTAGCTTTGATTGTAATTAGTGGTTTACTTTTTTTGTTAATTGTCGGACGGTATTTTTGGTTGATTAAGCACGGTCAAGGGCAAGAATTATCCAACAAATTTAATATTCAAAAAAACACTGCCATTGATTCCACTCGGTTGGCTTTGCGCCAAAGATTAGAACTGGCGGATCGTCCGTTTTTGGGGAGTAAAAACGCGCCGGTAACCATTGTGGTATTTATAGACTTCAAATGTCCTTTTTGTAAGTCTGCTGAACCAATTATTTATCAAGTGGCTAAAGAGTTTGGCGATAAGGTAAAAATTATTATTCGTCAGTTTCCTTTGGAGTCTATTCATGCCGAAACTAATAAATTATCAGAATTTTCTTATTGCGCTTTACAACAGGGTGCCTTTTGGCAGGCGTATAATGAAATTTTTGATAAACAAGATCAGTTTGAAGAAGTGGTTACATCCGAAGATTTATTTGCCATTGCCGCGAGTGTTGGCTTAAATGAGGAATTGCTCAAGAGCTGTTTAGTTAATCCCGATACCGCCAAGGCGGTGCGTACCGATTTTTCTGATGGCGTTTTTGCCGGAGTAAAAGCTACCCCTACATTTTTTGTCAACGGCGATAAAGTTGAAGGAGTAGTGCCGTTCAAAATTTGGGAAGGATATTTTAAAAATTTATAATTATGTCTAAATTTAAAATTTTTGTCATAGCCTTTTTGACTGTTTTCATTTTTTTTCCGGCGTTTACCAAAGCGGCAGATGTTTCCCCCCAATTTAATCCATTATGTTGGCAGGAGGATACCAGCAATGGCGCTCCCAAATCGTATAGTTGTTTTGATGCGCGTTTGGATTGGATTTCTAAAGTTGGGTCGCTTGTTGCTGGGACCAGTCCTAATGAAGAAGCCGCTGATGGTTGGTTAAAAGACGCGGAATGTGGCGGTACTGGCGCTGATGTGGAGTGGGGCAAATGTTTGCCACTCGGAAAAACCGTTGCTTCTATCGCTCTTGGGGGTAAGCGAATTTTTTATAATATTGGTGAATATATTCAGCAATTTTATAAAATTGCCGTTAGTATCGCTGGTATTTTAGCGGCAGTGGTGATTATTTTATCCGGTATACAGTGGGTTTCTTCTGGTGGAAACAGCGAAATGATTACACGCGCTAAAAAAAGAATTGCCGGAGCGGTGGTTGGACTTTTGATTGCCGTTGGATCGTGGGTGATTTTAAACACTATTAATCCCGCTCTGATTAATTTGCGCCTACCCCAGACTTACATGATTAGGCAAATTAATATGCCGGTTCATTTTTGCTCCGAACTGCTTGACCCCACCAAGTTTCCTTCGCCGGAAAAATGGCTCAAGCGGTTGGCTTTTGCCAGCAAATCTTCCGAATCAATTGATCCCCAAAAATACAGCAGTTTAAAATCCAGCGCTTTTGATATTCAATTAATAATCAAAGAAGACGCCGCCAAAGTTAAATGCGGTAGTAAATATTTTATTGAAGGCGGCGGTGGGATTACTTGCTATGGATCTGATTGTAGTGAACGAGGAGAAAAGTTTAAATGTTTTCCGCCAATTGCAGAAAATCAAAAAGAATATTCGTGTTATGAAGCAGATTTGGGTGGTGTTATTTTTTCATCCACCGGCGAGGGTGGGTGTGTCAAAGGGTTGTTTAGTGGAGACAGCGTCGGAGATGGTCATGGTTGGGAGTGGAACGATAAGTGGGCGTCAAGGGTAGCTTTGGTAGCGTTGTTTAGCAACGGTAAACAGTCAGCAGTAGCCACAGCAAGTAATTTATCTACCGATAAAAATAAAAAAATTCAAGGATTCAAAATTGATTTTGAAGATTATACTGTAAAAGCTCAAGCGGAGAAAAAAGATTTTGTCGGATTTATTATCGCTTTAACTTTGAATAATGCTTGTGACAGTTCGGACGAGAATCGTTATGTTGATAAATTGGGGGTTGATATTATTAATCTTCTAACGGTGTCTGCTAAGCAAGCTTTTTCTTATGCAGATTTGACTGCTATTGGCGGAGCGTATGTTTCTATTGATGTCGGTAGTATTAAATCTGGTCAAACCGTAGTTGATCCTTATAGCATTTCGAACCCTCAAGACCAGTCGATATTTTCCGAAGGCTATGAGGATGTTTAATTGTAATAGTTTGTAATTATGGACAAAATAATCATCAAAGGAGCGCGCGTACATAATTTAAAAAATGTAAACATTGAAATTCCCAAAAATAAGCTCGTGGTAATCACGGGCTTATCTGGTTCGGGCAAATCTTCTTTGGCTTTTGATACGATTTACGCCGAAGGTCAGCGGCGCTATGTGGAGTCGCTATCTTCTTATGCGCGCCAATTTATGGATGTGCGCGATAAGCCTGAAGTAGACAAAGTGGAAGGACTATCGCCGACTATTGCCATTGATCAAAAAGTTTCCACCCAAAATCCTCGTTCTACCGTCGGGACGGTTACCGAAATTTATGATTATTTGCGTTTATTATTTGCCCGAAGCGGTGTTCAGCATTGTCCCGATTGTAATGTGCCGGTGAAAATTTATACTGCCGGAGAAGTAATCGAAGCGGTTCGAACATTGGCGCGTCGGCATGCTGAATTATTGATTTTGTCTCCTTTAGTGCGGGGGGCGGTTATTGAAAATTCCAAAGAGCTTTTGGAACGAGTAGAAAAATCTGGATTGGAATGGGTGCGGGTTAACAAAAAAGTTATCAAGATTAATGAGCTGGCCTCGTTTGTGTTTAATCGTCAAACTAAGTATTTTGTAGAATTGGTGGCGGGTAAAATTACCGATATCAAAAAACAAGATCCCACCAAGATGGTGGAAATTGCACTTGATCTAAGTAATGGCCTTGCGATTATTTCAACCAATTGTCATCCTGAGCGAAGCGAAGGATCCCTTATGTCACGTAGTAAAAGGGATTCTTCGGCTACGTCTCAGAATGACAGTTGCGACGAGCAGGTATTTTCCACCGTTGGATTGTGTCCAAGTTGCGGTCGGATTATGCCCACGCTCGATATTCGTAATTTTTCTTTTAATAGTCCGTATGGCGCTTGCCCGCGTTGTACCGGACTGGGCGTAACGATGGAAGTTAATCCCAGTTTAGTTATTCCTAATCCGCGTCTTACTTTGGCGGAAGGCGCCATCCAACCGTGGACTCGGATTACCGGTAATCAGAATGGTTATCAAAAATTATTAAGCGCCGTGGCCGTTAAGCATGGTTTTTCTGTGGATATGCCCGCCACGCAATTGCCTCCAAAAATTTTGGAAATAATAATGAATGGCACTGGAGAAGAAAAATATTTAGTTGATGGCAAATATCAAACTTTTTCCGGAGTGATTCCGGATTTAACCGATCGTCATTTAAAAACGGACTCGGATTATGTTCGCAAAGAGATTGAACAATACATGCGCCAGCAAGTATGTCCGGATTGTCACGGCAAAAGATTGCGTGCCGAATCAATCGCGGTAAAGTGGGGTGATTATAATATTGCCGATTTGGCGGCGATGGATATTGAAGAATTGTTGGCGGTGTTAGATAAAAGGAATAAGGATAAAGGAATAAAGAATAAGGCAAGTTTGAGTGAGACAATTATTAGGGAGACATTACCTCGTTTAGATAATTTAGATAAAGTCGGTTTGAATTATTTGAGTTTGGATCGTCCGATGAATACACTTTCGGGCGGAGAAATTACCCGCGTTCGTTTGGCTACTCAGTTATCATCGGGTCTAACTGGCGTGATTTATGTTTTAGACGAGCCGTCAGTTGGTTTGCATCCACGCGATAATGCCAAACTTATTTCTACTCTTAAATATTTGCGTGATTTGGGAAATTCGGTGATTGTGGTAGAACATGATAGTGAAATGATGCAGGCGGCCGATTGGGTGATTGATGTGGGGCCGGGAGCGGGAGTTAGGGGCGGAGAAATAATCGCGCAGGGCACCATCGCGCAAATTAAAAAAACCAAAAATTCTTTGACCGGGCAATATTTGTCGGGGGTGGCAAAAATTGAATGTTTAGATTTGGATGGTAATTGTAAAAAGTCAGCATCTGCCAAATGCGGATCCGGTTCTGGCGGAAAAAAGCCAAAATACATTTCTATTGTCGGCGCCAAAGCTTTTAACCTCAAAAATGTGAGCGTGGATATTCCTTTGCAAAAGTTGGTTTGTGTTACCGGTGTTTCCGGTTCGGGTAAATCCAGTTTGGTGATTGATATTTTGGGTAAATCTCTTAATAAACATTTTTATCGTGCCAAAGAAGAGCCGGCGGAGCATAAGGCTATCAAAGGTTTGGAAAATATTGACAAAGTTATCGCGGTTAATCAAGACCCGATTGGTCGAACGCCGCGTTCTAATCCGGCCACTTATACCGGTGTGTTTACTTTGATTCGCGATTTATTTTCCGAATTACCCGAGGCTGAGATGCGGCGATTTGATGCGGGTAAATTTTCTTTTAATGTAAAAGGCGGTGGTCGGTGCGAGGCTTGCGCCGGCGAAGGTTATATTCGCATTCCCATGCAATTTTTGGCGGATGTTTATATGGAATGCGCGCAGTGTAATGGCACACGCTACAATCAAGAAGCGTTAGAAATTCATTATCATGGTAAAAATATTGCCCAGGTATTATCCATGACGGTGGAAGAGGCCTATCAATTTTTTAGTAATATTCCCTTATTGGCCGACAAGCTCGGAGTTTTGCGCGAAGTCGGGTTGGGATATGTGCAGTTAGGGCAACCGGCTACCACGCTTTCGGGGGGTGAGGCGCAAAGGATTAAATTAGCTACCGAGCTCGCGCGTCCCGCCACCGGCAGTACATTGTATATTTTGGATGAGCCGACTACCGGTTTACATTTTGAAGACATCAAGCGCCTTCTGGGTGTATTGAATCGTTTGGTGGAGAAAGGCAACACCGTTATTATCATCGAGCATAATGTTGATGTGATTAAATGTTCGGATTGGATTATTGATTTAGGTCCGGGTGGTGGCAAACACGGTGGCGAGATAATTACTGTGGGCACGCCTAGTGATGTTAAGAAAAACAAGAAAAGTTGGACCGGAAAATATTTATAGTAAAATAAATGGCAACTTGACAAACATTGACCGACGTGGTATACTATTGACATAATAAGGTAAAGCGCTTAATCAAAAGCGCTTTTTTAATTAAAATTTTATGTCAGAAATAACTAAAGCAATTCAGACTCTATGCGACGAAAAGAATTTATCATACGATGTGGTGCTTGCCACCATTGAGACTGCTTTGGCGGCTGCTTACCGCAAAGATTTTGGTAATAAACAACAAAATATTAAAGTAAAATTTAATCCCGATACCGGCGATATGCAGGCTTGGGATGTAAAAACGGTAGTAGAAGATATTACCGAAGATGTGTTAGAAAAAGCGCAAGAAGAATTGACGGCGCGGCGTGAAAAGGCCAAGGAAGAAGGACGAGAACTCACCGAAGAAGAGACGGCTGATTTACCCCATTTTAATCCTAAATTAGAAATGATGTTGGATCAAGCAAAGGAAATAAAAAAGAAAGTTAAAGTGGGAGAAATTTTGGAAATTCCTTTAGAGATTGCTCATGAGTTTGGTCGCATGGCCGCTCAAACCGCTAAGCAAGTAATTATCCAAAAATTACGTGAAGCGGAACGTGGTATGGTGTTTGAAGATTTTAAAAAGCAAGAACAGCAAATTATTGTTGGTATTATTCAGCGCGTGGAAGGCCGCAAGATTTTGGTGGATATTGGCAAAGTTACCGGCGTGCTTTTGTCTGATCAGCAAATTGAACGCGAGCATTATCGTCCGGGCGCCAAGATGAAATTTTACGTTTTATCGGTTGCCATGACTGCGCGTGGACCGGAAATTTTACTTTCTCGCAATCATGTAAATTTGGTTAAAGAAGTCTTCTTACAAGAAATACCAGAAATTGCCGATGGTGCTATCGAAATTAAAGGTATCGCTCGTGATGCCGGTTGGAGATCTAAGGTAGCGGTATTTACTAAGGATGAGTCTATCGATCCTATCGGTTCTTGTATTGGTCAGCGCGGTAGCCGTATTAATACCATCATTGAAGAGCTTGGCGGAGAGAAATTGGATGTGATTCAATACAGCGATAATGCTAGCGAATATATCAGCAAGGCTTTATCTCCCGCCAAAGTATTGCGGGTAGAATTGGATGAAGCCAACAAGCTGGCTACTGCTTTAGTTATTCCCGATCAGTTTTCTTTGGCGATTGGCCGGGGCGGGCAGAATGTTCGTTTGGCTTCCGAACTCACCGGTTGGAAAATTAAAGTGAAAGAAGAAGGTGGAGAGCAAGAGGTGAGTAGCGAAGAAGTGGTAGCGGAAGAAATAACGGATACCCCAGAAGAAGTAGTAGTCGAGGCTAAGTAAATATAATTCAAAATTTTCAATTACCAATTTATTATGTTTTCTCAACTTTTTCATGTAGTTTTGTACCAGCCGATTTTTAATATTTTTGTGGGATTATATAATTTTATTCCCGGTCATGATGTGGGAGTGGTGATTTTAGTAATGACTATTTTAATTCGTCTGTTAGTTTATCCGCTCACTAATTCGTCTATCAAAGCGCAAAAGTCTTTGCAAGAGCTTCAGCCAAAAATGGAGGAGCTAAAAAATACTTATAAAGATGATAAACAAAAGCAATCTCAAGCGCTCATGGAGCTATACAAGACTCACAAAGTTAATCCGTTTGCTTCTTGTTTGCCGCTTTTAGTGCAGTTGCCAATTTTAATTGCGCTTTACATGGTGTTGCGTGGCGTATTGACATCGCAAAATTTGGCGGATCAATTATACTCTTTTATTGCCAACCCTGTTACCATTAATTCGGTTTCGTTTGGTTTTATTAATATGGCCAAAGCCAATTGGGTTTTGGCGTTTTTAGCCGGTGCCGCGCAATATTGGCAGGCGAAGATGACCATGGCTAAACAGGCACCCGTTGCTGCTGGTGCTGGCGCCAAAGATGAAAATATGATGGCCATGATGAACAAGCAGATGATTTATATGATGCCGATTATGACAATTTTGATTGGTTTTAGCTTGCCGGCCGGGCTCACTCTATATTGGTTTTTTAGCACATTACTCATGGGGTTACAGCAAATGTGGCTGTTTAAAAAGGCGCCCGCTTCTATTTCTGTAATTGAAGGTGAAATAGTTAAAAAGTAATAATCTTCCATTTTATGTTAACGCCGGTTAAAAAAATAATTTCTTTGCCGGTTTACACTCAGTCCGGCCAAAAACTGGGCCGAGTAGTTGATGTTAATCTAGATATTGATAACCATGTCGTTATTCATTATGTGGTAGAGTCGGGGATAGTCAAAAAAAATATTTTTTTGGTGAGCCCAAGTCAAGTGGTTTCTATAACTTCAAAAAGAATGAATATTGTTGATGCAATAATAAAAGAATTGAATTTTGATGTTAAGGTGAATAAAGTTTTTTCACCCCAAACCTTAAATAATCTGGTTACTTTTGAGAAAAATTAGCTTATTTAAAAAGATCGCGCCAGCGGTTTTTTTGATGAATCGTTATGCAAGATGCGGTTATTAAAACTTTAATTTATTTTGATTTATTTGATTATCCTTTAACCAAAGAAGAACTATTTAAGTTTTGTTGGAAGTTTAGAATTGAGGATAAGGAGAAGCTGAACGCGTGTTTAATAAGTTTGGTGGATAATGGTAAGATAATATTTAAAAATTCTTTCTTTTTTTTGCCGGGCAGAGAGAATCTGATTGCTATTCGCCAGCGATTAGTAGTGTATAGTGAGCTTAAATTGCGTAGAGCGCGGTTGGCAGCCAAATTAATTTGTCACGTTCCTTTTTTGCGCGCTATTTTTGTATGTAATTCTGTTTCCGCCGAGCAAGCCAAAAGCGATAGTGACATTGATTTTTTTATTATCACCGCGCCCAACCGAGTGTGGTTGGTAAGATTTTTCACTAATATTATTTTGCGTTTATTTGGTTTGCGCACTTATGGCCAAAAACGCGCCAATCGCGTTTGCCTGTCATTTTATTTGGATGAGGCGCATTTGGATTTTTTACCTTGGCGTTTATTACCCGATGATATTTATTTAGCATATTGGTTGTGTCAATTGTTGCCGATTTATAATACCGATGATTATTACCGAAAAATTTGGGCGGCCAACTCTTGGGCTAGAGATTTGGTACCCAATGTTAAGCTAGATGATTATTTATTTATGGTTGAAAACGGGCGAATAGGAAAGTGGTGGAAAAACCTTTGGCAAAAAATGTGGGCAGGGGATTATGGTGATTTATTAGAAAAACAAGCTAAGATTTTGCAGTGGCAAAGGTTAAAGTCATCCCTAAAGGATGCGGCGGCGTGTGCTGATAGCGCAGTGATTATTAAAGATGGTACTATTAAACTACATGAGAACGATCGGCGAGAGGCATATCAACAAAAATGGTTGACGCGCATCAAATCGTTCGGTGGTTAGACTTTTGGTTTCATAATATTATGCTATTTAAATTACATTCCGCTTACCAGCCGGCCGGCGACCAGCCTCAAGCGATTGAGAAGCTGGTTTTTGGTTTGGGGAAAAATATGCGTCGGCAGACTCTCCTTGGTGTCACCGGTTCCGGTAAAACTTTCACTGTGGCCAATGTGATTGAGCGTGTGCAGATGCCTACGCTCGTCATTGCTCACAATAAAACTTTGGCAGCGCAATTATGTAACGAATTTCGCGAGTTTTTTCCGAATAATGCGGTAGAATATTTTGTCTCATATTATGATTATTATCAGCCGGAAGCCTATTTGCCGGCGAGTGATACTTATATTGAAAAAGAGGCGATGATTAATGAGGAAATTGATCGTTTACGCCATGCCTGCACGCAGGCGCTTCTTACGCGCAGTGACGTGATTATTGTGGCATCAGTATCGGCGATTTATAATTTGGGATCACCTCAAGAATATTTAAATAAAGTTTTTCAGCTGGTACGCGGTCAAAAATTTGATCGCTGTAGTTTGACATCTGCGCTGGTAGATATGCAGTTTGAACGCACCACGACGGATCTCACGCGTGGGAAGTTTCGTTTGCGTGGTCAGGTGTTTGAGGTGATGCCGGTGCAAGAAGAGGTAATTTACCGTTTGGAAGTAAGTGATAAAATTGAAAGAATAGAAAAATTAGACGCAGTCACTCGTCGGATAAAAAGCGAAGAAGAAATGATTTGGCTTTTTCCGGCCAAACATTATACGGCATCAAAAGGTGATACTAAGCAAGCATTTAAAGAGATTTATAATGATTTGGAATTGCGTTTACAGGAATTTGAATCGTCTGGAAAAGTCTTGGAATATGAGCGGTTGAAGCGGAGAACGCGTTATGATTTGGAAATGATCAAAAATGTAGGTTATTGTAACGGAATTGAAAATTACTCACGTTATTTTGATGGGCGAAAAGTAGGTGATTCGCCTTATACGCTTTTGGATTATTTTGCGCATGCCGGCGAAAAACTGGATGAAACCGGTAATTTTTCCGGCGCCAAAAGAAAGTTTTTGACGATTATTGATGAGTCGCATGTCACCATTCCTCAAATTCGCGGTATGTCGGCCGGTGATCGGGCGCGTAAAGAGGTTTTGATTGAACACGGGTTTAGACTGCCAAGCGCGCGTGATAATCGCCCGCTTAATTTTGCCGAGTTTGACGCGCGGGTGGCACAATGCATTTTTACTTCCGCCACGCCGGATGATTTTGAATTGCATGATAGCGCGCAGGTGGTAGAGCAGATTGTGCGTCCGACCGGCTTGATTGACCCAGAGATTGTGGTGCGACCGATTGTTGCCAAAAAGAAAGATGAACTCTCGCAGGTGGAAGATTTACTTATTCGGATTGATCAGCGCATCAAACAAAACGAAAGGGTACTAGTCACCACTCTCACCAAAAAAATGGCGGAAGATTTGTCAGATTATTTGCGTGAACGGAAGGTGAAAGTTAAATATTTACATAGTGATGTAGATACACTGGATCGGATTGCGATTATCACCGCTTTGCGGCGCGGTGAGATTGATGTGATCGTCGGAGTGAATTTGTTGCGTGAGGGGTTGGACATGCCGGAAGTTTCATTAGTAGCGATTTTGGATGCGGATAAAGAAGGATTTTTACGCAACACCACCTCGCTCATCCAAACCATCGGTCGCGCGGCACGCAATGTAAATGGTCAAGTAATAATTTATGCGGATAATATTACCGGTTCTATTCAAAGAGCGATTGAAGAAACAGATCGTCGCCGTAAAATTCAGCTGGCGTATAATAAAAAGCACGGGATTACTCCGAAGACCATTGAAAAATCCATTAAAAATATTTTGGAAGAATTTGGCATTACCGCGCGAGGAAGTGGAAAAGCGAGTAAAAAATTAAAAGGAAAATCAAAGACAGCGGCGATTTTGGAGATTGAAATGCAGTCTGATAGCCGACCGGTGGGGGAAATAATTAAAGACAAAGAAAGGCAGATGCGTCAGGCAGCCCAAGAATTGCAGTTTGAATTGGCCAGTATATTACGCGATGAGATTTTAGAATTAAAAAAGCGAAAGCGTTGACAATTTCATACTAATTTGGTATAATAATAAGGTAATTGTTCTTTTTGTAGTTTATAGTGCGGCCCTATCTGGGGCCGATTTGGCGTTTATTATTTTATGCAAGACAAAATTATTATCAAAGGTGCCCGTGAGCACAATCTCAAAAACATAAATTTGGAGATACCACGCAATCAAATGGTGGTGTTTACCGGACTTTCAGGCTCAGGAAAATCGAGCATGGCTTTTGATACCATTTTTGCCGAAGGCCAGCGCAGGTATATAGAATCGTTGTCGTCTTATGCGCGGCAATTTTTGGGTGGCATGCAAAAACCGGATGTAGATGAAATTGAGGGATTATCACCAGCTATTTCCATTGATCAAAAGGCCCACAGCGCCAATCCGCGTTCTACTGTCGCGACTATTACGGAAATTTATGATTATTTGCGCGTGCTCTACGCGCGTGTCGGCGTGCCTCATTGTCCGGTGTGCGGGCACAAGATTGAAAAAATGACTGTGGACGAAATGAAGGATCGAGCATTGAAACGTTTGAAAATACAGAAGCATGATAAAGAATTACTAGTATTGTCGCCGGTAGTGCGTGGTCGTAAGGGAGAGTATTACCAAATGCTTTATGATTTGTATAATAGTGGATTTTTGGAAGTGCGAGTGGATGGAAAAATAAAAAGTTTGCGTGAGCGAATTGTGTTGGAAAAAAATAATAAACACACAATTGAAGTTGTGGTAGATAAAATTCCGACGGTAATTGATGACAAAGATTCGCGTACCCGTTTGGTCGAAGCAATTGAAAGTGCGGTGGATTTAGCCAATGGTCTTTGCACGGTGATTTATCCCGATGGAAGTGAGCAAATTTTTTCTGTGGAGTATTCCTGTCCGAATGATGGTTATAGTTTTCCGGAAATTGAACCGCGCTTGTTTAGTTTCAATAGCCCGTATGGATATTGCGAATCATGTACCGGACTTGGCACAAAAGAATTGTTCGGAGAAGAAATTTGTCCAAAATGTGGCGGAAAACGATTGAACGAAAATGCTTTGGCGGTGAAAATTAATAAGAAAAATATTTGGGAAGTGACGAGCATGTCAATCTCTGACGCGCGTGAATTTTTCGCTCAGACCGAACTTGACATGAATTCGCGTCAGTTGGAAATTTGTGGGATGGTGTTGAAAGAAATCCAGAATCGTTTGCAATTTATGTATGACGTTGGTTTGCATTATCTCACGCTGAATCGTCGGGCTGGGACACTGTCGGGCGGAGAGGCGCAACGCATTCGTTTGGCTTCGCAGGTCGGGACTAAGCTCGTGGGTGCCCTCTATGTGTTAGACGAACCAACGATTGGTCTGCACCAACGCGACAATGATCAGTTGGTGCGTACATTACGCGCGTTATGCGACGCTGGCAATACTATAATTGTGGTGGAACATGATGAAGATACGATT
This sequence comes from Candidatus Magasanikiibacteriota bacterium, assembly GCA_041678665.1. Classification (GTDB taxonomy): domain Bacteria; phylum Patescibacteriota; class Patescibacteriia; order Magasanikbacterales; family GWA2-37-8; genus GWA2-37-8. The sequence continues at coordinate 22,415 of JBAYNU010000006.1, forward strand.
CGCGAGAGCGACTGGATCGTGGATATCGGTCCGGGAGCGGGGAAACATGGTGGCGAAATTGTCTTTTCTGGTCCCACACCTGTCATCCTGAGCGGTAGTGAAGGATCTAAAAGCAAAAAGCGAATAAATTCTTCGGCTTTGCCTCAGAATGACAATCTTGGCACAGTAGTTTTTGGCGACCCAAAAAAATCGCTTACCGGTCAATATTTGCGTGGAGAAAAGAAAATTGATATCCCGAGCAAGCGTCGCGTAGTTGATCGGTCCACCCCGAAATTGAAAATTAAGAAAGCCAAAGAACATAATTTGAAAAATATTTCGGTCGAAGTGCCACTCCGTCGTTTGGTGTGCCTCACTGGTGTATCCGGATCTGGCAAATCCACTCTTATGAAAGATGTGCTCCGCCAAGCCGTGATGCATAAAATTTATCGTACCGACAAAAAACCGAGCGCTGAAGTGACTGGCACCGAATACCTTGATGGCGTGATTACGATTGATCAAGGCGCGATTGGGCGCACTAGTCGCAGTAATCCAGCCACTTATACCAAAGCGTTTGATCATATCCGTGAATTGTTTGCCGCTACCGCCGAAGCGAGGATGCGCGGTTTTAATGCTAGTCGGTTTAGTTTTAATGTGCCGTCACTGGCGCCCAAGGATGGTTCTCATCGCGGGGTAGGGGGTAGGTGCGAAAACTGTGAAGGTAAGGGCGTGCTGGAAATTGAAATGCACTTTTTGCCGAGTGTGCAGGTGATGTGCGATGTGTGTAAAGGCAAAAGATTCACCCAGGAGACTTTAAATATTCATTATAAAAGTAAAAGTATCGCTGATGTGCTTGCAATGACTATCGCCGAGGCGGAAGATTTTTTTAAAGATATTCCGATGATTTATGATAAATTAAAAATTCTTAACGAAGTGGGTTTGGATTATCTTACTTTGGGACAAAGCGCCACTACTCTCTCGGGCGGCGAGGCCCAACGCATTAAATTGTCACGTGAGCTCGCTCGTTACGGAACTACCAAAACTTTATACCTGCTTGACGAGCCGACTACCGGCTTGCACTATGAAGATGTAAAAAAATTATTGGTAGTTTTGCAACGTTTGGTGGATAGAGGAAATACCGTGCTGGTGATTGAACATAATTTGGATGTAATTAAATGCGCTGATTGGATAATTGATCTTGGTCCTGAAGGTGGGGACAGGGGCGGGGAAGTAGTGGCTATTGGCGCTCCTGAAGATATTGCCCGTAAATCAACCACAAGTTTTACCGGTCAATATTTAAAATGGGTATTAAAATAGCCAAAAATGAGATATAATATAGGCATGTCATTTTTTAGCCAAAAATCTATCTGGATAATTTTTTTTGCTACGGCTATTTTTGCTTATATTTTTGTAATAACTTTATCCCAAATGACGGTGGCGCAAATTGATGAGCTGCAGATTATGTCTGAATTTTCGGAATATTCACTGCGCGCGCCGTCGATTCGCATCAAACCCCAGCCGATTAAAGTAAAAGGTCTCTATCTTACCGCTTATTCTGCCGGTAGTTCAAAAAAGATTGATGAGATTATTAATTTTCTGGATCGCACTGAACTTAATAGTATAGTAATAGATATCAAAGATTATTCCGGATATGTTTTATACGATTCCAATTTGAAGTTTGTTAATGATAATAAATTAAAAGATGTGCGTATAAAAAATTTACGTGCTCTAATTGCCAAACTTAAGACCCATAATATTTATACTATTGCGCGGATCAGTACTTTTCAAGATCCAATTCTTGCCGAGACTAAGCCGGAGTGGGCGATAAAATCTAAGTCTAATCCCGAACAGCTTTGGCGCGACAAAAATAATTTGGCTTGGGTTAACGCCGCTCGGCCGGAAATTTGGTCATATACAGTTTCTGTCGCTCAAGAAGCATCTAAGGCTGGATTTGATGAAATCAATTTGGATTATATTCGTTTTCCCACGGACGGCAATATGAAGGATATTTTGTATGAATTAAACGGTCGCAAGCGTTACGAAGTGATGGGTGATTTCTTTAAATATTTTTCGGAAGCGATGAAAGATGAACTGGTGTATATTTCGGCGGATTTATTTGGACTCACTACCGAGAAAGGCGGAGAGGATGACATGATGATCGGTCAACGCCTATCTGACGCGGTAAAGTATTTTGATTATGTTTGTCCGATGGTTTATCCCTCTCATTATCCGAGCGGGTATTTGGATTTTTCTAATCCCGCCGACCATCCTTATGAAGTGGTGTTTAATGCTATGCGCGCCGGACAAAAACAAGCCGTAGGACAAAGAGGAAAATTGCGCGCTTGGGTGCAGGCGTTCAACATGGGGGCAATTTATGATGGTGATAAAATTCGGGCGCAAATTGATGCCGTCGATAAATCCGGAGCGGATGGATGGATTCTTTGGAACGCGCGCAATGTCTATAGCGGTGAAGGAATCGAAATTAATTCATAATGTATGAACGAAAAATTGTTTAATCCCGATTATCTTTTTAGTTTATGTCAGAATTATGGTTTACGTCCCAGTAAAGAGTATGGTCAAAATTATTTGTTTAATCCCGAACCGATTGAAATGATGTTGGCGGCGGCGGCAATTAATCAAGATGACACCGTGATAGAGGTGGGACCGGGGTGGGGCGGGCTCACTTTCGCGCTTACGGAAAAAGCTAAAAAAGTTATTGCGTTTGAGATTGAGAAAAAATTGGAAAAATATTGGGCAGATCGCTCTTTGGAAAATTTGGAAATTGTTTGGGGGAATGTATTAAGAGAAGTTGAAAATCATCCGGCGATTATCTCTTTAAAGTCGTATAAAGTTGTCGCCAATCTTCCCTATCAAATTACTAGCAGTGTCATTCGAAAATTTTTGGAAAGTGATCGTTCACCTACGGTGATGGTCCTGATGGTGCAAAAAGAAGTAGGGGAAAGAATTTGCGCCCAGCCGGGAGGTATGTCGTTGCTTTCGGTGGCGGTACAATATTATGCCAAACCGGAAATTGTCGTAGGGGTAGCGCGTAATAATTTTTGGCCGGAGCCAAAAGTAGACTCTGCAGTTATCAGGTTATCAAGTTATCAAGTTAAGAAGTCGACAGCTGAGACAAAAATATTTTTTGATATTGTAAAATTAGGTTTTGCCAATCGGCGCAAGTTGTTAATAAAAAATTTATCATCTTTGGCGAATAAATCAGAACTAAATGAAATTTTTATTAAAATAGGATTACTACCCACAGTGCGAGCGCAAGAACTGTCGGTTGGAGATTGGAGAAAGTTAATCGGTTATTTAAGCGACAGTAAAACATAGGAACGAGTGAAAACTTTGAGAAAATTGCATAATTTAAACTATAAAATCGCAAATTTTTAGCAGTTAGCACAAAGTTAGGCGAATATAAGGTTATCCACAGTATAGAAACTGTGGTTTTTTTATTATAGATATGCTATAATAACCTTGTTAATTAATAGGTTATTATGGACGATGAAAAATCGCCCGGACAACCTAATCAAGGGCTTTCACGGGAGCAGAAAGTAGGTTTTACTTTACTGCTGATTTTTGCGATTGTGGCGGTTGGTTTGGGAATAATACAAATTCGCAACACCATGTATCAGCCGTTCACTCTTGGCAGCGGCGTGCCTTCGGAAGTTGGCGAAGAAATAAACGGGGTAGAAACTTTGGCTTATCGCGATACCGATTTGGATGGGTTAAGTGACTTTGACGAATTATATGTTTATGAAACTAGCCCATATTTGGCCGATACCGATTCTGACGGTATTACCGATCAGCAAGAAATTCAAATCGGCGAGAGTCCGCTTTGCCCTCATGGTCGTTTTTGCGGCACTCAAGTAGCTAGCACTTACGATTCAGGAACTGCCAGCACTTCATTGTCCTACACCCAGTTAAGCAATTATCAGACCGATTACGATTTTACCCAAGAAATGAAAACGGCGCAAGAAGCTTTTTTTAATCAACTAAAGAGCAATCCTACCGAGGTGCGACAGTTGCTTATTCAACAGGGTATGTCTGCTGATGAAGTAAACATGGTTTCCGATGAAGATCTAAAAGCATTAGTGGATGCGGCAATAAATAGTAGTATGAATACTAATGGGACATCCGGTAGCTCCACTTTATCTACCACTGTTCCTACCGTTAGTCAGTTCAGTTCGGATAGCGTTACCAACAAAATTTCTAGCGACATAAATTTACCCCCAGAGTTACTTAATAAATTATCCGACCCCAAAGAAGCCCGCACTCTCCTTATTAGTCAGGGTTTTGACAAAAGCAGTGTGGACGCGATGAGCGATTCCCAAATTATCCAAATGTTACAAGAAGTTTTAAATACTTTATTAGGGTCAAGCGTTAGCCAGTGATTTGGCGGTAAATAATTATTTATGTTATCACCCATCAGAAGAACTATTTATATTGGGCTAATGTCGGTTTTTGTGTTTGTGTCGGTGTTTGGTTCTTTGCTTTTGCCACGGACAGCTGAGGCGCAAATTGTGGAAAACCCAGTATCTGATCCGGTGATAACTACTCAATTGCCTATTATCGCCGAAGCGGTTGGCGCGTTACAGGCGAAATATGCCGCCAAAGATGTGGAGATGAAATTGCAAGAAGTTTTGCTTTTGGCGGCTTATATGGCCATCACCCAAGCCATACAATCATTTGTTACTCGTTTGGCTTATGATAGCGCGGTGTATCTTGCCGCCGGTGGTAAAGGCGAACATCCATTTGCCCATTATAAGAATTTCGGCGATTATATGGCTGATGTCGGCAATGATGCCGCCGGTTCATTTTTGCAAGGTTTTGGAGATATTTTGGGTGTAGATTTGTGCGCTCCACCCACTTTGATGCTGGATTTGGCTTTGCGGCTAGGGCTCAAAGGAAAATATTTTCCCGAGAAACCGCGTTGTACTCTTACCCAATTTTTAAACAATTGGAAACAAGTTGGTTCCAGCCGTTATTGGACCAACATGGCTTCAAACTTTAATTTTTCTATCAAGCCCGATCAAAGCGATTTGGGAATTTATTTGGATTCCACCGTTAAAGTGGATCAGGCGGTAAAAGAAAAAACTTATGGCGCCGAAAAACAGCGTTCCGAAGGTCAAGGCGCCATTGGCATGTCGGATATTATTTCCGGCAATATCAAAACTCCGGCGCAAGTAATGCAAACAGAATTCAAAAATAATTCCGCATCGGAAAAAGCCAAAAGTAATGTCAGCACCATCAACGCCTCAATGGCTTCGGGCATGAAGGATCTCCTATATTATGTGCCGGCGGTATTTCTTAACACCTTCTTATCGCAAACTCTTAATAATTTTATGACCAAAGGCATGCTCTTTGGTTATTGTGTTTCCGGTCAGTGTGACGAAGGGGGAGATTATACCTGGCCGGTAATGCCGGAAATAGATCTTAACGGCAATATAATTTCCAATAATGATATTCAAAATGATAATACTAACGATGATAATCTTAACGATCCCGATACCACTGTCGTGACCGGGCGAGCAGTGGCGGAAGCAATGTTTAGAGATTTATTGACCGCGCCCATCAACTCAATTGATGAATATAATATCATAAATTTTTTCAGCTCCTGTCCCGCCAACCCCGGTCCAGATAATTGTATTATGGATTATGCTTTGGCGTCGGCTCTGCAAGAGTATAATTCTACCGGCAAGTATCTTACTATTAAAGAAGCGTTGGATCGTGATTTGCTTCACAAAAAGTTTAAATTAATTCCGCCTACCAACAGCGCCGATGTTGAATCCAATTGTTATCAAAGTAATTATTGTTATAGTAATATCAAAAAAATGCGCCAAACACGCATCTTGCCTTTAGGTTTTGAAATTGCTGCCAAAAATAGCAATCCCGATGCGCCGTGGGCACTGGAAGATGTGGTTAATGGATTTTATGACTGTACTTATCGTGACGGCAAGGCAATTTATGATGCCAAAAAACCCTTTTGTCATCTTATCAATCCTAACTGGGTGCTCAAAGTTCCCCAACATCGTTGCAATGCTTTTGTTTATGGTGTGGATATAGCGGTAGCGGGAAGCGGTCAGCGCGCGCAGGAGTGCGTGGATCTGCAAGGTTGCGTCGGTTCCAGTTTGGATGGCAAGAGTTGTCAGAGTTATGGTTATTGTCTCAAAGAAAAAAATATTTGGCAGTTTGATGCCGATAAATGCGAGGAGCAATATGCTTCTTGTGTCAGCTTCAAAGATACCACCGGACAACAAGTAGGATATTTATATCGAACTTTGGATAGCGGTGATTGTAATGCCGAAAATACCGGTTGTTTGGCGTATAGTTTGAGCAAAGATAATGACGGTAATTGGCTCGCGCCGTCCGCCCCCAAAGATGATGACGACAATAATACCGGTATTCATTTTAATGGCACTGTTTCTACTGATTGTTCTTCCGGTTCAGCCGGTTGTAGCGCTTACAAACTTGCCAGCGCCAGCTCCACCATTCTTTATTTACGCAAAGCGCCCGATTATTTGGGCTGTTATAATGCTAATACGACTTTGCCGGTGGTCTGGCCCAATACCGTCTCCGATTTAAATTTTATTAGCAGTAATTTATCACAATGGAAAAAAGACGAATGTAAAAAATATAGCGCTCCGTGTATTGCCGCCGAAGAGAATTGTAACATGTATACACAGTCCACTACCGGCGAAGCGATTCCGGGCAAATTTAACCCCGCCGAAGTGGCTGGCGGGTTGGTATTGAATTGGTATGATCAGTGCGACGCCAAATGTGTGGGTTATGCGGCTTACAAAGAGATGCCGAGTAATTATAGTAATGGTAAAACATTAGATTATATTATTCCATCCTCTGGTTCTACTTGTAGCGCCGTAGACGAAGGTTGTAGTGCTTTTACCAATCTTAGCACATTGTCCGGTCAGATGGAAAAGGTAGAGTATTTTTCATATTTACGGCCGTGTATTACTCCCAGCCAAGCCCCTAATAATAAATATTTTACTTACGAAGGATCCCAAGCCGAAGGTTATCAATTAAAGGTTTATGTTTTACAAAAGGATGTGGGTGCCACTTCGGACTCTGAAGGCATAGTTGATGGCCCGCAGTATTTTTATCGTACCAGCGAAGATTTGGCTAATTTTAGAAAAGCTTGTAATGCCGAAGTTTATCGTCAGGGATCGTCTCACCCAGATTGGAATAACGCACTTAGCCCCGATTGTAGGCAATTTACCGATGATAAAGGCCATACTTATTATCGTATTCTTTCCCAAACTATACCAGTGTCTTTGACTTGTACTCCTTATCGGCTTAATAATACCGAATTACAAACGGTAGATATTGCCAGCGAGCAATTGTGTACTGCCGCCAAAGGTTATTGGGACGGCAGCGCTTGCGGACTGTGTTTTAACAATGGCGAATACAAAGATGGATTTTGTTTTTATTATGGCTTGGCAGCCGGCGAAAATAATACCGCCGGAGTGAGCAGAGTTTGTAGCGCCGCTGTAGATACTTGTCGCGCTTACAAAGGTAATGCCGGCAATAATATCAAAAACATTTTTTACGATCAATTCGAACAATCAGTCGGAGATACTTTGGTGGGTTGGAGCGCCATCAACGGTACTTTAGCTTTATCTTTGGAATCCACCAAAGCTGGTGAACATTCTTTAAATTTCGCTTTCAGCGGTAGTGCCAGTGTAAATAAAGTTCTTTCTCTGGTTCCCGGCAAAAGTTATGATCTTACTTTTTGGGCGAAGGGTTCCGGAGCCGTCGGCGGGAATATTAATGTTGAGGCTAAACTTGTCAATAAAGACGGCGGATTAGATAACCCGCAATCGGTAGGTGTAGTTACTTTAGGTGATTCTTGGCGTTATTATCATCTTGGACCAATTGAACTCGGCGGCACGACTACCAGCACTGAATTAATTTTTGCTCTCGCTAATGGTAGAATATATTTGGATAATATTAAATTAGTGGAAGTTACCGATTATATTTATTTGGTCAAAAAATCTTTGACGGTGGATCCGATTTGCGACAGCAGCCCCAATGATAATTTGCCCGGTGAAGCCTTGGGTTGTCTGCAATATGATACTCCTAATAACCTTGCTTATTATCTTACTAACTTTAGTTATCTTTGTCGTGAAGAAGCGGTGGGCTGTACCAAAGTTATTGATACCTTTAATACTATTGCCGATGCCGGCGTTAGTTATTATAATGTTTGGCTGCCAGCCGATGGCACAGGCGGTCAGATGTCTATTATCCTCTCCGGTAAGAAGTTTTCTTGCCAATCGGAGGTGGGCAAGACCGGCTGCTATACCAATGTCTTTGGTCATACACGCAGCGAAATTTTGGCCGCTTCAGTATTTAAGGGCAATGTTGATACGGGCGCTCTTCCCAAGACTTCCACTTCCACTATTCATGTGCCCTCCGACAGTGCGCCTGTTTATTTGGTAGCTAATAGCCAAGCTACTTGCGCCGCCGCCGATTTGGGTTGTGCTGAAGCCGGTAGACAAAAACTAACTGCCACTGGCGCTAGTTATCAAGAGGTGTTAATCAAAAATGATCCCGCCGGTTATTTTGGCGCGAGCAATGTTGCCGGCACCCTATGTACTTCCCAGGGAGTCGGGTGCAGTTCTTATAATTCTTCCAAGGGCAACATGTATTTTAAAGATCCAAAAATCGTTGGCAATAAGATTTGTACTTGGAAGACTAGAGTGGAGAAAGATCCTTACGGCGCCACTTATGGTTGGTTTTGGAAGAATGTGGGGCGGTGCAGTCAGGGCGGAGCGGATGATTTGTGTTATACCGATAGCGATTGCGCTACTACCGGTGGAGAGTGTATTGAAGAGGGCGAACAGCCTTGTTATCCGGATTATTTTGTGGACTATCAAAAATTTGATTTATGGTCGTATGGCACCCCGCTTAAATATCAAGGTTTTGTGGGTGAGTGTCCGATCGCGCAAAATGGCTGTACCGAATTTGTAGATAAGAATGATTGTCAAACTGGTGATGCCTGTCAGAGTTATTATCTTATTTATAACGACAAATTGACCGCCAGTGTTTCGGAGTGTAATGGTCAAGCGAGTTTGAGCCAAGGGTGCGCGCTACTAGACCAAACCGACCAGGTGAATAAATATTGGAATACCGCGGTTACCTATGCTCTTAGCAATGGTACAAATGGCGCCAAGGTGGCGCCGGTAGACCAAGCCCCCAATGATGCCAATATCATTGTAAAAGCCCAGCATGATCGCGCTTGTTCGGAGTGGGTTTATTGTCGGTTGGCGCAATATACCTATAATATTCAAACCGGCAAGCAAGACAGCCGTTGTTACGCTTTGGGAGTTTGTGATAAGTTTTTATCTAGCTCGGGCGATAATAAATGCGCTCACGATGTTACGATTGCCAGACAAAAGGAAGTGGCCAGTGGCAAAGAAGGTGCCATCATTACCGATCGCGCGCTCGTTACCAGCAAACCGCAAATAAATTATTTGGAACGTAATATTAATTGGGGCGGGGAAGAATACTCCGGTTATTCCATGTTTACTTATAATACCAATGATCTGCACGAGCAGATTCCGGAAGTAAATTTAAATACCATCTCTACCACTACCGATTTTTCTTGTCGTATGTATCCTGAAGTCGATTCGCCTTTCCCGCTCACCGTGTTTAAAAATCAAGCTGACGAAAAAGAAGGCTACGTAGGTGATTTTGGTCGCGTAAAACTCTGTGACGACAAAAGTAATGGCGGCAAAGGTTGCGAGTGTAGCTATTATAAATTAACTTATAGCGCGGATAGTAGCAATGATGGAAGAAATTTGTATTTGCCATTGGGTAAATCAGCGCCGGAGTATTTGTATTCGCAAACATCCACTGTTGGTTTGGGGGTTCCAAATGAAGAAGATGAGAACAAGACATTTTATTCTTTTACAAAATATTATTATAATTCTGGTTCTGGAAGCAAGATCTTACAAGATGGCGCGAGTAAATTGTTAGCTTTTCCGAGAAGTTTGTATATTGATTTTAATAAGAATACTGAGAGCCATAATGAATCATCGTGTGTTTTGTACGGACTTGCCGCTTACGATAGCAATAATCCCGAAGAACGGGATTTTGATAGCTATTATTATGATCCAGTAAAAATGGGGTTAACACAAAGCTGTGAAACAGTATTGGCGAGTTATAAAACCGGAGCAGGGAGTTATGGCGGAGGAAGTTTTAATAATCCGGGATTAAATGGGGAAATAATACCAGTATTTTTTAAAGAACTATATATTCGTCCTTCCCTGGTTGGCCGCTGGCAGCCGCTAAAAACTAAAAATGAGGTTAATGGTCTAAAAGGCTACTGCTTGGAGCGGGATTTTCGTCGTTTGATCGATGGCACTGGTCGTAATGGCATTGATCCAGAATATGCCTGCCTTTCTTGGTTACCAGTGTATGATCCTAAGGGAGTAAATAGCGGCGCCACCGAGTATAGTAACGATAAGGGGGCGTGGAATTATAGCACAGATAGTTTAGCACCCCCTAACATTGGGTTTACGGGTCCGAATTATATGTGCTTAAATACTATACCAATTCCCAATACTTATTTTAGTTCGGATTATCTTAAGAGTTTTAGTATCCCCGCATTAGGTAGTTTATTCAATACTATCCCGTTGAATTTATTAGACCATTCATCCAGTAACGCAAGTTGGAAATTTTATCCCCAATCATCTAAAAATGATTTTGAGAAGACTGCTGAACATGATGAAACTAAGATTAAGTTTATTAAAGAAAATAGCCAGTTTGAGTTTGCCGATATTGATGGTAATATGAAAATAATTGCGCACGGTTTAATTTCCCCAGAAAGTATTAACGGCATCGTTTACAAAGGTTTATCACAGATTAATTTTGACAGTAGTAATGTTTTTAAGAAAGATGAGATTAATAAAATAAGAGTATTTTTAGTACCGGAGAGTGTTAATATAAATGATGATCCGATTAGTTTTCCTTTACTTCCGGCTGTAATATCTTTCGATGCTAACGCCTCTAACTTTCAAAGTTTTGTTAATGCAGAAAATAATGAGCATGATGTTATTGGCACTCGTTGTAGTTCAAGCGATTGGGAAGACGATGGTAGTTGTCTAATTAAGAATGATTATAAAGCAGAATATCGTAGCCAGTTTTTTAGACAAGTCAAACCATCAGTATGTAATATTGATATTGATTATAATAAAGCATCCGGTAAATTTTATGGTTGTGGCGCTGGTGAAGTGCCTAGTTGTTGCAGTTTCCCTTGCTTAGAAACTAAAATAAGTCAGTTTACTTTCCCCCCAAATGGTTGTATAAATAATAACCAAATTGCCACTAAATCAATTTCTCGTATTGTAGGTGATCAAATAATAGTGTGTGAAAAGTTTGTTTTTGCTTCTGGCTGGTCTGTAGATGACGACCTCCCATATTACGATCCAGAACCTTTCAATTTGTTTAATTTGCTCTATTTAAGCCCAACTCCTGATATTAGCATCGTTAATCCTTTTTTACCTAGTAATCCTGTTGTAAGTGGTTTTAAGATACGTAAGACAGGTTGTGTAAAAATGGGGTCAGTTTCACCACCCGAAAACATTGGGGATGATCCGTGGGTTGCCTGTGACAGCGATGCAATAAAATATTGTAATACTGAATTTCCATTAATTAGTAAAAACAATTTTACGATTGCTAAGGATTGCGCCGAGTGTTCGCCAACCGAGCCGGGAGGAGAAAGTCCCTCATGTAAAAAATTGATGGTTGAAAATCAGTGTGCCAATAGTAGTCTGAACTTAATTAATTGGGGTTGGTCGGGGGTTGTTCATAGTTTACCTGTTGAACAGCATACCAACACCTTACGATATTCAGATGTTTTAATCAAAAGAGGTGTTGATTCTAATAATAAATTTTATACTTTCAATGCAACAAATAAGAAAAATAAAATTATTTCATGGCCTTTAGCCAGCGCTAGTGACGGGCCCGCTTTTAGTGATTTTATTGGTAAGGATGGCTTTTTTGCTGGGGAGAATAATAAGTATTTAGACGATGCAGATATGAAGGCATATTACCGGTCGAATTTTAGTGGGGTTAACGATTATGCAACTACACAAGTGCAATTAATGTGGTCCAATGATAGTAACTTAGAATTACAAGGCCTATCTATTGAACGAAGCAGTGAACAGAGTGAAAAGTTGGGTTATTTTGTGGTGGTAGAGCTTAAGAACCCATTGGCAGAGGGTCCTTGTGGTAAGATCGCGAAAGTTAGCTATAATAATTCATTAAACAATCCCAACAATTTTTTACCGGTAACATGGAAAATGCGGACATCTTCTGCTCATTTGGGTGTTCCCAACACACCAGCAGATATCATTGTGCTTAACCAAAATTGGCAGACGCCTTTTCAGCACTTTGGTTTATTTGATAGGTCCATTACAGAAGCCAGACTTAAGGCAGGCGGAGATTTTCTAAATGATATGTCATTATATCCGCAATATGTGGGAACATCAGAAAATCGTAATTTATTATTAAGCGGTAAGCTAGCTAAGACCATCCTACGCGATGAAGAAGTTGATGATGATTATCATAAAGGTGGTGTTCCGGTAGTATTCAATAAATTGGAAAAAAAGTACAGTGGTTTTGTGGATGTAGTATCACCTGATACAAACGGCTGCGGTTCCTATGATCCCAAAGATGGTTTTGATCCCGAAAAAGCATCTTGTTTAGTAATGAATAACTTGTTTTTGAGATCATTTGGGTTCTTTAAAATTGATTATGACGAAACTTTTTCTGGTCACGAAGAAAAATCTAAATTTACGTATATTTCTTATGAATCATATTTTGACGGAGCCGCGCCATCGCACAGCGACTTTACTCACTACCCACCGCTCGTAGCGGCGCCGGAATTAGACCAAGCAAGTTATGGTAGTAATTTAGATGATTATACAAAATGTAGAGATACTAAGGGCGGAGATGGTACCTGTAAAATAGCCGCTTTGGGGGCAGTGAGCATTAACAATAAGATCCGTGGTGATGCGGTGGCGCGCGCCGGCGATGAAGTGAAGATTAGATTTTTTGCCTGGGCGCATTCCAATCAAATGCCGCTCAAGCGTATTCGTATTAATTTCATGGATACTTTTTATCCGATTACCGATACGCGCAACGAAGTGAATTACGAAGATGATTTGGCAAATATCAAGCCAAATTGTGATACAGGTAATTCCTGTACTGTTTTGCCGGAGTTGGGATGTAAGGACGGTAATTCTTGTAAGATAGGCAATTCTATCTATGGCAATTGTACTTCTTATAATTCCGAATCGAAGTTTTTTGGTTTTGGTAACACTACTGAAACTGGTTGTCAGCCAGAATATACAGAATTTAGTTATGTATATGAATGTCCGTTGCCGACAGCTACCAATTTTTATGATTTGCCGGAAAATATGCGTTTTCCCCAAGGTCCATACGCGGTTATGAAGGTGGGGGCGGATAAAAGCAAACCATACGAAATTGAAATCGCCGAAGAACATACTGGATTTTTCCTTAGCACTGGTGATATTGTGTGTGCCTACCAACCGCGCGCGCAAGTAGTGGATAATTGGGGATGGTGTAATGGTGATTGTCACAAAACCACTGCTTCCACACCAGCGCGCGGTACTGAAACGGGATGTTATAATTGGCCGGTTAATCCTAACACTGGCGTGGCCACCGGCGTTTCTGAATGTGATTCGTATTTTTATAGCAACACCGCCGGAAAGAAAGCTTACACCGAATTCAACGGTCATGTAATTGTTATTCCTTCGGAGAAATATTAGACTATGCGTATCAAACTAACATTACAAACAATTCGACAGATTTTGGTCGGTTTCCATTCCCGCCGTAGCCGCTGGATGTTTGGTTTAGGTGTGTTGATAGTGGTAGTATCTGTATTTTTTGCGGTTAATTACGCCTTCGCTGTCGGGGAGAGTATAGCCGGCACCGCGGTTTCAACTTTGGGAGATATTGCTAACGGTATTTTTACTTTCCTTTGTTATATACTCATTTATATCACCGGGCTTGTCTTGCGTTTGATCATGTTTACTTTGCAGTTTTTGATTCAGTCTGCTTCTTACAATAATTATTTAAGTTCAACTGCCGTACAGATCGGCTGGGTGTTGGTGCGTGATGTGGCAAATATGTTTTTTGTCATTATACTTTTAGTGATTGCTTTTGGGACTATCTTGGGTATTGAACAGTATGAATGGAAAAAGATGATTGGTAAATTTGTGATGGCGGCGGTTTTGGTAAACTTTTCTCATTTAATTTGCGGATTTATTATTGACATCGCCCAGGTATTTACCATTACTTTTGTCAATGGTATTGCCGCGGCTGCTGGCGGTAACATCATTAATGCTTTTCATTTGGATGGAGTATTAGGTTTTGCCAGCAATACCCAGCCGGCGCAAATTAATAACTCCGAAATATTTATTGCCGCTTTGGGCGGAGTGATTTTTAGTGTATTGGCGCTCGCGGTTATGATTGGTTACATGTCTATTTTGACCATTCGAGTAGTGGTTTTGTGGATATTAATAGTATTGTCACCTTTAGCTTTTGTTTTTGGGGTTTTGCCTCAAACTCAAAAATATGCCGGTCAATGGTGGCAACAGTTTACAAGCAATGTTATCGTGGCGCCAGTTTGCGTGTTTTTTCTGTGGTTGAGTTTCGCCACTTTAGGGCAGGGAGATATTAATACCGAGTTGGCCAAAGACAACGCCGGTTTTATGGATACCACCCAGGTGAGCGAAGATGGCACACAATTACCAAGCTCTGGTATTTTAACTGTTATGGATTGGGGCAATATGGGTAGTTTTGTAGTTGCTCTGGCAATGCTTTTAGTAGGTATTAAGGTTACTTTGGAAATCGGCGCGGTCGGTTCAGGGGCGCTCCAAAGAACGGTGGCAGCCGGCAAAGGTGTGCTTAAATGGGGCGCAATGAATGCTCCGATCTTGGGTGGCAAAGCGTGGATTAATAGAGGAATGTGGGGGTATAGTAAAGTTCAGGGCGCCAAAGTCGCTTATAATGATTTGTTGTCGTCTGCCACCAGTAGTAAATTTGCGCAAAAGAGTGGGTTGGGTTGGTTGGCGCGTCAGGCCAAGTTTGGCTCCCAAGCGGCTTATCATGAAGAATATGGCAAACAACTAAAGACTCAAGGAGAGAGGATTACTGAAAGTGTTGGAATGGCGGGGAGCTCCGCCGGTAAAAGAGCCGAAGAATTGGAAGCAGAGAAGGGGTATAGAGAACGTAAATCGCAAGCCACTCGTAAACTGACCAGCACGCAATATGCCGCCAAAGTCTTGATAACTGGCGCGTTAGGCAAAGAGATGATTACCAAAGAAGGCGCTGCCAAATTTGCCGAAGAAGGTTTGGCCGCCGAGGAGGAGGACGCAAGAATGATTCAGCAAGGGAAAAGCATGGAAGAAGCGGAGGCGGCAGTAAAAAAACTTAGAGGCAAAAAAGATGAAGAATTTAGTACTGAAGGAGTGAACGAAGTAATACAGTTGAACGATGAAGCGGCGGCGGAAGCAAAAATGGCTGATGAGTTGAGAGAAAAAGCAAAGATTCTTAAAACTGCAAACCCTACAGATTTAAACACCGAAGCCGGTGATTTGCGATCTGAAGGAGAAGACAAAAAAAGAATGGCGGAGCGTTTGGCTGCCGAGGCGTTAGCGGCAGAAAATAAAGCTGGAACAGAGACAAAATCAAATAAGATTTCTGAATTAAAAAAAGAAGCGGCAGATAAGAAGCGTTTATCCGAAGAAGCCCAAAAAGAAGCTGATAAGTTTTTTTCTGCGTCCGACGCTAAAATAGAACTAGCAACACAAATTGGAAATGATCCAGCCAAAGCCGCTAAGGAATTAGAAGATCAAGCAGTTGCCCACATCAAGGCGGCGGAAACGAAGCAAAAAGAAGCCAAAGCTAAAGAGGCTGGTTTAAATAAAAATCAACAATCCTTAGCAGATTCAGAGAAAGAGTTGAAAGTGTTGGACAGCATATTAAAGGCGATAAAAGCAGGTGGTAATGATCAAACCCAAGCACAAGCGATGCTTAAAGATAGTGGTATAAAAGGTTTAGAAAATATTGATCTCAAAGGAACGGAAGAAGAAAATGCAAAAAGAATTGAAGACGCTATTATTAAATCATCGGCAAATAAACAGGAAAAAGAAACAATAATGTCTCAGGGATATAAAGAAAGTTTGGAACACGATCAAGATTATCAAGAAATGATGCGCGCTATGCCGGCTTTGTATATGGCCGATCAGGTGGCGAAACGTGATCAGCAAAATACCTTTTTTAGAGCGCGTCGTGAAGATGTGGTTAGTAAAGCCGCCCAACGTAATATTTGGGGTCCACAAGGTATTGTTACCCCTACTATTGCTATGCAGGGTGTAATTGAACAGATTGTGCAAAAAGAATTTAAAGAAATGACCCGTGAGCAAATAATGGCGGCGCATCAAGGTCATCTTAATTATACTATCAAAAAACGTAAAAGTGGCGGGAAAGTTGATTTTCGTGATGAAGCAACGGCGGCGGCTATTTTACGTAAATTATTTGAAAATGGTTGGGTAGATGATGCTGACGAAGCGGTGCAAGATGCTGTGGATCGAGGTGAGGTTCGTGATAATCCTGTCGAAAGAGAAGCCTTTAAAAATAAACATAAAGAAATAATGGCCCTCAGAAAGCAGGCCTATGCTACTACTATGACGGATGATCAAGGCAGAGAAAACAAATATGATGGTTCGTATAGTAAGATTGAACGAAACGCACGTAGCTCTGTCAGTTATGGTAGCGGTGGTAGTGCGCCGATGAGCCCGCAAATGTTTAATGAGATGATTACCGCGATTAATAAAATTGGGGTTAGTAAAGAGATGGTTAATAAAGCGCGTGAAGGCGGAACTAGTTCGCCGGCATTTAGTGAGTTATTTAGAGTTGTTAATAGTGGCATTAATAAAAATAGTATGGATTTGGCATTTAGAAATTTGGCCAGCACCTTTAAGGTGGCTGATAAAGATTTGGGCAAAGTCATTACTAATGCTATTTTGAAGAATGACCAAAGAACTCATAATGATTTAGTTAAACTTATTAGTAAATAGTTTTTATATTTTGCAATATGAATGATAATCATTCGGGAAAAGGAGCAGAAACTAAGGGGATTGGAGCAGACGGTGAAAAGTGGGTAGATATCGACAATGACTGGCGACACGCTCGGTTGGTACCGGAGCTTAAAGAAACCGTGGGGCGCAATATTGATTGGCATAATATTACGCATAATTGGGATAAAGCGGGGGATGTGGAGATTCTTTCTGCCACGGTTTATGATAGTGAATTTGTGGGCATGCACCATCGAGTGCGTGACTTGTTAGAAGCTCATGCAATTCTAACGGATAAAAATAAAATTATTCAAACCCGCAAGGGAAAGCGTTGGGCTACTGGATTAAGTACAGCCAAAGTGTATGAGCATATTTTAAGTGGTAAAGATATAATCGTGGAGTTAACCGATGAGAAAGGCGAAGCCACTGGAGAAACTATCAATGCGAAAGAATACGCCCAATTTTTGCGCATGCTTGAATTTAATCAATTGATGGGCGAATACGCTTTGTCGGAAGAAGAATTAGAAAAAAAGTTTTTAGCCAAAGAAGAAATAAAGATTTGGGTAACTCCCAAGGATAAACGTGGCAAACCAACCGGAAAACCAGTGGAAGTTGATTATTATAAGAAAAATCCCATTGACAATATGGATGGCTTCAATGCCAAAAAATATGTACAGACTATCGTGGATCGTCAGGTGGGATTACAATCAATGGGTAATTTGCGCGATGAAGCACTCAAGGGTCTTCATCCCGAAAATGCCGGTCATGTGCAATTTTTTGAATTGAATATAAACGGTCGAAAGGAATGGTTGTGGTTGCCAACATCGTCTAAATTAGCCAAAGATTATGTATCATCCGATATGCGTAAAATCGGCGCGTCTGCTTTGGCAAAGTTTCATGTGCATGGCGTGGGTTATTACGACGAAAATACTTCTGCTTGTACGGGTTTTGATTATGAAATGTTGCAGTCAACTCGCAAAGCCATCACTGATACTCGTAATTGGCGTGATACTAACGCTAGAATGTATGAAAATGCTATGGGTTTGGCTTCCGGTGAAACTCCGATGGTAACGGAAGATGAAGCCACCGGAATGAAAACTGTAGAAATCGGCAAAGAGCGGCGGGGTTTGGTTTATAAAGCGATGCATAATACTTATGATGAGGCGATGAAAATGGCGCGTGGTTATGAGCTCACTGATGAAGAAGCGGATGATAAAATAATGACGGATATCATTATTCCTTTTTTAGTGAATAATCCGCGCGATTGGCATATGTGTTTTGCCACTACTTTTGGCGAAAAAATTGGATTTGATGCCATTAAGGCGATTGGTAAGGAGAACGCATGGGCGGCAAAAAATAAATTTCAGGTAGCCATTAAGTGCAAGGTTTTGGAAGGTGAACAAAAGGGCCAGGTAATAAAACGGTATTTTAAATCGATTGACGAATTGATTGAATATGCTAACGCACGGATTGCTTTAGGTGAAGTAAGAGGTGTGCCCATGGATACACGCGCTCAATTTACGCCCATGACTGATACGGAAGTAAAAAAGATGAAAGAAGACGAGGCGGCAGACGCTTTAAAGAAAGAAGAGGATAAGAAAAAAGAAATCAAAGAGTTGTCACCGGATCAATTACGGTCTTATGCCAGTTTGCTTAAGGCGGTATTTGGCGCCAGCGTCAATTGGCATTTGCGCAGTTATTGGGAAAAAGGGGAAAAAACCCAAGTGATTAATGTAATACGTAAACCGGTTTTGGATGCTGAAGGTAATCAAGTGCTTAGCGCTACTGGTCAGCCGTTATTTGATGAGGCGGAGCAGATGATTGAAGGAACCGGTCGGGAAAATTTTACGGAATTATTGCGCAAAAATTTACGCAAAGATATTGGAAAGTATTCATCTTTGATTACCGAAGCGGCTCAAGCGATCGGCGGTGAAAGCGGAGTGGATATTATTGTTGATACTTTAAATAATTTGTCCGAAGAAGGTCGCAAAATGTTGTATGAATCCGTTGTTCCGCCGGCTTTACGAATGTCTGAAGTTTCGACTATGTATTCCGCGACCGGAACCCAGCGCGACCCCAAAGAAGAAGTCAAGCCCGATGTAACTAAGCTAGACAAAGTATGATAAAAATTACGCCGACAATTGATCAGCTGATTGGAAAACAAAATCTTAATGCTACCGCCAAGCAGAGTCTGCTTGAAATTGTTGGTGGATGGAAATTAACCGCTTGGGAAGAAGCTTTGCTGTGTCAGTTATTGTCCGGCACCAGTGTGCCAATAGCGGAGTGGGGAGAATGGATCCAAGTGATGCGAGGTAAGAAGGAAGGCATTGAAAAGTTTTCATATGCGGAACTTAATAAAATTAGCTGGCACGTCAATAATTTACAAGATATAAATTTTCGTCAGCGTTTGGCAGCCACGGTCTATTGGGCTTTGAATTTTTGGGATGTGCCTACGGCGTTATCGGTTCGAAAAAAACTGGAGTATGCCAGCGGTGGGGTGATGGATTTTGAGGGATTACCGGACGATCTCAACGAGTGGTATCAGCGGTTGTATCTTATAATTTGTTTTTATAATTACAACTTTTTTTCCAGCCACGTATTTTTGTTTATCGCCGGGTCACCCTTGTTAGCATTGTCTTACCAAATCGGATTTGATTTTGAAGAAATAATAAGAAAAATGATGGACGGTTTTACTTTATTTGAAAGTCGGGAGAATCTAGCTAGGCAGTTGGCGGTATTTTTATTGGATAACAAAACACCGTTAGGGTTTAAAGATCCAGATGGGCCGGCTACGGTTGGTTATTGGATTGAAAAATTTCGGGTTTATTCGCATAACAGTTTTGATGGAATGAGTTTAATGAATTTTATTGATGATAAAAATATTACCAGTTTTTGTGATCCTTCCCAAAAAGAATTAATTCTGGCAGAATTAGGGCTATATACGCATTTGGTTAGCGGTTCGTTAATTGTACCCGACGGAGATGTGGAAGCAGTGGTCAAAATTGCTTCGGAGATAGAAAAAGAAGAGGAGCAAGACCGTAAGATTACTGTGCCAGATAAAATTGATTTTTATAGTTTATTAAACCAACCGGCGATAGCCGATCGAGATAGGCAATTAGTGCGCGTTTGGTTTAAAAAGAATAATAATTTATTGGCAGTTAAAGACGCGATTTTTGAGGCGGTCCAAAAACTTAATTGGGCGGACGAGCCGTATTTAAGTAATTTGATAGAATTAAGCGATTTGGTAAATAAAGAATTTGGTCCCGCTGGTATTTTGGTATATTTTGACGAAGAACAAGAAAAATTTGTTTTAAATAAAGAATAATTATCATGTCTACTTCCAATAGTCAAACCATGGTTACCATAAGAAAGGCCGATGGCACCGCCGAACGGATTTCTTTGGCTGAACTTAAAAAAAGACAAGCTCCCAGCGTGCCTCAATCATCCACTGCCGTGTCAGCGCCCTTGGTTAGCCCGGCAAAAGTTTCTTCTCCTCAGAAGGTGGTAGTAAACAGTTATAAACCAAAAATCGATCCGGCGCGCGTTGCTTTTGATGTACCCAAGACAAGAGTTGATCTACCGCCGATTAAATCTTCTGTTCGTCCTGTTTCCGCTCCGGTAAAGAATGATTTTAACGATTTTGCTTCTCCTTTTGACAATGATTTGCCGGTTTCTAAACCGGGTATTTCGCGTACCAGCCAAACACACGCCGACGATATTAGTGATATTATTAAAAAATTAAGTTTTAGAATCCCCGACCAATATCAAAATCGTTTACGTAGCATTATTCAAT
Organism: Candidatus Magasanikiibacteriota bacterium; assembly: GCA_041678665.1. Lineage (GTDB taxonomy): Bacteria > Patescibacteriota > Patescibacteriia > Magasanikbacterales > GWA2-37-8 > GWA2-37-8. Next base: position 43,310 of record JBAYNU010000006.1, read on the forward strand.
TGCGGATTAAAGATATGCGCAGTGTTGATGATACCAGCGAATTGGCGGCGCGATCCATCAAAGGTGGGGGATTAGGTATTACTCAGTTGCAGGCGGATGAATTGATTAAAGTTATTAAATATCATGTATCTGATGTTAAAAAAGACCATCTTTCTAAATCGGTTGCCAATAATTTGCCCATGGTGGAAACAACAATGGAGCCGGCTACTGTTACGCCATTTAATTCTTTTGTTCATAAGACAGCGTCTGCTTTTCCGGCGCCGGTTACAAGTAAACCAAAAGATAATATTAAAAATAATAATATTACTACTGGCGGACAATTAAACAGTAGATTGATGGGTAATTTTTCAAAACCGCAAATGAATGATATAATATATAAACCAAAAGAAATGGGACCGATGGAAGAGATCCTTTATTTTACTTTAACGGATTTTCGTCGTTTGTCCGATAGTCCCACCGAAGCTGCTAGTCGGTTGTGGCAAAAATTTATTAATCTTAAAGAGGAGTCAATATTATTTTATTTTACTGCCATCAAAAATTGGCGTAGTAGCCCATTGTATAAAGATTATGCACGTTTAATGTCCAAGGCGCTTGCTAAAAAGCAAAAATTAGCTGATGTAATCGGCGATGGTAGCCAAATTCAACTGGCGGAAGTTAAAGCGCTTATAGAAATGGAAAAACGTTTGGAGTAATTTTAAGTTATAAGCTGTTTTTGCATGAATCGTTTCGTGATACCACAATTTATCGAAGTAGAGGACAAAATTTTTGGTCCGGTTACCACTCGTCAGTTTGTTATTTTGCTGGCGGCTGGATTATTTTTGTTTATTGCTTTCAAATTGGCTGATACCGCGTTGTTTATTTTTTTATTGGCGGTGGTTGGTGGGTTTGCTTTAGTTTTGGCTTTCGTAAAAATTAACGGCCAATCGTTTCATTTTTTCATTTTGAATATTATTCAGACTTTACGTCGCCCCAGCTTACGGATTTGGAATAAGGCCTATACTAATAAAGAATTAAACGAATTGCGCCAGTCAGTAAAGGTAGAAGTAGCCGAGCAAGCCGTTTTAGTGCCTAGGCTATCTTATAATCGTATTCGTGATTTATCTTTGGTAGTTAATACCGGCGGTTATTATAAGAATGATTGATTTTAATCCTGGGTGGATTCACAAAATGTAAACTATTTTATTATGAAAAATACTAAGGCGGCTAAAAAGAGAAACGCGATTCCGGCCGCCCAGCACAACTTGTCTTTGGCTGAAATTAAAAATGACACTTTGGTCATGAAGGATGGCACATTAAGAGCGGTACTAATGGTATCCAGTATTAATTTTGCGCTCAAAAATGAAGATGAACAGAACGCCATTGTTTCCAATTATGTATCTTTTTTAAATTCTTTGGAATATCCGTTACAAATTATTATTCAATCGCGCAAATTAAATATCAAGCCGTATTTAGAGGGGCTGGTAAAAATGGAAAGAGAACAGAGTAATGATTTATTAAGAACGCAAATCGCTGATTATCGGTCTTTTGTGGCGGAATTAGTGCAATTGGGTAACATCATGAATAAAAATTTCTTTGTAGTAGTGCCCTACGATCCTTTGTCCAATAAAAAACGTAGTTTCTGGTCCAGATTATCCGAGGTTGTTAATCCAGCAATTACTATAAAGTTAAAAGAATCCAGATTTTTACAAAGGAAACATGATTTAGATACGCGTGTGCGCATTGTCGAGTCCGGTTTGCACGGCATGGGTTTAGAGGTGGCACGGCTAGACACCCAGTCTTTGATTGAATTAATTTATAATACTTTTAATCCCGATATTGCTTTGGCGGAACCGTTACCGGCATTAAATCAAATTCAGCTAGAAAGCGTCTAAACAAATTTATGGCTTTTAAGTCAATTGGTACAATTAAAGAAGTTGAGCGTCAACAATCTTTGCTTGATAAAGAAAAGCAAAAATTAGTAGCGACGACAAATGCCGAGTTGACCACCCTTGAGGAAGAACGAGTATACCGCGAGGGGGTGGTGACTATTAGAGATATTGTTTCTCCGTCGGCTTTTCGTGTTGAGTCAAGTTTCGTTCAGCTAGGCACCGTTTTTTGTCGGACAATTTTTATTGTTAATTATCCACGTTATATTTCGGTTGGTTGGAGCGCGCCGGTTATTAATTTATCCATTACCATGGATGTGAGCATGTTTTTTTATCCGGTTAAGTCATCAATAATTTTAAAACAATTAAAAAATAAAGTAGGTGCTCTCGAAGCGCAGATTACCGCGGATTCCGAAAAGGGCGCACCTCGCGATCCGATTCGTGAAACCGCATTGCGTGATATTGAACAATTAAGAGACGATCTTACTCAAGGTACGGAGCGATTTTTTCAGTTTGCTTTTTATGTTACGATTTATTCCAAAGATAAAGAAGAATTAGATCAAACATCGGAGGATATTGAAAATATTTTTGGATCAAAGTTAATAAATAGTCGAAAAGTTTTGTATCAATCGGAACAGGGATTTAATTCCACCTTGCCTTTTTGTGATGATGAATTAATGATAGCATTTAACATGAATTCTTCTCCGATTGCCGCTTCTTTTCCCTTCATTTCGGCAGAATTAACATCAGATAACGGCATTCTTTATGGCATCAATCGTCATAATAATAGCTTAATATTATTTGATCGTTTTTCTTTACAAAACGGCAACATGACGGTATTCGCTACTGCCGGCGCCGGTAAAAGTTATACTATCAAATTGGAGATATTGCGCAGCATGATGATGGGAACAGATATTATTGTAATCGACCCAGAAATGGAATACAAACATTTATGCGACGCAGTGGGCGGAACCTATGTTAATATTTCGCTCTCATCGGAGAGTAAAATTAACCCGTTTGATCTGCCTCGTCCAGTCGGGCAGGATGTTTCAGTTGAAGATATTATCCGCGGCGCGGTGATTACCGCCAAAGGTTTAATTAGAATAATGCTCGGTGGTTTGACATCAGAGCAAGATTCCATTATTGATCGCGCTTTAATAGAAACTTATGCCAAAAAAGATATCACCAGTGAATCCGATTTGACGCTGGTCAAGCCGCCAATCATGCAAGATTTACAGGAGATCTTAGAAGGTATGGTGGGGTCGGAAGAGTTGGTATTAAAATTAAAGAAGTTTACTGAAGGTACTTTTGCTGGTTTGTTCAATTCTCCTACTAATGTTGAAATGCGCAACCAATTAGTGGTATTTTCGGTGCGCGACTTGGAAGATGAATTGCGTCCGCTGGCTATTTATGCGGTTATTAATTATATTTGGAATGTAGTGCGTTCTGAGCGTAAAAAAAGAATACTAGTGATTGACGAAGCTTGGTGGTTAATGATGCATGAAGATAGCGCGCGTTTTATTTATTCTTTGGTTAAACGTTGTCGTAAATATTATTTGGGTATTACGACCATCACTCAGGATGTTAACGATTTTTTACGGTCGCAATATGGACAGTCGATTGTTACCAATTCCGCTCTAAATTTGCTTTTGCGACAATCGCCGGCAGCCATTGATTTGGTACAAAAAATATTTATGCTTACCGAAGGAGAGAAATATTTATTATTGGAAAGCGGCGTGGGTGAGGGAATATTTTTTGCCGGCAACAAACATGCCGCTATTCGAGTAGTGGCATCTTATACTGAAGATCAACTGGTTACCACTAACCCGCAACAATTATTAGATATTGAGAAAGCTAAAAAAGAATTCGCGCGCCAGACTGGCGGTCAATAATTTTTAATTTGTTTTACTATGTTCACCCTTCGCGCCCGTATTTTTGTAATCATTAGTATTGTGGTATTTTTGGTATTGGCTACCAGTATTGGTTTGCTTTGGTGGGGCAAAAAAATACCGGCTACTATCAGCGAAGAGGGTGGGGCAACTACGGTTGATTCAGCAGTTAATCAGCCGGTTGTGGGCGGTGGGATTGTTCCTTCTGCAACCGAGGGTTTAGTGGTTAAAAAACCATCTAGTGAAGCAGTTGAAAAAAATGCTACTAAGCAATTAGCCAAGATATTTATTGAACGATACGGCAGTTATTCTACCGATAGTGATTATCAAAACATTAAGGAATTACAAGAGCTGGTAAGTAGCCAATTATGGGCTGATTTGAGTCAAAGGATTAATACCCCTATGGCCGGCGGGTTTGTTGGTGTTACTACGCGCGTTATTGCCGCTACCGTTAGTGTTTGGAACAAAGATAAAGATGCTACAATTAATTTACAAGTAATACAAACTGAGCAAAGAGACGGCGTGGAAAGTGTGTTACACAAAAATGTTGATGTTGAACTTATTAAGACAGCAGGAGAGTGGCTGGTGGATAAATTCAAGTGGGTCGACTAATTTTAGACTAATTGATAGAATGATTAAAAGTCATTCTATCTTTTTATGTCATTAAAACAAATAACTAAATTTATTGGGTTTGTTACGGATATACTTTTCCCAATTATTTGTGTTGAGTGTCAAAAAGAGGGGGAATGGTGGTGCACGCAGTGTTTATCCCAATCTCAGTCTAATAGTATTAATTTGTGTCCGGTTTGTAATTGTAAAACGATTCATGGCGAAACATGCGTAAATTGTCGGGGGGTTTCTTATTTGGATGGAGTTACGGCTTTTTTTAAATATAATGAAAGTGCGGCGGTGGGGAAATTGATTAAAAATTTTAAATATAATTACGCGCGCGGTATTATTGATGTCTGGCGGCAAATCATAAATAATAGATTATCCGAAATATCCGCTTTTAATTATAAGGCAGTGGTTGTGCCCGTGCCTTTACATTCACGTCGTTTGCGTGAGCGCGGTTTCAATCAGGCTGGATTATTAGCCCAGATAATTGGTGCTTCCCTTAATTTAAAATTAGAAGAAACCGGTTTAAAGCGGATACGTTATACCAATCAGCAAGCGCGTTTAACAGGAATGGAACGTCGGCAAAATTTAAAATCCGCGTTTGTTTGGAATATGTCAGTATCTGTTCCCTACGAAGTAATTTTGGTTGATGATGTATTTACTACCGGCGCTACTATGCAGCAGTGCGCTCGAATTTTAAAGGCGGTTGGTGTTAAAAAAGTATGGGGATTGGTAATGGCGAGGGGCTAGAAAGGGAATTCCTGCCATATTTAGCTAATTGACTAATTTGTATAATCTGCTATAATTATACCGTAAATTATCAATGGAGAGGTGGCTGAGTGGTCTAAAGCGGCACACTGCTAATGTGTTGTACGGCCTTAAAACCGTACCGTGGGTTCAAATCCCACCCTCTCCGCAGTTGATCTGTACCCCAAAAAGTGGACACTAATAAGTGTCCACTTTTTGATTAATCAGATAAACCACCCGCGTTAGCGGGTGTGTGCGTTTAAAAGCGTAGCTCTTGGTATAATAAAACCACCTCTCAATTCAGAAAGGAGGTGATTTTATGAGCATACGCACAAAATGTTA
>JBAYNU010000007.1:0-47696 GCA_041678665.1 Candidatus Magasanikiibacteriota bacterium
GAAAAATTTTATTGCCGGCCAACTTAGCCACATCAAAGCCATGAACGCGGTCTTAAATCCATTAGTAAATTCATATAAACGCTTGGTGGTAGGCTATGAAGCGCCGGTGTATATCACCTGGGGTCAAACCAATCGCAGCGCCCTCGTGCGTATTCCACGCGTTAACCCGGGCAAACCAACCGCCACGCGGGCCGAATTGCGCTGTCCCGATCCGGCCGCCAATCCTTACCTGGCTTTTGCCGTGATGCTCGCCGCCGGCTTGGATGGAATTCAAAATATTATGGGCTTGCCAGTGCCAGTCGAAGAAAGTGTATACGAGTTGACTTCGGAAGAAATGTTAAATCGCGGTATTGATACTTTGCCGGCGGATTTATACGGTGCCATGCGAGCGCTTGCCAAAGATAAATATATTCAAGAAGTATTGGGTGAGGCGACTTATAAAAAATACAATGCCATAAAAACGCAAGAATGGGATAACTTCCGCTTAGCCGTAACCGATTGGGAGAAGGAAAATTATTTGGAGAAGTATTAATTAGCTGACAGCTAACAGCTTGTAGCTTTTAGGCGTGGTGTGCTAGTGTCATTCTGAGCGAAGCCCCAAAGGGGCGAAGTCGAAGAATCTATATACATCCCTCTCTGTTAGGTAAAAAAAGAGGCGGCTCGCTATGAGCTGGCTTTTAACAAGCCCCTCCGGCGAGCGATGTCCAAACAATAACACCCTCCAATTTAAAGAGGATGCCCGGCAGACACATGTGTGTCTGCCGTTTTTTTATTCTGTATTTATCTGCTCTATTGTGCTATAATTCCATCATAACAAACTTCTATGGATCTTAAACTATTTCTTCCCAAACAACCGCGGTTTTTTGAGCTTTTTAATGAACAGGCTTGGTGCCTCAAAGAAATGGCGGCGTTGTTTAATGAATTCACTCAAGAATTCAAAAATTTTGATAATTATTCCCTCAAAGCCAAAGAAATTGAACATCGTGCCGATAAAGTGAGCCATCAAATTATCGACACCCTTAACGTAAGCTACCTTACCCCCTTTGATCGCGAAGATATTTACAACATGACCATCCGCGTAGATGATGTGATTGATCTGATGGAAGACGTAATTCACAATGTCTATATTTATAAAACTGCGGAAAAACTGGAAACGGTAGAAGACTTCGGACGAATTATTTTGGAGGCCGCGCAAAAACTTGCTGAACTCTTAATACATCTTAAGGAGCAAAAACATAGCGAAGTATTTCGATCGCTAATTAAGCGCATCCATGAACTAGAACATGAAGGCGATACGCTTTTTGAAAAATCCATTACCTGTTTATTCAACGGCAATATCAAACCACTAGAAATTATTAAATGGAAAGATATCGTAGAAAATATGGAAATAATCACCGACGAATGCCGGAGTGTTGCCAATGTAATTGAAGGAGTGATTATTAAATCGAGCTAACAACACACACTGTCATTCCCGCGAAAGCGGGAATCCGCGACTTACGAGGGGGCAGATCCCCGATCAAGTCGGGGATGACACTCGCATTATGACAACATCTCTCATATTAATCATTTTCATCATCTTCATCGCTCTCGCCTTTGACTTTACCAACGGCGTGCACGATAGCGCTAATTCCATCGCCACTATTGTTTCTACCAAAGTTTTAACGCCGCGCCAGGCCGTCATCTGGGCGGCTTTTTTTAATTTCACCGCTTTTCTTATTTTTGGCACAGCGGTAGCCAAAACTATCGGAAAAGGAATGATTGATATTAATATTGTCACCCCCTTGGTAATTTTGGGTGGACTACTGGGAGCAATTATTTGGAATTGCATCACCTGGTATTGGGGACTGCCAACTTCTTCTTCGCACGCTCTGATTGGCGGATACGCCGGGGCCGCTGTAGCCAAAGCGGGCTTTGAATCAATCATTCTTGCTGGTTGGTACAAAACAATTTTATTTATCGCGCTCGCTCCGGTTATTGGCATGGCGCTAGGAATAATATTTATGATTATCGCCAGCTGGGCAGTCAACCATCGATCGCTGAATGGTGTAAATTTATGGTCGCGACGCACCCAATTAATTTCCGCCGCGCTCTACAGTTTGGGCCATGGTGGCAATGATGCTCAAAAAACCATGGGCATAATTACCAGTTTACTTTTTTCCGCCGGATTAATTTCTACTTTTTCCATTCCACTATGGGTGGTGCTATTAGCCCAAAGCGCAATTGCGCTTGGAACTTTAATGGGTGGATGGCGCATCGTTAAAACCATGGGCAATAAAATTACCAAACTAAAACCCCTGGACGGATCATGCGCCGAAACTGCGAGCGCCATCAGTATCTTCATTGCCACCCATTTGGGAGTCCCCGTTTCTACCACTCATGTCATTACCGGTGCTATATCAGGTGTGGGAGCGGCTAAACGTTTCTCCGCGGTGCGCTGGGGTGTAACCTTACGCATCGTTTGGGCGTGGCTTTTTACCATTCCCGCCGCCGCCGCGATTGGAGCCTGCGCTTATCTAATAGTGGCTTTACTGGAAACTTAATTCTATAGTAATACCCCCTTGACAAAAGTATCAAAATGTGCTATATTACAACCCTTAAATAACTCTTCAAATAATTTAGCGGCATTAATTAATTTTGTGGGACCTGAGCCACCTCAGGGCTATCACCACGAAAAACCACGAATAATATTCATGAATCTTCACGAATTTCATATTTCGTAGGTTCGTAACTTTCGTAGGTTCGTACATATATGTTATGTCTAAAAGGTTAGATGCTCTATCCGCCAAAGTGGATAAAAGCAAAATTTACTCGGTAGACGAAGCCATTAAACTCGTCAAAGAAACAGCGGGCGTAAAATTTGACGCCAGTATTGAAGTACATGTGCATCTCGGCATTGACATTAAAAAAAGCGATCAACAAATTCGTGTTACTGTGGTACTTCCGCATGGCACCGGCAAAACTAAGACCGTCGCCGCTTTCGTAGCGCCCGACAAAGAAAAAGAAGCTAAAGAAGCCGGAGCGGACTTTGTTTATGGCGAAGAGGATATTAAAAAAATAAAAGATACCGGTAAAATCAATTTTGAAGTAGCGGTAACCACTCCCGACTTCATGCCCAAATTAGCCATGGCCGCCAAAGTACTGGGCCCCAAAGGTTTAATGCCTAACCCCAAGACCGAAACCGTCAGCCCCAATCTAAAAAAGATGATTGAGGAACTTAAAAAAGGCAAAATCACTTTTAAAAATGACGACACCGGCAATGTCCACCAACTTATTGGTAAAGCCAGTTATCCGGCTGAAAAACTCAAAGAAAATTATTTAACAATTATTGAAGCCATCAAAAAAGCCAAACCGGGCAGTGCTAAAGGCACCTACATCCAAAATCTGATTGTCTGTTCCACTATGGGACCGGCTATCAAAATTTCTGAAAGCTAAATCTTCTAAAAACGTCCCGATGTTATGTCGGGACGTTTGTCGCTTATGATTTGGAATAACTGGATAAAATTAGTTACCGAAGTATCCAAACAAATTGGACTAACTTACCAGCCCGATATTATCGTACCAGCGATGAATGGCGGACTAATTCCGGCTACCATTATTTCAGTCAACCTGCAAATTAAAGACATCCGACCGATAAGTGTTGGACGCCGCCAACGCCGACGTCATTTAATTTACCCGGAACTTGGCGACATTGGAAATTTACGCCACAAAAAAATTCTAATAGTTGAAGATGACGCTCTCACCGGTCTTAGTTTTGACTTTATAAAAAAATTACTTCTTCAAAAGGGGGCAGCCGAGGTGCGCACGGTTTGTATCTTTAAGTATAAAGACCTAAGCGGTATTGATTACTACGCCCGCGCCGTCAAGAAATTTCCCTGTTATCCCTGGAAAAAACCACATTTTGGCGATCGGGCCGCTAACTAATTATGACCAAGTATAATCGCATAATTATAATGATTTTGGATGGAGCGGGGTGCGGCATACAATCTGACTACAAAAAATACCACCCCCACAGAAGCAACACCTTACTTAGTGTTTACAAAAATAATCCCGAACTACATTTACCCAAACTGGAAAGTTTGGGTTTTAATAAAATAATATTTAACAAAAATTCCGATCGCTATTACGCCGGAAAGCTTAAAACCTTAACTGCTGGCAATGATACCTTCTCTGGAGTTTGGGAAATGCTGGGAATAATAACAAACAAAAGATTCCGCAGTGTCAAAAGAGGCTGGGGGAAAAAATATTTAAAACAAATAGAACATAAATTAGGAATAAAACTAATCGGGAATGAATACATTGAGGGCTTCCAAGCGATGGATAAATATTTTGAACAACATCAAAAAGAAAAAGTCCCTATTCTTTACTTCGCCGAAGATGGTATTGTTCTTTTAACTGCTCACCAAAAAATAATTTCTGCGGAACGCCTGGCAATTATTGGGAACCACTTATCAAAAATTTTATCCAAGAGCAATATTACCCGAGTCATTACCCGTCCCTTCGTGGGAAAACCGGATAATTTTAAAAGAATAGAAAATAAAAGAAGAGATTTCGTAACACAAAATTATTACTCTCCAATCATTAAATTTGCCGGTAAAAAAATAAATTTTTTTACTACCGCCCATTTACATCGACTTCTAAACAGTCCAAAAAATGTTAAACACTTCACTGACCATTCTGGTAATCATGAACTGATGGAAAAAACAAATAAATTATTATTAACCAAAACCAAAAAACCCACACTAATATTAACCTGCCTTCAAGATTTTGACAGTTTGGCGCACAAAAAAGAGCCTTACGCTTATGCGCGTAAACTAAAAAAATTTGAATCCCAACTAAACAAAATTATCAATATTATGAACAGGGATGATTTAATAATCATCACCGCCGATCATGGTTGTAACCCCACCGATAATTACCGTTACCACACGCGTGAACTGGTTCCGATCATACTCTACTCTCCTACCTTAACAAAAAAACTTTGGCTGGGCAAAAATTTTACCCTATCTAGCATCGGACAGACAATTTGTCGTAATTTTTCTTTACCACCTTTAAAATACGGAAAAGCTTTCAATAAAATTCTTAACTAGTATGAAACTTCTTAATAAAGTAGCTATAATTACCGGTGGTAGCGACGGGTTGGGCAAATCACTAGCGAAAAAATTTATTTCCAAAGGATGCCAAGTAATAATTACCGGAAAAAATAAAAATAAGCTCTTAGTAACAGCCAAAGAAATAGGCGCCACCCCATTTTGGTGCGACGCCAGTAATTGGAAACAAATGCAAAACTTAACGAAATTTACTATTAAAAAATACAAAAAAATTAATATTTGGGTTAATAATGCTGGAATTTCTAAAGGTCATGCACCGATCATTAAGACCAACCTAAAAGAAGCTCATAAAATAATCAACACTAATTTTTTTGGCATTGTCCATGGTTCGCTGTTGGCTTTAAAAAATATTAAAAACGGCGCCATCATTAATATTATTTCTACTAGCGCACTCAACGGTCGACCGAAATCCTCCATCTACGCGGCTAGTAAATGGGCGGCGCGCGGTTTTACAGAATCATTAAACCTAGCAATCAAAAATAAAAAACTAAAAATAATGTCGATCTATCCCGGGGGTATGAAGACAAATCTTTTTGGCTCTAATCGACCGAGCGATTATAAAAACTTCTTAGAACCAAATTTAGTTGCCAAAAAAATTGTATCCGCATTAATTGTTAAAAACAGCCCAAAAAAAATGATAATTAAAAGAAAATACTTATGATTATTATCGCGACCATCGGACAACACACTACTGAAGATAAAATCCGTAAAATAATTTTAACCGGAGCCGATATTGTCCGTTTTAATCTGTCCCGTCACTCTTTAGAAGAAAACATCAGTTTTATCAACCTCGCTCAAAAAATTATTTGGGATTTAAACGCCAAAACCAAAATAATGTTAGATATGCCAATCAATAAAATCCGATTGGGCGACTTTAACATTAAATTTTTTGCTGTTCGTGAAAATGAGGAATTTATCTGTAAAACTGGTTCTTATACCGATGATTGCAATCAATTCATTCCAATTCAAACCACAAAACTAGGAGAGAAAGTACATCTTAATCAAATGATAACAATTGGAGACGGAGAAATCGCCGTCCAAGTTACAGAAATCATTGATTCCGAAACAATTAAAATAAAAATTCTTAATAATGGCATTATTCAATACCACCGTACCTTCAATATTAAATACCAAATACCTGATGATATCATCATCGACTCTTATCGAGACATTTTAACCAAAATCAATGCGTCAGATACAAATTATCGTCCCGAATTTTTCGCAATTTCTTATATTAACAAACAAGCAAACGAAATTATTAAATCATGGCCAGATATTAAAGGAGAGGGAAGCGAACGCAAAATAATTGTTAAAATTGAAAATGAATCCGCCGTTGATGATCTTGAACAAATTTTCCAGGATGATTTTTACGATATGATAATGTTGGATCGAGGGGAGTTGGGTGTAAACCTACCTTTCCAAAAGCTCGGTTTATTACAAAAAAAAATGTCGACAATATCAAAAAAATATAATAAACCACTGATTATTTCTACCCAAATTTTGGAAAGCACTATTAATAATTGCACCCCCAACCGTTCCGATATTTTAGATCTTACCAATTTAGTATTAGATGATGTTTTTGGTATTATGCTTTGCAAAGAAACCGGTTTCAACTCTCGTCCGGCATACTCAATTTCAGTAGCCAAAAAAATTATCGCCGAAGTAGAAAAATACAAACAACATATATGCCTACAACCAAAAATCTCTACATAAAACGCCGCCTTTAAACCAAACGAACAAAAAATTTTATGAACAAAACCGCCTTGCCTACCAGGCGGTTTTTTGATACACTACCCTCGCTGTAATTTTTGATATCTAATTTTTATTTTTGATATAATTTATGTCTGAAGAACAAAAATACATTCGCCCTTCTTGGGATGAATACTTTATGGAAATCGCCCGCACCGTGGCCAAACGCGCCACTTGCGATCGTGGGCGTAGCGGATGCGTAATTGCCCGCGATAAACAAATTCTAGTTACCGGTTATGTCGGCTCTCCTAAAGGGCTCCCCCATTGCGACGAAGTTGGCCATCAAATGAAATCTACCGTTCATGAGGATGGCCACCAAAGCCAGCACTGCGTCCGCACCGCCCACGCCGAACAAAACGCCATTTGCCAAGCAGCCAAGCTCGGTATCGCCATTGACGGTGCTACCTTGTATTGCAAAATGACACCTTGTAGCGCTTGTGCCAAAATGATCATTAATGTTGGTATAAAACGTGTAGTTTGCGAAAAACGCTATCACGTCGGCGCGGAAAGCGAAGAAATGTTTAAACAGGTGGGTATTGGATTAGATTATTTTGACGAATCGGTAGAACAATATGACAAACAATAAAAAAATAATTTTTGGTTTTGTTGGGCTGATCGCCAGCGGCAAAGGCACAGCCAATGAATATTTAAAAACCAAACACCACGCCAGCACTTATCGCTTCTCCACCATGTTGCGCGATGTTTTGAATCGCCTGTATCTGGAAGTGAGCCGCGAAAATTTACAAAAAATTTCTCAAGTGGTCCGCGAAAATTTTGGCGAAGAAACTTTGTCCAAAGTCATTGCCGAAGATGTTAAACGCGATCCGTCCTCCATCATTAGCATCGACGGTATTCGCCGTCCGGGCGATGTGCAATTTCTCAGCCAAATCCCTGGATTTGTGATGATAAATATCTCAGCCGATATAGAAAAAAGATTCGAAAGAATCACCAAACGCGGCGAGAATACTGACGACATCAAAAAAACTTTTGAACAATTTAAACTGGATCATGAGCAAGAAGCAGAATTAAAAATTGCCGAAATTGCTGCGAAAGCCACCGAACAAATCAACAACAACAGATCGTATGAAGATTTATATGCGCAATTAGACGCTCTGATAAAAAAATATTCTATATGAAAATTAAAATTAAAAAACTTCATCCCGATATCAAACTACCCACCTATGCTCACCCCGGTGACGTGGGGATGGATTTATATTCTTTGGAAGATTGCGAATTAAAACCGGGAGAAAGAAAAATTTTCAGTTTGGGATTCGCCACTGAATTTGAAATTGGCTATGCCGCAATTATCAAAGATAAAGGCGGACCGCCAGTTAAATATGGGCTGCATACTATGGGCGGAGTATTTGATGCCGGTTATCGTGGAGAATATAATGTACTATTAATAAATTTGGGACAAGAACCACACCAAATAGAAAAAGGCGATAAAATCGCCCAATTAGTAATTTATCCAGTAATGATTGCGGAGCTGGAAGAAACCGATAATCTATCAGATAGCAGCCGTGGTACCGGACGCTGGGGCAGTACAGGTATAAAATAATATGAAAGTCTACTTAGACATTGTCAAAAAAATTCTAGAAACCGGGGAACAAAAATCCGACCGCACTGGCACGGGCACTTTGGCGATTGCCGGCGCTATGTTTGAGCATGATCTGGCTAATGGCTTCCCCATGCTTACCACTAAAAAAGTACCCTTCAAAGTGGTGGCCACGGAATTAGAATTTTTTATCAAAGGCATTACCGATAAACAATGGCTCAAAGATCGAAACTGTCACATTTGGGACGAGTGGTGCTCGCCTCTCAAAGTTCCGTATGCTCATGACGAAGAAACAAAACAAAAAATGGCCGCCGAGCGCGATCTCGGGCCGATTTATGGTTTTCAATGGCGACACTTCGGCGCAGATTATATTTCCTACGACACTGATTATACCGGACAGGGCATTGACCAATTAAAAACAGCGGCTAACGCGCTCAAAAACAACCCAACTGACCGACGCATGATTGTGATGGCTTGGAACCCAACCAAACTGCACGAAATGGCCCTGCCTCCTTGCCACTACGGATTTCAACTTACAGTCATTAATGGTAGATTGAATTTAATGTGGAGCCAACGCTCGGTAGACACAATGCTGGGTCTGCCTTTCAACATTACGAGTTACGCGCTCCTCTTGCATCTGCTAGCCAAAGAAACAAATTTAAAAGAAGGAAAATTAATCGGCTTTTTGGGAGATGTTCATATTTATAGCAACCATCTCGACGGCGCGCGTGAACAACTCACTCGCGACCCGAGTAAATACAAACTCCCACAAATCGCTACGGAAAATTTCACTTCCATTTTCGATTGGAAAGCCGAAGATAGCAAGGTAGTGGGATACGAAAGTTACCCCAAGATTGAATTTAAAATAGCCGTATAAATTACAAATATAAAATTCCAAATCACAAATAAATACCAAATTATAATTTTCAAATATGAAAACGACGATGCATAGATTGGACGGGGCTAACATGGACATTGATCTTTCTACCAAAAACAAAATACCGTGGAAACAGGATATTTGCCCGTGGAATATTGCTGAAAAAAATAATAAGCACAAATGTGCCGTAAAAAATACCAAAATTTGTCCATATTTCTGTGGAATTGAATATTTGGACTTTGTATTATGCTGTTACCCAAATAAAAACCCTAATAAAAAATAATTTGGTATTTGGATTTTGGAATTTATTTGGAATTTGTAATTTTAAATTTTGGATTTATCTGCTATGCCCTTCTCACTCATCGTCGCCGTCGCCAAAAATAACTGCATCGGCGCTGGAAATAAATTACCCTGGAATATTCCCGAAGATTTAAAGCATTTTAAGGACCTGACTTTGGGTAAAACTTGTCTTATGGGTCAAACCACACTGGACTCTATAATTGGTTACCTAGGAAAACCATTGCCTGGACGTAAAACCGTGGTTTTAACCAAAGACAAAAGTTACCAACCCCCCGCTAATGTGCGTGTTTTCTATTCTCTGGATGAAGCGTTTGAAAAACTTAAAAACGAAGATGTATTCGTGTGTGGCGGGGCGAGCATTTATGCACAAACGATTAATCGTGTAGATACATTATACATCACTCATGTAGATAAAATTGTGGACGGCGATGCCTTTTTCCCCGAAATTGACAAAAATATCTGGCACGAAACCGCCCGCGAAGACCACGAGGGTTTTTCTTTCGTAACTTATCGCAAAATCACCCCTAACACCTAACAGCTATAAGCTATAAGCTCAAAATATGTTCATCATGCTCGACGGCATTGACGGCTCTGGTAAAAGTGTTCAAACCAAACTTCTTATTAAACGTCTCAAAAAAACCGGCCACAAAGTGGCTTTAATTAGTTTTCCCCAATATGGCCAAAAAAGCGCCGGCCCAATTGAAGAATATTTAAATGGCATATACGGCTCAGCCCAAGAAGTTGGGCCCTATCGCGCGTCTGTTTTATACGCCGTTGATCGTTTTGCCGCAGCAAATAAAATCCGTACCTGGCTCAAACAGGGAAAAATTGTAGTGGCCAACCGTTATGTTGCCAGTAATATGGGTCACCAGGGCGGTAAAATCAAAAATGCCGCCGCCAGAAAAAAATTCTTTCTTTGGAATGATAACTTGGAATACAAGATTTTTGGCATTCCCAGACCAAACTTAAATATTATTTTACATGTTACCCCCAAAATTGCCCAACAACTGGTAGACAAAAAAGGAGCGCGCGAATACTTAAAGGGCGTAAAACGCGACATCCACGAAGCTGATATTAAACACCTAGCCAATGCTGAACGCACTTACTTGGAAATTGCCAAACTATTTTCTAAATATAAGCTGGTGGAATGCGTCGCCAAAAATCAAATTTTGCCCATCAAAACCATCCACGAAAAAATTTGGAAAATCGTCACCAGTGGTCTTAAAGCTAAAAAAGTGATATAATACTCGCAGTTGCAAGTTATAAAGTTTGTAAAGTTATCAAGTAGCCAAAAGCTGCCAACTACATATCTTTATAACTTTCAACTTTAAAACTTTTAACTCAATTATATGCTCATCTCGCCTTCACAAATCGTTACTCAAAGCTGGCAATTTTATAAATCCAATTGGCGACAACTTGTCCCTTATATGATTTTGTCTTTTTTGCCTACTATTATTGTTGAATGCTTGGGTATCATGGGGATCTATCTTTATTCCTTAGCTCCATCTTTAACACTAATTAGTAAAATTGTTATTATTTTGGTGTTAGCGGCCACCTTTGTATTTGATATTTGGATATCTATCGCCCTCACTCGCGCCGCCAAAAATTTAATCCAAAAAGAACCGGAAAGTAATAATTGGCAAAAGTTATTTAGCGGTAGCAGCCACTTAATTTGGCCGGCTTTTTATACCTCCATACTAATCGGCCTGGCAGTATTTTTTGGTCTAATACTATTTTTAATTCCCGGCATAATTTTTACCGTTTGGTATGGTTTTGCTTTCTACGCTGTAGTATTAGAAGATAAAAAAGGAACAGATGCATTAAAACATAGCAAACAAATGGTAGTTGGACGCTGGTGGGCAATTTTTGTCCGTTTGTTTCTGCCCTTTGCCCTATTTATGATCATTGGTTCGCTTTTACGCTATGCTTTGGTGGACCCAATTAGCCTACTGCCTTTTAACAAATTCGCTACTCTAGTTACACAGAGCACGCTATCAACAGTAATTAATGTTTTAATGATGCCATTTTTCTATGGCAGTGGTATGCTTTTATACTTAAGCGCCAAAAATAACGCGGCAGAAACTATTCCCCAAGTTTAATAAAAAATAAAATCCCTCCGATATAATGTCAGAGGGATTTTTTAATCAAAAATTCATTTGCTAAAAACGGCAAAATATTATAATATTAGTAGGTGGATAATTTTTTACCCCAAATTTTAGCAAATATGCCCAAACTTATTCCGGTCATCGGCCTCGAAATCCATGTTGAGCTTAAAACCAAAAGCAAGATGTTTTGTTCGTGCAAAAATGACCCCGACCGCGCCCACCCCAATACTAATGTCTGCGAAATCTGTTTAGCCCACCCGGGAACATTGCCGGTGCCGAACGCCGAAGCAATTAAATGGACAGTAAAAATTGGACGAGCGTTAAATTGCGAAATTAACGAGCTAAGCAAATTTGACCGTAAACATTATTTTTATCCCGATTTGCCCAAGGCCTACCAAATTTCCCAGTATGATGAACCGGTAGCGGAACATGGATTTATTGACCTACAATTTTTAAACGGAAAAAATCATCGCGATACGGCTCACATCGGAATCACCCGTGTGCATTTGGAAGAAGATACGTCCAAACTGACACATGGATTAAAAAACGAAACACTGGTAGATTTCAATCGCGCCGGAGTGCCGCTCGTAGAAATTGTATCAGACCCAAGCATCCAAAGCTCGACCGAAGCCAAAATGTATTGCCAAGAACTGCAGATGATTTTCCGCGCCTTACACGTGAGCGACGCGGATATGGAAAAAGGCCATATGCGCTGCGAGGCCAATATTTCTTTACAGGAAGAAGGTAAATTTGAAATTGCGGGTAGCGCGGTAAAATTTTCACCCAACTATACACCCAATGCCAAAGTGGAAGTAAAAAATATTAATTCTTTTCGCGCGGTGGAAAAAGCAATTGAATTTGAGATCAAACGTCAGACTGCCCTGATAAATAAAGGGGAAAAATGGATCCAACAAACCCGCGGCTGGGACGATCCATCCGGAGAAACTATCCTTCAGCGTGAAAAAGAAACCTCGGCTGATTACCGCTATTTCCCCGAACCGGATATTCCTCCATTTCATCCGCTTACAATCGCTGGGGATATTCACATGCCAGAAATGCCCCAAATGACCCGCGCGCGCCTGCATGAAGAATATGGCTTTTCTTTTACCGATGCTTATTTACTATCTAGCGACGAAAACTGGACACAATTTACCGAAGGAGTAATGAGTGATTTGTATGAATGGTTAGAAAATTTACCCGAAACAAAAAAAGACGCTCAAAATATTATTGAAGCAAAAAAATCAACCTTAGCAAAACTGGCCGGTGGCTGGATTACTTCCAAATTAATGGGTGCCATGTCCGAACGATCAATTGATATTCGATTATTAAAAATCAAACCGGAAAATTTCGGCGAACTAATTGCCCTGATTTATACCAACCGCATTAATTCCACCAACGCCCAAAAAATATTAGTGGAAATGCTTGAATCTGGTGTGGATATGGATCCCACGCATATTATGGAAGCCAAAGGTTATGGACAAGTTAGTGACGAAGAGACGCTAAGTAAAATAGTTGATGAAGTAATTAAAAGCCACCCTAACCAAGCGGAACAATTCAAAGCCGGCAAAGAACCAATTTTACAATTTCTAAAAGGCATGATAATGAAGGCCACTGAAGGGTCGGCTGACCCAGTCGTGGCGGAAAAATTGCTAAGGGAAAAATTGAAGAAATAACTTGTGCAAATTTGTGGTCCCATGTGGATAAAGCCTTTGACAAAAAAATGGCATTCTGGTATACTGCTTTCGAACTATATAAGTTAACTATATAAATTCCTCAGCTCGGAAAAGCAAAATGGTAAACTTGCTTTTCTCTCACCTACGTCGTTTATGAAACATAACCCCTACAATTTCGACTGGACTCACCTAAAATTTTATCATTTCTAATGTATCGCCACCCCTCAAGGGTGGTATTTTTTAATCATTATTACAAATATATGAATTTTAAAGGAAAAGACATTATTTCGATTGGCGATATATCAAAAACCGAAATTTTGCATGTGCTCAAACATGCCAAAGCCCTAAAACTTAAGCCTCAACCAAAAATGCTGGAAGGAAAGATAATGGGATCGTGTTTCTTTGAGCCATCCACTCGCACGCGCTTGTCTTTTGAAACTGCCATGCAACGATTGGGTGGTCGGGTAATTGGTTTTGCCGATCCGGCGGTTACTTCGGCCAAAAAAGGCGAGACACTATTTGACGCCATAAAAATTATCGGCCAATATGTAGACGCTATCGCTATGCGTTCGCCAATTGAAGGGTCAGCTCGCCGGGCCACCGAAGCAACAGACAAACCAATCCTTAATGGCGGTGACGGCGCCAATCAACATCCCACTCAAACCTTATTGGATCTTTTTACTATTCAAGAATGTCAAAAAAAATTAGAAGGATTAAATATTGCTTTGGTCGGTGATCTTAAATACGGACGCACCACTCACTCCTTAGCACAAGCCTTAACCCATTTCAAAGCGCGCTTATATTTTGTCGCTCCCGATGCGTTACAAATGCCAGAATATATCTGCGATGAGCTTAAATCTAAAGGCATAAAATACAGTCTGCATCAAAGAATCGAAGATATCATCAATAAAGTGGACGTCCTTTATATGACCCGCATCCAAGGCGAACGTTTCGCCGATCCAATGGACTATGAACGAGTCAAAAATGTATTTGTTCTGCGCGCCGGCATGCTAGATAGCGCCAAACCAAATTTACGCATTATGCACCCCTTACCGCGCGTAAATGAAATTACGGTCGATGTAGACAAAACCAAGCATGCTTATTATTTTGAACAAGCGGAAAATGGATTATATGTGCGCCAAGCGCTGCTTGGATTAGTATTAGGTAAATTATCCTAACCTGTCATCCCGATGAAAATCGGGATCTCAAAAATAATTATTAACCAGATCCCGACTTCCGCCTGCCTACCGGTAGACAGGTCGGGATGACATTAAAAAAATATGCCAACCAAATCTCCCAAACAACTTTTAGTCGCTGCCATCAAAAATGGCACAGTAATTGATCATATTACAGCCGGTCATGCGCTCAAAATCATTCGCCTACTCAATCTGGCTAGCCACAATAAAGTGGTAACTGTCGGCTTAAATTTACCTAGCCAAGCCATGAAACTTAAAGACTTAATAAAAGTAGAGGATAGAGAAATCACCACGGAAGAATCCAATCGCGTCGCTATTCTGGCTCCTAAGGCTTCTATAAATATAATCAAAAATTATGAAGTGGTAAAAAAAATATTCGTTAAACTACCGGACACAATAGAGTATGTAGTGGTTTGCCCCAATCTCAAATGCATAACCAACAACGAAAACATGAATAGTAAATTCAATGTAATAAAAGAAAAAGATGGAATCAAACTTAAGTGCCATTACTGCGAAAAAATATTTAAACAAGAGGAAATAAAAGAATATAAAAATAATTAGTTCACAGCCAACAGCCAATGGTTCATAGTTGCGGTCAATCATCTATTGGCTATAAACTATTGGCTTTGAACTTATGGAAATACCAACTTACAATAGTAAAAAAATTGAGGTGAGTCTAGATGTAGATTTAGCCAACAACAACCTAATCGCTCTCCCGGCGCTCATTGATCCGCATGTGCATTTTCGCACACCGGGGGCCGAACATAAAGAGGATTGGATCACCGGTTCGTCCGCGGCTTTTGCTGGAGGTGTTACCACAGTGATTGACATGCCCAATAACAATCCGCCTGCGATTGATTACGTTAGTTTAATATCCAAGAAAAAAATTATTGATGATCAAATTACTCAAAGCGGCCGACCATTAAAATATTATTTATATTTGGGCGCGACACCAACCAACTGGACCGAATTTGAAAAGTGCCACGATGAAGTGATTGGCATAAAATTATTCATGGGCGCCAGCACCGGAAATTTACTTGTGGATAAACTGACCGACCAAGAAAAAATCTTTGCCGAAGCGGCGCGATTGAATATGTTAGTAGCCGTTCACGCCGAAGACGAAGAGATAATAAAAGCTAAAAGTCAACAGTTCATAGCCAATAGTGTAAACGATCATTCTAAGATTAGAAGCCGAAGCGCCGCTGTCAAAGCCGTATCACAAGCCATCGCCCTGGCCGAAAAATATGGCACACGATTGTATGTCTGCCACGTCAGCACAGCTGATGAAATTGAAATCATCAAATCCGCCAAAGCCCGCGGAGTTAAAGTGTTTGCCGAAGTAACACCACATCATTTATTCCTCAACCAAAACGCCTACGAATCACTAGGAGCGCTCGCCCAAATGAACCCGCCTTTGCGCACCCCCGAAGACCAAAATGCTCTCTGGCAAGCCATAAATGAGGGTATTATTGATACTATTGGCACCGACCACGCTCCGCATACACTGGAAGAAAAGGCTAAACCCTATCCTACTTCCCCATCAGGCGTGCCTAATATTGAAAATTATTTGGCTCTCTTGCTAAATGCAGCCGGTCAGAGCTTGGCCCGCCGAAGCTATGCTGGCAACACAAAAAATAACAATAAAATAACCCTTGATAACCAACCAAATAACAACTATAATATAGGCGCGAAGGCGGCTAAAATATCGCTAGAAAAAATCGTGGAATTGACTCACGATAACCCCCAAAAAATATTTAATTTGCCAAAAAATGATGACTGGGTAGTCGTAGATTTAGACAAAGAAAAAACTATCAAAAATGAAGATCAAAAAACCAAATGCGGCTGGTCGCCGTATGCCGGAATGAAATTAAAAGGCTGGCCAATAAAAATAAATCAAAGATTAAAAATCTAAAATCAAAAATAACGATATTTTTGATATTTGATATTTTATTTTTGATTTATTACTATGCGTCATCTAATCTCTCTCAAAGAACAAACCAAGGAAGACATTTTGGAAATTTTGGACATCGCCAAAAAAGTAAAGGCGGATTATAAAGCCGGCAAAGTGGCCGACTATCTGCCAAACCAGACCCTGATCATGCTTTTCCAAAAATCATCCACCCGCACTCGCCTGTCGTTTGAAGCCGGCATGACCGAACTGGGCGGACATGGAATATATTTGGACAGCCGCACCAGCCAGTTTTCGCTCACCGACTTTGGCGACGAAATTCGCGCCGTGATGCGTTTCGGTGATGTACTAATGATGCGCGCTCTTAAAGCCGCCGATGTTATCCAAGCCGCTTCGTACAATCAAATTCCAGTCATTGACGCTTGTAGTGAAAAATATCATCCTTGCCAAGCGCTTGGAGATATTTTAACCATGTCCGAGCATTCGGGAGGGCTCCAAAATGTTAAAAAAATTACCTGGCTGGGCATTGAAAATAATGTTTCCAATACTCTTAAACTTGCCTGCGCCAAATTAGGAATCAAGGTGGCCGTCGCCGCTCCCGAAGCCAATGGCCCAAGTGTGGATGAGGAATTAAACAAAATTGCCAATGATACCGGGCTAGTTACCTATACCACCGACCTCAAAGAAGCGATGACCGACAGCGACTACGCTCACACCGATACTTGGATGGACATGGAATTTTTCAAAGACGGTAAAGTCGTGCCAGAATTTGAAAAGGAATACCAACGCCGCAAATCCACCTTCATGCCGTTCCAGCTTAGTGCCAAATTAATAGACGAAAACGCGCCGCAATGCAAAATCATGCACTGTATGCCCTGCCATATTGGTTATGAAATTTCCCGCGACGCGATTGATCACAAAAATGCGATAATTTTTGATCAGGCGGAAAATCGCAAGCATATTCAGAAAGCGATTATACTTTGGTTGCTCGGGAAAAAAGTATAGTAAATAAAAAAGAGCCTAAGGAGGCCCTTGAACGAAAGACGACGCGGTGGGTGAAAAAACAAGTGCCCACCAAATAATGAGTGCTTCATACAAAAACACTCCGATGGCGCCGACATATAACAATATATGCCCAAGCCTCTCGTCCATAAAAAATATGGAGAGAACTACGAGCAACCCAGAAATAGTAAAGAGCGTGAGTAACAACCCCAATATCTTAAACCTGCAGTTCACAATGTCCTCCTTCTTTATTGTCCAAAGAAAAATCCACGACAATTAACATAAATGTAATCCTATCATAATATTCAACCTGTGTAAAATATGTTAAGCGTTACGTTTCTCAATAAACAATTCTCTAATCCCATAGTACTTGCCTCGGGGATTTTGGGTGTGACAGCCGCGAGTTTGAATAATGTATTGAAAAATGGCTGTGGCGGGGTAACAGTAAAATCGGCCTCACTTCTCCCTCGCACCGGCCACCCCAACCCCACTATGATGGGCGCCGAACATTATTTTATCAACGCTGTCGGACTTTCCAATCCGGGCGTGGAAAAAGCGGTGGAGGAATTAAAAAAATTCAAACAGCTTACCAATAAGCCACTCATCGGCAGTATTTTTGCCGGCACACCCGATGAATTTGGTGAAGTCGCGGCCAAACTTTGCGCCGCGCCGATAGATTTTTTGGAAGTGGATATTTCTTGCCCCAATGTTTCAAAAGAATTCGGCCGGCCGTTTGCCTACGATAAGGGCGCGGTGGAAGCCATTACCAAAAAAGTCAAAGCCAATTCCACAGTGCCAATTACTGTAAAACTCTCGCCTAACGCCTGGGATATTGACGAAATTGCCGTGGTTGCCGAGGCCAGTGGTGCCGATGCCGTTACCGCAGTCAATACTATTTCGGGCATGGCGATAAATATCTCCGCGCGCCGGCCGGTGTTATCCAACAAACAAGGCGGCGTTTCGGGCCCAGCGCTTTTCCCGATCGCGCTTAAATGCGTTTACGATATTTACAAAAAAGTGAAAATTCCGATCATTGGCACGGGTGGCATTACCACAGGTGAAGACGCGCTCGCTATGATTATGGCCGGAGCGACGCTTCTCGGTGTTGGGTCGGCGGTATATTTCCGCGGGCAAGACGCATTTGCCAAGATTGTGAAAGAAATGGAAGAAATAATGCGCGCCGAAGGAATAAAATCTTTAGAAGAAATTCGCGGCTGCGCACATTCAGTGTAATGTCATCCCCGTGAAAACGGGGATCTGCCCCGCTAAGTCGCTGATTCCCGCTTTCCTGCCTGCCGGCAGGCATGGCGCGGGAATGACAAAACAAACATTATGAAATCAGATAACCCAACTTTTCTAAAAATTTCCAAAATCGTTGACGAAAATCCTTTCGTCAAAACTTTTTATTTACAGTACGAATTGAAAAGCAAACCCGGGCAATTTGTGATGCTTTGGATTCCGGGATATGACCAGAAACCTTTCTCTATTGCCTACGACGACGGCCAATCTTTTTGCCTGACGATTTTTAAACGCGGACCGGCCACAGAGAAATTATTTGACATGAAAGCTGGCGATCGAGTTGGCATATCCGGCCCGTATGGCACCTCGTTTACCGTTGATCCAGAGCTCCACTACATTATGGTCGCCGGTGGCTATGGCGCCGCACCGCTCGGCAATCTCGCCGAAGCACTCGCCAACTGTCATCCCCGCGAAAGCGGGGATCTGCCGAACAAAGTCGCGGATTCCCGCTTTCGCGGGAATGACAATGTGCAAATCGACTTCATCGCCGGCGCCCGCAATAAAAATCTATTACTTTTCAAAGACAGATTAACAAAAATAGAAAACTTAAAACTTCACATCGCCACTGACGACGGCTCTGAGGGACACAAGGGATATGTAACTGACTTGTTGTCTGCCATTCTGAACGAAGCGAAGAATCCCTTAACAAACGGCGAGAGGGATCCTTCGCCCCGCAGTGGCGGGACTCAGGATGACAACTCACACGTGCTCGTTGTCACTTGCGGCCCAGAATTGATGCAAAAAAAAGTGTTGGATATTTGCAATAAATTTAACATTGATTGCGAAGTGAGCATCGAACGCTACATGAAGTGCGGTGTAGGAGTATGCGGACAATGCGCAGTGGACGGCCCGGGATTTTGCATGTGCCAAGATGGACCGGTGGTAAAACGCGAGTTAGCTAATAAAATCGAAGAATTCGGAAAATATCACCGCGATAAATCCGGCGCTATCGTGTCATTGTAAGCGCTTCACTTGTCATTCTGAGCGGAGCGAAGAATCCCTTA
Organism: Candidatus Magasanikiibacteriota bacterium; assembly: GCA_041678665.1. Classification (GTDB taxonomy): domain Bacteria; phylum Patescibacteriota; class Patescibacteriia; order Magasanikbacterales; family GWA2-37-8; genus GWA2-37-8. The sequence goes on from JBAYNU010000007.1 coordinate 19,778, forward strand.
ACCTATGTTATACAAACGCAAAAGAGCAAAATTTCTAATCGGGGTCTTTGCGATAATTTTCGACAAACAGGGCCGAAGCTTATGGAGTCACCGCCGCGACTATGATCTGTGGAATCTCCCCGGTGGCGGCATGGAATATGGTGAAACCCCCGAAGAAGCGATTCTCCGCGAAATCAAAGAAGAAATAGGTGTTACCGCCAAAATAAAACGTTTGGCCGGGGTATATTACAAAACCGGAGACGATGCTCTCGTGTTTTCGTTTGAGTGTCAAATTGTCAAAGGTAAAATTGCCTTATCAAACGAAGTTGATGAAAATAAATTTTTTAAATTATCCGAATTACCTAAGCACGTTTCGAAAAAACAGGTAGAGCGCGTAAAAGATGCCCTTAGATACAAAAATAAAACTATTTTTGCCAAACAAACCAGTATTTCATCGGTAAAATTATTTAATTTAAAAAAGAAAAAATAATATGCTTAAAGATCTCATTCTCAAGCTGCACGAAATCAATGCGGTAAAATTTGGGGAATTTAAACTCAAAAGCGGTATCATGTCGCCGATATATATTGACCTGCGTGTCACCGTCTCTTACCCCGAAGTGCTAAAAATGGTTGCCGAAGCCATGTGGGATAAAATCAAGGATTCAAAATTTGATGTCATCTGCGGCGTACCCTATACCGCCCTACCGATCGCGACCGCAATTTCACTCGCCCACAACAAACCCATGATCATGCGCCGCAAAGAAGTGAAAGATTACGGAACGAAAAAAGCTATTGAAGGAAAATTTGAAGCCGGACAAAATTGTTTGGTGGTGGAAGATTTAGTAACCAGCGGAGCAAGTGTGTTTGAAACTATTGACCCACTACAACACGAGGGTTTGAAGGTTACCGACATTGTGGTACTGGTCGATCGCGAACAGGGTGGCAAAAAACACTTACAAGAAAAAGGATATAACTTATATTCCGTACTGACAATTTCGGAAATGTTAGACACGCTAGAAAAAGAGGGTAAACTGGACAAAGACATGGTGGAAAAAGTTAAAATATTTATTAAAGGACATCAGGTTTAACAATTGTCATTCTGAGCGAAGCGAAGAATCCCTTAAACTTCGAAACTAAAAGGGATCCTTCGGCTACGCCTCAGGATGACAACCTAAAACTATGCTTACTTATTCTCAACGCGCACAACTTTGCCAAAATTCCACGGCCAAAAAGCTTCTTGAAATAATGGAAGCGAAAAAAACTAACTTGGCAATCGCAGCAGATGTTATTACTAAAAAAGAACTACTAAAGATTGCCGATGATTTAGGCCCTTATATTTGTGTGCTAAAAACCCACATTGATATTATCGAGGATTTTGATGCGGATTTACTAATTGAACTACAAAGACTATCCGAAAAATATAATTTTTTAATCTTCGAAGATCGAAAATTCGCCGACATTGGCAATACGGTAAAATACCAATACCAAAACGGTGTGTATAATATCGCCGACTGGGCGCATATCACCAATGCTCACACCGTACCTGGCCCAGGAATCATTGAGGGTTTAAAAGAAGTGGGATTACCCAAAGGACGCGGGCTTTTACTTTTGGCCGAGATGAGCTCTAAAGGCACATTGGCCAAAGGTGAATACACACAAGAAACCATAAAAATGGCGCTTGAGCACAAAAATTTTGTGATTGGTTTTATTACCATGCGTCAATTAATTGATGATCCGTGTTTCATCAATATGACTCCGGGAGTACAACTATCTGTTGGCGGCGATAAGCTAGGCCAGCAATATAACACACCGGATAATGTGATTGGCAAACAAAAATCCGACATCATTATTGTCGGACGCGGCATCTATGGCGCCGTCGACCCGGTGGCGGAAGCGAAAAAGTACCAAGAGGCGGGATGGATGGCTTATAAAAATAGATAATCACCAACTGTCATCCCGACGCCTACCCGCCTCTGGCGGGAAAGTCCTGATCTGCCCCAACAAGTCGCAGATTCCCGCTTTCGCGGGAATGACAACTAAGATCCTTCCCCAAAGGGGCCCCTTTGGGGCGCTTCGCTCAGGATGACAAAACCCCCGATCGGGGGTTTTATTTTATTCTCTGTAAAGCCGTCTTCAAAATCTGTTCGCTGGTTTTGCCTTTGGTATCAATTTTTTTCACTGCCTCACGTGCTTCAGCCGATGAATATCCCAAAGCAATCAAACCTTCTACCACATCGCCAAGTGGCCCACTATCACCCATGGATAACTTATCAATCTTACCGCGCAACTCCACCACAATTCTTTCAGCGGTCTTACCACCAATACCGCTGACTTTGGTTAGATACGCGACATCACCACTATTTATAGCCGAACCAATTTCTTCCACACTACCCAGTGACAACAAGCGTAAAGCGGTCTTGGGACCAATGCCTGATACTGCCAGTAATTTAATAAACAATCCCCTTTCGGCTTCGGTGCTAAACCCAAACAAATCCATAGCATCTTCATGTACGGCCAAATAAGTCAAAACCTGCGCTTCACTCCCCGTTTTCCACATTTCGCTACGCGCCGGGCTGACAAAAATTTTATACCCAACACCGCCGGGAGTCAAAACTACCACTTCAGCGCCGCTATTAGAAATAATTTTACCTGATATAATTGAGATCATAATAACTAAATTATATCTTATCTGATGTCGGTTGGCAACATACTAAAAAAGATGAGCGTTCGACTCATCTTTTTTGTGTGGTTAGATCCTTCGACTCCCCCGACTAAGTCGGGATCGCTCAGGATGACAAACAGAGAGATTGCTTCGTCACCCCGATTAAAATCGGGGTGACGAAGCAATGACAAGACTCCTTACTCTTTATTCCTTACTCTTTACTCCTTTCACTCGCTTCACCCGTATCAACCCACTGCACGGCACAATCTCAATCCCCTTCTTTTCGAGTTCATCCAAAAATAAATTCATCCCCAAAGAATCGGAAGCAATGTGCCCGGCAATAACCACATTCATGTGATGCTCGTTGGCCAAATCGCGCGCCGCGGCTCCCATATGCATACCAATAACTGTACTAATGCCATACTGAGATAATTCTTTGTATACTTTATCACTTGGGCTGGTGCCGCCGGTCATTTCCAATAGCCACTTACCCACTCGATGTCTAGGGCTACCGGCAAAAAGTGATGGACCGGCCCCGCGTCGTCTAGCCTCTTGATATTCCGGTACCTCCAAAAGCACATCTAATAAGTCACCAATAGTGCGAGGATTTCTTTTGCTAATCAGCTCGTGTAAAAACTTATTTACCAAATTATCCGTAATAGTATGAGTGTTAATCAAATTTACTTTAAGTAAACGCGCCATATCAATCAAGCGATAATGATTGGACGGATGCACGCCACGGCCAACTTCTTTCACTCGCTCTTCCATTATTTTTTCGGCTACATGCACCGGCACGCCCAATTTTTCGTAGGTGTCCACGGTCATATCCATCACATCGTGTAACCCAGCCAACCCTCTGCCTACTGGATGATGCGCTATTACTAAATCAATCTTTTTGCCACGCTCACCAAGTTGCGAAGCCAAAATAATTTCGCTTTCGCCAATATCAATGCCGGTCAAAACACGCCTCACTTCGGTTTTGCCATCATCAATATGTACCCGGCTATCAGCATAGGGATTATCCAAACGATCCATATCAAGATATGGCTTATCTTTGGGCTTGGCGTTATCGTAATCTTTTTTTAACCCGGCCAAATATTCTTTAACGCCTTTTAGACCGCGCGGATCGGCGGCAACACCCAAACTAAGACCCAGCTCAAAAATTTGTTTAACTTTCATAAATTAAAAAATTAAGGAATAAGGAGCAAGGAACAATTTTTCATTCCTTACTCCTTACTCTTTATTCCTTAGATTAGCCCAAAACTCTCTTTTTGTCAACTCTATATATCTGGCACCAACCCCGCCCAATACTGATAATACGGCTTTTTTTGTAAATTCCAACGATCTTTCCAACCACAATCATGATAACCAAAATCCACTGTTTTGGCCCCGACACGCAAGGCAACCTCAATATTCTGTAAATTAATAAATACCCCTAAATCTTTTAACGTCCGGTCATAGCCTACCGCCAAAAAATGGTATCTTTCTTTAAAAATTAACACCAAAGCTACCGCCACCGTCCGACCTTCTACTACTACACTAAAAATATCCCAATTATATGGCAGTTTAATTAAATCATGATAAATTTGTTTTTCATGCTTATCCAAAAACGACGATTCTTTTCCAAAAACCGTTTCATTCAATGCAAATAATACGTCTAAATCATCCCAATTTCCATGAATAATTTGGGGATTGAATAAATTAAATTCCCGCCACGAAGCGCGAACATGCTTACGTGTTTTTCCAGTTAATTTATTTTCAATAAAATCATCCGCCCCAACCCACTTCTGCAAATCCAACTCATAACCATAGTCATCTATATGTAAAGAACGAACATAATCATTATCTCCGATTAAATAATCCAACCACACCGGACCATCAGCGGCTTTAAAAAAATCCGGTACACAATATTCATATCCCGACTTTACCCAAACTGCGTTGCTTTCCATCGCTGGTCCACCAAAAAATTCCCAAAATTCTTCTTGGGTATCATATTGTAAAGGCAAAATGCCGATCTCACGATCGGCATCATAACCCACAATAAAATTTAACGGTGAAACAAAATACTTATAATAAGTATGGCGCCAATTCCATTCATCATAAATATCACGATGCGGAGAAAAATTATTCCACAGACGCTCGCATTCCTGGATATCGCTAACATGCTTAAACTGCAAAGTCATAACTTATATTATATTGGTCTGCAAATGATGATAAGCCGGACGATCTTTGTAACGCGTAATCGCCAACCGAATCATCTCTTCCAAAAATGCCCCGTAATCCATACCCACGAGTTCCGCCGCTCCCGGTGTGGAGTCGCCGACATTTATGGAAGGATTGGGATTCAATTCCAAAACATAAGGATTATCATCGGCATCTACGCGCACTTCCACTCGACCATAATCATGACAATCCAAAATATTATAAGTGTCCAAAGCAATCTCGGAAATTAATGATTCCAATTTCTTGCTAATATTTTTAGGCGGACTTTGGATAATAATTTTATCATATTCCGGATCCTCATCCCATTTGGCAGCAAAAGGATAAATGTGCCAATACCCTTCCGGCAATTCTTTAAAAATGGACCGCGACAAAGGCAACACCCTCAGCTCATCATCATTACCAATAATAGAAGCGTCATATTCATCGCCTTCAATATATTCTTCAATCAAAGCGGCAGTGCTTAAATCCAAAACCTTCTTAATCTGATGGCGTAATTCTTCTTCGTTACGCACTACTGAATCATTAGTAATACCAATGGAATTATCGGTGGAAGCAGGTTTAACAATCAAAGGATAGCGTAAATCCGGATCAACTTCGTCCTCGGCAAAATATACATAGTCCCAGCGCGGAGTCGGAATATCGTGATAATCCAAAAGTTTTTTTACTTTAATCTTATCAATACATAGACCCAAAGTATTGGGATTAGAACCGGTGTAAGGAATTTGCAAAGCATCCAAAATGGCAGCGGCATGCGGTTCCAGTAGACTGGAATTGTTGATGCGTTCGCAAACATTAAACACCATATCCACATTACTGTCTTTTAACTGCTTAATCGCTTCAAAAACATTATTAAAGTCAAAGAAAGTAACTTTATACCCTTTCTCTTTGAGAGTATTCATAATATTGGTACCCACTGAAGTCAAATCGCTCTCCACCGGATTGGCGGAATTCTCATTATTATTGCAGGCTACACCAATATGCAAATTACGCAAATTGCCTTTAGCCTTGCGACGGATACGCTCAAATTTTGATGCCTGCAATAGAATACTTTTATTTAATACGGCGGATGAATAACGACCCTTACGCAAAGTCTTGCCCAAAGCCGAACCAGCATTAAAACCGGCAACGCGGAAATTGATTAGTTTGAGAGCATCACGCAAATTATTTTGTGCATCTAAATAATTTTCTCCCGACACCGTTACCCAACCCAAACTATCTTCGTAGCCTTCCGGCGGCAAAAGCACCGGATCACCCACTTCTTTGTATAGATGAATTTCTTCAAAATATGATTGACTCTTCAATTCATCGCTAATATTTAATTCTACCAATAAACCGGAGGTCTCGGGATATAAATCCCAACCAATAATATACTTGCGCGGCTTAACTATTTTTCTTACCGGAATAAACTGACCGATGGCGATTTTTACCGCCCCCTCAATTAAATCCACTCCCCAAGCGTCTTTAATGTAAGAATAAACATAATCACCACCCATACGCAAATTAATATCCAATGGTACCGGACCGGTTCTGCTGGATTTTGCCTCAAAATGAATACAACCATTTTGAATGCCCAATTTTTCCAAAGTCTCTTCCGCCATTTCAATCAGTGCGCCACGAGTATTATCTGGTAAAGTAGATGGCGCCGCCTGACCGCTATCCAAAAAGAATTCTCCGCGATCTTTGCTAAAATTATCCGAGATACAATAAAATTTAATTTTGCCATGCTGAAGTAAAATATCAATATCCACTTCGTCGCCATCCACATATTCTTCCACAAAAATATCCGCCCCATCGTTTAAGGCAGACTCCGTCTCGGATGATAAACTTTTTTTAACAAACGCGAAACTGCTTTTGAGATCGCCTTTGGTTTCCACCTTCATGACAAAAGCGCTACGGCTTCCGTAGGCCGGCTTAATAACCAAAGGAAAAGAAAAATTTTGAAATACATAATCCAAGTCATCACTGTTTTTGATCAAGCGATGACGCGGAGCAAAAATACTATTCGCGTTACAAAATTCGCGAAATAAATATTTATTGCGCGCTTGCTTGGCAGAACTGAATGGAATGCCAATCAGATCGTATTTATCGGTTATTTTGGAGGTTAAAAGCACATCATCCTCCCAAAAAGTTAACACTCCATCTATTTTGATATTGGAATTGTCTTTAAAAAATGTACCTACAGCCTTGATTGATTCACTGTGGCTAAAAGTGTCGGCGATAATCCAATGATCAACATAAGGCGTACACCAATTTTTTTCTCGATGTAAAACCACCAATATTAAACCTAATTTTTTAAGACGCTGAATAATAAACTTTTTTTCCACCGGTCCGGTGTTAACAAGTAAAATTGTTTTACCGACAAAACTATCTTCGATAACTTGATTATTTAAATTTGGATTTTGTAAATTCAATTCCATATTGGAACAAAAATATTTTCTTTAAAAAATTAACTCGCACATTGAGTACGAGTTAATTTTATATTATCTACAAATAATGTCAATGATTTTTCACATAGTTATCCACCCCACACTGTCATTCTAATCCGCCTCTGGCGCAGAAGAATCTAATTCCCTGCCTACCGGCAGGCAGGCTTCAATTCGCTACGCTCACTCAGGATGACAAATTGACAAGTAATTTAATTTTCTTTCCACCAACCTCTGTCTCCACTCCATCATCAATATCTTTTTCTTCCAACCTTTCCGCGAGCACACTCTTTTTTATTTCATCACCAAAATCCACCAAAACTTTTTTGAGTTCAACGTCGTCCGTCACATAACTCACGGCGACTTTGTCATTAATAGTCAACTTCGTTTCCTTGCGAATTTGATTGATCGCCCGCACGATTTCGCGCGCCGTGCCTTCGGCCTTAAGTTCGGGGGTGATTTCTTTATAAATAGCTACAAATACCCGTTGTGATTCTTTTACTTCCCAATTACTATCCAACCTCTTCTCTTTCAACTCACTAGGGTCTGCAATAATAATTACTTCCTTTATATTTAGTTCCTCCTTAATAATATTTAAATATTGATCTCTATCTTGTACACATCCACATATAGGAGCAAACATTTTAAGTAACGGTTGCTTAACTTTTATACCAGCAGATGATCGAGCGGCTAAACCACATTCAACTATTTCCCTAACAGATATCATACTTTCGACTACCTCGGGATTAAACTCATTCGCTTCCGGCCATGCTTCCAAATGCACGCTTTCTTTTTCTCCGCCCATCACTAAATAAATTTTCTCCGCCATAAACGGCGTAAAGGGCGCCATCACTTTAGACAAGGTAAAAAGTACTTCGTGTAAAGTCGCGACGGCCTGTTGCTTGTCATTCTGATCCGCCTTTGGCGGAGAAGAATCCCTTAACGAACGATGAGAGGGATCCTTCGCTTCGCTCAGGATGACAACGTCGCCACCGCTCTTAAATCGATCGCGACTGCGACGCACATACCATTGGGATAATTCCGTGACAAACTCCACAATTGGTCGGCTGGCGCGCGCCAACTGATAATTTTCCATACCCTCAGTCACATCTTTTACCAGCAAATTCAACTTGGCGAGTATCCACTTGTCCAACACATTTTCACTTACTCCTTTTTCCTTACTCCTTATTCCTTTGTCGCTATACATCTTATAAAACTCCACCACATTCCACAGTGTATTTACTAATTTATTGTACATCTCTCTCACTCCGGCTTCAGAAAAATTGAGCGCCTCGGCCTGCATCACCGGCGCAGTTACCAAATAATAACGCATGGCATCGGCGCCATATTTTTCTAGCACAATATCGGGCTCCGGATAATTTTTTAAACGTTTGCTCATTTTTTTGCCATCTTCGGCCAGCACAATTCCATTCACAATCACATTATTGAACGCCGGACAAAATTTCTTTTTGGGTATTGATGGTTTTTTACCCGAAGTTAAAGCTGTCGCCAAAACATGTAGCGTATAAAACCATCCGCGGGTTTGGTCTTGACCCTCGGCGATAAATTGCGCTGGAAAACCGGCTTCAAATTTCTCCTTATTCTCAAACGGATAATGCATCTGACCGTAAGGCATCGAACCGGACTCAAACCAACAATCCAAAACTTCCGGCACGCGGTGATAAACCTTGCTGTCTTTTTTGATTTCCATCTTGTCCACAAAATGCTTGTGGAGATTATATTCTTTCCCATCCTCATCTAGATAAAAATGTTTAATTTGTTGATGAATAATATTTTCTTCAGAAAAAAATCTACCGTAATCTACTCCTTGCAGCGCCATAGTCATACCGGCATTAATACCACCGTGTGATACTACTAAAATTGTCTTGCCCGCATATTCTTTGGTAACTTTTTCCAAAAATTTACGCACTCGCTCGGTAATTTCGACTCTGGTTTCCCCATCTCCACCTAAACGAAAATGATATTTATCTTTCGGCACCACGCTAATTTTGCGATAATTTTGATAATCTTCTCTTTTTGCCAATTCCTCTTTGCTTTTATTTTCCCAAGAGCCATAAAAATATTCCGTTATCAAATCATCAAAAATTAAATCGGCCTTTAATTTCTTCTGAAATTTTTCGGCGGTTTGTTTACAACGTAAAACTGGCGAACTAATAATAATATCGACTTTATCTGTAAAATGTTTTACCGACTCATCAACTTCTTTTTCTCCTTTTTTAGTTAAAGGATGATCGTTGACCACGCTACTATGAATATTTTTGATATTTTTTTCGCTCTCGCCGTGGCGGACAAAAATTATTTTGGTTAATTTTTTGCCGGTCAATTGCGCTAGTTCCTCCACACTCCCCACGCAAATATGATCACCGTCGGCGCTTTCCCACACTGGGAGTGGATTGCCCCAGTAGCGATTGCGCGACACCGCCCAATCACGCGCGCCCGAAAGCCACTCGCCAAACCGGCCTTGTTTAAAATTATCCGGCACCCAGCGAATCGCCTCGTTATTTTTGAGCAATTGATCTTTGAGTTCGGTAACCTTAATAAACCAGCAAGAAGTAGCATAATTAAGTAACGGGGTATCACAACGCCAGCAATGCGGATAGCTGTGTTCAAATTTTTCTTTGGAAAATAATTTTCTATTAGCCGCGAGCCATTTAATAATTTCCACATCAGTTTTGGTCGGGTCCTCTTTGGGTTTTACTTCCATACCGGCAAAATCCGTAACTGCCGGGATAAAGCGTCCGTCCATGGAAACATGCTGAACCAACGGCAACCCTTCATTTTTGCCGATGTTATAATCATCTTCGCCAAATGCGGGCGCAATATGCACCACGCCAGTGCCGTCGGTAGTACTGACAAAATCCCCAGCCACCACGCGAAAAGCATTGGGAGTATTGGCAAAATACGGGAATAACGGTTTGTATTTAAGGCCGACCAAATCTTTCCCTCTTATCTCTTTTATTATCTCCGGACCACAATATTCACCTTTCCACTCACTTTCATCTGAAATATAATCCTTAAAAACTTCTTTAAATCTATCCTTGGCAACTATATATAATCCGCCATGTTTTTGCTTATTTATCAAATCTTCAGAATTTAAAACTTCAACTACAAAATAATTAATATCATTATTAACGGCCAACAACACATTCCCCGGCAAGGTCCACGGAGTAGTGGTCCATGCTAAAATCTTAACATCTTCATGATTATGAGTAACATCATCCTCGCTAATATGCAAAACTTCTTTTCCATTTTCTAATATAAATTCAGCCGTCACTGATAAATCCTTCACATCCTTATATCCCTGCGTTACTTCAAAATTAGACAAAGGTGTCACACAACGCGGACAAATATGCATGGCTTTGTGGCCTTTATACACCAAATCTTTTTCCCATAATTCCTTAAATACCCACCAAGCGCTTTCCATGTAACCAACGTCCATGGTTTTGTAATCATTATCCATATCAACCCAACGCCCCATACGTTTGATAGTTTTTTTCCACTCACTCGCGTATTTCAAAACCGTGGCATTGCAAGCCTCATTAAATTTATCCACACCGTAATTTTCAATATCTTTTTTGCTATTCAAATTCAAATCTTTTTCAATAATATTTTCTACTGGCAATCCATGACAATCCCAACCCCATTTGCGCTCCACTCTAAATCCGCGCATGGTGAAATAGCGCGGCACCACATCTTTCATGAGCGACGCCACAATATGCCCATAGTGCGGAAGCCCGGTCGCAAACGGCGGACCGTCGTAAAAAACATACGGCTTGTTTTCCGGCCGTTCGGAGACGGATTTTTCGAAACACTTGTGCGCGTCCCAATATTTTAATATTTCGAGTTCGTTGGCGTTGGCGTTGTACATAGTAAAAGGATTAAGGAGTAAAGAATAAGGAATAATTAATTATTTTGGATTTATTATTGACCAAAGTATTTTGGCAATCTCGTCAACATTACTAATTAGTTGTTTAAATTTAATTTCATCTAAATATTTTTGTCTTAAAGAAAATTCTAGCAAGTACCTAGTTTCTTCCAACGAACCAAATGATATTATTAAAAATCTACGAAATTCGTTTGGACCTTGCCTAGCAAACCCCTCAACTATATTTAATACCACGGATAATGCTGACCGCCTTAATTAAGATGTAAGGCCGTAGAGTTCATACTTGGGAAAATTCTGAATCACCTGGTAAACATTCCTCGCTAACATGTCAGACTTAACATATAAAGGATTATTTTTGCTTATCATATTTACTCCTTATTCCTTAATCTTTATTCCTTCATAACAAAAAAACCACCAGCATCTGCAGGGTCCCAATTTTGGGAGGTACCACCCCGCTTCCACTTATGTGGCTCTTAATTACGGCTATGACGGGCCTACCCGAAGGGGTCTACATCAGCATATCAGGCTGGTTTCTTCCCTTTAGCGCACCTTTAGGGCGGAGCCGGTGATGGCCGGCTTTCGCTATGTATATATAGTGTACACCCCCTTGACAAAATTGTCAAAATGTGCTTACAAAACCGACTTCTTCCACAAAAACAGGCAAAAAAAGACAAAAAATATCTAAAACTTGCTAAAATACACGACAAATTATATAATATATACATAAATGCTTGCCCTCTTATTACTTACTTTTTAATATGATCTACCTCACCTCCGACCACGGCGGTTACCAACTCAAAAAATTCCTAGGCGGATACTTAAAAAATACTCTCAAGACCCCCTTTAAAGATTTAGGTCCGCAAGAACGCATTGCTACTGATGATTTTCCGGATTATGCCATTCCAGCCGCCAAAAAAGTTATGGAAAATACAAATAATCGCGGTATTTTTATCTGCTGGACTGGACAAGGCATGTGCATCACTGCCAATAAAATAAAAGGTATCCGCGCGATATTGGGATATAGTATTGACAGCGCCGAGTGGGGCCGGCTTCACAACAACGCTAATGTTTTGTGCCTAGCCGGAAAAGTGTTATCCGAAGATCATGCGGCCGTAATCGTAAAAAAATTCTTGGAAACAAAATTTGATGGCGACGAACGCTTGACGCGCCGCGATAAAAAAATCGCCGAATTGGAAAAATAATATACCAAAATACAAAATACATGGAGAAATATACAAAATATATTTTATTCCATGTATATTGTATCGTTTAATACTATGCGGATTATTCCCTCCATTTTGGTTCCGACCTTTTCTGAATTTGAAAGACAAGCTCGTCGTTTGGAAGGCATCTTTGAATTAGCGCAGATTGATGTAATGGATGGACAATTTGTAACTAGCAAATCTTTTGATGAAATTGAAAAAATAAATGAATTAAGATTAAGATTAAACTTTGAACTCCATCTAATGGTAGCACACCCGATTGATGAATTAGAAAAATGGTACGAAGTAAAAAATATTAAACGAGTAATTTTTCACATTGAATCACAAGACAACCCCCAAGAAATAATCGCGCGTATCCGCGGTAAATGCTGGGACGCGGGTATTGCCATTAATCCGAAGACGCCGCTAGAAAAAATTGAGCCTTATATTAATTTGGTGGACATGGTATTATTCATGACAGTCTACCCAGGTGAGCAGGGAGCGCAATTTCTGCCAGAAGTTGGTGAAAAGATAAAAAAGTTCATCAACTGTCATCCCCGTGAAAACGGGGATCTGCCCAAATCAGTCGCTGATTCCCGCTTTCGCGGGAATGACAAAATACTACCGCTTATTGCCGTCGATGGTGGAATAAACGCCGACAATATCGCCTTGGTAAAATCTTGGGGTGTGGAAGTATTTGGTGTTGGTAGCGCAATTTCTAAAACAAAAGACATTAAAAAAACCTTGGAGGAACTAGAATTACAACTTAATACCGTTAAATTGGAGTAAAAAATTACTCTTTACTCCTTACTCCTTTACTAATTTATGTTTGATCTCATTATCATCGGCGCGTCTGCCGCCGGTTGCAGCGCGGCTGTGTATGCCGCTCGCCGAGAATTAAATTTTAAAATCGTTACCGACAATATCGGCGGTGAAGTAGCACTTTCGGGCGAAGTGGGCAACTGGCCCGGCATTATTAATATCCAAGGATTTGAATTGGCACAAAAATTCGCCGAACAAATAAAATCATATAATGTACCAATTGACGAAGGATTCAAAGTAACCAAAATTGAAAAAACAGCTAATTATTTTACTGTGTTCGCGCAAAATGCGACTAACGAAACTAAATCCTACGAAACCAAAACCGTAATTGTCGCCACTGGCATCCATCCGCGCCAGTTGGGCGTGCCCGGCGAAAAAAATTTTTTTCACCAAGGCGTTACCTATTGCACCGTTTGCGATGGACCTTTATTTCGAGGCAAAACCACAGTAACAATTGGCTCGGGCAATGCGGCTTTGGAATCGGCTCTGATGATGGGGCAATTGGCCAAAAAAGTTTATCTGCTTAGCAAATATCCCAATACCCAAGAACAAAATGGTGGTTTCCCAAAGGGCGAAAATATATTGATTGACAAAGTAAAAGAATTAAAAAATGTCGAAATTTTATACGAAGCCACCACCACGGCAATTGTGGGAGATAAAAAAGTAACCGCGTTAAAATATAAAAATACCCAGGGCGAAGAGAAAGAAATCATAGTTGACGGCGTGATGGTGCACATAGGCATGACCCCTAATTCGGAACTGGTGGATGTAGCCAAAGACAAAATCGGGCAAATTATTGTGGACGCCAAATGCCAAACCAGCGTATCGGGAATTTTTGCCGCGGGCGACGTTGGTAATCTTCCTTACAAACAAATCGCCATTGCCGCCGGTCAAGGTGTAATCGCATCTCTCGCGGCGATTGAATATGTGAACAGGTGGAAATAAATTCATAAAAACACTAGAACATTAAAACATAAAAACAAACGACTATGACTTGGGCAATTATTGCGATAATTTTTAAAATTTTGGGAGCCATTGGCCTATTATTTATTACCGCGGGCGTACTAGACAAAAAAGCCTTACGACGCAATTATTTATTTGTTTTCGGCGGAATTTTTCTATTACTTTACAGCTCCTATCTCAAAGATCCGGTGTTTATACCCTTGCAAACAATATTTACTCTAGCAAGCATTTACGAAATTTACCAGATAAAAAGAGTAAGGAGTAAAGAGTAAAGAATAAATTTTTCTCACCATTAATTACTCCTTATTCCTTAATCTTTAATCCTTAATTAATATGGACACTATCTTCTCTCTCTTCTCCACTCTGCCGATGCCACTATTTGACATCGTCATTTATGTCTTGGCGGGACTCGGTGTAATACTTTTAACTTACGCCATCTTTTTAGAAGCCGAACGCCGTCAAGACGCCGTGCTCGTCATCGGCGCGCTTTGTCTTTTGGTCTATGCGGTGTCGATTGGAAATTTAATTTTTTCCATTGCCATGGTGGGAATGGCCTTAGCTGCTTTTATTGAGCTAATAGAAATAATGATGGGTAGACACATCCACAGTGGCGAATTGGTAGAGCAATATAAACACCCGGAAAAATAAATCAAAAATTCTAAATCTCAAATTCCAAATAAATCACAATTACCAAATTACAAATATTTTGAATTTGAATATTTAGAGATTAAAATTTGTTTGGGATTTGTAATTTTGGATTTGAAATTTAATAAATTATGTACAATATCATCACCATCGGCGACGCGGTAATCGACACGCACGTGCAAATTGACAACGCGGCCGTGGAATGCGGATTAGACGGACAAAGTTGCCGTTTATGTTTGGACTTTGCCAGTAAAATCCCCATCACCGACAGCTTCCAATGTCTCGGTGGTAATGCGGCTAATGTGGCTTGCGGCACCACTAAACTGGGTTTGAAGACCGCTATTTTAACTTCCGTAGGTAATGATTCCAACGGCAAACTAGTCAAACAAGAGTTAAAAAAATACGGCGTGGATACTGGTCTGCTAACTTTTGATGCTAAAACCAAAACTCGTTATTCGGTGGTTTTAAATTTTAAAGGAGAACGCACGATTCTTTCTTTTCACCGCAAACGTTCTTACTGCTGGCCTAAAAAACTTTCCGAAACCGGCTGGATATATTTTACCGGACTTAGCGAAGGCTATGAACCCTTACAAGAAAAATTATTGACTTGGATCAAAAAACACGCCAATGTTCGGCTCGCTTTTAACCCAGGATCATTTCAACTCAAAAATACTATAGATAAAGTTAAAGAAGTATTGCCCCATACCGACATCTTAATTGTTAATCTGGAGGAAGCCGAAAGAATTTTGGGCACAACTTTAGAAAAAGAGAAAACTGTAAACGCGATTATCCATAAACTTTTATCTCTCGGCGCGAGAGAAGTGGCCATTACCGACGCGGGCAATGGCGCCTACGGGGGCAACAGCGAAAATATCTGGAAAATGGCCAGCTACCCAATTACCGTAGTAGCAAAAACCGGCGCCGGCGATGCCTTTTCTTCGGGCTACATGAGCGGGCGGGTATTGGGACATGATATTGCCCACGCCTTACAATGGGGTGTGGCTAATTCTTGTGGAGTGATTGGCCAAACTGGCGCTCAAAAAGGGCTTTTGGATAAAAGCGGAATAAAACGAATGATTGAAAAATATACAAATATTAATCCAACAAAAATTCAATAACCTTTAACTATATGCCCAAAGAAACTGGCGGCGTAAGCATGGAGATAAACGACATGCAATTAGAAGCAGGCGTTAATATAACTGATTTAATTGAATTACACAGCGAGGGTAAACTAACCAAACAAATGGTGGAAAAATATTTATCATTATTCACCAATGAAGATGAACGCGCATACGAAACAACACAACTAGAAACTGGGCTAAGCACAGAAATTTCAGAACTGCCGGATGAGATAGAAAAAGATAATCACCCCAAAGATTAATTAAAACGCCCGGCTTACAGCTGGGCGTTTTAATTTTACTTATACTATTCAAACAAATCAAACCCCTGTTTAAGCAAATTTATCTCCGGCAAAAACAACGGCTGGGGTAAATTACCCCACTCAAACCAACCGATTTCTTCGGTCCTATCCGGTTCCAAAATCTTCGGTTCGCCGCTCTCAATTTCGGCAATAAAAAACAGGGTAATATAATGTTTATTTTCTTTTTCAAAAATGTCGTTAGTATAAACGGAGCGACGAATATTGGTTATCTTAATCCCCACTTCTTCCATAGCTTCACGCGCGGCCGCGTCTTCCGGTTCTTCGCCATATTCCAAATGCCCCCCCGGCACGCTCCAAGTGTCAGCTCCATGCGCGCCGATACGTTTTAACATTAAAATTTTTTTATCTTTGACAATAAATACCGCCACGCCTACTTTTGGTCTATCAGACATATTATTAAATTCACACTTTATAAATTCACACTCTCTCCAAACGTCTTTTGATACCGCGCGCAAAATTCTTCTTTGCTAAAACCATGTTCCTGGGTGCCATAGGTTTCAATCGCATACGCCGCGGCCACCGCGCCCAACTGCGCGCAGGTCTTCCAATTATATCCTAGCTCATATCCCACAAAAAATCCGGCGCGATAGGCATCGCCTGCCCCGGTAGGATCATCAAAAGATTGTGGCGGGCACACCCCTACCTCAATTACCTCACCCTCGGCCGTGGAAATCACCGACCCACGCTCGCCCAAAGTGGTAATTAAAACCTTGGTATTTTTTAATATTTCTTTGCTGTCCCAGCCCGTGCGTTGTTGTAATAATTTAATTTCATAATCATTGCCCACCACAAAATATGCCTGCGAAATAGCCTTTTTCAAATCCAATTCATTAAAAGCAGTCATCTGCTGACCCGGATCAAACACCGCCTTAATCCCGAGCTCAAAACATTCCTTTAAATGTTTAAGCATCACCTCTTTGGGGGTAGGAGATATAATTGCGAGATTGATTTTATCACCCAAATCGCGCACATTAATTTCTGTGGCTCGCCCCAGTGGTCCGCCATAAAACGCAGTGATTTGATTGTCGTCCGCATCAGTCGTAATATATGCCGAAGCAGTCATTTGGGTTTTATCGTGAATAATATTTTCGATGGTCACGCCCATTTTTTTAAAATATTCCAAATAATCGCCACCATCTTTGCCTATTGCCGACACTAAAAGTGGCTCACCACCGAGCATTTTGATGGTATAGGCAATATTGCCGGCCGTGCCGCCCCAGCTACGAGTGAGCTTATCCACGGCAAAAGACAAATTAAGAATATGGATATTTTCAGGCATGATGTGGTTTTTGAAACTGTCCGGAAAATTCATGATATTATCATAAACCAACGACCCGGAGACGAGGATAGACATAATAAAAAATTAAAAATTAAGAATTAATAAGGGTAAATATTTTCCTCCCCCTCTTAGGGGGAGGACAGGGGTGGGGGGGTATACGATACGAACAAATACCCCACCCTTTATCCCTCCCCTAAAAGGGGATGGAGCGAAAAAAATCTGAGGCGAAAATCACAACTATAATCTACCAGATACTCAAATTATTGTCCACATTGATTATTCCTTTATCCTTATTCCTTACTCCTTAGCTATGTGGTATAATACAACCATCAAAGGAGCTCAAACTCACATCTTATGCTACCTCTTAAAACTCTCCAAACGATAATCACAAAATATAAATTCCCGGTTACTGCCGAACAGTTAAAATTAGCCGAAGACAAAGCCATCAAACTGGAAAAAACTCCAATCGAAGTTATGTTCGCCGATGGTATTTTGGATGAACAAACTTTTTTTGAAAAAGCCAGCGAATTTTTGGATGTTCCCTTTGTGCCATTAAAAGGACGTGAAATTAAAAAAGAAATTTTAAACCTTATTCCCGGTCCGGTAGCGGGCACTCATCAAGTAATTGCTTTCAACCAAGAAAAAGACGAACTTTATTTAGCCATGACGGACCCAACCGATATCCAAACCATCGAATTTTTGCATCGCAAAACCGGCCTTAGACCAAAAATTTTCATTACCACGCTTTCCGACCTCAAAGATGCCTTACATCGTTATCACGCCGAATTACAAGACGACCTCAAAGTGATTCAAGACGCTACCGGCACAACTGATACCAAAGAACTAAAAAAAGCCGCCGAAGAATTACCAATTATTAACATTGTAAATAGTGTTCTGGAACACGCCGTATATGAAGGCGCCTCTGATATTCATATTGAACCCAGTGAGAAAGAAGTAGATGTACGCTATCGTATTGATGGTATTTTAAAGCCAATCATGACTTTGCCTAAAGCTGTTCAAAATGGCATTACCGCGCGTATCAAAATTTTGGCAAACTTAAAATTAGACGAACACATGGTGCCGCAAGACGGACGTTTCAAAATCGCAGTACAAGAAGAAAAACTGGCTTTCCGGGTTTCTATTTTACCAGTTTATGATGGTGAAAAGATTGTGATGCGTCTATTACACGAAGGCACCAAACCGGTAAGCTTGGATGCTCTCGGACTACTCGAAAAACCCCGCGCTATTTTAGAGGCGGCAATCAAAAAACCGCACGGCATGATCTTGGTCACCGGACCAACCGGTTCTGGTAAAACCACCACCCTTTACTCGGTTTTGGGTATTTTAAATCAACCCGGCGTAAATATTTCTACTGTGGAAGACCCAATTGAATATCGTATGCCCGGCGTTAACCAAAGCCAAGTCAATACCAAAGTCGGCTTTACTTTCGCTGGTGGACTACGCGCGCTTTTGCGTCAGGATCCCAACATTATTATGGTGGGAGAAATTCGCGATCAAGAAACCGCCGAAATTGCCATCCAAGCGGCTATGACCGGACATTTGGTGCTTGCCACCCTCCACACCAACGACGCGCCTACCACCCTACCGCGTTTAATCGACATGGGAGTACCGCCCTTTTTGGTCGCCTACACCACCAATATTGTAATGGCGCAACGTTTGGTGCGCAAAATTTGTCCACATTGTAAAAAAGAGTATAAATTAGAAAAAGAAACCATTAGCGAATTGGAGCGAACCTTTGATACTCAAAAAATTAGCGACCTATTCAAAAATAACGGCCTCAAACTAATAAATAACGAAACTAAATTAGAGGCTATGACCTTTTACAAAGGGGAAGGATGTTCGCGGTGCGGTTCTACCGGCTACAAAGGCCGAGTAGGTATTTATGAAATTATGGAAATGGACGACGAGCTCACCAAAATGATTAATGCTCATGCCACCGCCAACGAAATTCGCGCTTACGCTCGCACCCACGGCATGATTACCATGCTTGAAGACGGTTTAATTAAAGCCAAAATGGGCACTACTACTTTTAGCGAAATACTGCGAGTAACTAAAGAATAAAAACATTAAAGCATTAAAACACTAGAACATTAAAACATCACAAAAAATAAAATATAACTCGCTCACTGTTTTAATACCTTAACGATATGCCTCAACCCAGACAACTATCTCCTTTGGAAGAAAAACTTAACAATTTCGTGGATATTTATCTCACCCGAGTTCCTTTTGTCCAAAAGATGTTATTTGTCCATCATCTGCAAATCATGACCAAGGCTGGCTTATCAATCGTGGCGAGCTTAAAAATTTTAGCGCAAGAAATTGAAAATAGAAAATTACGTCAAGTTATCGGCGAAGTAAAAAGTGAAGTGGAAAAAGGCAAACAGTTAAGTGAGGCACTCGCTAAATATCCAAAAATATTTCCTCCAATTTATGTAAACATGGTAGCCGCCGGCGAAACCGCCGGTCAAATGGAGCAATCCTTAGCTAATATTGCGACTCAAATGAAAAAGAGCCACGAACTGGCTTCTAAGATTCGCGGCGCGATGATTTATCCAGCGGTGATTTTGGTGGCTATGGCTGGCATCGCTATCGAAATTGTATTCTTTGTCTTGCCCAAACTGATGACTATGTTTGAAGAATTTCACGCAGATTTACCGCTTGCGACGAGAGTGCTTATGGCGATTGTAAATTTTGGGCAAAATTACGGCATCCACTTGATTGTAGGCATCATCGCTACGGTAGTGTTAGTTATTTGGCTGCTTAAACAGCCAGCCATAAAAAAGAAAGTCCATGCTTTTAACCTGCATCTACCTATTTTTGGCGGAATTATTAAAAAAATAAATTTAGCTAGCTTTACCCTCACTCTTTCTTCTCTACTACAAAGCGCTATTCCAATTGTTGATGCGGTAAAAACTACCGCCGAAGTACAATCAAATGTTACTTACCGCGATACTTTGTTATTAGTGTCAGAACAACTAAAAAAAGGAGAGACTATTTCCAAAATACTACAAAATTATCCTAACGTTTTCCCGCCCATGGTCACCGAAATGATAATGGTGGGTGAAGAAACCGGCCAAGTGGAACAAATGCTTAAAGAGTTATCGGATTACTATACGGACGAAGTAGACCAGACCATGAAAAATTTCTCTACCATTATTGAACCGGTAATTATTTTGACTTTGGGTCTGGCCACGGCCGGTATCGCAGTCGCGGTCATTATGCCCATGTATTCGCTAGCCCAAAGCTTTTAGTTTGTGGCTGCTGACTTTTTATTCTAAAAGCTAACAGCTAAAAGCTGTAAGCTATCAACTATGTTTTTAAGTAATCCTTTTGATGGAGCGTTCGGACTAGACATAGGCGACCTATCAATAAAACTAATCCAACTGCAAAAGCATCACCGGCTACGCCAACCGCCTTATTTTTCTGTTTCCGAATTGCGCACTGTAAATTTGCCACCAGGATACATTGTGGATGGCGAACTGCAACAACCGGAAATGGTGCGTAAAAAAATATTATACATCTTAGGCAAAGAAGGCAAAAAATACAAACCTTTAAAATCACCTTGGGTAGTGATAGATTTACCGGAACCAAAAACTTTTCTCAAATTAATCGACGTTGAATCCCCGCCCGATCAGATAACTACGGAGGACGTCAAATTTCACGCCCGCAAACACTTACCCTACGAAATTGAAGAAACTTATTTGGATTGGTGGGCAATAAATGCTGATGACAAACAGGCTAAAACCGCCCAAATTTTAATTGGCGCGGCCCCAAAAATAACCGCTGATTCTTATACTTATTTAATGGACAGTGTAGGGTTAACTCCCATTGCTTTGGAAATAGAAGCCATCGCTTTAGCGCGATCTTTAATTACCGCTAACAAAAGCTATGCCGGCGAAGCGCGGATGATTTTGGACTTGGGCGCAACCCGTAGCGGAGTGGTAATTTATGATAATAATAGCATCCAATTCAGCACCACTCTACATTTTTCGGGAGAAATTTTAACCATGGCAATTGCCCAAGAATTAAAAATAGACTACGAAACCGCCGAAAATCTCAAAATTAAAAACGGTTTGGTTTACGACGAAAAAACTCCACGTTATTTAAAAATCGTTAATCAAATAGCGGAAGATTTAATTACTGAAATTAAAACCGCGATTAATTTCTACCGTGAACACTTTCCTACTTCCAACCCGATTACCCATATCACTATGTGTGGCGGATTATCTCGTTTAAAAAATATTGATAGCGTTCTATCGCAAAAACTAAAAATATCTGCTCACCCCGGGCATCCTTGGAAAAACCTGCTCAATTCTAAATTTTCGGAAACGGATAATCTGGAAGCTTTGAATATGGCGTCAGCCATCGGCTTGGCTTTGCGCGCCGTCGACAATACTTTATGATAATTATTAATCTCAATTTATTGCCACCTCACAGAAAAACCGAACAAAATCGATTGGTAAAATTTTTATTTATCAAAAATATTCTTGAATTTATAATCATCGCCGCCGCTATTATCGCCACTATTCTACTCTGGGGTTGGATGATACTAATTGACGAATTCACCTCACTTACCAAAAATGCCATGTCAATCGGACGAGATTACACCTCTTACAACACCGAAGTACGAACGGTAAATCGTACTTTACGCGCTATTGGTGAAACTAGCAACGGCTATCTAAATATCACCGAAAAACTCTTGTTCATTGCTTCCACTACTCCCGCCAATATCCGCATTAATTCTTTGGATATCAACCGCGTCAATAACCAAATCATCATTTATGGCACTGCCAAAACTAGGGCGGATCTCATTGCTTATCAAGAAACCGTCAAACAAATTCCTTGGCTAGAAGCCACCATTATGCCTACTACTCAACTACTACAAAAAGAAAATATTAACTTTGAATATCAAACTAAATTAAAACAGTGGCCGATAATCAAAATAATTGGAGAAAAGAAAAAATAGTATGCTTCTAAGTCATGAACGAAAAACAATTATTATCATTAGCGGTTTCGCCGTAGCCATCGCCATTATTATTTTTGCGATAGTTTTGCCAACAATTAATTATATTCAAAAAATTAATAATGAAACGGAGACTTTACGCCAATATTTAGAACGCCGTTACGAAAATGCCAAAAGAATGAATAATTCCTTACAAGAAGTAAACCAAATAAAAGAAACAGTTACTCGTTATAACCAACACTTATTCTTTGCCGGCGACGAATTAACGCTCATAACCGAGCTAGAAAATTTAGCAACTCGACATCAGGTAGAACAAAAAATAGATAATACCAATTTAGATAAAATGGCTGGGCGCCAAGTAAAAATTAATTTAACTGTAAATGGCGAATACAAAAATATTTTAAATTATATTGCCGATTTGCATACTAATAATTACTTTTTAAACATCACCAGTTTAAACTGGTCGCTGGCAAGCGGACAAAACCAAAAAATCAACAACACTCAACTCCGTATTGAATTAATATTATATGTCAATGAATAAAATCACTTTGGCGGATATTTGGAAAAAACTCGCCCCACCAGACAAAAATAATTATTTAGGCTGGCGCATTGCCAGTATTTTAACGGCAGGATTAATCACTTTGGCCCTGATGTTGACAGCGTTCTTCGTTTATAATAATATCTACAATACGCTTGCTAATGCTTGCTCCATTATTAATTTAAACTCCGAATTAGGCATGGATATCGTGGATATGGACAACTTTTACAAAACAGCGGGTATTATTGATGCTAAAAAGAAATTAACACCAATTCCACCAACCGTTCGCAATATTTTTACTTATTATTCTACCCCCTCAAGTACTACTAAAATTTAATTATGTACTGGTTTATACTGGGCAGAGAAAAATTACTTTCAACGGCGGAAATCGCGGCCGTTACCCGCTATCATCCCAAGTCCACTTCGGGATCTGTTTTAAAATTAGATCAAAAAATTGATTCTGAACTGATTAAACAACTGGGCGGAACAATAAAAATCGGTAAAGAAATTGCTATCAACTTGACTGTGGATAAACTAAAAGCCAAGATGGTGGATGAACTAAAACAAATTGAAGGCAAAATTCACTTTGGTGTCAGTATTTATTCAATTAGGGGTGGTGCGCAGTCCATAGATGAACGTCTGGGGCTGGAAGTGAAGAAAGAATTAAAAAAATTAGGAAAATCCGTGCGCTTTGTGGAAGGCCAACACGGCGTCCTTAATTCCGCTCAAATTAAATACAATAAACTTATTGACAAGGGTGCAGAATTTTTAATCGAAGTGATAGATAAAAAGTTTAATTTGGCAAAAATGATTGCCGTCCAAGATGTAGATGAGTTTAGTGAACGCGATTTTGGCCGCCCGGGACGCGACGACCTTTCCGGCATGCTCCCGCCCAAACTCGCCATGATGATGATAAATTTAGCGCAAGCCAAATTGGATGATGTGATTTTGGATCCATTTTGTGGTTCGGGCACAATAATTACCGAAGCCATGCTAATGGGCTACAAAAACTTAACCGGATCAGACTTATCGGAAAAAGCAATCGAAGACACCAAAAAAAATATAGTATGGTTAAAAAATAACAATCGAACCATCGAACAATCGAACATAGAATTATTTACTGCTGACGCCGTTCAACTAAGCTCCAAAATAACCAAAAATTCCGTTAACGCCATCATCACCGAACCCTATTTAGGCAGGCCACTATACGGCAATGAATCCGAGGCGCAAATCCGCTCTCAAGCGGAAGAGTTAAAAAATTTATATCTTGCCGCGCTTGCCGAGTTTACCAAAATCTTAAAACCGCATGGAACAATCATCTTTATTGTTCCTAGATTCAAAAATAAGAATAGTTGGATTACAATTGATATAAAAAACGAGATAAAAAAACTCGGACTAATATCCGAGCCACTTCTCCCCGGTCAAGAATTTTTACTTTATGCCCGCCCTGATCAAAAAGTAGGGAGAGAAATCTGGAAATTCAAAAAAATATAATGCACAAAAAACGACGAGGATTAACCACGTCGTTTTTTTGTTAATTCAAACTTCTCTACATTTACACGTTGATATGAAAATAAATCAAATCGCCATCTTTGATAACGTATTCTTTTCCTTCCAATCGTAGCTTACCACTCTCTTTCATGTGCGCCCAACCGCCACAAGCCACAAAATCCTGCCAATTACAGACGTCAGCTTTCACAAATCCTTTCACAAAATCCGTGTGAATCACCCCGGCGGCTTCCGGAGCTTTCGCGCCGGTCTTTACCGTCCAAGCGCGCGTCTCGGGTTCGCCTGATGTCAAAAATGTCACTAAATTTAATAATTTATAGCTCGCTGTAATCAATTTATCCAAACCGCTTTCATTCATTCCGACGGTTTGCAAAAATTCCTGCGCTTCAGCTGGACTCAAATCCGCCAATTCGGCTTCCAATTTGGCGCTAACTACAATCTGCTCCGTACCGGGCTTGCTCAGATTGGGAATTTTTGCGCTATCCGGATTTTCATCAACATTTACCACATAAAGCATCGGCTTCATCGTCAGCAAACACATTTCTTTCATTATTTTCCAATCATCTTCATTGTAATCAAGTTCACGCGCGGGCTTTTCTTCCTCCAATTGCTTCTTAACGCGCTCCAAAAGCTCGATTTGTCCGACAAAATCTTTGGCGGCCGCGCCCTGCCTACCGGCAGGCAGGCCTTTGGCGTTTTTTTTCGCATTATCCAACCGTTTACTGACGGTCTGCAAATCGGCAAGCACTAATTCCAAGTTAATAACATCGGCATCACCGGTTGGATCAACTTTATTATTAACATGAATAACGTTAGAATCCGAAAACGCCCGCACCACCTGGGCGATCGCATCCACTTCACGAATATGCGACAAAAATTTATTGCCCAAACCTTCACCTTCACTTGCCCCAGCCACCAATCCGGCGATGTCCACAAATTCAATTGTAGTTGGTACAACTTTCTTAGATTTAGACACCTCCGACAACTTCGCCAATCGCTCGTCAGGTACCTCAACCACGCCAACATTGGGATCAATCGTGCAAAAGGGATAATTTTGCGCGTCGGCCTGTTTACTGCGCGTAAGCGCGTTAAACAATGTGGATTTACCCACATTCGGAAGACCAACAATACCGATAGAAAATGACATAATTATTTATTTTTATGATTACTCCAGTATTGCAAAGGCGCGATCATTAAATTATTCATGACTCCATAGGCCACCGCGCCTACGAGCGCTAACGGACCAAACATACTCCAAGCAATAACTGACGCTAAAGTAAAATTTTTGTAGCTATCCACCACCACCAAAGTAATATCCTCTTTTTTGGTACGGCCAAACCAAATCGCCACAATCGTCTCCACCAACAAAGCAGCGGATACCGCTAAAATCGCAAAAAAGAATTGACGATGATTATTCCAAAGCAACTCTTTACCCGGCGCGATTATACCCCAAATTAAAATAAATAGCAAGATTGAATTAATCCCCGAAACATTCGGAACAATATGTTTATGTAATTCAATTTTACGAATAATCTGCGCTAAAACCAAAGGAATGATAACTAATTTAATAATCAAAATCAACATACCGACAAAATCCACCTGAATAATTTCACGAGCAAAAAACCAAACTAAAAATGGCGTAACGATCGGACTAACCAAATGGGCTAGGGTGGTCGCAACAAGTGCTTTCACTGGTTCGCCACCCAGTAAATCGGCAATAAATACCACTGATACCGCCGAAGGCACAGCCGCAGCGATTAACAAACCAATAAATACTTCTGATGACACCAAAGATTTAAAAAGGTATACACAAACAGTAGGTACCAAAAATATAAAAGATAATATCACCAAATAACGCCACCATTCTTTATGCAGATGACGAAAATTCTTCGGATCTATCTTGATACAACTCAAAGTCATCATCACTATAAGAATATACGACAAATACGGTTTGATCGCGAGCCCGGGCGCGACCCAAATAAACCCCAGGGCGATAGCTGATAGTACCACCAACCAAAAATATTTTTGCGTGAAGGACATAAAAACAAAAAAGCATTAAAACATGAAAACATTAAAACAGCGATTTGTTTGCTTTAATGTTTTGGTGTTTTAATGCTTCTGTGGACCGTAAGGGATTTGAACCCTTGACCTCTTCCATGCCATGGAAGCGCTCTAGCCAGCTGAGCTAACGGCCCATTTTAATTTTTTGGTCAACTATTATTTGTTCAATAATCTTGCGACTTTTAAAATTCTTTATTTTATATTCTAATGCTCTAGCTAATCCTATATCACCAAACTTTTGAAAAAATACTAGTTTCAGAGGCAATAAATATTTTAGTGATTTTGTCTGCCCGGTATTATGCTCAAATATTCTCTTCTCTAAATTAATTGTACTGCCAACATAATAACTGCCGTTTTTTTCACTTTGTAATATATAAACAAAGCCCTCCATATTCATTTAACGTGACCTCCCCGATGGACATCGGGACGCTCTAGCCAGCTGAGCTAACGGCCCATTACTTGTGAGAAATATTATAACATAAACCCAAAAAAAAGCAAGATACTGTATTAGCACCATGCGTAGAAATTCTGTAATAAAAAAGCTGGCGCAATACTGCCACCAGCTCAAGTTGGCTTCCGCCTTGGGACTATTTGTTGCCCCAATAGACGAAAGCCAATGCTTTGCCTTTATCCGGCGCGCCTGGCGCCGGAAGAAAAAGGTAATTTTTTCCCTTCGTTTTTAAAATTACGAAGGGAATGGCCACCACTACCCGCGGAGGCGAGACGAAGCTCGTCTCCACAAGGGAACGAGGAACAAATTCAATCTCCGCCCCTTCCCTGTTCAGGGGAATAATCACCCTTCCGGCGGCGTAACTTCCGGAAAAACCAAAGCGGTCCTCTCCGAAAGAAAGCCGAGCTATCCACGTGCCCCCGAACTCGGAGAGTTCGAGTGAGTCGACCATCAAGAGGTCGCTCGTGGAGATGCCACTACCCCATACCGTGGGCGCGTGCTTTACGGTAGCGGCACAACCGCCAACGGCAAAAACGATGGCGATGGCGGCGGCGACAGTTCTGAACTTTTTCATTTTCTTTCCCTCCTGTTTTTTCACCCTGTGGGCCTGTTTTTATTTTTTGCCCGTAAAAACGAGCGTTTACATTTGAAAGAGCAGCTTTTTATTAACAGTTCATTATAGCACAAAAACAAGATTTCGTCAATACCTTGTATTGGTACCATACATCTGACACACCCCGAAAAGTATGGGTAAGCGTTTACGGTGGCTTTTTGAAAACAGCTCTTTTCATTTAAACTACGACCTTGTAGGGTTAAGGCATATGATTAAA